>CAIXXM010000038.1 GCA_903923395.1 uncultured Acidobacteriia bacterium
CGCGACGCGTTTCTCAAACGCTGTGTCGATTTTAGAGATTTCCAGCAGGACCAGGGATACTATTTTGACGAGGAGCGCCGCTACAAAGACGCCCTCATCCTCAAGGCGAAAACGATCCTCGATGGTCCTGAAGGGGGCAAGCCGGAGAACGTCGGGCTCAAATTCTTGGAGCTAGTAAAACAGAGCAATTTTGTTGGATGGCAAGCATTCGATGCAATCGCCAGGGGCGGTGCCGACGCACAGCGCGAAGTGGCGGTGGCATTGGGCGAAATGCTGCTGTCAAAGGAGGATCTGGCTGTGGCCGCCGCTGCTGCTGCAGAGCGCATTCATCCGATCCTCAAGAGCGGTCGCGGGGGCGACAATTCCTTTGGTCTGGTAAGGACGCTCACGACTTCTGTGCTGGCTCTGGCCAAGCCGTCGGAGGCGATCGCCATCAAGACGCGGTATATGCAAAAAGCCGCCAGGCAGCTAACAGGAGAGGGTCTCTTCAAGACGGCGGTCATGAACGCGAGTGAATATAAGGCCTTCCTCGACCTGGCGGATAAGATCAAAAAGGAGTTGAGCGGCTGGAAACCCCGCGACCTGTGGGATGTGCAGGGCTTCCTTTGGGTCGTGACTAACTACGAGGACTCCGGCGACGCCAAACCACCTCAACCCTCCCCGGCGGGTGAGGGTGAGGTCAAAGAACCTCCGCCCGAGCCGCCGTCGCCGAGACATTCGCTCAATCTTATCCTGTATGGTCCTCCAGGGACCGGTAAAACGTGGAGAACGGCGCGACTGGCAGTCGAGATATGCAAAGACCGTGCCCTGAGCGATAGTGTAGATGATCGCCAAGGAGTCATGAAGGCCTACAATGAGCTCGTCAGCGTGGGTCGAGTCGTCTTCACCACCTTCCATCAATCAATTGGATACGAGGAGTTTGTCGAAGGTCTGCGTCCTGTCACTGATCGGGTTGGACCACCCTCCGCAGGCTTTCGCCTCGAACCGTACAAAGGAATCTTTCGCAACGTTTGCGAGAGCGCCGCATCATCGCCGAGTGTGCCTTTTGTTCTTGTAATCGACGAGATCAATCGGGCAAATGTCTCTAAGGTTCTTGGAGAACTTATCACGCTGCTCGAACCGGACAAGCGGCTGGGAGAACTTAACGCACTCACGGTCACGCTGCCATATTCGAAAGAAGCTTTTGGCGTTCCCAACAATCTCTATGTCATCGGAACCATGAACACCGCCGACCGCTCGATCGCCCTGCTCGATACAGCGCTCCGCAGACGTTTTGAGTTCGAAGAGATGATGCCCGACTACACGCGTCTCGACAGGACGGTTACTGGCATCCACCTTGGCAGTCTGCTTAAGGCGATCAACCGTCGTGTCGAAAGGTTGTTCGATCGGGATCACCAGATAGGCCACAGCTACTTCATCAATGTCACAACCCTGGAGCATCTCGACGAAGTAATGCGGCGAAAGGTCATCCCGCTGCTCACCGAATACTTCTACGAAGATTGGGAAAAGGTTCTGTTGGCGCTTAACGATCGGGAGGAAGGTGGATTGTTCATTATCAAAGAGGAACTGCCCGCTCTGCCCAGGATGGAGAATGAGGAGAAGCGCTGGCGCTACTCTCTTAATGACGAGTTCACCACCGAAGGTTACGCAGCGGCCTCGGAATTAAAGTGAAAGCGATCCGACTTAACGAGCACGAGTCAACGTTGGTTGTCCAGGGTCCCGACGATACTCACTTTACCGTTCACGAAATTGAAGCGCTTGAACGCGTGCAGCGGGCTACGAAAGTCGACGCGTTTAGGTGGACAGGCAAGAACCAGATCACGACGCGTCAATACGTTGGTATGCTGGCGTCTGCTGGCGCCAGACTCGAAATTCTTCCCAAAATCGACGGTCTTGATGACGGGTACACCCGCCGAGTATTAATGCGCATGATTGGGATCGCTTGGGATGTACCCGTTCGGGATGGTGAACTCACCGACCACGACTGCCAGAATTCCGACCTGCTTGAACTATTGATCCGCTTGTTCGCGCAACGACTCCAGGTTCAGGTTCGCGCCGGACTGTCCCGAGCCTACTGCCGGCATGAGGACGATCTGAGCCGTTTACGCGGCAAGATGGATCTGACGCGGCAATTTACGAAACTTGCCGCAAGTCCACAAAAGCTCGCCTGCCGGTACGACGAGTTTACTGCCGACACAAGCCTCAATCGGCTGCTGCTGTGCGCAGTGATATTTCTCCGGAGGCAATCCGTTCGCGCCGGCACGCAACGCCTCCTCAACGAGATTGCGGCGCATTTTTCGGATGTGCAGATGGTTTCGGCCTCCCAGGCCCTCGCGGGTAAATTCATGCTCGACCGAGTAAATCAGCAATGGAGGGTACTGGCTAGGCTGGCGCGACTGTTCCTTTTGTCTGAGTATCAGACCGCACATGGCGGCAATCGAGAAGGCATCGCGTTGCTGTTTGATATGAACGTCCTGTTCGAGTCCTACGTGGCCGCACTGGTCCGAAAGGCTTGCGTGCCGCTTTGCTACGAGGTCCGCACTCAAGGGCCGAATGATTACCTGACCCGCAACAACGTCTTCCAGACCAGGCCTGACGTTCATGTCAAACGTGGCGACGATGTGATCGTGCTGGACACGAAGTGGAAAAAGGTCGATCCCGGTAAACCCAACTTCGGCATCGATCAAAAAGACGCATACCAGATGCACGCCTACGCTCACGTTTACAAGAGCTGCGCCACTATTCTGCTTTATCCCCACCAAAGCGGCCTACCTGCCCCCTCTGGCGAGAAGTTGCGGTGGCAATTCAAATCCGGCGGCTCTAATCTTATTCTTGCCACGATCGACGTGACAAAACCTCGCGACGAGCTTGTGGCCTCAATCCGCGATCTTCTGGAACTGCCCGAAGAGAGCATCATGAGCAACCTGGCTATTGCCTGACGAGCGCTCGACCGGAGCCGCACTCGCAGGCTATCGTGTCGTCGCTGTGACGCAATTGTAAAGACGCGGATTTACAGGAAGAAGTCCGGGAAATCCCTCCGGAACTGCTCTTTCCGATCACGGGCTGATGCAAGCTCAGGGTGCCAGTTAGCGTGGGTTCGCGGGGAGCCAACATGGGCGTCCCATCCGCCCCGGGATCCTTCGAAACGCTTGGGACACCCCGCGATCGGGCATCGATAGGCTGGAGCGCCATCCGAAGCAGGCTCCGTCTGCCGGGGAGCCGGGGACCGCGTCGGCTCGATCCTGCCGGAGCGCGGCCGCGCCACGGGTCGAAATGTTTGCTCTGGCAGTTCGAGATTGATTGTCCCAGTTCCAAGGATTCCGCCCTCCGCCATATGGGCATCCAGACGGGATGGGCAAAGTGGAAGTCCCTCAAGCACGCACCGGAGCAATGCCGCCGCAGTAATGCATGCATCGAAATCGTCCTCGTTGCCCGCTGCTGCATCCGCATCCTCTATGCGAACCCGGTTCCGCTGAATCCACCTTGCCTGGAGTAGTTCCTCGATGGCTGCGGAACGTACCATCGCATCGGTCTTCGCAACTGCCAGCGGCGGACGTGCAGACGCCGCCACGTCCAGCAGCGCTGTCGCGTATGCGGCGCGAGGGTAAATCTCTCCGACAACTACTGCAACAGACCCGATCAACTCGTCCAGCGCCCCCTCGAAAGGCCAAACACGAAAGCTTCGCCCTGGACGGAGCAGCGTCCTTAACTCCTGCCAAAGCGCAGACGCCCCACTGCCGACGGAGCCGGGGATTCCCGATTTTGCGAATACGGTCTTAGCCTTGGTGAGGCGGTCAATCATTCGATAATGGTCCACCCCTAAACGTTCGGCAGCGATCCGGTACGAGGTCAAACCGCCCTCGCCCCCGGGAACGGTAAAGAAAGGGCGATCAATCCGCCAATCCTCCGCGAGGCGTGTCGATTCAAAAAACAGCGGCACCTCCCTGGTCCACTCAAGCAGTTCGAGAAAACTCTCCGGCCGATGTGGCGGCTGGCACACCGCAACGGCAGAAAGAAAGCTGGCGGGAACCCCGATTGGTGCGTCAAAGGTCACGAGGACGGTGCCGCGAGAGATCCAGTGATTCGCCGCTGCGAGAACCGTCGTCACGGACCAATCCTCTCCCGCAATCCGGCGGACCGTTCTTCCGGCTACGTCGGCCAGAAAGACCGCGCGCTTGCGGCTCTCTTTGCCCCAATCGGCGCAGATTATGGCTGAGAGCCCCTTATGCTTGTTCGGAACGGTGGAAGCAGGTGTCAAGTTCTGAAGCGAATCCATCATAGTATCCTCTGCTCGGCCTTAACGGATGCTATCGAACTTTCTTACAGCGTATATAGCTCAGGGGCACAAAGTCACGCACAGACTGGTCCACTAGCTTTATGATCGGAGTCATGGTGTCTACCGAAAATGTCGAGAAGTTGATCAAATGGGAGTTTTATCGGGGTGTTGTCGCGATCCCCTATGCTGGCGCCGGCGGCGAGCCAGATGAAAACTGTGGGATTCTACGATGCAAAGTACCGGGCGGATGGCTCGTCGCCACCGTTAAAGGCGGTGGCGAGGAAATGTCAGAATCCAGACATTACGAACCAGCCGGAGTGTGCTTTGTCACGGATCCCAATTACACTTGGAATCTCTAGCCCCGCCAGCGACGGACCGGCCCATCGCGATTGGCCAGACCCGGCTCCGGCATGATCAGCACGTTGTCCGGTTTCCTTGTGATTTCGACCTCCCATTGCGTTTTCTGGAAGTAATTAAAAAATAGCCACTTACCGTTCATCTCCAAAACGCCAAGCCTCCCGATATTTCCTTCGTGTGGCGCTTGGGGAGCCAAATTGTTTATCCCCAACCTCTTACCTCCAGTCTGTTAACGGCGGTGGCCCGCCGCAACTACGCAACAGGCCGCCAATTGGGGCCTTTCCCTTCTCTCCGTTTTTCCGCTGTTTGCCTTGCCGTGCCAACTCTTCCTCCCTTTGCCTTTTACCGGAGGCCGTTTCTCCCCGTCGAGGGCCGCAGCACCGTACCGATTGACTTTTCCGGCGCATTGGCACTAAACTCAATCAACATAGTAGGCTATTGGACTTCCTCGGAAAATGGAAGTCTAAATACGGACTTCTTGTAAAACTACGATGCTCATTCATCCTTCCTCCACAATCTTCAAAACATCCTGCATTATCCTCGCTGCAATCACTTCAATTTCGACTGCTCACGCCCAGCAACCCGAGTACGGGCCAGCCAAGGGAACGCTGGTTATCCAGGGTGGCGGGTCCGACGTGGGTACGGGAATTTTCGAAACATTCATCAATAAAGCAGGGGGGCTGGACGCGAAGATCGTCGTTATCCCCACTGCTGGCGGCAACAAGAATCCAGACGGCTCGTGGAAGGAATACAAAGAGGAACAGGTGCTTGCCACTTGGAAAAAGCGCGGTGCCACCAACGTTCACATGCTGCATACGCACGACCCGAAAGTGGCCAATACGGAAGAGTTTGCAAAGATTCTTCGCGACGCGAAGGGCGTCTGGTTCGATGGTGGACGGCAATGGAATATTGTCGATTCCTATGCAAATACGCTGACTTTAAGGGAGTTCCACGCGGTGTTGGAACGCGGCGGGGTCATCGGAGGCAGTTCCGCGGGAGCCACCATTCAGGGCGATTATCTCGTTCGAGGGGCAATCGCCGGTTCCGAGATCGTGATGACGCCAGAACCGGAGCACGAACACGGTTTCGCGTTTCTTCGTAAGGTCGGAATAGATCAACATATCAACACGCGGAACCGGTGGGACGACATCATTCCCGTCATCAAGAAGTATCCGAAACTGCTTGGGATCGGACTGTCCGAAGGCACTGCGATCGTAGTGACCGGGGATCGTTTTACCGTGATCGGCAAATGGAAGGTCGCCATACACGACAACACGCGTCAGTATCAGCCGTGGGAGAAACCTTACTTCGTTTTGTCCCCCGGCGACGAGTACAACATGAAGACCCGCACCATTGAAAAGTACGGCAATGGATCGCCCGTGCCGCCGCCCGTGATTGGCGGGACGGAGCGTGAGGGCGGTGCTCGGCGTGAGGCGCGGTGAGGTCTGAATCATTGCTGCTGGCGACGCTCGCAGCGATCATTCTCGCTGGCTGCGGAACTGGCTCGAAGGAACCCTCTCAAGTTCTGCGGATTGGGTATCAGAAGTGGGGTACTTTCTCGATTCTGAAGAGCTACGTTGGGTTGGTGAAGTCGAATGGCTTGAAGGATGTCCAGTTGAGTTGGACAGAGTTTCCGTCAGGTCCGCCGTTACTGGAGGCACTGAACGCAGGGAGTATAGACATTGGGCATACAGGCGATTCTCCTCCACTATTTGCGCAAGCGGCGGGAATACCGTTCGTCTATTTTGGGGCGTCCTCGGCGAGTCCGGAAAGCTCGGGCATCCTGGTGAAGAAGGATTCGCCGATCCGCGCAGCATCCGATTTGCGCGGGCGACGTATCGGATTCGGCAAGGGAACAAGCGCCCACACTATGGTACTGCGTTACCTGGAAGTGAACGGGCTTTCCTTTGGCGACGTTACGCCAATGTATCTGTCCCCGGCGGACGGCCGGGCGGCGCTCGAAAGGGGATCGATCGATGCGTGGGCGGTTTGGGACCCCTACATTGCTGGGGCCGAAGAGCAAGGGTTGTATCGGAAGTTAGCTACTGGCAAAGGTTTCGTGGAGGGTCGCGAGTATTATCTGGCCTCGCGGCGCTTTGCCGAGAAAGAGCCGAAACTTTTGCTCGTATTTCTGCGTGAGTTGGAAGGCGTAAAGGCTTGGGCGAAAGTGCGACCCGCAGAAGTGAATACCTTCTTGTCGCAAGAAACCGGGATTCCGCTCGCTGCAGTATCGTTGGCCGAAGGACGCCGCAATCGCTATGACACAAAACCGGTCACGCGAGAGATTATTGCCGCCCAACAGGCCCTTGCGGACCGCTATCTTCAGCTTGGGTTGCTGCCGAGGAAGATCGAAATAAAAGACGCTGTCCTTTCGCCCGGACAGTGACGAGGAATTGCGAATGCCACTACATGTTTTCTGGTTCGTGCCAACGCAGGGCGATGGACGATTTCTTGGTACTGCCAAGGGCGGAAGAGCCGCCACTTTCGATTATTTTTCGCAGGTTGCGCGCGCTGCCGATGCGCTGGGGTATGAAGGTGTTCTGCTTCCGACGGGCCGTGGCTGTGAAGACGCGTGGGTAACTGCCGCGGCCTTGGGTGCGTTGACCGAAAGACTCAAATTCCTGGTGGCTGTGCGACCGGGGTTGATCAGTCCAACTTTGGCCTACCGAATGGCCGCCACGCTGGACCGCCAAACGAATGGACGCGTGTTGATCAACGTGGTCACGGGCGGCGATGTCGATGAACTGCATGGTGACGGCCTTTTTCTATCGCACGATGAGCGCTACGAACAGACCGATGAGTTTCTTTCAATATGGCAAGGTTTGGATCGTGGCGAGACGGTTAACCATACCGGGAAGTACTATCACGTAGGCGAAGCGAAGAATCTGATTCCAGCCCGCCAGGCGCATATCCCGCTTTACTTTGGTGGCTCATCACCAGCGGCGTTGGACGTCGCGGCGAAACAGATCGATCTATATCTCACATGGGGGGAACCGCCCGAACAGGTGGCGGAAAAGATCGCCCGCGTCCGTGAACTTGCTGAGCATGAGGGCCGTGAACTGCGTTTTGGAATTCGGATGCATGTCATCGTTCGCGACACTGTGGAAGAGGCTCGCCGGCATGCCGACAAACTGATAGAGAATGTGACGCCCGAGATAGCCGCTGCAGGGCAGAGCGTGCTTGCAAAGTATGAATCCGAGGGGCAGAAGCGGATGCTTGCGTTTCATCGCAACGGGCGCGACGGATTATGGCTGCGGCCTGACTTATGGGCAGGCGTAGGGTTGGTTCGCGGTGGCGCGGGAACGGCGATGGTCGGGGACGGTGCGACAGTTACCGCGCTGATGGAAGAATATGCCAGTATCGGAATCGATACCTTCATCCTTTCCGGTTATCCGCATTTGGAAGAGGCCTATCATTTCGCGGAGCACGTTTTTCCACGATTGACCCTGAGCCGTCCTACCGAGAATGGGCGACGGGGCGAAGTGGTTGCCAACGGAGCCATACGCATCCCCGGAAGCGCGAATGCCGTGCCGCAGTCCGCGAGGTGATCGGCTTAGGGTCTAGAAAGTAGCCTCGACAGGATCTCGGCCTCGATGGCGCTGAGATAGTTATCGCCGCGAACACGGGGCCGAGGGCGATCGATTCTTCTCACCAAACGCGCGACGCCGTTCTCCATCACGATCACACGGTCGGCCAGCATGACGGCCTCGGTGACATCGTGAGTCACAAGGATCGCGGTGAAACCCTGCCGGATCCAAACATCCTCAATGAGGCGCTGCATATCGAGACGGGTAAGAGCATCAAGCGCGCCAAGCGGCTCGTCGAGCAGTAACAATTTCGGGTGGGAGACCAGTGCGCGTGCCAGTGCAACACGCTGTCGCTGGCCACCGGAGAGTACTGCCGGCCAGTCGTGGGCACGGGCACCAAGTCCGACCTGTTCCAATGCTTCCAGCGCGGCGGGTTCCCAATTCCCACGCTGGCCAATACCCACATTCTCGAGGACCCTTCGCCAGGGAAGAAGCCGGTTGTCCTGGAACATAATTCTTGCTTCTGAAATCTGCTCCCGGACCGGTCGTCCGTTCAGCTCAATGGAACCTTCACTTGGATCTTCGAGCCCGCAAATCAATCGCAGCAGGGTGCTCTTTCCACAGCCGCTATGCCCAACGATTGCGATGAATTCGCCAGGGGAAATGTTGAGTTCGAAATCGGTCAGAACCGGGCGTTCGCCAAAGCTCTTGCCAAGATGGGATATCCTCACTTCGGCGCCCGTTTGGGAAAGAGAATTCGGCGAATACGGCATCTTCATCGTTCCGGTCATCAGTTTTTTGCTCCTTGCGTTGCAAACGCAGGATGCCAGGCGAGGCAGCGTCTTTCCAGTAATTGCGTGCCGGAATCCGCAAGCTTTCCAAGGACCGCATAGATCAGGATACCCAGCAGGACGACATCTGTCTGAAGAAACTCGCGAGCGTTCATCGTCATATATCCGATTCCAGAGGAAGCAGCGATTGTCTCCGCCACCACCAGGGTGAGCCAGGTAATGCCTAAGGCGAAACGGACTCCTACCAGGATGGACGGCAGTGCACCGGGGAAGATGACTTGGCGGAAGAGTTCGGCGCGGCTCAAGCCATACGCGCGGCCCATTTCCACCAAGCCGGTATCGACTGTGCGAACTCCATGAAAAGTATTCAAATAGATGGGAAAGAAAACACCTAGCGCTACCAGGTAAAGCTTGATCCTTTCATCGATACCGAACCACAGGATGAAGAGAGGGATGAGTGCTAAGTGGGGGACATTTCTGACCATCTGAAATGAGCTGTCGAGTAATCGGGCAGCTGGTTTTGACACTCCGTTCAGCAAGCCGAAAACAAACCCGATCGAGCCGCCCAAAGCGAAGCCAGCGGCGGCGCGCGCCGTGCTGACTCCGATGTGGCGGAACAATTCACCGCTGGCAGCAGTTCGTATGCCGGCGGCCAATACAGCGGATGGTGCGGGGATGACGGTGGAAGAGATCCAGTGCAGGCTTGCGGCGATCTGCCAAACCAGTAGGATGCCGATCGGTACCGCCCAGGGAATTGTTGCCCGAAGCGCATTGGAGAAAGATCGCGTTATTGAATTCATTCTTTTGTTTCGCTCGGCAACTTTGGACTAAGTTTTTCCCTAGAATTTGTAGCGAACCGAGAACTGCGCCATTCGCGGAGTCTGGATATTCTGCAGACCGCCGTAGTTGGTGCTGTTGATCTGTTGGCCACCGGTGACGAACTGCTGCGCGGCGCCACGGTTCGTGATGTTGAAGAAGTCCGACGCAGCTTCGAGCGTGGAGTGTTCGGTGATGCGGAACTCGCGCCCGATGCGGGAATTCCAGGTAATCAACCACGGCGTCCAGAGCTGCCCTTCGCCACGCGTCGGATAGTAGAAGCGCAGCGTGGTGGCCAGCGGGTTCGACACCAGCCGTCCGTTGATTGTCAGCGTAGTTGGTCCGAACTGCGGGTCGGCTGCCGCTATGTAGGTTGTCACCGGCCCCGTCGGAATTCCCGATTGAGCAGTCAGCGTATTCGACACCCGAAGATGCCAAGGCGCGCTCCAAGTAGTCCCGATGCGGAACTGGTGTTTCTGCCAGCTGCGATTACGGGTATCGCCGGTATAGCTGTTCGTGCTGTTCCCGCGAACCGTTCCGATTCCCGCGTTGTTCGCGAATGCATCGGGCTGGATGATCGACGCCGGGTCGCCCGGCTGCCAGGTACCGTCGATGAAGTCCCAGGCGCGGGTGTACGTCGTGATGATGTTCAGCTTCGCGGTCTGCTTGGTGGCGGTGAATTCGATTCCCCGGTAAACAAGCCAATTCCACTTGTTATTGGTGATCAGATAGATGTTGTTCTGCGTCGGATCTTTCAGGCCCGCCCACACCTTGCCGTTATAAATCTGGTTGGTGTCCACCTGTGCCGGACGATCCTTATAGTCGCGGTTGATGTAGCTGACGTCCAACGTAAAAGACCCCGGCAACTGGGTACGGTATCCCACGATCCACTCCTGCACATAGCCTTGATGACGGCCCGGATCGAACGTCTTGTTCGCCGCCAGAGCGGTATTGCCCGGAGTCGTGAAGACCGTTGCGAAGCGCCCGCTGAAATCCAGGTCGTACGTGTCTTTCACCGTCGCGGAACTGCTGCCCGCCGTGCCCAGGTAACTGGCGTTCGGGATATCGGTAACACGCCCGAAACTGGCGCGGACCACGTTCTTCTTGTTCTTCGTCAAGACGTAGGCGCCGCCGATGCGAGGAGCGTAGTTCCACGCCTTCACTGTATTCACGTGGAATAGCAGATCGGTGCTGGAAATCCAATCGGCGCGGAGTCCAACGTTAATCGTCAAACGATCGGTAGGACGCCAGCGATCCTGCACATACCAGGCAAAGTCCGTGGCACCGATATAACTCGTTACCAGGCCGTTGGTCGGCGCATCGGTGTAGCGGCGATGGAACGGCACATATCCTGCCGCGGGATTCTTGGCGTCCCGAAGCACAACGTCTTCCAGTGTGAAACCGCCGTTCGCGTAGTAGGTGGTCGATTTGGCCGCCGCGCGAGGTTGGAAGTAAAAGCCGGCCTGGATTTCATGCGAACCGGCGCCCCTCGGAACGTAGTAGGTCGAATCCCCGCTGAACGTCGTCTTGTGAGCCGGGCTGGTGCTGCGCGAGCCCAAATTATTCAGGATGGCGATCACGCCATTTCCAGTCAGTCTGCCCGCCGAAAGGTTCGTCGCCGTGTAAACATCCACTTCCGGCTTCGTTCCCAAGCCGCCGATTACGTCCAAATTATCGTTGCTGCCTTTGTTGTTATAAGACGCCAGGAAGCGCGTGGTGAAGCGAGAAGACCAGCCGGACGTCAGCCGCAAAGCATACGCCCCGCCGCCATACTGGCTCGGCGCGTAGTTCCCGCCGTAGTTCTGGAAATTGCCGCCCTGCGTCCGGCTGTCATACTGCACCAGCCCGAACAGACGGTGTTTATCGGTCAGCTTCACGGTGGCGTTTGCGACGTACACAAAGCCCCGGGCTTGGTTGTCGAAAGGCTGGAACGACGGATAGACCGCCGTCAGCTGCGATACCTGGTCGCCGGTCCGGCTAATCCCGTCGTTGCGATTGATATAACGACCCGACGCGAAGAACCACACCCGATCTTTCATGATCGGCCCACTCAATGAAAAGTCGGGTTGGATCGCTTCGGAAACCGCGCTCTGCCCGCCCGGCGTATTGTTCGCGTTCAGTTTCCTCGGCGACCACAACAGTGACGCCACGCCATGAAACTGGTTGCTACCCGTCGGCGTGGCCATGTTGATCACCATGCCCATCGCGCTCGGCGACGATGCTTCCACAGCTCCGGTTTTTACCTGAATATCGCCCAGCGCTTCCGTGCTGATACTGATAAAGTTCGACGGCCAGTTCTGCGCGAAACTTCCAAGATCCGCACCGTCCAACAGCGTAGCG
>CAIXXM010000039.1 GCA_903923395.1 uncultured Acidobacteriia bacterium
GCAGCGGCTGCCATTCGAAACGGGGCAGGGCCGAAAGTATTCCCGGCCCGGATGGCTGCAGAATCTCCCATTTGCGCGTGGACTTCCCCTCGTCGCTGCGCAGGCTCTCCACGGGAAAGGCCCCCGGTCGTGCGGGGCCCGCGGGCAACTGGCCACTCTGGAACGCGGTCTCGAGCAGAGAACGGTCTTGCGGACTGAAGTTGCCTCCCGCGACCAGGCTTCCCGAGGGGTTGAACTGCAAGGCACCGGCGGCATCCAGCAGCGCGACGGTCGTCACCGCCGGTGCTCCGGGTGACGGGTGACTCTCCGTGCGCCAGATGGAGAGCGCGACAACTGCCAGTGAGGCGGCCAGCACAGGCACCAGCCAAGCCCAGATTCTGACGTGCTTGCGCGCTCGCAAGCCCGGAATGTCGGGCTCGCCGGTTTCGCGGAAATTCTCCAGTTCGGCCACCATGGCGGCGCAGGCAGCGCAGTCCACCAGATGTTTATTGGCCTGGTTCGCTTGGCCCGCGGCCATGAGGCCCGCAACGTAGTTCACAGCGTCCTGTTCGGTCAGGTGGCTGGTGATGGGGTTGGCTGCGGCGTTCCGCAGCAACGCCAGGCAGTCCGGACACGCCGCGGTGTGGCGGTGGAGTGCCGGAATCTCCGCTGGAGGCAAGCGCTTGGCCCGGTAGTCTTCGATCTGGCGGAATGTAAGATGCTCGCCGTTCATCTTCCCATCCCTTTGTTATTTGGATCTTTCATTCGTCGGGCCAGTCTCTGGCGGGCCGCGGCACGCAGGTTGATGACCTGCTGCCGGCTGAGTTCCAATTGCGCTGCGATTTCATTGTCCGCCAAAGGAACGCGGTTCCAGATTTCGGCCAGCGCGCCTTCACTCATCCCCATCACCGCCGCCAGAGCCTCGAAAGAAGCGATGCCGAGATCGACGATACAGCACAGCGTGGTTCCGGCATGTGTCCCATTTCCTGAACCCAGGTTCTGCAGCAGTGCAACTCTCTGTGGCACCGGCAGTTCGCACACCTCCAGCCATAACTGTTCGAGCCATTGTTTCCATTCCGCTGTGTGCGCGAAGGGCAGGGCAGTATCCCGAACCAGGGCGGCCTGCCCGTCGAGGGATTCCCTCTGGTCAGAAATTCCCGATTTCGCTGCGGCAAGTGTAGTCAGTTCGCTGAGTTCCAAGCTGCCCTTCGCCGCGGTAAGAATCTCAAATACGACGCCCGGAAGCTTCCGGCCGCTTCGATTTGGGACCGCTCCTTTGCGGACGCTGCACATCCAGATGCCTTTCTCCTGTTCCTGCAGCTCAAAACAATCCTCCGTGGTCAACACGTAGCGGATGCAATTCCGCAGACGGGCGCGTTGTGGTGCCCGGGCGGCAAAAAAACGGTCGGCCGTATTGGAGGCGACGGTTGCGGTGTAGCCCTCGAAATCCTGAATCTCCGGGCCGCCCTCCCGGTGGCGGCGAAGACGGAGAAGAATAGCCGATATGGCATCACTGCAGACATCTTCAAAATCTTCCATGGTCGTGCGGCGCGCAGAGCGGAAGCGACGAAGCACAGTTTGGCGCACGAGGGGGCCGGCATGTTCCACCAGCAGCGTATCCAGCAGGGATCTGGATTCCGCGCCGGCAGCGGCACGCAAGTTCCGAACCATCGATTCTGTGTTCTGTGTTCCCAACGTAACCACGGTCTGCCCTTTGGTGAATCGGCCACCTGTCCGCCC
Organism: uncultured Acidobacteriia bacterium; assembly: GCA_903923395.1. Taxonomy (GTDB): domain Bacteria; phylum Acidobacteriota; class Terriglobia; order Bryobacterales; family Bryobacteraceae; genus BOG-234. The sequence goes on from CAIXXM010000039.1 coordinate 1,720, forward strand.
GTGAGCCGCCGGTCGGCCCATCGTAGCGCAGATGGCTTATATGCGTTTGCGAAAGAGTGCCACCATTGCGAGACCGGCAGCGGCGAGACCGAGGCTTGCAGGTTCCGGGGCATTGGCGCTGCTGGTGTAGTCAAAGCCGTTCGAGGAAGTCAGCGCGGATTGCGGCAGCGCATTTCCCGACAGATCAAAGACCGAGAATTGCGTCATGGACAAGGTATTGCCCGCGTCCAGCAGGCCTTGCGGAAGACCCGCGGGATAGATTGTTCCGGAAGCGGACTCTGCAAACAGGGTTCCTGTCATGTCAATAGACCACGAGAAACTGGAGTTTGCGGCGACGGTCACAATGGGGGTGGTGATGTCCTGATGGATGTAGGTATATATGCCGGAGCCGCCGCCATTTTGCATTTGCGAGAAGATCTGAACCTGGTTGAAGCCCTCGAAATAAGTCAGCTGAATTTGTTCAAAAGCGGTCGAGAGGGTATAGAACTCGGCGTCGAGATGGAAGGTGATCTGGAATTTTTCTGCGCTTGACGTGTTGTTGACTTCGGTATCCCCAAAAGACACCTGGGCGGTCGCGTTCTCCTGGCTGCTGCCGGAGCCGCTGCCGGATTCCACAATGTGTCCACCTTTGGCATCCGTATATGCGGACAAAGTGCCGCTGGAAGTGCCGGTTTGAGGGACCAAATAAGACGGCCTGTCATTGGAGATGATGCTGAGAGTGCAACCTGTGGCGCTCCCGGAGGTGCTGAGGCTGCAACTGGATTGGCCGCCGGGGTCGGTGTAGTTGGGGATATTGAGGGTGAGCGAGGCCAGCCCCGCACCCCTTTGCGAAACGGGAATAATGTAGCCTCCGAATGCGGGCAGCGCCGCAGTCACCAGTAGTGCAACTCTTGCGATGAACATCTTTCCTCTTCCTCCGGGACGCATGTTTTGCGTTCTATGAAAAGGTGGTGCGTGGAAAGCGGAGCATATTAGCGGTGTGTAGTATTGATTTATGAACCTGGAAGACGTGGCCCAAAGGGCAGGCGTCTCGACGGCTACGGTGTCGAGGGTCC
>CAIXXM010000040.1 GCA_903923395.1 uncultured Acidobacteriia bacterium
ATCGGCGAATCCGCAGACGGCCGCGAAGCCGTGCGTCTTGCCGAGACCCTGCAGCCCGACCTCGTCATCATGGATATCTCCATGCCCCGCCTCAACGGCATCGAGGCCTCCCGCCAGATCCTCCGCGCCAGCCCGCAAACGCGGATCATCATCCTCAGCATGCACTCTGATGAGACCTACATCATCCGCTCACTCAGTGCAGGCGTGAAGGGCTATCTGCTCAAAGAATCCGCGGAAGTCGACCTCATCCGCGCCGTGCAAACCGTTACCCAGGGCCGACCCTTCTTCAGCCCCGCCGTCACCAGCGCCCTGCTCGATGACTACATGCGCTTCATGCAGCAGCGCAATCTGGAGGATTCCTATGAATTACTCACCGAGCGCGAGAAAGAATTGCTGCAGCTTCTGGCGGAGGGCAAGAGCAACAAGGAAGCAGCCGTGATCCTCAACGTTTCCCCCAATACCGTGGAGACCCACCGCACCAACCTGATGCAGAAGCTTGGGCTCCACAATACAGCGGAAATCGTCCTCTATGCCGTGCGCAAGAAGATCATCCAGTAGGCTCAAAAGTTCAGCTTCATCCCCAACTGCACCAGACGGGGCGGACGGGAGGAGGTGATCGTTCCAAACGTGCTGCTGCTGTTCAAACCGTTCGCACCCGGAGAGAAGCCCGTATTCGGATACCCCAGATTGACGTGGTTATCCAGATTGAAGGCCTCCGCGCGGAACTGCACCTTCAGCCGCTCGCGCAACACAGTGTTCTTGATCACGGAGAAATCACAGTTGAAGAAACCCGGATTCCGCACATCCGGCAAGGAACGGCTCAGGTTGCCGAACGTATAAGTGGGAGGGTTCACAAAGGCTGTGGTATCGAACCATTCGTATTGCGTGGGATTCGAAAGCTTGGCCGATTGACCAGTCGAGTTCGGACGTGACGCCAGATTGTTGTTCGCACCGCTGATCAACACCGGCGTACCCTTCTGCAGCGTGACGATGCTTTGCAGTTGCCAGCCGCCAATGATGGTGTTCACAAGCTTGTTGTGAGCATCCAGCCACTTACCCGGCCCGGCAGGCAGTGCGTAAACCGTACTTAGGCTCAGACGCTGGGGAACATCCGTGGGGTCCAGCGAGCGCTCCACACGGCGGTTGTAGAGTCCACTCTGATAGGCGTTGTTATTCACCTGTTCAATGGCACCGAAGTTGATGGGTGACGCGACACTCTCGCTGATCAGTTTCGCTTTCGTATAAGAAGCAAGGAAAGTCAGGCCCATGCTCACACGCTTCTGCACCCGCAGGATGCCGCCCTGATAAATCGAGTTCCCCATGTGCGGGTTCCGCACCGAGACCGATGTATACCAGGGGAAGGGCAATAGAGATTGCTGCTTCGTGATGGTGGCGCCGCCCAGCGTGCCGGGCACAACGTTTACATACGGGTTGGGCACCGAAGTTTGCAGTGCGGATTTCAGTGATGCATCATACGCCGGATCGAGCTGGTTCAGATTGTAACTTCCCGCCACTAAGTGCGTCCCATGGTTTCCGGTGTAGGCCAGTTCCACAACCCAGTTCCCGAAGAGTTGCTTCTGCATGGAGAGATTCCACTGCTGTGACATGGGAGTGCGCTGGTTCGGCTGGTCATAAGTCACCGCGGAACCGAGAAGATAACTTGGTCCAAGAGCACTGCCAAGCGGCTGCGTCAGGGGAGTCGGGAAGCCTTGCGCCAGATAGAAGGCAGGCAGGTTCGAATTCCCACCTGGCGCGCTGTAACTCGTCGTGGTGGAAGAGAACCCGGCGGGACTGCCAAAGTAAGTGATGTTGAAGGTTCCCGGATAGAAGATCGCATAGCCGCCGCGGAGGACCAGATGACCGGATCCCGGCGCCCAGGCAAAACCAAAGCGCGGGGCGAAGTCCTTATACTGGGGCGTCGCGAAGCTGCTGCCGTAGTCCTTGCAGGCGTATTGCATTTCGCCCTGCAGCTTGCTAAGCGGATTCACTACATTCGGGTTGAAGTTCGAAGTACCGCAGTTCCGCTCATAGGGTGGCTGCTGGAAGTCATACCTGAGCCCGAGATTCACATTCAATTTGCGGGATACCCGCCAGTCATCCTGCACGAAGCCGCTGGTGGTGAAACCCTTTTCAGATTCGCCTGTGTTCGTCACCCCGGAAGCCGAACTGACGGCACCCAGGATGAAGTCCGCGTAGGTGCTTCCCGTGCCGGTCTGATTCTGTGGATTACCCACGAGCGCCGCAGAAAAATTGAAGCTGCCGGAGGGTGCCGAAGTCTGGTAATTATTGCCAAAGAGCAGCCGGTATTCCGCGCCGATCTTGATCGTCTGATTTCCCTGTACGAGAGTCACCGTGTCAGCCGCATCCCACGTGAGAGCGCCGCGGAATCCCACCGTCGGGTTCCCCAGACCGGTATAACCGTTTGAGATCGAAGGGAAAACAGCGTCCGGGACGCTGGCGGGAAGTCCAAGTTTGGAAGGCCAGTTTTGACCGTAGCTGGAGGATTGAAACGGGAAATCCTGGCGGGCCATGCCGATCCGGAATTCATTAATGACGCGGGGCGAAAACGTATGTGTCTCCTCAAACGCCGCGTTCCTCGTGCCAAAGGCATCATACCGGCCATTTACGACGAATGAGGGCCAGGTACAGGGACAGTTATTCGTATTCGCAACATAGTAAGTGAACCGCGCGAACATCGAATCCGAATTGGACAGCCGTTCATCCACCCTGCCGCTGTATTGGTGCATGGTTTGCTCTCCCCGGTTCAGGGAGAAATAGTTATTGGCCTGCGTGTATTGATTCGTGGGAGTAACATTCGGGGCGGGATAGAACTGATTCATCGCCTGCGCCACGGGGTCCAGACGGCTGGGGGGAATAATGTTGCCCGGAAACGCCTGCCGGATATAACCGCTCCCCGACGGGTTCACCGCAGTCGTCGCCGTGTCATAAATCGGAATCAGCTGACCAGTGGAACTGTAGAGTTTGGAGAAATCACCCTTGCGCTGGTCCAGCGGCGGTGTTGAAGTAATCGAATCACTGTAAGTGATGTAGTCATACTGGCCGTAGTTGAAGAACCAGAACGTCTTGTTGCGCCCATTGTAAAGCTTGGGAATCCACAGCGGCCCGCCGATGGCCGCACCCCACTGGTTGTAACGGTACGGTGCGCGGACGGGAGAGAACGCACCCCGCGCATCCAGGAAATCATTGCGGAAGAATTCGCTGGCACTGCCATGGAGAAGATTTGTTCCACCACGCGTTGCCATGTTGATCACGCCGCCCAGCGTGAAGCCGTACTCCGCGGACATGGAGCCCGATTGCACCTTGAACTCCTGCACGGCATCCACGCCCAGATTCGCATTCAAATCAGGGTAGTAACTGTTCTGCGCCACCATGCCATCCACCAGCAGATTGTTTGCGGCATTGGGTCCACCATTGATACTGAGATCACTGAGGCTTGTGCCGCGGTCACCGAAGCCACTCTGCACGGGACCGGCGTTGGAGTGGACATCGGCCGCAAGCAGGACAAGCGCCAGTGCATTGCCACCATCCAGCGGAAGATCAGCCACAAACTCCCGCTCAATCACCTGCCCCAGTGACGGACTCTCCGTATTCACAAGCGGCGCTTCGGCCGTCACCGTCACCGTTTCTGTCTGGGCGCCAAGCTGCAGTTTGATATTGATTTCCGCGGCCTGATCCACCTGCAGGGTGATGCCGGACTGGATCTCACGCTTAAACCCGGGGTGCTCCACCGTGACGGAATAACTACCGACATTGATTGCGGAGGTGGTATAAAAGCCAGCGCCATTCGTCTTGGTCTCGACAGCAGCGTTGGTTTCTGTGTTCTTCACAGTCACTTTGGCATTGGCAACAGAAGCACCACCGGCGTCAGTGACAGTGCCTAAAATGACCCCACGGCCCTGCTGCGCGAGCGCTGCCGCAACCAGCAGAAAGAATAATGCGGGCAACCCGGCCCTGGCTGAAAACATACACACCTCGAAAGATCCCAATCTCTGACCGCCGATAATATAACAGGCGTACAGCGGAGGCAATCTTGAATGTGAAATTTCAGATTAATTTACAAACCAATACAAGGCTACTTCGATTCGAAAGCGAAGGGGTTGCCTGAAGGGCTGATCTGCAGTACCGCCGAACCGCTGTGCGTGGCATGCACCACCACCGTGAACAGCTGCGTCGCGGCATTCCATGAAACCTCTTCCGTGTTCCTGCCGGAGACGGCAGCAACCACCGGATGCGGCGAATAGCCAAACACCGTGCGGCTGGTTTCACCCGCGGCAAATTGAATGGTCGTCAGGATCCGCCCCGTATCACTGAGCTGCGAAATGCGCGTTTTGCCCAGCGTCACAAACTGGTCGCGATCCCCCAGGAACGCCAGGCCTGACTTCCCCACCGGCATCAACACAAAGTAGGATGTGCCCTTCAACGTCAGATTAACCGCCGAATTCGGTTGAATCAGCGAACCCGTGCCGTTCAACTGGTCCTGCAACCAGGCCTGCCCGGTAATCCCATAGTCAGAGGGGCGAATCGTGATGTTGTGGTTGGCCCCCCGGGGATACGCAAAGATGTAGCGCGCCACCATGCCCGCACCAAAGCCAGAGGACGTGGTAGCCACCATCGGAACATCCAACCCCTGCGCATCGGCGATATACACATTGTCAGCGGGAGTCACCGGCACGTCCGGCTTCACGATCACGCCGTCAGCCCGCACTGCTCCCAACAGGTTCTGTGCATTGACCGAACCCATCGGATCACCCAGCCCCAGAGGACCGGCGCTGAGTGCCGTGAGCAGCATGTTATCCCGCTGCGAACTCATAAACACGTCGCTGTACGGCCAAAGACCCAGAGACGATGCGAACTTGGAGCTGTACAAAAAGTCATCCCAGTTTGCGGAGGAAAAACCATCCTGGCTGGTGCGGATCGCCGTCACATTCGGATAATTCGTGCTCTGCAGAAAATGAGACGGGTTGGCCATGCAATAAATCATGGTCATGCCGCGGCTGGTCATGGAGGCCGCCATGTTGTCGAGGAACGCGTAAGGGTCCGTCAGGTTCATCGCAGTCACGGCGTTATTGCCAAGCCAGTCCTGCTCATACGTGGTGACGCCGCCAGCTTTCAGATACGTTGCCACATCCTCCCAATAGCGGGGATCCGTCGCAACATTCCCGGAAACAGAATATTGCTTCCGGTGCGGACTCCCATCATCCAGCCAGCGGGCATGCGTGATGAGAGGAACATTGAGCGCCGACTTTAGGCCCGGCAGTCCGGTGGGAAGAATACGCGGATCGGATTCATAAGTCCAAATCCCGCCATGGTCCGACCATACATCCGTGGGGCCTTTTGGATACCACCAGCTATCCAGCTGGATAGACCCGAGACGCACACCTTTGCTCTGGAATTCCTGCTTGATCGCTTTCAGCGTCTCCGTGTATGAGACCGGCCCTGGGTTGTAATAATAGGTCGAGCCATTATCTGTCCAGTAGCTCACTTCGCGCAGCATCGAACTGGACCCGCTGTTCGCCCGGGTCTTGCCCGTCAACCCGGTGAGTGTTCGCCCCCAGGCAGACATGGTGCGGTTGATCCCCTTGCCGTATGCCAGCACCGATTTATGAGTGAACCCGGCAGGCAGCGCGGAGATCTGGCTGTTCATTGCCAATTCGATTTGGTTGTTTACACCGTACCGCGTCTCGGCCGTCATGTAATCCGACGCCGGCGACAGGATGAGCGCATTCGCGTCGGCATCAAAGTAAACCCACGGACTATCCGCCCCAAAATAACTGAAGACCGGAGTACCGAAGAAACCGGAGTACGAAATATGGAGCAGGTTCGAGGGCAGCGCCGCGAAAGTTGGAAATGGATTCGTGTTCGGTGAAGCGTTATGCACCGTCTGCGTGAAGAGAATGACGGATCTTGTGGTGTAAGCCCGGATGGAAGCAGTGCGCTGGCTGGCGTTGATGGTGTAGTCAAACGCGAGGTCGGAGTAAGCGCCCACTGTATCGGTTCCACTCGAAATCCGCGCGTTGGCGGGCTTCACGCCCAGGCTCCCGGTGAGACGGGACACAGGGGCAGTCAATGTGACCGAATACGAGCCGTCGTCACCAATTGAGGCAACCGCTCCGCCATAACCTTTGATGGAAAGCTGACCTAACCCCGCTTGCGCGAGGATCATCAACAGCAGGGACAATCGGAGCCCTGCGCCAGGCCGTACAGCAAAACACACCAAGGTGTTCCAGACTCTCAGGTATTCCATCGTGGAATACTCCTTTCACCGAAGACGATCATTAGTCTCGCAGACTTTTCATCGGTCCGACATAAAAAAACACAAACTTTACAAAACTTTGGTAAGGGTCGGTACTATCCCTAAAGTAATACCTTCGATTCATACCTCCAGAGAAGGCTTGGAGGGTCTTTTTGCATCAATCCCTCAATAGGCTGGACCAAACCGGCCCGGACAGGGTTTGACTACGGCGCTCAAAACTGATAGAACTTCCCTAAGTTTTTCTCAATCGTTCCGGGAGTTATCATGTTCCGTCCAGTCTTCGCACTCGCCCTGTTGGCGTGTGTCAGCACCACTGCCGTCTTTGCCCAGGAGTACCGCGCCACGTTGTCCGGCCGCGTGACTGACCCTTCCGGCGCCAATGTACCGGGAGCCGCCATCCTTGCCATAAAAGCCGATACCGGCAGCCGCTTCCAAACCGTAAGCAGTTCGGACGGCGACTATACCCTGCCATTGCTGCCGCCCGGCATCTATAACCTGAGCGCGGAAGCCAAGGGATTTAAGAAGTATGTGCAGAACGGACTGACCCTGGGCACGGACCAAAAGGTCTCGCAGGATATTGCACTTTCCATCGGGGAGGCCTCACAGTCGGTTGTCATCTCCGCCGATGCCTCCGTGCTGGAGGCGGCCACAGCTTCCACCGGTCAAGTCATCACCTCCCGCGAAGTAGAGAGTCTTCCGGTGAATGGACGCTCGCCCATGACCCTGGCCTACCTGGGATTTGGCGTCATCTCCAACGAGGCCCGCGATCAGGAACGGCCTTTTGAAAATGCCGGACTCTCGAATCAGGCCATCGGCGGCGCGGCGGGCGGTGCCAATGAAATGCTGCTCGATGGAATCCCCAACACCGGGACGACCGGCCAATCCGGCTTGCGTGTCGCCTACAGCCCGCCGATGGACGCCGTGACCGAAGTCAAAGTGGATACCTTTAATGTGGATGCCGCCTATGGCCGTTCGGGCGGTGGCACCATCTCCATCGTCACCAAAGGCGGCACGAATCAGTTCCACGGTTCCGCCTATGAGTACAACCAGACGTCCGCCATGAATGCCACGCCGTTCTTCACCAACGCGGCGGGCGGCAAGAAGACCGTGGCTGCCCAGAACAGTTATGGCGGCACCATCGGCGGTCCGGTTTGGATCCCCAAAGTCTTCAACGGCCGCAACAAACTGTTCTTCTTTTTCGGTTATGAGAAGTGGATCGACCGCGCTCCCAACCCCGGCTTCTTTACCGTTCCCACCGCAGCCGAACGGACGGGCGACTTTTCCGCCATCGCCACGAAACTCTATGACCCGAATTCCGCTGTAGTCTCCGGCACCACCATCAACCGCACCACCCTGTTCCCCAACAATGTGATTCCGCAGAGCCGCCTCAATCCGGTCGCTTTGAATTACCTGAAACTGTTGCCGAACGCGAACCTCGGCGGCAATCCAGACGGGACAAGCAATTTCTTCGCCGGACTCACCACCCTGCAGAACTACTCGACCTACAACTACCGTAGCGACTACAACATTTCAGACCGCAACAAGTTGAGCGGCAGCTTCCACACCAGCCTCTGGCAGCAGGATTCCGGGCAGCAGTTCGGCCTGGCCTCGGGGGAAACCGCCTACCGGGCCACCTCCGGCGCAACGCTCGATGACGTCCACACCTTTACGCCAACTCTGGTGGGAGATCTTCGCATTGGCTACTCCCGCTACCGCCCCTACTACGCGCAGTACAACATCGGCTATGACGCCACCCAACTCGGCTTCCCCAGCTACATCACCACCAATGCGACCGTGCCGCAGATTCCGCAAATCAATTTCAGCGACAACTTCACGCAGATTTCCGGCGGTCACCAGACGAATCAGCCGCTGAACACCTATCAGATTTTGGGTGTCGTTACGAAGATCCTGGGGCAGCACAGTCTGAAGGCAGGCGCGGAAATGCGGCGCTATCAGTTCTCACAGGTGAACTGGACGGCGGCGGCGGGTTCTTTCACTTTTGACAACACCTGGGTGAAGCAGACTGGCACCAGCAGTTCCAGTTCCGCAACAGGAACGGGGCTGGCATCCTTTCTCCTCGGTCTTCCGGCCAGTGGTTCCTACACCTTTAATGCGTTCTCCACGCAGGACGAATACTACTCCGCTGCCTTCCTCAATGACGACTGGCGTGTGAAATCGAATCTCACCGTGAACATTGGCCTGCGCTGGGAGTACAGCAGTCCTTCAGAAGAACGCTACAACCGCCAGCAGGGCGGCTTCAACCCGACTGCGACGAATTCGACAACCACCGCGGCCCAGGCGGCGTATGCGGCGAATTACGCGAGTTACCCGAACCCGAAAATCCCCGTCAGCGCGTTCTCCGCGGCGGGCGGCATGTTCTTCTCCACGGCGGATAACCGGGACAGCTATCAAACTCCGAAAAACTCCTTCGCACCCCGGCTTGGCATCAGTTGGACACCCGGGGCGCTGCACCAGAAGACCGTGATACGGACTGGCATCGGCATCTTCTATTACCCCTATCCCGTGGTCACGCAGCCGCAGCCGGGCTATACCTACACCAACACCTTCGTCCCGACGAACAACAACTACCTGACGCCCGCTGCCACGTTGAGCAACCCCTTCCCGCAAGGGCTTGTGCAGCCGCCGGGCAACTCGCAGGGCGTCAACACCAGCCTGGGGCAGAGCATTTCCTTCTACAACCCGAATCTGGCGAATGAGTACAGCTTGCGGTGGGATTTGGATATCCAGCACCAATTCGGCAAGAACCTGCTGCTTGAGGCGGGCTACACCGGCAATCATTCGGTACATCTGGCAACCAGCCAAAGCCTCGGCGCGCTGCCGGCACAATACCTCAGCACGCTGCCCGTGCGTGACACCGCAACCATCAACGCACTGGGAGCAGCGGTGGCGAACCCCTTCGCGGGGCTCCTGCCCGGCCAAAGCAACAACGCTGCCACCACCTCTCTCTCCAATCTGCTCCGCGCGTATCCACAGTTCTCAGGAGTAACGGAGAACTACGTTGGCAACGGCAGCAGTTACTTCCATCAGTTCGCCTTCCGCGCACAGAAGCGTTACGACAACGGCCTGCAGTTCCTGGTGAATTACCAGCACTCCCGCTTGATGGAGAAGACCAGCTATTTGAATAACGATCCCGGCGCATTCAATTTAGAGAAGCGCGTCTCCGCTTCGGACCGTCCGAACCGGCTGGCCACCAGCGTCTCATATGAATTGCCCTTCGGCCGCGGCCGTCGCTTCCTTGGGGGTGCCAATAAGTTTGTCAACGGCGTGATCGGAGGCTGGTCCGCCGCGTTGATTCAGACTTATCAATCAGGAGCACCACTTGCCTGGGGTAACATCATTTACTACGGTGGCAACCTCAACTACAACCCGCGTAATGTAAGCCACGCTTTCGACATTACGCAATTCAATCTGGTGTCCGCGCAGCAGCTTTCCAACAACCTCCGCACGTTCCCCACACAGTTCAACAACCTGCGCGTGGATACCACCCATAACTGGGATGTGAATGTTTCGAAGGCCTTCCCGATTTACGAACGTCTTAAGCTCGTCTACCGCGCGGAAGCGTTCAATCTCACCAACCGCGCGCAGTTCTCCGCTGCGACTCTGACACCCACTTCGAACACGTTCGGACAGATCAGTGCCCAATCGAATCTGCCCCGTGCAATTCAAATGTCATTGCGCCTTGTTTTTTGACCGTGGAGTGATATACTGCCAATTTGATGACCAACGGAACCGCCTATTACTGGTTTTGGTTTAGCACCTCTCCCTAGAGTGGCGTTGGTTCGCGTGTTCGAAGTACCAAACCAACCCACTCGAAAGAGTGGGTTTTTTGTTTTTCAGGAGAGAATGCCGGAATGATTATCTCGATGCGGCCCCATGCCACGAAGCAGGAAGTCGACTATGTTTGCGAACGGATCGGTGAGTTCGGCTACAAGGTCCACTCCATCGTGGGTGAAGAAAGAGTTGTGATTGGTGTGGTTGGCGTCGGTGATGTCACCCAGTGCCTGGAATCACTCGAAGCAACCCCCGGAGTGGAAAAAGCCATGCGGATCTCCGCACCTTACAAATTCGTCAGCAAGGAGTTCCGGCAGGACCGGACCCGTATCCGCGTAGGACGCGCGGAGATCGGAGGCGATTCCTTCATCACGATGGCAGGACCGTGCTCCGTGGAGAGCGAGAAGCAGATCATGGAAACCGCGGAGGCTGTTGCCGAAGCCGGTGCCACCATCCTGCGCGGCGGTGCCTTCAAGCCCCGCACCTCGCCCTATGATTTCCAGGGCATGGAAGGTGCCGGTCTCAAACTGCTCGCCAAGGCGCGTGAAGCCACGGGCCTCGCCATCGTCACAGAAGTCATGAGCGACAGCGACGTGGATCTTGTGGCCGAATATGCCGACATCCTCCAGATTGGTGCGCGCAACATGCAGAACTTCGCCCTGCTCAAGAAGCTCGGCCGCTGCGGGCGCCCCGTCATGTTGAAGCGCGGCCTCAGCGCGACCATCAAGGAACTGCTCATGTCCGCCGAATATGTGGTGGCCCATGGCAACTCTGACGTCATGCTCTGCGAACGCGGCATCCGGACCTTTGAAACCGCAACCCGCAACACCTGCGATATCTCCGCCGTACCAGTGCTCAATGAACTCACGCACTTGCCGGTGATTCTCGACCCCAGCCACGCCGTCGGCAAGCGCAGCCTGGTGCCGCCCATCGCCCGCGCTGCCGTTGCCGTGGGTGCCGATGGCATGATCGTGGAAGTTCACCCCTGCCCCGAAAAAGCTGTCAGCGATGGTGCGCAGTCTCTCACCATCGAAGGTTTCCGCAAGATGATGCATGAGCTGGAAGGCTACATCGCCCTGTGGAAGGAATCTCGCCAGGAAGAACTGGTGCTCGCGTAACAATAAGAGCATGAACCGCCGCCGACTTACGATTGCCATCCTGATTTCGGCGGCGGCTCTTGCAGCTGTTTTCACCGCCGTCAAACTCCGCGACAACCAGGAGTTTTACAAGACCGCCAACCTGCTGGGCCGTTTCCCCGCCGAAGAAGCCACCGTCATCCGGGCCGACCTCACCCTGGTCAGGGCTTTTCTCTCCAGCTCGAAAGCACCTCTCGAACCGGAATACAAAGCGTTTTTGGACGGCACCGGTTTCGACTACCACCGCGACCTGGAATTCGTCATCGCCGCACTGGGCTCCAGCGGTAATTACTTCATCGCCAAAGGCCGGTTCGATTGGCCCAAGCTCAGGGCCTACGCCACCCAACAGGGTGGAAGTTGCTACCAGGAATTGTGCCGCATGCCGGGCAGCACACCGGAACGCCGTATTTCATTTCTGCCTTTGCGCAATGACACGATCGCCATCGCTGTCAGCACCAATGATCTCGCAGTGACCAAACTCACCACACCGGGCAAACCAGTGACCACCTCCCTGCCCGATTCCCCCGTCTGGATCTCCATCCCGGGCAGTCTATTGCGCCAGCCTGCGACCTTGCCACCGGGCTTGCGACTGCTGCTTTCCGCGCTGACGGGCGCAGACCGTGTCATCTTCCAGGTAAACGCCTCTCCCACAGGCATCGAAGCGAGGCTCGAAGCCCCCTGCCGCAGCGTGACTGACGCCCGCGTGCTGACCAGTCAGTTGAAGACGACCACCGCGATGCTGAAAGAAGCCGTGACAAAAGATCCGCAGACCGCGAAAGATGATCTCGCCGTATTTCTGACCTCCGGCGGCTTTGACCAGAAGGACAAGACCGTGCTCGGCCGCTGGCCTGTACCAGTGGGACTGCTGCAGAGTTTGACGTCCGGAATCTGAAGATAGAGCGCTAGCCCGGATATCTCACCAGTAAATTCAAGGGGTGATTTGGCGGCTCGGGAGAGCAGAAGAGTTGGATTGAAAAACTGGTTTTTTGCAAGTGCCGTGTTTGG
>CAIXXM010000041.1 GCA_903923395.1 uncultured Acidobacteriia bacterium
GCCCCTCATCCTTACTCTCGCGCAGCCAAGGTCCGATGATCGGGTTGTGCATAATGTTCTCTCGAATCGGCATTCTCGTCAGCTCCCTCGCAATCGGTGCCCGCTTTCTTCGCAATCCTGCAAGGATAAACAACTCTCCCAGCGCCTGATCGCGTGCTTCCGGCGGCCCACTTAGAATCTTTTCCACGATGCGCCCCAACGCTTTCGGATTTTCGCCGAACCTTGTCAGCAGCGCAATCACATTATCGCCCAGGTTCGGGCTTCGCAGCAGTACCTCCCCATCCAAATCCCGCACATCCACCAGGTGGTACCGCACAGAACTCCCCGGACCCGTGATCGAATCCTCCATCCGCAGAGGAGCCTCCCCCACATACAACACGATCTGCCGCGGCAGTCGCCGGTGGACCCGCCCTACAGCGCCGAGATACTCCAGCATGCGAAACGGCAAATCCTTCGCATTGCGGCTCTCAAACTCAATCTGGATGAGTTCTCCCTGCGGCACCTCGCCCAGCAAATCCACACGAAGGTTCCGGACACGGGGCGTCTCCACATTCAGCCAATGCAAACGGTCCACCCCGGTCAGCGCAGCCAGCACGGCACTGCCCGGACTCGTCAGGATCTCTTTCATCGCAACATCGTAGGCGTGCAACCAAGGCTCTCCGGTTAAGGAGTGCCCGGGTGCAAGAGAAACTCTCAGGGAAATCTACTTCGCCGTTTCCGCGTAGACCCGCAGGACGTCCCTCGCCGTATTCGCCCAGCTGAACCGTTTCGCCTGCACCAATCCCTTTTCGATCATCTCCGCCCGAAGCCCTGGACTGGTCAGCACCTCTTTGATCCCTCTTGCGATGTCGAACACATTCTCAGGATTGACCAGCAGCGCCGCGCCGCCAAGCGCTTCCGGCAGCGAACTCACCGAGGAGGCGATCACCGGTGTGCCAGATGCCATGGCCTCCAGCGGCGGCAAGCCAAATCCTTCGTACAGCGATGGGAAAAGGAACGCAATGGCCGTTTCATGGAAAATCCGCAGCGTGCTGAAGGGAACATAGCCCAGGAACCGGACCCGGTTTTCCACCCGGCTGTGCACCACAGCGCGGCGCACCTCGGGATGGCGGCTGATGTCATCCCCAATGATCAACAGCCGGAGATCATCGAAGTCCGGCCCCAGTTTGGCACGGGCCACCGAGAACGCCTCAATCATCCTCGGAATATTCTTCTGCGGGCGGATCGACCCCGCATAAAGCAGAAACGGATAGTTGATCTGGTAGCGCTCCAGGATTCGCTGCCGTTCCCGGATCGCAGCATCAGGTCCCGCCGACCGTGCATCAGAGGGCAGATTGTGCTCGAAGAATTCAGGGTCCGGCGCACTGTAAATCAGCCGGACACGATCCTCCACAGACGGACAAAGTTCCACGGTATCCCGTTGCGTGGCTGCGGAGACGGCAATGATCCTCCCGGCACGCTCTATGCCACGCTTCAGCCGGAAGATACGCGCCTGATGCAGCAGCCCTTTCGCTTCGTCATAGAACAGGCTCGACAAATCATGAATCGTCACTACATAAGGCCGCTGCAGGAAGAGCGGTACACGGTGTAGCGGGATGTGCGTGACGTCCGGCCGGATCCGGGCAATCAGACGGGGAAGGTCGAGATGATCCCAGCGCGAAGAATCCCGGCGCGCATCCTTATGAACCCGAAAATTCCCCGGCAGATCCCGGAAGTTCTGCTGATCGTCGGGATACGAAATCAACTCGTACTGGTGCTCCGGCCCCTCGTGAACCAGGGCCTGGAGCAGGTTGCGGATATATGTGCCGACGCCGAAATCCCGGACACGGCGGACGTCGATCGCGATTTTCACACTTGGCTTTATACTGCCACAGGTGCGAGCTTCCAGTCATACAGCGGGAAGCGGGACGTGAGGGCTTCCACACCGCGGCGGACGCTGGCAATATTGGCCTCGTCAGCCGGCGCATGCAGAACATCGGAAATCAGCTTCGCCACCTGCAGCATTTCAGCCTCGCCGAAGCCACGGGTGGTCGCCGCCGGGCTGCCCAGACGGATACCGCTCGGATTCAACGGCGGATTGACATCGAACGGAATGGCATTCTTGTTGACCGTGATGCGTGCGCGGTCCAGCGACTGCTCCGCTTCCTTGCCCTTCACGCCCTTCGAGAAGACGTCAACCAGCAGCAAGTGCGTATCCGTACCGCCAGAAACCACACGGAAACCCGCCTCCTGCATGCCCTTCGCCAGTGCCTGCGCGTTGGCAACCACCTGCTTCTGGTAAGTGACGAATTCCGGAGTGAGCGCCTCCAGGAAACACACGGCCTTCGCGGCGATCACATGCACAAGCGGTCCGCCCTGCGCACCGGGGAAGACGTTGCGGTCAATGTCTTTGCCGAACCGTTCGCGCGCCAGGATGATGCCGGAGCGGGGTCCGCGAAGCGTCTTGTGCGTGGTGGAGGTGACGATATCAGCGTATTCGCAGGGGTTCGGGTGGACACCCGCCGCCACCAAACCGGAGAAATGCGCCATGTCGACCATGAGCAGCGCACCCACCGAGTCCGCAACCTCGCGGAAACGCTTGAAGTCCCACGTACGGGCGTAGGCACTGCCACCCGCAATAATAAGCTTGGGCTTGTGCGCGGACGCCAGCGCCGCCATCTGGTCGAAGTCGATGAGTTCATCTTCCTTGCGCACCTGGTACCCGACCACGTTGTACATCTTGCCGGAGAAATTCAGCTTGTGGCCATGGGTGAGGTGGCCGCCATGGGCAAGGTCAAGTCCCATGATCGTGTCGCCAGGGTTCAGAACCGCGGCGAAGGCAGCCTGGTTGGCCTGCGAGCCGGAGTGCGGCTGGACGTTGACGTATTCGGCCTTGAAGAGCTCTTTGGCACGTTCGCGGGCGATGTTTTCCACTTCATCGGCGAACTCGCAGCCGCCGTAGTAGCGTTTGCCCGGATACCCTTCTGCGTATTTGTTGGTGAAGATAGAGCCGGTAGCTTCGAGGATGGCTTCAGAGGTGAAGTTCTCGCTGGCGATGAGCTCAATCTGGCCGTTTTGGCGCTCGGTCTCCTTCTGGATGAGATCGAAGATCGCCGGATCAACGGCAGAGAGCGGGCGGGCCATGGAGTTGTTCATGTTGTTACTTGAATTTTATCAAGCACCTTCTGTGCCCAATCTGGAATGCTGCTCGCCCTCCAGATCAACTCCGCTTCCCGCAATTCCAAAGCCTTACAAAACCCGGGAGTGGCGTTGTCAAATACCTTGGCAAAATGTGCGGCGCGGATGGCGAATGGAAGGTTCTCAAGACTGCGGAGGTAGCGCCTGCGGCTTCGAAATCAGAGTTCGTGGTCAGAATGCTCTTCCCCGCTCGATTCGGACCTGCGATCACAATAAGGCGGGGCACAGTTCAGGCAGCTTTCGAAGCCATTTCCCGCAGAACCTTATAATTACGCCCGGCGGGAGCGCCAGCGATCCGCGCGCTCTCCAAGCAGCGGCCATCAGGTTGCTCCATGGTTTGCAATCCCGTGGCTGTATCTCTGTAGAACACAGGAAAGCCATTGGCAAGCGCTTCCTGTCTGGCAGTGGACCAGGCCGCCTCTGCCTTTTGGTCGAACTCCTCAGTAGCTACGTTCACCCGCATGCCCCATGTTACCCCGCTCCAAACATCTGTACTCCACACCCACGAGAGATCTAACATCCTGATAGAGGCCGGATTCGGAATTGGTGAAGTATTACTGTCCGTTGGCATAAGCCAAATCGTGTGCAAGGTCAAGGTCCGAATACTGACGGGAGATCCCGCGCTTTGTAACAAAGTCCGCAAATTCAAACCGGGTTATGCCGCTCAGTTCTCTGGCTTTACCGAACGCGAGAAGTCCCTGCGAATACAGAGCGGTCGCTAATTCGGCCCTCAGCCTTGACTCCACCTCACCAGAGGGCAGTTGTATCCCGGCTGCTACTGATTCAGGAATATGGACGTCATAAGTCATTGCGCCATCCGATCCCTCCATATCTTACGTCACACCCGCAAAAATATCTTCCGGCGGTACATCCACCAAAGCACCAGCCAATACACCGCCAGCACCGCGCACCCCTGAAAAAACGGCGCCGCCGGTTGACCCGCGAACGCGAAGAAGTTCTTCCCCAAATGGATCCGGAACGTATCTTTGATCCAGCCCCCAATCAAATGCTCCATGCAGTAAGCCGCGATCGAATTCATCCCGATCACCAGCAGCGGAAACGCCGCCTTCCTCCAGCCCTTGATCTCCACAGCCCAGCAGAATGCTGCCAGGAACCAGAAGCAGAGGCCTCCGCTGAAAAGCACCCAGGCCGGGGTCCAGATACGCTTCACAATCGGACAGACACCCGTGAAATGCAGGACTAACCCCGCCACCACAGCGACCAGCCCCGCCAGCCAATACCGCCGGAGCGGCAACACAGGCGAATCTTTCATCCAGCGGCCCGCCACCAAGCCCAGTAACATTGTCCCCAGCGTCGGAATAAAGCTCAGAGTAAGATAGCCTCCGCCATTCGCGACAAACCGCTGCGGCCGCGGGAATAAGTTCAGAAACCACACATCAAAGGCCGATCCCAAATTCGCGTTCTTATACCAGTGCGCTGCAAAAGCCGGTGCTGGATAGAGAGCCCACGCCAGCCAGTAACCAAAGACAATCACCCCGAACGCCGTCGATTGCCACCGCGCGTTGCGCAAGCCAAGCAGAAATAGAAACGGATAACCCAAACCGATCTGCGTCAACGTATCTTCAAACGTGAAGTTCGTCATCGGGCTGTGTGTGGAGCGCAGAAAGATACCCAGCGCCGAAAGTAGAAATGCCCGCCACAGAGCATGCCCAAACATCGCCCCCGTGGATTGTCCCTTACTTAGCCGCGATGAAATCGAAAACGGCAGCGCCACGCCGACCAGAAATGAGAACGAAGGCTGAATCATGTCATGCAGCGAACAGCCCTCCCATTCCACGTGGGACTGGTTGAATGCAAGAACATCAAAGAGCCAGTTCCCGGTACCCCGCGGCAATCGGTAGAACTGCAACGCTTCCGCCAGCATTAACAACATCACAAAGCCGCGGTAGGCGTCCACAGCGGTCACACGCTTGGTTACTTGCTGCATTTCAAAGCCTCGATCGCCTGCCCCAGATGGCGCTGCCCGTGTTCAATAATATGGATCGCCAGACTAACTGCTGTTACCGGCAGCCGCTGCCGTCCGATATAACGCAGCGTGCCGAAATCCTCCGGCTTCAACTCCCGCACCGTGGCGTCATAAACATCGAAAGCCGCATGGATCAGCGCCGTCACCCCGGGCACCTGCTCATGCTCCAGCGGTATCGCAGTCAGTTGTTCCCGGCTCAGCGGCCTACCCTGTAAGTAAGTCGTCAGCCGCTCCGTGCTGCCAGCCAGATGTTTGGCATGAAAGCCCGCACTGCCCGACCACAACACCTCATCCGGCACGCGGCCCAGCCACTTTCCAACATCCCCGCGGATGTGTTCACTGCCCCGCAGCAAATGCGAGATCACCGGGTCGAAGCCTGCAATCGGCCCGTCCATCCAAGGTTCCGTGTTTGACGCCATACAGTGAGATGCTATAACGAGCATCATGACATTTCGCCTGCTCGCTGGAAGTATTTTCTTTGCATACATTTGTCTCGCACAGGGTCCAGGGGGCGGCGCGGGAGCAACCGCCGCAGGTGCCGCCGGTGCAACCGCGGGAGCCGCCGCCAGTGGTGGCGAAGGCCGCCATGACCACACCGCAGACCGCACCATGAAGATGCTCAGCGACGCGGAGTTCTACCACCGCCTCGGCGACATCGCCGACGTCGACCAGATCCGCTACACCGGCCCCCCGCCCGCAAAGATCACCAATCCAACGGCACCCGGTGCCAAGAACCCCCTCATCATCCACGCCTTCACCTTCATCCCGAAGAAGCTGGACCGCACGAAGAAGAATCCGCTCATCGTCTTCGCCCACGAAGGCGTCCACAACAACTTCAACTCCGAAATGTATGTCCACATCATGCGCGAATTGATGGAGGAGGGTTATGCCGTCATCGCCCCGGATTACCGCGGCAGCACCGGTTACGGCGCACAGTTCTACGATCAAATCGACTACGGCGGCAAAGAAGTGGACGACGTCTTCCTCGCCCGCGAATGGATGCTCGAACGCTACAGCTTTCTCGACCCCAAGCGCGTCGGCATCGTTGGCTCCAGCCATGGCGGACTCATCACACTCATGAACATCTTCCAGCATCCTGAGGCCTTCGCCGTGGCCTACGCCGGTGTTCCTGTAACGGATCTGGTTACCCGCCTCGGCTATCATGATGCCTCCTACCAGGCCATCTTCTCCGCCAAAACACATATCGGAAAAACGGTCCGGGAAGATATCCAGGAGTATCTGAAGCGCTCTCCCATCACTTATGCCGACAAGCTCGCCACGCCGCTGCTGATTCACAGCAATACCAATGATGAGGATGTGAATGTTCTTGAGGTCCGCCGGCTGATCACGGCACTCAAGGCCGAAGGCAAGAAGTTTGAGTATAAGATTTACGAAGACGCGCCGGGTGGTCACCACTTCACCCAGCTCGATACAAAGCTCGGTATGGAAGCGCGGAAACAGATCTATGCCTTCCTGGCCAAATATCTAAAACAATGATGAAGATCAGCTTTTCCACGCTCGGCTGCCCGGATTGGACATTCGCACAGTGTCTCGAAGGCGCCAAGAAATACGGATTTCAGGGCGTGGAACTGCGCTACATCGCCGGCACGGACGCCCTTTGGGAACTGCCCGCCTTCTCTGCAGACCTGGCCGCCTCCAAACGCATGCTGGCCGATGCCGGAATTGCCTGTTCTGACGTCGGTGCCCGCGCGCACTTTCACTTCCCGGACGCAGCCAAGCGCAAGGAGATGATCGACGAGGCGAAGCGCAACATCGACATCGCCGCCGGCCTCGGCTCCCCCGGCGTCAGAGTCTGGGGCGACAAAATCCAGAAGGGCGCCGACCGCAACTCCACCATGCAATGGATCTCGGAAGCCATCTGGGCCCTCGCCGAATACGGACGCCCCGCGAATGTGGAGGTCTGGCTCGAAAACCATGGCGACTTCACCGCTTCCGCCGACGTGGTCTCCATCCTGCGCGGCTGCGGTTGCCACGGCGCAGCCGCCACCTGGGACCCGCAAAACGCCCTGGTGGCAGGCGAAGACCCCACAGCCGGCGCGAAAATCCTCGGCCCCTACATCAAGCACGTTCATTTCAAGGACCAGAACATGCTCGAGGGTGGCAAACGCGAAGTGAAACTGCTGGGCGAAGGCCAGGTCCCACTCACTAAGATCCTCGACGCCCTGGTCACCCTGCGCTACCAGGGCTTCGTCTCGTTCGAGTGGGAAAAGCGGAACTTCAAAGACATTCCAGAACCGGAAATCGCCTTCCCCCACTTCGCCGCCTGGTGGAAGAAGAACGGACGCTGACGAACACCCCCCAAACTCACGCCCGGCGGTAATTCACCAACTCAATCCCGCGCCGCCGGATCACCTCCCGCACCTCGGCCGACACCAGCGCCCGCAACTCAACCTCCCGGCTCTCCTTCAGCCTCGTCTTCGCCGCCCGCAGCTCTTCCCCCAGAAATCCCGGGTGGCACATAAACTCCGTCAACCCCTCCGGCAATGCCTCCAGCGTCCGCACCAAACCACTCCCGTCCAGCGTTCCCGTCAACTGGAAGCCCGTGAAATGATCGGTCGTCTTCAGGCCCTCCAGCAACCTGGCAAACCCCGGCTTCGCCAGCCGCATCCCGAGCGTCACGGCACGCTTCGTCAACCGCGCCTTCGCATCAATCCCGAAGTCAAACGGCCGCCGGACCCACGGCACCCCAAACTCCCTCGCCAGCCGCGACACCGCTTCCAGCACAGGCGGCAACAGGTGCGTATGCTTGTGCGTATCCAGATGGCTCGGCTGCAAACCGGCATCTAGAATCCGCATCATCTGCGCCCGCAGCTCTTTGTAAACCGGAATCTCGCGCCGCACCAGCGCCTGCACCAAACCCGCAAGATCCCGCGGCATCTCCTTCCCGGGCTCGAAGACACTGCTCCCCTGCACCATCACCAGGTGGCAACCAATATCCAGTGTCGGATTCGCACGCGCCAGCCGGACCGCATCCTCAAACGCATCCCCGTTCGCCATCAGCGTGGTTGCCGTGAGAATACCGCTGCGGTGGGCCTCCACGATGCCCTGATTGACATCCCGCGTGAACCCGAAATCGTCAGCGTTGACGATCAAACGGATCAGAACAGCACCAGCCGGATCGTCAGATATTTCTTCGGACTCTTGTGGACATCCTTCAGCAGATTGGCCAACTCACTGCTCGTGGCATTAAGATTGTCGTAGAGCGACGGATTCACCACCAGCTGGCCCAGCGTACCCTGCCCCGCGTTGATCTTGTCCACCACCGTGGTGACCTTCGCCGCGATCTTGTTGAGCTCCGCATAAAGCTGCTCATCCTTCAGCAACTTGCCCGCCGTCCCCTGCCCCTTATTCAGGTTGTCCAGCATCAGCTTGGCTTCCGCGATGCCCGCGCGCGCCTCGTCATACAGCGCCGGGTCATACAACAACTTGCCCGCGGATCCGCGGGCCTGCTGCACCTGCGCCAGCATCTCATCCAGCCGCTGGATGGGCCGCCGGATGTCCTTGTAGAGCTCATCATCGTAGAGCAAATGGCTGATCGTGCCGTTGCTGTTCCGCACGTCTTTCACAATCTGCTGCAGTTCGCCCGCCGTCGCATTCACCCGGTCATACAGCGATTCATCCTTGATCAGCTTGCCGATATTCCCCTGCCCGGTTTCCACCACCGCAAGCAGTGAATCCACCCGGCCCAGAATCGTTTGGAACTGGTTCAGCAGCTTCGAACTCTGCGAGATGATTTCGGGAATATCCTCCACCTCAATCGCCTGCACCTCGCCACCCGGCTGTATGTGCTTCGGATGGGATCCGCGCGTGATGTCGATGTACTTCTCACCCAGAATGTTTGAGGATGCAATCGCCGCCGTGGAATCATCTGGAATCAACGTGAGGAACTTATCCTGTATCACCAGATCCAGCAGCACCGTCTTCTTCGGGTTCTTCTCGCCCGAGAGCCCCACCTTGCCAATGTGCCCCACCAGAATGCCATTCAGCCGCACCGGCGCATTCTCAGACATACCGGCCGAGTCACTCAGGTACGTGCGGATGTGAAAGTCGCCGTCAAAGATCGAACCCTGTCCAGTCAGCAGGAAGATCAGCGCGCCCGCGATAATCATCGAGATGGTGATCACCACTCCGACCCGAAGCTGTGACCAGAGTACCCGTTTTGGTGATGGCATAGCGCTCTACTCTTCTCTCCCGCCCTGTTCAGCCGGCTCCGGACGCCGCACAAACTTATCGATGTAGGAATCCGTGGTAAGTTCCAACTCTTCCTGACTGCCTTCGAACACCAGTTTCCCATCCTTCAGCACCATATAGACAGTGCTGGTGCCTTCGGGCCCCGCTGGTTCCAATCTCCCGGTCTCGGGATTATAGCGGAAATTCGCAATCAAGTTGCCGTCCTGGTAGCGGTGCGTCACAATCAGCGACGTACTTTTGTCCGCATCCCGCTCTTTGATCAACAGCGCCATGATCGTGTGGGCCGTGATCGGGTCCAGTCCCGCCGTCGGCGAATCATAATAAAGCAACTGCGGCTTCGTAACAATGGCACGGGCAATCGCCACACGACGGCGCATGCCTCCCGAAAGCTCACTGGGGTAGCGTTCCAGCGTGTGCTCCAACTCCACAAAGCGCAGTGAATTCCGCACGGCAGGTTCCATCTCTTCCCGCTTGATGGAAATCGCCTTCTGGTTGAGCAGCGGATAAGCCACATTTTGCGCCACCGTCATCGAATCGAACAGCGCGCTTTCCTGAAACAACATGCCAATCCGGCTCCGGACGTCGAACAACTGCTTCTCCGGCATGTTCGTAATGTCCTGATCAAAAACGAAGACCCGGCCGGACGTCGGGCGAACCAGCCCCATCGCCACCTTGAGCAGCACGGACTTCCCGCTCCCCGCCGCCCCCAGCAGCACACGCGTCTGCCCCTGCTGCACATCAAACGACATGCGGTCGAGCGCCTTCACCGTTCCTTCGAACGTCACGCAGACATTTTCAAACCGGAGCAGGCTGGGCATCACGAAGCTGACTGGCTGACGAAGATTTTCCCAATGAACAGATTCAGCACGAAAATAATCACAGACGCGGCCACAACGGCCTGCGTCGTGGCCCGTCCCACACCCTGCGTGCCGCCGGAGGCCTTCAAACCGTAGTAACAGCCCACCAGCGAAACCGCGAACGCATAGAGGAAGGGCTTCAACAATCCCTGGCCCACGTCATTCCACTCCAGCGCCCGCCAGGTGAACGTCCAATATTGCAGCGAAGGCAATCCATAGACCAGCTTGGCGATCACCCAGCCGCCCACCATGCCCACAAAGTCGTCAATCACCGTCAGACAGGGCAGCATGATCGCCGTCGCAACCAAACGCGGCGTCACCAACTTCTTCAACGGGTCCGTGCCAAGGGCCCGCATCGCATCAATCTGTTCGGTGACCTTCATGGAACCCAGCTCACTCGCAATCCCCGAAGAATTGCGCCCCGCCACCATCACGGAAGTCAAGACCGGACCCAGTTCGCGCACCAGAATGATCGACACCACCTTGCCCGTCTGACCAGTCTGACCGTATTGAGCCAGCGCGCGCCCCATCTGCAGCGCCATCACCGCGCCGGAAAAAAATCCTGTCAGCAGGACAATGGGAATACTGCCCACACCGATCGAGTCCATCTGGATGAGAATATCGTCCAAATAGTGCGGTTTCCGGCCAATATTGCGGACGGCCTGCCAGGCAAGTTCGAAGAACTCCTGGATCGCTGCGATTGGGCTCTTGAGAAAGTCGAGCAAACTGTTTGGCTACCGCTCCCTTCGGCGATGCTAGCATACGCACGTGAAGGGCTTAACTGATGTGCCTGGAATTTTGGTCGGACATGCTTCGAATTTCGAGGCATGGAAAGGCTGTACCGCAGTGCTCTGCCCGCCCGACACCATCGGGGGTGTGGATGTGCGCGGCTCCGCCACGGGGTCCTCGGAACTCGATGCCCTGAATCCCGGCCACGTCGCGCCATATCTGCATGCCATTGTCCTTTCTGGAGGCAGCGCTTTCGGTCTGGAAGCCGCCTGCGGCGTGCGCAACTATCTGGAAACGAAGGGCATCGGCTTCGATACCGGTGCCGCCCGCGTCCCCATCGTCCCCAGCGCCATTCTCTATGACCTCGGAATCGGCAGTGCTGCCATTCGGCCGGGGCGCGAAATGGGCCTGCAAGCCGCCCGCAACGCCTCGGATGCCGCCGTCGCCGAGGGCAATATCGGTGCAGGGACCGGCGCCACCGTCGGCAAAATCTTCGGCATGAAACAAGCCATGAAGGGCGGTATCGGCTCCTGTTCACTGACCCTCGGCAACGGCGTGCTGGTCGCGGCCTTGGTCGTTGTGAACGCACTGGGGGATGTGATTGACCCGGCCACCGGGAAAATCATCGCGGGCGCAAGAACCACCCCGGAAGGCAGGGAGTTCGCTGACTCCACCGCCGTCATGCGCCATGGCACCGCGGGCGGCTTCACGAAACACGGCAACACCACCCTCGCCGTGATCGCCACCAACGCCCGCCTCACCAAAGTGGAGACCGGCAAGGTGGCCGCACTCGCAGGCATCGGCGTCACCCGGACCATTTCGCCAGTGAACACAATGTCAGACGGCGACATCACCTTCGCCCTCTCCACCGGCCAGCTGCCGGCGACAGTCGATGCCGTCGGCGTCGCCGCCGCGGAGGCCCTCGCCCAGGCAGTGCTGCGGGCTGTCCGGGCAGCAAAGACAGCCGCAGGCATTCCCGGGCTTCATTCTTAGTGTGTGTTACGGAGCCGCGCTCTAGTGGTCTGATTCACAAATTTAGTGGATGATTCAGGCCGGAACGTTCCTGGGTCCATCTGTATCTATTGCTTGATGTTCGTGCGTCATCCTGGCGCGCGTGCCCAGGCGAAGACAACTTCCCGAAACAGGCGGTGTATTCATCCACTTCCGTGGCCGGCGCGGCCATAGCCCAACACGCGGCTGGCAGCCGCATGTCCAAAATCACAACTGATTGTGACTGATTATTCCAGACCTTGGAATAATCACCATTCTGTGTGAAGCCCTCCACTAGTTCAGCGTAAAGTTCACGCTGATCTCCGTAATCACCTGAACCGGCCTGCCATTCAGCAGGGTGGGTTGATAACGCCACTGCGCCACCGCATCCAGCGCAGCCCGCGTGAGCAGCGGATGCCCGGAAATCACCTGCAGGTTCTGTATTGTGCCATCCTCCGCGATCACCGCCTTCAGTAATACAGTCCCCTGCGTGCGGGTCTGCTTCGCGAAGACGGGATAAACCGGGCGCGGCGCATTCACCAGCTTCGAAGCCTGCACTCCCGTACTGACTTTCAGAGGTGCCGCCGGGCGCTCCACCACCACAGGTTTCGGCTTCGGTTCCGGCTGCGGTTTCGGCGGCGCCACGGGACCCGTAATCACCGCCCCCAGCGCATCAGGCAAACCCGCCGTGGGGCCGCTCAGTCCCATGGGCGCGGCACTGCTGTAAGGCAGCGGGTCTGGACTGACGAGCAGCACCTCCGGCACACGCACCGGCGCAGTAACCGTCCTTGGCAGAGGAAAGCTGGTATGCTGCGGCGTGAGATGCTCTAAGTGCGCAGTCTGTTCCACCGGCACGGGCGGCGGAGTAAGTTTATAGATCAGGGGAATGGTAACTGGCGCCTGTAAGTGCAACGCTTCAGGGTGAAGTACCGGGACCAGTAACAACACGCCGACTCCCGCAAATTGCACAGTAAGTGAGGCGGCCACAGTCCAGGGCTTCTGCGTGCGCACACGCGTATCGACAAAGGTTTGATCGAACATCATGCTGCTCCTTCGGTAAGTTGGAATTTGCCGATGGTGACCGGTCAGTCGACATTGGGATAGACACCAGGTGCAGATCAGTTGTTCCCTGCTGCCAGGCACTATTCCCGGAGAAGAACTCGCAGCTCAGGCTTTGGCGTCACCCCGCTCGAATCATTGCGGACATGGCAGCTGCGCAAGCTTTCCTGTCTCCAGTTGCGAATTCCCAGCAGAACTCCACGCCGGTGTTCCCGTAAGTGGCGTCAGGAAGGCCAGGATCAAGTAGTTCGATTGGCTGCCAGTATTGCTGTTGACCAGATTGAAGCCATTCAAGTCGGCCTCCGTCTGGCGCGTGTTGTTGGCCACGGTCCATTCATCGCCAGCTACGATCCCACCTTCAGCATCGGTGGGGGTCATTGTGTATAGAATGCCGGCTGCTGAAGCCGTGCCTGTGCCGCAAGCTGCGGCCAGACAAGCGAGAACAACTGCAAACGCGGGAATCACATCCGTTCCAAAACTATCTACCGAATCAAATCAACCACTTACCGCACTTACCCCGAAAACCCGCATCTCCCCTCCGCTACCCTCAAGCCGAAAGGATCTCCATGGCACCTGCTCCTCAACTCGCCCTCTTCTCGCAACGCGACGACGTTCCAGAATCCAGCCGCGACGCCTATCTTCAACTCCGTGACAACCTGCTCGCGGAACTCCAACCCGCTTCCCAGCTCGAACAAATCCTGGTCCGCGAAATCATCTCTGCCTCCTGGCGTCTCGAACGCTGCGCCCAAATCGAAGCCACACCCGGCGACGAACAGCCGTCCATCGAACGCGCACGCACCAGCGCCTTCAGCGTTCTCCACCGCGCTCTCAAGGAACTTCGCACCCTCCAAACCAACCGCGTCGCGGCAGAGGAAACCGGCCACGACAGCCCGCCCGCCGCATCCCTCACGGAAATCCTGAAAATTACCCGTGCCAGCAAGACCGCCCATCAATCCCGCATGGATGACGCGATTGATGATTACATTTACGGCTTCTCCGACGCCCCTCCCCGCATGCCCGTTGCCCGCACCGCACCCTGCCCCTGCGGTTCCGGCAAAAAGTACAAACGCTGTTGCGGCACCACCGCTCCACCGCTGCTGTCAGCCGCTGCGGCACAATAGGATGGTGCGCGCAATCATTCTGCTCCTCCTCGCAGCCACGGCCGTCTTCGCTCAGGACACCCGGACTGTCACCGAACCCGTGATCCCCGCGGCCTGCAAAACCCTCACAGCCCTATTGCCTCTGCAATTGTCAGAAGCCGATGAGTCGAAGCCGGATACCGCCCGCATCCAGGACGCCCTCGACCATTGCGAAAAGGGCAAGGCAGTCGTCCTCACCGGCGGCGGCTTTCTCACCGGCCCCCTGCAACTCCGCGCCGGAGTAACTCTCGTGGTGGACGCGAAAACCATCCTTTACGCCTCGCGCAATGCCCGCGATTACGATCTCAAACCCGGCTCCTGCGGCACCGTCACCAAAGAAGGTCATGGCTGCAAGAACATCCTAACCGGAACAAACGTCGCCGACGCAGGAGTCATGGGTGATGGCATCATCGACGGCCGCGGTTACGCCAAAATCCTCGGCCCAAAAGACTCCTGGTGGGACCTCGCCCAGGAAGCCAAGGTCAAGAACCTCAACCAAAGCTGCCCCCGTATCCTGCAGCTTGCCAAATGCAATAACTTCACGCTGTATAAGATCACACTCAAGAACTCACCGCAGTTCCACGTGGCTTACTCCGGCGGCAACGGCTTCACCGCCTGGGGCGTCACCATTGATACGCCCAAAACAGCCCGGAATACCGATGGCATTGACCCCGGCAACTCCACGAATGTCACCATCACACATTGCTTCATCAGCACCGGGGATGACAATGTGGCGATCAAAGCGGGCAAAGGCGCACCCACCACGCACATGACCATCTCGCACAACCACTTTTACTCCGGCCACGGGATGTCCATCGGCAGTGAAACCGATGGTGGTGCCAGTGACATTCTCGTCACTGACCTTTCCATTGATGGTGCGGACAACGGGATCCGCATCAAGTCCAACTCCAGCAAGGGCGGCCTGGTGAAAGATATCGTGTATGAAGATGTCTGCATCCGCAACGTGAAGAATCCCATTTATATGGATTCCAACTACTCTTACTTCGGTGACCGCCGGGATCTCCTCCCTATGTTCACCAACATCCAGTTGCGCAATGTTACCGTCTCCACGCCGGGCAAAGTAACTCTGCAGGGCTTCGATGATGCCCACCGGCTGGGCATGATCTTTGAAAACGTGGTTCTTCCCGCAGGCACCAAGACCGTGGAAGAGCATGCCGACGTCAAGCGGAACGGAGCAACTCCAAACCCCGGCTGCTCCGCCAAGTTTGTGCCTCTTACTTCACGAACTTCCGGATCGCGTTAACCGCGGCCGTCTGTGCCGAAGGGACATACTCCATCGTCGCGCCGTTGCGCTTCAAGACAGTAATAAGTGCCTTGGTGTCGATATCCTGCACCGCGGTCTTGCCCTTGATCGCCAGCCGCGCCGCCACACCGGCAGCCTGGCCCATGATCATGTACTGCGGTTCCATCCGCATGGAGGAATACGCGACATGGCTGGCGGAGAAGCACACTGGCACCAGCAGGTTCACCGCTTCACTCTTCTTCGGGGTCAACACCCGGTAGGGGATCTGGTACGGCTTCACGCCCACCTGCATGTCACCTTCATTGCGGGCCAGCCCCTGTTCATCCACAATCCGCTCGATGTTATGGGAGTCGCTGTTGTAACTTCCCATCCCGATCGGGTCCGGCTTGGTCAGTTCGGTCTGCAAATCTTTCTGGATCGCGACATATTCGCCGACCATCCGCCGCGCCTCACGGATATAAAGCTGATAGGGCCAGTAATCATTGTCCACAAACTCTTCTTTGCAGAGACCCCACTTGTTCACCTCATCATGCAGGGCTTTCGGAATCCGGTCATTATTTGCCAGCGTATATAACAGGCCTGCGATGTAGTCTTTGTGCGCCTTCCAGATCTCCGCCCGTTTGGCATAAGTCGCATCCGGATACTCCCAGCTGCCGCCAATGTAATCGGTGGAGACCGCACCATTGTTGTTGACGTCAGAAGTACCGTTCGGCAGCACATCCACCTTCAACACCGTATTGATTCCCGGAGCCTTGCCTTCCTTCGCCGTACGCGCCTCAATCCAGCGCAGCAGAATCTCATAACGCTTTGGATCATAGCCAGCCGGTTTCGGGAAGGCCACCTGCTTGCCCGCCACATTGGAAAAACACATCCGGTAGTTATAGGCCTGCACCAACTTATCGGCCGACCCCGGCGCCGGCGGCTTGTTCGCCGAAACCTCCGGCAGCAGGTTCCCATTGGCATCCCTCGGATTCACATCCACCAGAAACTGGTGGAACGGCGTCTTATCCCGAACACCCGCGAGCGTTTCGCCATACTGCGCCGTACCCTCGCGCCCCCAGGTGTAACTTACCCCGGATTGCGCCATCACATCGCCTTCATAGGAACTGTCAATGAAGATATCTGCGGCATAAGATGCGCCGTCTTCCATCTCGATCTCGGTCAGTTTCAAGCCCGTCTTGCGGACTCCACCCTTTTCCTTGAGCCGCTTGCCTTCCACCACGGTCACATTCGCTTCCCGCAGCATCTGCCGGAAGATCTGTTCCGCCACGTGCGGCTCGTGATACCAGCTGACCTCATTGCCATATTGGCTCATCCCGTAGTAGCGCCCCACTCGAAAATAGAACTCCAGCGAGTAACCGCCAATCACTTCCTTCTTGCCGAAATCAGTGAATCCGAGGCCGCCCGATACCATGCCGCCAATATGTTTGGTCGGCTCAATCAGCGCTGTTTTCAATCCTTCCCGGGCAGAGGACACAGCGGCAATCACGCCGCCGGCCGTTCCGCCGTAAACTACAACATCAAACCGGTCAGCAGCCGCGCAGCTGATTACCGAGGCAAGCAATAAAGTGAGTGTCCGCATAGAACTCCAGATAGTTTATCCCCGGCCAATATATGGCATCGTGGTCGCCATCACCGTCATGAACTGCACGTTCGCATCCAGCGGCAGATTGGCCATGTACACCACGGCATCAGCCACATGCTGCACATTCATCCGGGGCTCCACTTTGATGGACCCGTCCGCCTGCGGCACACCCGCATTCATCCGCTCCGTCATCTCGGTCGCCGCATTGCCGATATCAATCTGTCCGCAGGCAATATGGAACGGCCGCCCGTCCAGAGAAATACTCCGCGTCAGTCCCGTGATGGCATGCTTCGTCGCTGTGTACGGCGCTGAATTCGGCCTCGGCACCTGTGCGGAAATGGAACCATTGTTGATGATCCTCCCGCCCATCGGGTCCTGCGTCTTCATCAGCCGCATCGCGGCCTGCGCGCAGAGAAAGGCACCCGTCAGGTTGATATTCACCACGCTCATCCACTGTTCATAGGTCAGTTCATCCATCGGAACAGCAGGCGCACCACGTCCGGCATTGTTGAACAGAACGTCCAGCCGTCCAAACTCACTCTTGACCCTGGCGAACAGCGCCGTCACCTGTTCCGGCACGGTCAGATCCGAGGGCACGGCCAACATCGCGCCGCCATCCGGATCCGCCATCGCAGCCGTCTTTTCCAGTTCCTCCGCCCGGCGGCCGGCCAAAACGACGGAATAACCAGCCTTCTGCAACCCCAGGCTCGCCGCACGTCCAATGCCGCTGCCCGCTCCTGTAACCAACGCCACACCTTTTTTCATGACATCTGCGATACTATCGCGACTCCACCGCCGATTCCTGATTCAATGGAGTAGACATGAAAATCACTGTCCTCCTGGCGCTCTCGATCCCGGCACTGGCACAGATGCCGTCTGATCCCCTGCGCTCCGTCACCGACCCCGGCGTGGTGACCACCAGACAGCACATCACCCCGGCAGGGATGCAAAGCATCTTCTCCGGCCGCGTCCAAGGCGTTGCCTTCGGCGCGAAACCCTCTGAAATCTGGGTTCTGAACTCCAACACCGTTTTTTACATGGACTGGCACGAAAACCGTGTCCTCCACAAGATCGGCCGCCCGGGCACCTCCGGTCTGCAGGGGTTGCAATTCGACGCCGGCACGGGGCAATTACTTGTCAGCGGAATGAACCCCAAACAAGTGGAACTCGGTTCCATTGACGCAGCGGGAACTTACAAAACCGTCTCCGCCACTCCCGGTCGCTATGTCGCGGGCAGCCTGGCTTATTCCCCCAAATCCCACCTGGCGGTTGTCGCGCTCACTGGCAGTCATCAGGTCGAGGTCGTCGACGTCACCGCCCAAACCACCGTGCTGCGCTTCGATACAGGCATGGTCCCGTTCGGTGCCGTCATGGATAAGGATGGCCTCTCCGCTTACATCAGCAACTGGGGCGGAAAACGCCCCGGCCCCAAAGATCTCACCGGCCGCGTCGGACTCGGAGACAAGGGCGATCAGATTGTGGTGGATACCCGCGGCATCGCCGCAACCGGCACGGTAACCCACGTCGACCTCTCCACCGGCCATGTGATCAATGAGATCTCCACCGGCCTGCACCCCACCGCTATGGCCGCGGACCTTTCCCACAACCGTCTCTACGTTGCGAACGGCAATCAGGACAGCGTCTCGGTCATTGATATGTCCACCGATAAAGTGCTGAAGACCATCCCGATTGAACCTTTCCGGGAACATGTTGGGGGAATCGCACCCACCGCGCTGGCAATCTCTTCGGATGGCTCCACACTCTATGTTGCCTGCGGCGGCATCAATGCCATCGCCACCGTCTCCACCGCAACCGGCAAGATCCTGGGACTAATTCCCACCGCCTGGTATCCCAGCGGACTCGCACTAAGTCCAGAAGGAAAGTATCTCGCCGTATCCACTCTGCTGGGCTCAGGCTCGGGTTACCAGAATGAGCCGAAGCGCCGCTTCGTCCATGCAGTCCGCGGCTCCGTAGCTGTGATTCCCGTGCCGAATGTGGCGGAACTGGCATCTTATACAGCCGCCGTTGCGCAGAATAACCACCTTCCCGTTGGTCCAGCCGTCGCCGCGCGCCCCGTACCCACGCCACCTTCGCCCATCGATCATGTCGTCTTCATCATCAAGGAAAACCGGACTTATGACCAAATCCTGGGTGACGTGAAGAAAGGCAATGGTGATCCCTCCATGGTTCTCTGGGGGCGCGATGTTACTCCCAATCAGCACAAGCTCGCCGAACAGTTCGTGCTGCTCGATAACTTCTACGCCGTCGGCGGCAACTCCGCTGATGGGCACCAGTGGATCACGCAATCGAATGAGACAGATTACTGCTTGTGGCCGGCTTACACCACACGAAGCTATCCCTTCGACGGCACGGATCCCATGGCTTACTCCAACACAGGCTTTCTCTGGGATGCCGCGCTCAAGAAGAACAAGTCGGTCCGGATCTATGGAGAATATGCCGGGACGAACCTAGTGCAGGGTCCGCTGAACCGCTTCCAGTTGATGGATGCCTGGAAGGCGGGGCAGGATTTCACGTCCAGTTGGAAGACGGTCGCGCCGCTTGAACCGCTGAATAAGATCCTCGCTGCGAATTACCCTGGTTACTCCACCGCGATTCCAGATGTCGTCCGCGCGCAGATCTTTCTTGCGGATCTGAAGAAGTGGACCACCGCCCGCCAGATGCCGAATCTGGTCATGATGGCACTTACTGCCGACCACACCAATGGCACGGACCCCGGTTCCCCCACGCCCAGCGCGATGGTTGCCGATAATGATTTCGCAGTCGGTCAAATCGTGGAAGGTCTGAGTCATTCGCCCTTCTGGAAGAGCATGGCGGTCTTCATTGTGGAGGACGACGCGCAGGGTGGCGTAGACCACGTGGATGGGCACCGCACTACTGCTTTCATCGCCAGTCCTTACGCCAAGCGCGGTGCGGTGGACTCCACCTTCTACTCGCACCCAAGCAT
The DNA here is from genome assembly GCA_903923395.1 of uncultured Acidobacteriia bacterium. Lineage (GTDB taxonomy): Bacteria > Acidobacteriota > Terriglobia > Bryobacterales > Bryobacteraceae > BOG-234. The sequence goes on from CAIXXM010000041.1 coordinate 19,965, forward strand.
GCTGAAGACCATCGAGCAGATTATGGGTCTGGCACCACTCACGATCTTCGACCGGATCGCGACAGACATGAGTGCAAGCTTCCAAACGGCCCCCGACTTCACACCGTTCACGGCGGAAACGCCGAAGCAGTCGCTCTTTGAAAAGAACCGCCAAACGGCGGAACTCCGCGGGCAGCAGAAGAAAGACGCCGTCGCATCCGCTAAGATGCGATGGGATGTGCCGGACGCTGCGCCATCAAACTCACTCAACCAAATCCTCTGGCGAAGCGTGAAAGGTTACGGCACGGCCTATCCCAAAACTCCGCAATCCATCTTCAGCCCCTTCTCGCTGGATGTGGATGATGACGACAGGGACAAGAAACGCTAACCAGACCGTTACGGTTCTGTGACTGACAGGCCCGCCGAATCCCGGTACGCTGGAAGTCTTGTTCCTTCGGCTTACACTCGTACTCGGACTGGCCTTCACCGCATTCGCAGCGGGTCCCCGCGTCTATTTGGAGCCGTTTCCACAGAAATCCGGCGCGGCGGAACTGCAGAGAGAACTGGTCTCCCTGCTCGGCAAAGAGCATGGCGTCACGGTCGTCAAGGATGCCGCCGGGGCGGATTTCATTGTCTCCGGCAGCGGCGAAACTTACGTGCGCGGGTACATTGGCACTAACCCCCGCGTGGTCCGGGTGAATAGTGACTCGCAGCCTGTGTATGGTGGCTTTCTCTCCGTCGAGTTGAAGACGCAATCCCAGGACACGGTATGGTCTTATCTCGCCACGCCAAGCCGGATTGGCTCGCATGACATCAACCGCAATCTGGCTGGTCAAGTGATTCGACAACTGCTCGTGGCGATGCAGGCGAAACAGGGAGTGAGGCCTGCGGTATCGCAGCAAGCGGCTGAAGTATTGACGGGCAGCGGGGCGACTTTCCCCGGTCCGTTATATGAAAAATGGTTCGCGACGTTCTTACTGAAATCGCCGGAGATCCCAATTACTTACCGCGCTGTTGGTTCCGGCGCGGGAATTGAAGCACTGAAGAAGCGGGAAGTGGACTTCGCCGCATCGGACGCGCCGCTCACCGCTGACGAAATGGTTGCGATACCGGTGAAGGTGCGGCAGATTCCGACGGTGATCGGCGGCGTTGTGCCGGCGTATCATCTCGAAGGAGTTACCGGCGACCTGCGATTTACACCGGAGATACTGGCTGGTATCTATCTGGGGAAGATCCAGCAGTGGAATGACCCCGCTATCCGTGTGGTCAACAAAGGAGTTGCTCTTCCTGCACGCAGGATCGCGGTCATTCACCGTTCCGATGCTAGCGGGACCACTTATCTCTTCACTGGATATCTGAGCCAGACGAGTAATGACTGGAAGATGTCGGTCGGTTCCGGCACCGCGGTCAAATGGCCGGTCGGAGAGGGAGCAGCGGGTAACGATGGTGTTGCGGCGGCAGTTGCCAATACGCCGGATTCGCTGGGCTACGTGGAGTTCATCTATGCCCTGCGCTCGCGGCTTACTTATGGTTCGATTCGCAATGCTGCAGGCAGGTATGTTTCGCCCAGTCTGGCTTCACTGACTGCTTACTCTGGCCCGGCGGCTTATCCAATTACGGGCTTTACTTATCTGATTGTTCCGGAGACATTTGCCTCCCCGGAAAGGAATGCCGCCATGAAGAGTTTCCTCCGCTGGATGCTGACTTCGGGCCAGAAACAATGCGCCTCCCTTGGCTACGCCGCACTTCCCGAAGATATCGCCAAGAAGGAACTGGAGGCGCTGAGGTAAGTGCGGCTACTCTTACTGACCCTCGTCGCCTGCGGTTGCATGGAGGCACAGGACGCCGAAACTTTCGGCGATAAGTTCTGGCTCTCCGGGCAGGTGAACTTCATCACACAGGGACACCGGACATTCAAATCTCCGTACGATGGACCGAACAGCCTTTCTGCGAACACGCAGGCTGTCACGTCCCGTGTTGCGACTCTTTATACCGGCTTCCGGATCACCGATAACACGGACATTGCCTTCGATATCGAAGAATCCGGAGGTCACGGTATCGGGGAAGCGCTTGGTGTCGCAGGCTTCACGAATTTGGATGTTGTCCGGAACCCGACTCTAGGTCAGGCACCTTATGTCGCACGGATCATGCTGCATCATATGATTCCGCTTTCGAAGGAAACGAATGAGGTGGAGAAGGGGCCGTTTCAGTTCGCTGGAATTCTGCCCGTGCGGCGGCTGGATATCCGGTTCGGCAAGATGGGTACGGTGGATTGGTTTGATGTGAATCCGGTGGGCAGTGACAGCCACTACCAGTTCATGAACTGGTCGCTTGATAACAATGGCGCTTACGATTATGCCGCTGATACCAGGGGCTATACGTATGGGTTGGTGGTTGAGTATACGGACAAGGCCTGGAGTTTCCGCTACGGCGCGCAACTTATGCCGAAAGTGGCGAATGGTATTCATCTGGATGCGAATGTCTCGCGCTCCAGGGCGGATAACTTCGAACTGGAACTGCGCCGGGAACTTGTGCCGCACCGTTTGACAACGATCCGTCCCCTGTTGTTCCTGAACCATGCCAACATGGGGAGCTACCGGGATGCCATTCATGCGTGGGAAGCGCATATTGATGCCACGCCTGATGTAACTTTACACCGCAAGCAAAGCAATCTCAAGTACGGCTTCGGTCTTAATATGGATCAGGAAGTTACCAGAGACTTGCGGGCTTTTGCGCGGGCGAGTTGGAATGAAGGGCACTATGAGTCGTTCGCTTACACGGAGATTGACCAGTCGTTTTCCGGTGGCATGGATCTCCGCGGGACGAAGTGGCACCGCAAAGAAGATAAGGCTGGTTTGGCGTTTGTCAGTAATGCCATCTCCGGCGACCACCGCGAATACTTGAAACTTGGCGGCCAGGGCTTTCTGCTGGGAGATGGCAATCTGAACTATGGCCGCGAGAGTATCATTGAGACTTACTACAATACGCATGCGTGGCATGGAGTGACGATCTCAGTAGATGGACAGAGGGTTTGGAATCCCGGTTATAACCGGGACCGCGGTCCTATCTGGGTCGGCTCCATCCGGCTGCACCTGGAAGGCATCTTGCTTCGCGCCGGGAAGTAGGGGTTGTACGCGCTACAGACCGCTGGTCCAAAGTCATGCTCTCTCGCGTTCCTGCGTCTGCAAGAACCGAAGCTATGAATTCGCCCATTCGGTCTTACTACGCATTTCAAAGTCACGTCCGTAATCATTCGCAGGGAAGCCAAGCCGCTTCCGGGAATTAGCTAATGGAGTGCTTCTCACAGAATGGTGATTATTCCAATGTCTGGAATAATCAGTCACAATCAGTTGTGATTTTGAACATGCGGCTGCCAGCCGCTGCCGCCTGTTTCGGGAAGTTATCTTTGCCTGGGCGCGCGCGCCAGAATGGCGCACGAACATCAAGCAATAGATACAGATGGACCCGGGAACATGAGCGTATTCCAGGGTGTCCCATTTCCGGCCTGTAATGGAGTGCACGCGGCGGTTGTCTTTGCCTGGGCACGCGCGCCAGAATGGCGCACGAACATCAAGCGGTAGATACAGATCGTTTAATGACATGCGGTGCGAGTCCCGCTTCCTTTTCTAACGCGGAACCCATAGTGCGTCACTCAGGCCCTTGTGGCCGCTCATCATCTTCTCGATATCTTCTATCTCGACCGGTACGAAGGCGGAGAGGTTTTCATAGCCGGTCCCGGTGATGAGGATCATATCTTCGAGGCGGATGCCGACGTGTTCTTCGGGGATCAGCATGGCGGGCTCGATGGTGAAGATCTGGCCTGGTTCCAGGGTTTCCGTGGGGTTGCGGACATCGTGAACCTCCAGGCCGACGGTGTGGCCGAGACTGTTGCCGCGGCTGTTGCGGTACTTATCGACGAAGGTCTGGGCGGCGGCCTTGATGCGGTTATCGGTGAAAGGGTATGCAGCAAGAATCGCATCCATCTTCTTGACCGCTTTTGCAATGATGGCAGAGGGCTTCTGGTGCACTTCAATGGAAGTCATCACGGCCTGATAAAGCTTGAGATAGATCCCGTAGAACTCCTTCTGCCGTGCGGTGAACTTACCGTTGACGGGGAAGACGCGGGTAACATCGGACTGGTAGTTCTTATAGTCCGGCGCATAGTCAAACTGGAGTAAGTCGCCATCCTGCAACACTGCAGTGTCTTTGTGATAGTGGCTATACCAGGTATTCTGTCCCGTGGCGATCAGGGCGAAGTAAGACGGTCCATAAGCGCCGTACTTCTTGAAGACGAACTCGGCGTCGGCCTGGAGTTCGTATTCCTTGATACCGGGGCGGCAATCGCGCATCGCCTCGATGATTGCCATTCCGGTAATGCGCGTGGCTTCGCGGATGACGGCGATCTCGCGTAGTGTTTTGGTACCGCGCAACTTATCCAGGATGGGATCGAGATCCTGGAACTCAGACTTGGCGGCGACTTCTTTCAGGTGCGCGAGAAAGGCTTCTTCCCGGGAGATGCGTCCATCCCAGGGGTCGGCTTTGGTATTGCGGGCGAGTGCGGCGGGATCGGAGGCGGAGGCTTCGCCCAGCACTTCCGGGCGGTAGGGCGTGAAGATAGTGCGGCCTTCGCGGGCGATGGTTTCGAGAGCTTTGCGAAAGTCTTCGCGGGGCAGGACGGCATCAATCCCGGTGGCCTTCGCGGCGGCTTCGCCGGGGAAAAGACCGGGGCCGAACATCATCGTCTCGCGTCGCTGGTTGTAGGGATTGAGAAACAGGGTGGATGTTTTGGCGCGGCCATCGATGATCAAGATGGCCCGCGGTTCCACTACTCCGCTGACATAGAAGAACTGGTTGCTTTGGCGGAGTGCCTGTTCGCCGGGGCGCTCGGTAGTGCCCTGGAGGATGGCGACTCCTTGTCCAATTGCGGCCATCACGGCATTGCGGTGGGCGGCGAATTCCTGGGCCGGGAAGGCGTCAGTGAATACCGGTTGTGCGCAGAGGGGAAGCGCTGTGAGCAGGAGAAGGAGCGTGTTCTTCACGTTCCCCCTATTTTAAGCAGCGGTTTCGGCGGAGCGGCCGTTTTGTTTGAGCATATACATGCCGGCGTCGGCGAGACGGATGAGATCGGAGGCACTGCCGACGTCCTCCGGCAGCACGGCGACGCCGCAGCTAATCCGCAAGAGAGGTTCTATTTCGACCGCCGCGCGAAGTCTGTCGATCAATTCGATGATCTCTTCGCGTTCCGGCGCGTTTTCGATCAGGAGGACGAACTCATCTCCGCCAACGCGGGAGAGGCAAGTGTCGTTGCCGACGACGCTTCGCAGTTTGGAAGCGACGGTGCGCAGCGCAGCGTCTCCGCGTTCGTGACCGTAAGTGTCGTTGATGTGCTTGAAGTCATCGAGATCGCAGTAAATCAAGGCCAGTCGTTCATTGTTTGCGAAGGCTTTGCGTTCGGCGGCTTCGAGGTGTTCTTCGAAATGGCGGCGGTTGGGCAGATCTGTGAGGACGTCGTAATAAGCCATCCGTTCCACATTGCGCTGCAGACGCAGGTTGGCCGCCATAGAAAGTCCGAAGGCAAAGGAAGGGGCGAACAGGTTCAGAGTCACAACGCTGACATAGTCCCAAATGCCGGGCTGGGAGTTATTCCAATGCGGTCCGAAGATGCCTGCAAAGCCGCGGACATAGGCACTTAGTGCATAACCTCCGAAGGCCGCCGCAGTGGGGATATAGACCGCCCGGTCTCTGCGGGGTACCTTCAGCGCAAGTGAGGCGGTTGCAGAAAGAGCGATGGTTCCGAGAAAGAAAGCCCGCATAGCGGAGCGGACGGCTGGCGAATCGTCCACATAGAGGAACCAGCAGAATGCCGCCGCGAAGATCCCGGTCACGAGAATATACAAACGTACAGGGCGGGCGAAGCCGCGGAAGGCGCGAATGCCATCCAGCAGGAGAATGGCTCCGTTCAGGAAAAAGACATTAATCAGTAGAATTCTGGGCTTGGTGGGGTTGGCCAGGCTAAGGGAAATGACGGCAAAAGCCAGTGCCAGAGAGAGGCAGGCAATAGAGCAACGCCGCAAACCAGAGCAGCCCTGGTTCATTTGACGCACCGATAGCAGGCCTATTCCGGCTAAGAGGAAGTTCGCGGACGCTACGGCCGTAAGCGTGTAAAGGTCCAGGTGGAGCAAGCGAGTCCTGTTAGTACCGTAACATGTTTTTGTTATCCTGTGCGGCTACCTGTCGCGTCATAGTAATACCTCTTTCGCTATCAGAAGTTCATCCGGGAGAGGATTGCTTGAAAGCGAACATCGTTGCGGAGTGGATCGAGTGAGGGATCCACTTTGGCATAAACCATGGAAGTGGAATGGTCGGCTGTCGCTTTCTCAAGCCATTGCAGTGCGTTGTCTTTATCTGCGAGTCCGACATAGACGAGGGCAAAGGCGAAGGGCGGGACATAGTGTGAGGCTGATCTTGCGGTGAGTTCGCGAAGAATGGCCTGTGCGCCCTGGCGGTCACCGGCCATGGCTTTTGCGCCGCCTAATACGCCGGATATATAAGGATCATCGCCGGAGTCACCGACGGCGGTTTCCAGTTCCCGGATGCCGGCGGCTGTCTCATGCTTGGCCAGGTAAGCAATTCCGAGGCGGGTGCGGGCGCGCGCGAAGTGGGGGTCGAGTTCCAGCGCCTTGCGGTATTGGACGATAGCTTCGTCATAGCGGCGGTTGAAATAGAGCACCCAGCCGACATTGGTGGAGATGATGAGCGAGAGGGGGTCGAGTTCTTCGGCGCGGTGGATTTCTGCGAGAGATTCCGAGAGCCTTCCCATGGCGGCCAGATCGAGGGCATACCAGTGATGGGCGGTGGCGTAGTTCGGCTTGAGTACGATGGCGTTGCGGAACTCGCGCTCGGCGGCAGGGCCGTTCCAGTCTGTAAAGAAGGAAAGCATGCCGAGGGAGGCGTGGGGTTCGGCCAGAGTTTTGTCCAATTCGATGGCCCGGAGTGCGGCGGCCTTGGCTGCTGGTTCCGTTTTCTGGCCGGGTTCGGCGGAGAAGGAGGCCATTAAGGCGTAGGAATCTGCGAGTCCGGCATGGGCGAGTGCGTAGTTGGGATCTTCGGCGATGGCTTTTTGGAAGTAATCAATGCCGCGGCGGAGGTTCTCTTCGGTGCGCCGGTTCCAGAAGTAGCGACCGCGCATGTAGAAGTCATAGGCCTTGCTGCTGGCGGTGACGGGGGGCGCGCTCTTCTTCCTGTCTTCCGAGCGGCCGATGGAGTTGAGCACGGCACCAGCGATGCTTTCCGCCGCGGCATCCTGCAGCAGGAACATCTGGGACGGGGATTGTTCAAATTTGCCGGACCAGATGGTGGAACCGTCAGAAACGCGGAGGATTTGGACCGTGATCCGGATCAGGGTGTCAGAGGTTTGGACCTTGCCATCGAGCACCATGTCGACGCCCTGCTCTTTGCCGGCGGCGACAGGATCGAGGGCGGAGGAAGTGTATTTCATCACAGCGCTGGTGGGGCGGATGATGAGGGCTTTTTCGCCGCTGAGCCGGGTGATGAGGGCGTCCGTGATGCCGATGCCGAGGTAATCTTTGGCGGCGTCGCCGGACAGGTTTCGAAATGGCAGTACGGCGACGGATTCCGTGGAGGGGTTCCGCTGCTTCCAGAAGATGAAGGAGACCGGGAGGATGAAAAGGAGGAGCAGGAGCCAACCGGTCCAGGCGGGGAGGGTGCGGGACGCGTTGGTTATCTCCGGGGTTATCGCGGGGGGTACGACAGGAGCGGGCTGGGGCTCGGGAATTTCGCCCAAGACGCGGACCTCGCCGATGAAGCGGTAGCCGGATTTGGCGACGGTGGCGATGTAGCGGCGCTTCGCCTCTTCGTCGCCGAGCGCCTTCCGCAGGACGGAGATGGCCATGGTCAGGCTGGACTCTTCGACGATGGAATCCTTCCAGACCTGGGTGAGCAGATCATTCTTCGAGACCAGTTGACCCTGGGCCCGGACGAGGACGACGAGCGTGTCAAAGGCGCGGGGCGGCAGCGTTACGGCGGCCCCTTCGCGAGTGAGTTCGCGGTTTGTGGGGTCGAGCCGGAACGGTCCAAACTCGTACATCTCAGTTGCCTGCTTTGTCATGCCACCCGGGGCGAAATCGGTAACGGTATTGTATCGCGTTTGGAAACTACTGATTCCGCAAAGGAATTAGAGAAACTTTAGAAGTTTTTAGAGCGCCTAGAGTACCTGTGCCAGAGAATCCAAATACACTCCATAAACAAATGCTTGTCGAAACGGGATTGACAAACAGTCCGAAGAGGTCGGGAAGGACTGCAGCATTCGTTGCGGGAACTCTCGGCTGGACCATCGACGCATTCGATTTCTTCCTTGTGGTCTTTTGCCTGACGGCGCTGGGGCGGGATTTTCACAAGGTGGATTCCACGGTTTCGCTGGCGATTGTGACGACGCTGTCGTGCCGTCCGGTGGGTGGATTCCTCTTTGGATTGCTGGCGGACCGGTATGGGCGGAAGATGCCGCTGGTCTGCAACCTTCTTCTTTGCGCGGTGGTGCAGTGCCTGTCTGGCTTGGCTACGGACTTCACATTGTTCCTGGCGTCGCGGGCGCTGTTCGGTGTGGTGATGGGCGGGCAGTGGGGTGTGGGGGCATCGCTGGCGATGGAAAAGGTGTCGGCGAACCGGCGCGGGTTGTTCTCCGGGATTTTGCAGCAGGGGTACGCGGTGGGGTATTTGCTGGCGGCGCTGGCCTATTTTCTGTTGTTCGACAAATTCGGCTGGCGGCCGCTGTTCTTCCTGGCTGCGATTCCGGCCTTACTGGCGGCTGTGTTTGTAGCGACGCAAGTGGAAGAGTCAGAGGTATGGAAGCAGACCCGCCATGAGACCTGGCAGGGATTGCGGATGGCGCTGTTTGCGAACTGGAAGCTCTTCCTTTATATGACTCTTTTCGCCATGACCATGCACATGGTGGCACACGGGTCACAGGACATGTATCCGACCTTTCTGGAGCGGCAATGGGGGTTCAAGACCGGCCAGAGGGCGGCGCTGACTGCGTTCTCCATGGTGGGGGCGATTGTTGGCGGGACGCTGGGCGGCTTGCTGTCTGACCGCTTTGGGCGGCGGCGCTCTATTGTAGTGGCGCTGGGGCTGGGGATTTTGGTGATCCCGATCTGGGCGTTTGCGCCCGCGCTGCCGTTGCTGGTGACGGGGGCGTTTCTGATCCAGTTCTGCATTCAGGGAGCGTGGGGTGTGGTTCCGGCGCAACTGACGGAGCTTTCCCCGGATTCCGTGCGCGGGTTTTTGCCGGGTTTTGGAAATCAATGCGGGGTGGTGCTGGCGAGCGTGGTGGTTTACCTGGAGACGCTGCTGGCGCATGAGACGAGTTACGCCGTAGCGATGGCCTCCACGGCTGGCGCTGTCATGGCGATGGCGATTGGGATGACCCTGCTGGGCAGGGAACGGAAATCAGTACATTTTGGAACCGCCTGACAAGGCACACGAAGGATTGGACCACGTTATGTCGAGATGTTTGAAGCAAGTGTTTCTACTGGCACTGGCTGCGGGAAGTCTCTTCGCGCAGACCAGCGGCACCATTACGGGCACCGTAACGGATAGCAGCAAAGCAGTCATTCCGGGCGCGAAAGTCACGGCGCTGAACAAGACGATTGAGGAACGGCGCGAGACGAAGACGGATGCGCGGGGTGTCTACAGCTTTCCGCTGCTGACGCCGGGCACGTATGAAATCACGTTTGAGGCTCCGGGGATGGGTCCGCTGGCTGAGACGGCGGAATTGCATGTGACGGAGCGTATCGCCGTGGATGCGGTGCTGAAGCCGGCGGCGGTGGGGGCGAAGATCGAAGTGACGGCGTCGGCGACGGTGCTGCAGACGGAATCTTCGGCGACAGGCCGGGTGGTGGATGGGTCGGCGGTGCGGGAGCTGCCGCTTTCGACGAGGAACTTCACGCAGTTGCTGACGTTGTCACCGGGCAGTTCGTCGGCATTGAACAATGCGGCGGCTTTGGGCCGGGGAACGCAGACGATTTCTTCGGGCGGTGCGCGGACGACGTCCAACGCGATCACTATTGATGGTGTGGACGCGATGAACATCCACACGAACAGCGCTTCAGATAATGGCGTGGGCTCGAACGGAATTCTGGTGCCATCACCGGAAGCGATTCAGGAGTTCAAGGTCCAAACCAGCTTGTATGACGCGCAGAGCGGGCGTAGTGGAGGTGCGAATATCTCACTGCTCACGCGGTCGGGTTCGAATTCCATCCACGGGTCTATGTTTGAGTTTTTCCGAAATACGGACATGAATGCCAATAGCTTCTTCTTCAATGCGACGGGGCAGAAGCGTCCAGAGCTGAACCAGAACCAGTATGGCGGCACGATTGGCGGACCGGTGCGGAAGAACAAGACGTTCGTGTTCCTGTCCTATCAGGGAACGAGACAGATCAATGGACTTTCGGGCGCAACGTCTTTGAGTCTGCCGTTGATTCCGCAGGACCGTTCCGCGGCTTCGCTGGGCAAGGTGTTCGCGGGGGCCAAGGTATCGAAAGGCGGCACGACGCTGCTGGCGGATGGCTCAAATATCAGCCCTGTGGCACTTGCCCTGCTGAACCTGAAGTTTGCCGATGGTACTTATGTGATTCCCTCGCCGCAGATCAATGCGACGGGAGTTAATTACGCGGTGGCGACTCCGGCCACTTACAACGATGACCAGGGCATTCTCAACATTGACCATAACTTCACGGAGGCCAACCATCTTAGCTTCAAGATGATGATGTCGGACCAGCCGACTTACAAGCCCTTCGGCACGGCCAACGTTCCGGGCTTCGGCACAACGCAGGATTTCAAGGGCCGCTTATTTAGCCTGATTGATACGCACATTCTCACTTCTTCGCTGGTGAATGAAGCGCGCTTTGGTGTGTCGCGGGTGCTGGGTGTGGTGAATCCACAGAGCACGGTGACCTTGAAGAGTATCGGGATGAACCGGTTCAATTCCTCAGAGTATCCGGACATTCCTTCGATCTCCGTCACTGGTGCCTTTGCGGTTGGTTATGACGTGAATGGTGATCAAGGGGTGTTTCCGACGACCTGGCATTACAGCGATACGCTGAGCTGGATCAAAGGGGCGCACCAGTTGAAGTTCGGCTATGAAGGCCGGCGCTATGACGATAACTACTACAGCCGGAACCGGTACCGGGGTTCGCTGTCGATCCCCTCGTTTGGTGACTTTCTCATTGGGCGGGCGGGAACGGCGACATCCGCGGGCGGCAACGGCAGTGGATACAGCAATATCACGACCTCCAGCGTGGCCAGCGGGATTCCGGATGGAGCGGACCGGATTACGGATGCCGGGTTGTTTGTGCAGGATGACTGGAAGGTAACGTCGCGGCTGACGTTAAATCTTGGTGTGCGCTGGGATTATCTGGGCTGGCCGGTGGATCAATTCGGACGCCGGGGTAACTTCGACTATACGCTGTATCAGGCACCGCCGGCAGGAGGGAGCACGTCGGCCGGTTTTGTGCAATCCAGCACTGCGAAAGTGCCGCTTGCCGGACTGCCGAAGGTGGACCCGCAGTTTACGCATAACTCGCCGGACAAGAACTTCGCGCCACGGGTTGGCTTTGCTTACCGGGCGACGAACAAACTTGTTGTGCGCGGCGGATACGGGATCTTCTTCGACCGGCTTTCGAACCAGTTGGGATTACTTACCTCGCAATCGGCTCCGAACTATCTTCGGACAGATTTGACGGGTACGGCGAATATCGCGGCGACGTTGCAGGATCCCTTCCCGAATCTGCCGCTGCAGAGACAGTATCCGGTGCTGCCGTTGCTGTATGCGCCTCCGTATACGAACGATCATCCGGCATTGGGGCTGAATTCAATGGACCCCAATCTGAAGACGCCTTATATCCAGCAATGGGGAGTGAACTTCCAGTACGAGATCCTGCGGGATACGCTGCTGGAAGTGGGTTACTCCGGCAGCAAGGGAACGAATCTACCGGACCGGCGCGCGATCAATCAGGCCGTGCTGGCGAGTCCGACGGCACCGGTGAACGGGGAAACCACGAACACCTCGGCGAACACGTCTTTGCGCGTGCCTTACGTGGGCTTCTCGCCGTCAGGGTTGCTGGCGGAAGAGACCGCGGCGGACTCACGTTATAACTCGATGCAGATGAGCGTGACGCGTCGGATGAGCAAGGGTATCCGGTTCCTGTTCTCCTATACTTTCGCGCGGTCGATTGATGATACTTCCGGCGGGTCAACGAGTATCTTCAGCGAAATTACCGGTGATGAATCAAAGATCTGGACGAGCAAGGGTGTTTCCGATTTTGACCGGAAGCACAGGTTCATCTTCAACTATGGCTGGGAGATTCCGACACCGAAGACAGGGTGGGCGGCTTCGGCAGTGGGGAAGCGCCTGATTCAGGGCTGGATGTTATCGGGCATTGCGGTTTACCAGACGGGAACCGCTTTCTCCATCAATGACAGCGGCGGCGGTGCATTCTATGGAACGTCCGGCAGCAGGGCGAACTGGGCTGCCGGTGCGACCCAGGCTTCCACGATTGAGACAGGTTCCACGGAGAGCCGGTTGACGCAGTACTTCAATACAGCGGCGTTCGCGCGGGCCGGGAATTTCTTCGGGAACGTGGGGCGGAATACGATGCGCGGACCGTCGCAGCGCAACCTGGATCTGTCACTCAACAAGCAGATCGCGGTAACAGAGCGCTTCCGGGCGGAATTCCGCAGTGAGTTCTTTAACGTTCTCAATGTAGTGAACTTCGCGGACCCGAGCGGTGCGATTACTTCGGCGAACTTCGGCGCGATCACGGCGACAACGGGCAACCCGCGGGTATTGCAACTGGCATTGAAGCTGTTGTTCTGAGGACGACGCTTTTTACAGCGAATTAACAACTTGGCGACTAAAGACGGCGCTGCTTTGGCGAACATGGTCCTAACGATCATGAATACCAAACAGCGCCTTTTTTCAGCAGGGTTACTGGCGTCGGCCGCGATGGTGCCGATGCTGCTTTCCGCACACAGTTACGGGCCGCCTCCGGGTGTGTCAGCCGCCCCGGGCGATAACCCGATCGCTTGCACACAGTGTCACGGGGGCACGCCGCTCAACGGTGGTGGCGGGAAAGTAGAGATCCTGCTGCCGGGGGATGCCACTTATATCCCCGGTATCCGGCAACATATTCAGGTCAGGATTACGGATGATCCGCAGCGCCGCTGGGGATTTCAGGTTTCTCCGCGGCTGGCGAAGGACCCGGCAAATCTGGCGGCGGGCACACTCATCCCCACGCCGGGCGTGACGCAACTCTATTGCAGCAATTACACGCCGACGAGCACGGGTACGCCGCTGCCCTGTCCGACTGGCGCGATTCAGTTCCTATCTCATGTGGCTGCGGGAACCAAAGCGGGCACGGCCGGCCCTGCGATTCTGGAGTTCGACTGGATGCCGCCAGATACGGATTCCGGTAATGTGACGATCTATGTGGCGGCGAATGCGGCGAATAACAATAGCAGTTCGAGCGGCGACCACATTTACACGACGAATGTTACGTTGACGCCGGCCAAGCCGCAGACTCCTGTGGTGCAACCCGGGAGTATTGTGAGTGCGGCGAGCTTCAAGGCAGGAGCGGCTTCGACGAACAGCTGGCTGACGGTTTACGGGAGTAACTTGGGACCGTATACGCGAACCTGGCGGGCGGATGAAATCAAGAATGGTGCGTTGCCGACTTCGCTGGACGGTGTATCTGTGACGGTAAATGGCAAGCCTGCTTACGTGGAGTTTGTGAGTCCGGGGCAGGTGAACTTTCTGACACCGGATGATACGTCTACGGGGCCAGTGCAAGTGCAGGTCACTACGGCGGGCGGGGCGGCTTCTCCCGTGACGGTTACTCTGCAGGCAGCGGCGCCGGCCTTCTTCACCTTTGATGGCAAGTATGTGGCTGCGACGCATGTGGATGGAACGCTGGCAGCGGCGCCGGGCTTCTTCGGGAGTCCTACGGTGGCGGCGAAGCGCGGGGAGACGATTGTTCTCTATGGAACGGGCTTCGGGGCCACGAATCCGGTGGCGTCTGCTGGAAATCTGGTCAGCCAGGTTTCGCCCTGTGTGAACTCTCCGGTGATTACAATCGGCGGCGTGCAGGCCACGGTTTCCTTTGCCGGGCTGATTCCAGGCAATGCGGGTCTGTATCAGTTCAACGTTGTGGTGCCTGCCACTGCGGGACTTGGCGATCAGACGGTGACGGCGCTGCTGGGCGGGGTGACCAGTCCGGCTGACGTGATCAATATCGGTAATTAGCGCTTTCGTTTGAGCAGCAACGGCAATAGGATGTAGGGTATGCCGTTGCTGCTGATTCTTTTCGTTATCCTTCTCTCCGGATTACGGACGGCCCGCGAATATGAGCGGGCCGTTATTTTTCGTTTAGGCCGTTATGTGGGGCTGCGCGGGCCGGGGCTCTACTGGCTGATGCCGCTGGGGCTGGAGAGGCAGTCACGTGTGGACATGCGGGTGATTACCAGTCCGATTGAGCAGCAGGAGACGGTCACGCGGGATAGCGTCACGGTGAAGGTCAATGCGGTGCTCTGGTTCAAGGTGGCGAATCCGGAGAAGGCGGTGCTGACGGTCCAGAACTACACGCGCGCGGTGGAGCAGGTGGCGTTGACGAGCTTGCGGAATGTGATTGGGCAGCATGATCTGGATGAAGTGCTGAAGAGCCGGGACAAGATCAATGAAATGCTGCAGAACAACGTCCGGGGGAATGTGGCGGAGTGGGGCGTTGAGATTGAACTGCTGGAGATGAAGGATGTGGAGATTCCCCAGCAGATGCAGCGTGTGATGGCGATGGAAGCCGAGGCGATGCGCGAGAAGCGGGCGCGGATCATCAAGGCGGAGGCGGAACTGGATGCGTCACAGAAGCTGGCGGATGCGGCAAGGTTGATGATCGGCAATCCGGCAGCGCTGGAGTTGCGGCGGATGCAGATGGTGTCAGAAGTTGGGGCGGAGAACAACAGCACGACGGTGATGATGATCCCGGCTGAGTTTGTGCATCTGGCGAATAATCTATCCACGTTCCTGGAAGGTAAGAACGAGGACCGGAAGGCATAAACTGTGGATGCCGCGAATACCGCCTGAGCGCTTATCATGAACCGACGCCAATTTCTTGCCACTTCTTCTCTTGCCATGGCCGCGCAGGCGGCTCCACGGCCGAATATTCTTTTCCTGATTGCGGATGACCTGACGTGGAACGGCATCCGGGCGATGGGGAACCGGGAGGTGCAGACGCCGCATCTGGACCGGTTGATGGCAAGGGGTTGCACGTTTACGCATTGCTTTCATCAGGGGTCATGGACGGGGGCGGTTTGCGTGGCCAGCCGGTCCATGCTGAACAGCGGTTTGACGGCGTTCCGGGCGCAGAAGCAGTTCGAAAATGTGCCGCTGTGGGGGCAGACTTTCGGCGAGGCGGGTTATCAGACGCGCATTGTGGGGAAGTGGCATCTGAGTGATGCCGCCATGGTGCGGAGTTTCCAGAAGAGGGAACATGCCTTCAATGGCGGGATGTTTGAATCGGGTCCGGCGGCTTATAACCGTCCGGCAGAGGGGAACACCTGGACGGCGTGGGACACTTCGCTGGGCGGCCAGTGGCAGAACACGCAGAAGTGGCAGGATGGTCCGGCGGCGGTGAAGCATTCGGCGCGGATCTGGGCGGAGAATGCGGCGGCGGCGATTCAGGCGCATACCGGGCAGGCGGACCCGTTCCTGCTGTATGTGGCGTTTACCTCGCCGCATGATCCGAGACAGGCTCCGAAGGAGTTTACGGACCAGTATCCGCCGGCGAAGATTGTGGTGCCGCCGAATTATCTGCCGAGGCATCCGTTTGATCAGGGCGACGGGGAGGTGCGGGATGAGAAGCTGGCACCGTTTCCCCGGACGCGGGAGGCCGTGCAGGTCCACCGTGCGGAGTATTATGCGCACATCACCTATCTGGATCATGAGCTGGGGAATATCTTCGAGGCTTTGGAGAAGAGCGGGCAGGCGGAGAATACGCTGATTATCTTCACGGCGGATCATGGTCTGGCGGTGGGGCAGCACGGGCTGATCGGGAAGCAGAACCTTTACGAGCACAGCACGCGGATTCCGTTGATTTTTGCGGGGCCGGGGATACCGAAGGGAAAGCGTGTGGATGAGCTGGTGTATCAGCACAGCGTTTTCGCGACGGCATGCGAGTTGGCAGCGGTGGGGCGTCCGGCGCACGTGGAGTTCCCGAGTCTGGCAGGTTTGATCCGCGGGCAGGGGAAGCCGGTGCATGACAGTGTGTTCTGCTGGTACCGCCATTTCCAGCGGTCCGTGCGGACGAAGGAGCACCGGTTGATTGTGTATCCGGAGGCGAAGCGGGTGCAGTTGTTTGATTTGGGGAAGGACCCGTGGGAGACGAAGGATCTTTCGGAAAGTGCGGCGCACAAGGGTCTGCGCGGGGAGTTAGTGGCGAAGTTGCGGGCGCATCAGGAGGCGCTGGGGGATCCGCTAGCGGGGATCACCGCATAGTTGGCCAAGCCCTGTCACTGGTTCGGATTAGTCGTGGGTCTTCGATCCCAGCTTATCCAGTACATCAGGAACAAAGCGTTCGGAGAAGCCAGCAACAAATCCCCAAATGATCGCTTTGGCGTAATCCTGTGCGGATTCGGGACTCCAGTTGTTCACGAAATTCAGAAAGTCGTCGCAATTGACGGTTGTGCAACGGAACTTAGGAAACAAGCTTCCTTCGATCAAGCCTCCCGCCAGGGCAACATAGACCACGGCTGCACCGATTGCGCCAACAAGGCCAGGTACGAAGGAGTACACGACGACGTAGATGTTACCTCCGCGAAAAAGATGCCCGTAATCTGAAACTGGAAATACGTTCTTGAAGCCGTAGAGTCGGCGGAGGCTGCTGACAAACCCTCCCAACGCGCCAGCGGCGATTACCACGAGAAAGATTGTTGCTATCTCCTTGTTCGCGCGCAGTGACCAGAGGACGGATCCGAGCAAGGAGCCACAAATAAGAAAGCTGTCAACAAAAAGCCAAAGTACCAGTCGGCGGTGCGCGTCAACATCCTCCAGCGAAGGTGCGGGCGGCCGGGCCGGATGTTTACTCTTATCGCCAGTGTGTTTCTCAGTGTCAGAGTTCATGGTTAAGTTCGACCAGAGTTTAGCTGGAGGGGATTCAAGTGTCAAACCCAGGAGTTCAGGGACAAATTCCTCAGAGAATTTTCTGCAGAATCTCCACTAGTCAACTGAGGGAGATTCTTCTTTGGCGCTTTTCAAGACCCGGAGTGCGGCTGTTTACGGTATCGATGCGTGTCCGATTGACGTGGAGGTAGATCTCTACAAGAGCGGATTGAACCGGGATTTCATGCTGGTGGGGATGCCGGATGCAGCGGTGCGGGAGAGCAGGGAGCGGATCAAGTCGGCGCTGATGAATTCGGGGTTTGGGTATCCGAATCAGTCGGTGACCGTGAATTTGGCTCCGGCGCAGGTTCGGAAAGAGGGTTCGGGGTTTGATCTGCCCATGGCGCTCGCGATTCTTGGGGCGATGGGGATGTGCAAGGGTCTGGATCAGCATCTGCTGGTGGGGGAGCTTTCACTGGATGGGGCGATCCGGCCGGTGCGGGGGGCGCTGTCGGTGGCGGTTTGTGCCAGGGAGCAGAAGATTGCGAATCTGATTTTGCCGGCGGAGAATGCGTCCGAGGCGGCGGTGGTGGAAGGCGTGAAGGTCTTCGGCATGCGGCATCTGGCGGAAGTGGTTGCGCTGCTGGCGACGCCGGAGAAATTTGCGCCAAGGGTGGCTGAGGAGAATGCGGAGCCGCTTGATGAGTCGCTGCCGGATTTTCAGGATGTGCGTGGTCAGACGACGGCGAAGCGGGCGCTGCAGGTGGCGGCGGCGGGCGGGCATAACGTCCTGATGGTGGGGCCGCCGGGTTCCGGCAAGACGATGCTGGCGAAACGGTTCGCCGGGATTTTGCCGCCGCTCACTTTTGAAGAGGCGATTGAGACGACGAAGATTCACAGCATTGCCGGGGCGCTGCCGCCGGGCGGGAGTTTGCTGCGGTGGAGGCCGTTCCGGATGCCGCACCATACGATCTCAGATGCGGGTTTGATCGGCGGCGGGAGTGGTTCGCCGCGACCCGGGGAAGTCAGCCTGGCGCACCACGGGGTGTTGTTTCTGGATGAGTTTCCAGAGTTTCCGCGGAATGTGCTCGAGATGCTGCGGCAGCCTTTGGAGGATTTGAACGTCACGATTGCGCGTTCGAATATGACGACGAAGTTCCCGGCGAATTTCATGCTGGTGGCGGCGATGAATCCATGTCCGTGCGGGTTCTATGGCGATCAGACGAGGGAGTGCCGGTGTACGCCCGCGATTATCCAGAGGTATTTGGGGAAGATTTCGGGTCCGCTGCTGGACCGGATCGATATCCAGATTGAGGTTCCGGCGGTGCCTTACAAGGAACTGCGGAGCAATGAGGTGATGGAGTCTTCGGCGGACATGAGGGCACGGGTCAACGCGGCGCGGCAGATCCAGTTGGGGCGGGGATACACGAATGCCCGGATGCCTGTGTCTCAGATTCGAAAGGAATGTGCGCTGGATGCTTCCGGGGAGAGGACGCTGGAAATGGCGATGCGGCGGATGAGTCTGTCCGCACGGGCCCACGACCGGATCTTGAAGGTGGCCCGCACGATTGCGGATCTGGACCACTCCGGCACTGTCGCCGCGAAGCATATTGCGGAGGCGATACAGTACCGGAGTTTGGACCGGAATTACTGGAGTTAGTTGGTGCCGCCGGTGGGGCAGACTTTTGAGGGGCCGGAGAATTTTCCGTTGGAGGAGAACTTGTCGCCCGTGCCGACCGACGCCACACCCAGCTTGTTGAAGTACCAGCTGAAGAAGCCCAGTTCCTGCATGTGATACGCCTTGCCGTTCAGAGTGATGGCGGGCATGAGCGTGCCGCTGAGGGGGTCACCGACTTCCCAGTTGGTCTGGCAACCGCTGACCTGGCCGATGTTGCCCCAGGCAGGAGTGGCGTTGGTGCCGAGGGGATCATCCATCCATTCGCCGATTTCGTGGCTGGAAATGGAGGCGTCAGCGGTGCCGGCACCGAAGTCACCGGTGGTGTCCCAGTCCATGATGCCGTAGGTTTGGACGGGATTGCCGGTGGCGCTGTGGAAGCCGAGCACGCAGCAGTTCGTGAGGGAAGCCGTGGAGGCCTGATTCTGGACCACGTTGCTGACCAGGAAGATGACGAACTTGGTGGGGGAGACGACGCCGGACTTTGTCAGGTTCGTGATGAGGGTGTTCAACTGGCTGGACATCCAGCTATAAGTCACGATGCCGAGTTGGGAGCAGCCGGTGGAGTACGTGGTGCCGTTCGTGCCGGTGGCGGTGAGGCTTTGGACGGGTGCGGTGGTGACGGGGCTGAGGGTGTTGTGATAGCCGGCGGAACCGTTGATGGTGGTCCAGAATTCGGCGCGGCGGAAGCCGTCAATGAACTGGGTGGTGCCCACGTTTACGCCGTTGAAGGTGAGCGGGGAGACCTGCACGAGCGGCGAGTTGTTGAAGCGGTTCACGACGGAGATGCCGCCGTCACAGGTGTTGGGCGCGGTGGGGTCGAAAACGGCTGTTCCGATGGTGATCTTGAGGGGTACGATCACGGCGGGGATGGTGGAGGAGGCCGGTGCGCTGAAGGGGCTGGTGCCGACGATGACGCCGGTGTAGGATTTGCCGTCTTTGGTGGAGGTAAAGGTGTAGCTCGACATGGGGACGGAGCCGGTGGGGGCGACGGCGAGGGTTTTGAGTCCGTTGACGGTTCCTCCCGCGGCGGTGGAGTTCAGGGTTCCATTCCAGGGCTCGGTGTGGAAGAAGCCGGGCAGCACCGGCTTGCGGTCGTCGTCATCATCGTTTTTCTGTGCGGCAAGGTTGGCGCAGCCGAGCAGCGTGAGGCCGAGCAGGCCTGCGGCAAACTTTTTCATAACGGTCATGGTTCGAAAATCCCTCCTGTTATGCCGGTGTGGATTCCCGGCTCATGGATTGGAGTGTACTATGAGTACTCCCCTGGCTTCAACAGAATTGTGCGGGTTTGTACGTTCGCAAAAACCCGGGAAATTGCCTGTTGACACGGGACTGTAACAGGAGCACACTCTGGGTAGGAAGCAACAAGTGATCGAGAGTCGCTCTCAACGGAGGGCAGTAAATCTTAAGATCCGGAGGTGCCGACCATAGAACCACCTGAAAATTTTCAGGGCGGGCACTATCAGGAATACGCGGTAGTAATTGCGGAATTTGAACTGCTTGAGATCAGGGCGTAAGAATTTTCGACGCCAGGCGCTATGAAGCCGCCAAACGACAGCAGCCGCGAGTTCCGGGCGTATTTTTGAGAGTCACCCGCCCTTTTCATTTGCCCGGAGTTGCGCCGGGCGGAGGGGTTGCGCTGAAGGCGGTTGCGAAAAATGGTACGCTGGAAGGGTTGTAGTTCTTTGGCGCTATCGTCTAACGGTTAGGACAGAGCCCTCTCAAGGCTTAAATACGGGTTCGATTCCCGTTAGCGCTACCAAGTTTTCATAGAGTTACGGGCCTCAAGTGACGACGAGTGACAACGCGGGTTGCGCCAGATGAGAATGGAGGCAATTGAGGCCCGTTTTCGGGTGCGCAAAAAAACCTGCTCCCCTTGCTCGTCAACGCTTTCAGATTCACTGTTCGCAGCACGGCCCGGCCACTTCTAAGCCACCCGGCGCAATCGAGGGTACGCCCGAACCGCAAATATCAGCGTGATCTTGACTAGGTCCAGCAAACGGTTGGCAACCCATTCGATCAGCACCAACCCGTTAGTCACCAGATCAATCAACCGAACGAGCGTGCCGCCGATGAGCCTGCCCCCGTTCGCAAGGATCCGGCGAGCAGTACCAGCATCCTCAACCCCTGATTTTTCCGGATAGCCAGCAAAAGCCGAAAACCAGAAACACGGCAAGAGCCCAAGTCATTGCAATCTGAGTGTAATTTCCGGGGCCTGCGGGAGAGCGAGCCCATGCTGAGTCGGTCACCGGCAGAAGGGCCGAGACTGTCAACCGGCGCGAAGAGCCTCAATAAAGTTGTAGTATTGTGTTATGGCACAGTCTCACCGCGAAGCTTCCCGGCAGCTCTTCGATGTCGCCGAACAGCAACAAGGGTTCTTCACAACCAAACAAGCCAAGGCCGCCGGATTCGCCGAAAATACGCACCCCTATCATGTACAGGCGGGGAACTGGATCCGGGAGCACCGAGGAATTTACCGACTCGCGCTATTTCCCGCAACTGATCGGCCCGATCTTGCCCTCTGGTCGCTGTGGTCAAGAAACCGGGACGAAGAGATCGAAGGCGTGTATAGCCACGACACGGCGATCAGCCTTTACGATCTGTCGGATCTGAATCCCTCGAAGCTTCACATGACCGTTCCGACGGATTTCCGGCGCAATAGCGAGATCCCGAGTGTCCTCGTGCTTCACTACGCAGACCTGCCCGAAAACGACACACAAACCGCGCAGGGCTTCAGATTCACCCGACCACTGCGGACGATCCTTGATCTGATCGACGCCGGCACAGTTGAGCGGAACTTTATCCGCCAGGCACTCAGGCAGGCCGTCACCCGAGGGCTCATCACTCGCCAGCAGATTCGGACCAGGCCCATGAGCGGGCCTGCGCGCAAAATCGTAGACGAAGCTTTGCGGCAGGCTGCGTAATGCCGTCACCCAGAACATACGCGACGGCAGGAGCATTCCGGAAGGCTCTTGAAGAACGCCTGAAGACGGCTTCGTTGACTGATCAGATCGATCTCAACCGTCTTCGGCGGCAGGTGTCGTTTGATCGGCTTTTGGCAAGACTATTCCGGGAGGAGTCGGCACCCTGGGTTTTGAAGGGTGGCTACGCGCTGGAACTGCGCTTCAAAGCCGCCCGGTCAACGGTGGACATCGACCTGACTCTGCAACGAGTGATGACAACAGGGTCCGAAGATGGTGAAACAAACCAGATAGTCCGCGAGATGCTGCAGCGAGTGGCTGACATTTCTCTCGGTGATTCTTTTGAATATCTGATCGGCCCGCCTGTAATGGATTTGACCGCCGCGCCATACGGCGGAGCCCGCTTTCCCGTCGAAGCTCGAATGGACGCACGGATTTTTGCCCGGTTCCACCTGGACGCAGGCATTGGCGACGTGGTCATGCAACCGCATGAAACAATCGTCTGTCGGGACTGGTTGGGATTTGCGGGCATCGCGCCGTCGAGCGTCCGGATGATCGCTCGTGAGCAGCAGTTTGCCGAAAAGATCCATGCATACACGCTCCC
>CAIXXM010000042.1 GCA_903923395.1 uncultured Acidobacteriia bacterium
GAAATCGCCGCCCTCCAGATCATGCATGACGAAGCCATGCTCCAGCACAAACCCGCCAATGAGGAAGAACTCCACATCGTCGAACACATGATCCGCAACCAGTTCAACATCTGGCGCTATCAAATGGCCCAGGACGACATCCTCGCCAACTTCCAGGCCGAATCCCTTCGCGCTGCCCACCCCGCCCCCGAATTGCGCTGCATGCAGGACGCCTCCATCGACCCCAAATTCACCGCCCTCGAACGTCTCATCGTCCGGGCCCAGCGACTCCGCAGCCGCCTCTACGCCGACCTCCGCCTCTGCCGCAAACTCCAGGCCGAATCCGCCGCCAACACCAAACTCCCCCAACCCGCCCCCGCCGGCGAAGAAGCCCTCCAGCAGATCATCGAAGAGATCGAACTCGAACAAGTCGCAGCCGAAATCGCAAAAAATAAGCCGCAAGAGAAGCCCATTAATACTTCCCTTACGGAAAACAACCCGCCAGACGCCCTCAAACCCGCTGCGTAGCCACTACCAAGCGTCAAGAAAGGGCAGGCATATCAGGTCCAGCCCATGTTCTTTGACAACTGAATACACCGCCCACGTTCGTGCGTCGGCCCGAAGACGTCCGTTGTGCGGCGCTTTCTCAAAAGATGGGCGAACCGGGGAGTGGGCTTGACTTAATGCGCTACCGGTTCGTCGCGTTCTACCTTGCCATCGCGGACGTGAATGATCCGGTGCGCATGCAGGGCAATGTCATGTTCGTGGGTGACGACGATGATCGTATTGCCTTCCTGGTACAAACGCTCGAACAAGGCCATGATTTCGTTGCCTGTCGCCGTATCCAGGTTACCCGTGGGTTCGTCGGCCAGGATGATCGATGGGCTGTTGACCAGTGCCCGGGCGATGGCCACACGCTGCCGCTGACCGCCGGAAAGTTCGTTCGGCTTGTGGTCCATGCGCTTCTGCAGATCCACCTGCGCCAGCGCCTGCTTCGCCTTCTGGATCCGCACCGCCGGCGGCGTGCCGTTGTAGATCAGCGGCAACTCTACATTGTGCAGCGACGTAGCGCGCGGCAGAAGATTGAACGTCTGAAAAACGAAGCCAATTTCCTTGTTCCGGATGCGCGCGAGTTCGTCATCGCTCATCGAACTGACCAGGCGCCCGTTGATGTAGTACTCACCCTTGGTAGGCGTGTCCAGGCACCCGATGAGATTCATCAGGGTCGACTTGCCCGAGCCTGACGGTCCCATGATCGCCACATACTCGCCACGTTTGATTTCGATATCCATCCCGGAGACCGCGTTGATCTCCTGGTCACCCATGACATAGGTCTTCCAGATGTCAAAGGTCCGGATGACGATCCCTTCGCGCTTGAGCCGTTCGCCCTTTTCGGCTGGTGTTTCGAGAACTGCGTTTGCCATTGTGCCTGTTGTCCTGATTTAGGTGGTCGGCTTGGGTGCCGGCGGCTTGTTGTCGATCTTCGTCATGGTCCGGTCCTTGATGGTCCGGATCACCTGATAGGGTCCTGAAATGTACTGATCGCCTTCCTTCAGGCCGCTCAGCACTTCGATATCGGAAGCGCCACTGATCCCCGTCTCCACCTTCGTGAAAACTGCCTTCCCGTCGCTGCCGATGATAAACACGCCCTGCACTTCTTCCTTGCGGATCTTCTCTTTGGCAGGGTCCAGCTTGGCGTTCGGGTCAAAGACCGGGGGCTTGCCCTGGTTGGCCGCAGCCTTGGCCGCATCTTCCAGGTCACCCTTGGTCCGCGTGGTAAGTGCCTGAATCGGAAGCCCGAGCACGCCCTTGCGGGTGGAAGTGGTGATCTTTGAGGTGCTCGAAAGACCGGGGCGAATTTCATCCGGAGGATTATCCAGGCCAACCACGACCTTGAAGTCCTTCGCTTCCTGACTCGACGTGTTGCTCTGGGAAGCAGCCAAACCAGTGGAGCGCAGGATGGCAGTGTTGCCAATCTCAATCACGTGACCAACGAACTTCTTGCCGGGGATCGCATCGATATTTACCTCGGCTTCCTGGCCCAACTTCACGGTCACGATGTCGCTTTCATCGACTTTCACTTCGGAAGTCACAATCGACATATCGGCGATCGTCATGATGGTGCTGGCGGCGGAATTCTGCACACCGGGCACCACGGTTTCCCCCACGCGAACCGGCAGGTACGTCACCAGGCCATTCAGCGGCGCAATCACATTGTGTTTCCGCAGGATGTCATTCACACGGGCCAGACCGGCCTGCGCCTGCGTGACGCGGCGCTGGGAGCCAGCGATTTGCGCGCGCAACTGCGCCAACTGCGCCTTGCCCTGCACGATACGCGACTGGGCTTCATTCACGCTCGCCGTCTGCGATTCAAACATTGCCTTGCGCTGGTCGAAATCCTGCTTCGGAATCAGCCCCTGCTTATAGAGTTTCTCGCCGCGCTCAAATTCCGTGCGGTAGCGTTCGAGATCGGCCTTGGTGCGTGCCAGTGTCGCTTCCAGTGCGGAGACATTGTCTTCCCCAGCCTTGAGTGACGCTTCACTGGCGGCGGCATCTGCTTCGGCAGCGGTCACGGCAGCTTTCTGGGCGGCTACGTCGGCTTCGCTCTGCGCTTCGTCGATCCGCGCCAGCAACTGGCCCTTCTTCACGCGGTCGCCTTCCTTGACCAGGATTTCCATGATCTGGCCCTGATACTCGGCACCGATGTTGATATAGGTCCGCGGCTTGATTTCCCCGGATGCCGTCACCACAGCAGCGAGGTCCTCTCTCGCGACCTTGCCGGTCTGGACGGTGACGATGCCGCGCTGGCTGTATTTCACGCTGGCGAAGACGCCGCCCGCGATCGCCAGCACGACGACCAGGGCGATGACAATTTTCCAAGTGGTATTCACGATGAGAAAGCTCCAATGTGCCTGTGTTGATTCAAGCTGGTTAGACGATGGCTAACGGTTATTTGTTCGGAGAGAATGTATCTCCGGTGAAAAAGCTGCCGATCCGGCGGAATTTATCGTAGCGGTCCTGGACGAGTTCGCTGCTGCTGAGTCCCGAAAGGCTGGCCAGTTGTTCCTGCAGAGCCGTTTTCAGCAGCGTTGCAGCCAGGTCAAAGTCCTCATGGGCACCACCCGGAGGCTCGGGGACAATGCCGTCCACCAAACCGAGTGCCAGCATTTCCTTCGCGGTGAGCTTCAATGCCGCAGCGGCCAGTTCCGCCCGGTTCTTGTCACGCCAGATAATGGCCGCGCAGCTTTCCGGCGAAATCACGCTGTAAACCGAATTCTCCAGCATCAGCACGCGGTTGCCGACGCCAAGTGCCAGAGCACCGCCGCTGCCGCCCTCACCGATGCAGACACAGATGACGGGAACGGGCAAGCGGGACATTTCGCGCAGATTGCGGGCCAGCGCTTCCCCCTGCCCGCGCTCTTCGGCGTCCATGCCGTGATAAGCACCGGCAGTGTCCATCAGGGTGATGATCGGGAGCTGGAATTTCGCGGCGAGTTGCATAATCCGGAGGGCCTTGCGATACCCCTCCGGCTTCGGCATACCGAAGTTGCGGTGCAAGCGGGATTTGGTATCGCGCCCCTTCTGCTGCCCGCAAATGAGAACTGGTTGTGATCCGAGCCGCCCCATGCCGCAGACGATTGCCGGGTCGTCGGCAAATTGACGGTCCCCGTGAATCTCCTGGAATCCCGTGAGGATTCGCTCAACATAATCGAGCGTATACGGGCGTTTGGGATGGCGCGCGAACTGGACTTTTTCCCATGCCGTTTTTTCAACGGTCGGTTCCAACTGGGATTGTCCGTGTGCCTGTGGATGCATCTTCACCAGTGTACTTCGGAAGACACATCCATTCCTGCACCACTTGGACGGGGTTGCCTACATGCCCATTGTGCGGAAGGCCCAATAGAGCATCCCGGAAAGCAATACAGAGGCTGGCAGAGTGAAAACCCAGGCCAGTGCCAGATTCCGCAGGGTGTCCAGTTGCAGGCCCGAACGATTCGCCGCCATGGTCCCGGCGACGCCGCTCGATAGTACATGCGTTGTGCTCACCGGCAACCCCAGTCCGCCGGCAGCAGAAAGGGCACGGAACTCTCGAAGTGGGTGCCACTCAAATCGGAAGCCAGACTCCAGGCCGCGTACCCGAGGCCTCCGGCCACCACAAAACCATAGAGGAATCGTCCGGCCACCGGCTGTTTTCGGCTGATTTTTGCGCGGATATCGGGAGGCGGGGGAGTGGTTGCGGCGGTCAAGCGGAGTGTCCTGCGGCCAGTTGGCTGCGGAAAAGTCTTAGCGCTGCACGTGCGCTTGCCACGGCTTGTTGGCATGGCCCGAATCACGCCCGGCCACACGGTCATAGATGTACTTGTTCGAAACCGTGCCCATGGATTCGTTGTAGAGGCTGGTGATGCCAAACGCCTCGCGCAAGTCTTCCTGGTAAGCGTGGATCTGTTTCAGATCATCCGCCAGCGCCGCTTTGCGTTTGCCCGAGGGCGAAACGAAGACCTTCTGGAAGCCCTGGTCCGTCAGCGCGCCGATCTCTCCGGCCATGACGATACCCGCCTTGACCACAAAGCGCGGCTGTTCATCAGCACCTTTTTCTACGATGCTGGCCACGCCGTCGCGTTCCACCCGGGAGCGTCCGCCTTCGGCGGGCTGGACCGAGAACCCCGCAGCGCGGGCCTGCGAAAGGCAGTCTTCAAAAGTAACTTGCTTGGCGCGCTTATTCCGGAAGAACATGGCTGGTAGTTTCATTATAATTGCGGGCATGCCTTTCGTCCTCGCCCTTGATGAAGGAACCACCAGCGCCCGGGCCGCGCTCTACAACGAACGCGGAGAATGCCTGCGCATGTGCTCCGTCCCATTTGAAAGCCGCTTCCCGCAGCCGGGCTGGGTGGAGCAAGACGCTTTGGAAATCTGGCAGGCCCAACTGGAGGCCGCGCGTACGGTCATTGCCGGTGCGGAGATCGACCCAAAAGCCATTGGCGCCTGCGGCATTACCAACCAGCGCGAAACCACCGTGGTTTGGGACCGCGTCACAGGGAAGCCAGTCGCACCGGCGATTGTTTGGCAATGCCGCAGGACGGCGGCGGAATGCCAGTCCCTCGCAGCTTCGGCCTATGGCCCGGAAATCGAACGCAAAACCGGCCTCGTGATTGACGCCTACTTCTCCGCCAGCAAAATCCGCTGGATTCTGGAGAACGTGCCCGGTGCCCGCGACCGCGCCGCAAACGGCGAGCTTCTTTTCGGCAACATTGACACCTGGCTGATCTGGAACCTGACCGGCGGCGTACATGTCACCGATACCTCCAACGCCTCCCGCACCATGCTCATGGACCTCGCCAGCGGCGA
The DNA here is from genome assembly GCA_903923395.1 of uncultured Acidobacteriia bacterium. Classification (GTDB taxonomy): domain Bacteria; phylum Acidobacteriota; class Terriglobia; order Bryobacterales; family Bryobacteraceae; genus BOG-234. The sequence goes on from CAIXXM010000042.1 coordinate 5,326, forward strand.
TTGGGATGACCAACTGCTGAACATCTTCGACATCCCCCGCGTGATGCTGCCGAAGATTGTAGGTTCTTCCGTGCGCGCCGGGATGATTGACGCACAGCACTTCGGAGCTGAGATCCCCATCAGCGGCATTGCCGGTGACCAGCAGGCAGCTCTCGCAGGGCAGGCCTGCTTCCGTGCCGGACTTTCAAAGAATACCTACGGCACCGGGTGCTTCGCGCTCACACATACCGGCACGAGGCAGCCGCACTCGACCCACCGCCTGCTGGGGACCCGCGCAGCGCAGGTGGGTGAGGCGCCTCAATTCGCCGTGGAAGGCAGCGTCTTTGTGGCTGGCGCAGTGGTGCAGTGGCTGCGGGATGGACTTGGCTTGATCCAGAGCGCGGGCGAATCCGAAGCCGTCGCGGCCAGCGTGCCGGATTCCGCAGGCGTTTACGTGGTTCCCGCCTTTGTCGGACTGGGTGCCCCCTATTGGGATTCAAGCGCCCGCGGCCTGATCAGCGGATTGACCCGCGGCGCAGGACGCGCCCACATCGTCCGGGCAGCGCTGGAGAGCATTGCCTTCCAAAGCAAAGAACTAATTGATGCGATGGAAGCCGATTCCCGCACACGAATTCAGGAACTGCGCGTGGATGGCGGCGCGGCGGTCAACAACTTCCTGATGCAGTTCCAGGCCGATATTCTGGACCGCCCCGTGGTGCGCCCCGCCGATGTGGAGACCACAGCCCTCGGTGCGGCCTACCTTGCCGGACTGGCGGAGGGAGTCTTTTCCTCCGTGGAAGAGGTGGAAAGCTTCTGGAAGATCGACCGGCGCTTCGAACCGTCGATGCCCGCAAGCGAACGGGAGCGGTTGATGTCCGGCTGGCAGGAAGCGATCGCAAAGGCCAGGCTTCAGGCCTGAGCTGCGTACTTCGCCAGCACTGCCATGGTGGTTTCATAGCCCAGACGGGCACCCTGTTCCGGGGGAATCGTCTTCAGCATGGAAGAGAAAACTTCCACCGAGACCGCGCTGGTGTAGCCGGTCTGTTGCAGTGCGCCGAGGAAGCCGGCCAGATTGATCACCCCTTCGCCAGGCATCAGACGTTCCTTGTCGATCACCTGGTCGAAGGGCTGTTCGGGTGCATCGTTGATGTGGACGTGGAAGATGCGTTCCCCGGCGGCGAGGATATCCGCCGGGGTGGCACCGGAGTAATGCCAGTGCCAGGAATCGAGCAGCAACCCGCAGTTGGGGCCCGCCTCTTCGAGGAATTCCATGGTTTCCGGCATGCGCCAGAGGAACTCGTGGGGTTGCGCGCGCATGATGTCGGCGGAACTGATGAATTCGAGAGCCAGCCGGGCATCGTATTCTTCGAGCACGCGGCAGATCGCCTGCACGCGTTCGAGCTGAATCTTGCGCCACTCCGGTTTGGGCAGGGGACCGGAGGGGTCGAGCCGCGCCACAAATTTGGGGCAGAGGATTTCGGCCGAGAATTGCGCCATCTCATGCAGCCGCTCAAAGTCTTGCTGATAGGTGGCTTCGGCACCGCGGAAATCGACGTCGAGCGTCAGAGTTGCCGGCAAGAGCCGGTTTGAGTAGAGAGTTTCGAGGGTGGCATCCACGCCTTCATCGAGGGCAGCGGTGGTCCACACGTCCGTGGCCGGGAAACCTGCCGCCGCTGCGATGGGCGCGAATTCGGGCCAGTCAACCCGCACGCCGGTGAGGGAACGGTGGAAGGAAGGGTACATCCTCAGGCTCCCACCGCTTCGGCGAGTTCATCCACGGTAATGCCTTCATGGGAAGTGTCGAAGCAGGGTTTGCCAGCCCGGTAAAGAATGACCTGCGGGGAGGCGTGCTGGATGCCCGTTGCCTGCGCAATGAAATTGGAAAGCGCACGGTCTTTCTGCACGGTCAGCATGCCAATGGGGACGTCTGGATGCTCCGCATGGAAGCGCTTCATCTGTTTGTGAGCGGCCCAGCTGACTGGGCAAGTGGCGGAGTGTTTGTAGACCATCGCCAGCGGCTGGCGCAGCAGTTGTTCGAGATCACCTGGCGTGGAGATGACCGGCAACTCCTGCGGCTCAGCGGCTGGCGGCGGACTGTTTGGCGGCTGCGATTTCCCGAAAATCCTGTTGAACATGTGGTCTTGTTACAGGATAGGGTATTCAATCCTGGCCACCGGACAACCTGTTTACAAGAATCGTGCCTTGGCCACCAGCAGCGCCGTCCCGAGCACCCAACCGAGCAGCGCCTCATACTCCCGGTTCTTCCGGTACAGCGCCCAGGTGAACCGGTCCGGCCCGAATTTCTTTGGCCAGGCGGGTATGAGCAGAGGCACGCGGGCAGCAAAGTCGGCGTATCCCGGCAGGATCTTCGTCAAGTGCTGCTCTTCCAGTTCAATCGCCGGCAGGTAGACCAGACCGAACAAAGCGGCGAAAAGAAGCGCGAGCCATGGCTGATCGGCGGCGGCCGCCAAACCGAGCGCCGTTGTCAGCGTCCCCAGATAAAGCGGATTCCTGGTGAAGCTGTAAGGACCCGAAATCGCCAGCCGCTGGTTCTTGGCCAGATGCCCTGCCGCCCACGCGCGCAGCGCGAGGCCGAGCAGGGAGGCCGGCAGCCCGACCGCTAATGACATTGGCGTCGGGCGGGAAAACCATGCGAATGTCGCCACCATCAGGAAGCCCGCAGGCACGCGGAGTTTTGCCACGCGGTCGGCGTAGGGCTTGGGGAACCAGTGTTTTCTCATGCTGGGCAGGGGATTGCAGTTTCGATGGCCTGAAAGACCTGTTCGGGTGTGATGGCCCGCATGGAAGGATCAATTACCTTCCCGCGGCGGTGTGTGGTGTGGCTGCCGGGGTGACGCAGCACGGTGAAATCCCCGCCATAGGGGCCATTGCGCGCCGGGTCGGTCGGTCCGAAAATAGCCACGCCGGATTTGCCCAGCGCAGCCGCAAGATGCAACGGACCGCTGTCCACCCCAACCACAACGGCGGCCTTGCGGGTCACATGCAGCAGGCCCTGGACCGAGGATTCGTGGGGAAGGGTGTGGGGAATTGCCGGTATGGTGCCGGGTGCCCCATCGAGGACAAGCGGCATGCGCAAACGGTCCTTGAGTAGTTCCGCCAGCCGGGCCCAATATTCCAGCGGCCACTGTTTCGAAGTCCAGCCGGCCAGAGGACTCGCCAGGACAAAAGGTTCCGAGGGCAAGGGCTGCTCGGCCTTCCCGGACGGCAGTGGGAACACACGCACCAGATTCGACGCACCTGCGAAGCGGGCCAGTTCCAGCCCCTTTTCGACGACGTGCACCGCGGAAACTTCCGTCCGGGCGGAATAGAACCACCCCGCGGGCCGTTCCCGCACCGCGCCGCGTCCGTAGCCCACAATCTTTTCCGGTGCCGACATGTGTGCGATCAGTGCGGATTTAATCAAGCCCTGGAAATCCACTGCCAGATCGTACTTCTGAGAGCGAAGTTCCTGTCGCGTGGCCGCCCAGGTGGAGGGCTCACGGCGGTGAAAGACAACGATCCGGTCCACGAAACCATTGCCCTCGAGCAGCGGAACCCAGTGTTTTTCAACGACCCAGGTGACTTTGGCGCGGGGAAAAGAATGCTTCAGGGACGCGGCTGCCGGGAGGGCGTGGATGATGTCACCCATCGCGCCGAGCCGGACGACGAGGATGCTGGAGACCGCAGCGGGCAAATTGGAGTTTACCACTGGCGCGGGAAAGCTTCTAATACCCGCTGGCAAAACTTACCCCGGCCGCCTACGTATTCCACCTCAAAATCACCGGCGTCGCGCGCTCATAACCCAGCACGGAAACCGCCGCGGTGCCGAGGGCGAAGAGGCGGCCGTCGCGCGCTGGCAGACCAAGATAAACAGCGGTCAGGATGCGCAACAGATGTCCATGGGCGAACAGCAGAGTATTGCCCTGCACTGCCGCAGCACGGGCGATCACCCGTGCGACCCGCAACCCGACCTGTTCCACGGTTTCGCCGTTCGGAACCCCATCGTCCCAGAGATGCCAGCCAGGCCGGGTCTGCCGGATTTCGGGGGTACTGAGCCCTTCGTAATCACCGTAGTTCCATTCCACAAGATCTGGATCCGCCAGGGCGCTTTCCCCGAAACCTGCAATCCTGGCCGTATCTTTGGCGCGCTGCAACGGACTCGTCAGCACCAGGTCAAAGTCCAACCCGGCCAGTCGGGTGATCAACAGAGCGGCACGGCGTTCGCCTTCCGCCGTCAGAGGAATGTCTGTCTTTCCTGTGTGCGCGCCGGACAAACTCCAAGCGGTCTCACCGTGGCGTATGAGCCAGATCTCTCGGGACATGCCCTATTCTTGCTGTTTCCACAGCTTCTTGTCAGTCATCCACTCCAACAAACGGTCGGGCCAGGATTTCACGGGCAGTTTCGTCTCCCGCATCGCGAAGCCATGACCACCGGAGGCGTAGATATGCATCTCCGTGGAAACGCCCTGCTTTTCGAGGTCGAGATAGAAATTCACCGTCGTCACGACATGAGAGCGGTCATCATCCGCACAGGCGAGGAAGGCAGGCGGGGCGTTCTTGGGCACGGTGATCGCGCCGGGTTGCCAGCCGGGGTAGATCACGACGGAGAAATCCGGACGGGAACTGAAGCGGTCCACGGGATCTGTGGCGCCTGCGTTGCCCGCATCGAAGCGGGTCTCGGCGATTGCGGCCACTTCCCCACCGGCGGAAAAGCCCATGAAGCCGATGCGGGCCGGGTCGAGCCCCCACTCTTTGGCACGCGAGCGCACCAAACGGATCGAACGCAGCGTGTCTTCCGTCACTTCCCTGGCGACGCTGTACTTCGAATTGGGTGCTTTCGCCAGGCGGTACTTCAGAACAAACGCGGTGATCCCTTTGCCATTCAACCACTTGGCGATGTCATAGCCTTCTTTCCCAATCACCAGCTGCGTGTGTCCGCCGCCGGGTGCCACAATCATCGAAACCCCGGTCGGTTTCGACGCAGGAAAGACATACAGGGATGGATAGTGGCTCACAGTAAACCGTGAAGGCAGCTTCGCATCGCCCTCAAACACCTCTTTTTCCTGCAGGTTTTCAAAGCCCGGAGCCCCTTTCTCCCAAAGGCGGACCTCCTGCTGGGCACTCGCGCAGACAGTAAAAGAAAAGAACAGAAGGGCGGCAAGTTGCTTCATGACTGGAACACAAGCTATCACAGTGCTAGGTTTAGAGTTTGGACCGCAGAGAACTCGGAAAACAACTCTTCGAACGCATTGGGGAACTGGGCGGAAAACTCGACCTCCAGAAGACCCTGAAGCGCACCGCCGCACCCGTCGCGGCACCTGCCCGGCGGGGTGCCTATGCCGTTCTCGCCTACCGCCGGTTCTGGCCGCCCACACCGGAACTGCGCGCGGCCTTTGACCGCCAACTCGATTTCCTGCGGCAAAACTTCCATGTGATTTCGCTTGAAGCCCTGGTGGAGGAAGCACGCTCCGGACTGCCCGTCAGCGAAAGTTCCGTCGCCATCACTATTGACGGCGGCCACCTGGACGGCTTTGAGACCGCTTTCCCTGCCCTGTCACTCCGGGGACTGCCCGCAACTTTTTTCCTGCCCGCCATGTTTGTCGATTCCGGCGACTGGCTCTGGTTCGACAAGCTCATCTACGCGATCCGCATCACGCAGGAAAAGTGGCTGGATCTCACCGTGCCAGAGTATGGCCCCATGACGTTCACGCTTTCCAGTCCGGAAGAAAAGCGCACGGCAACGAAGGAAATGATCCAGTCGCTGCAGTCTTTGCACGCGACACGCCGGGATGAGTTTATCGAAGAGATTCTGCAATTGCTCTTTGTCACGCTGCCGGAAAAGCCGACCCACGAGTTCGCGCCGCTTACGTGGGCCAATACGCAGGAAATGTACGGCATGAGCTTCGGCTCGCAAACGGTCACGCACTCCCTGCTGCACACTCTGGCGGATGGCGAAATCCAGGCGGAACTCACCGAATCGAAGCGCATGATCGAAGAAGGCACCGGCCGCACGCTGTCTCTGCTGTGCTACCCGGGCGGCTTCCACAGTGACCGGGCCGCGCGGCTTGCGGAGGCCTGCGGATACCGCGGAGCAGTCGTCAATGAACCAGGGCGCAATCCGGTCTCCGCGGATCCGTTCCGCATCCTGCGCGCCGGTGTCGAACCATTCTTTGATGTGGAACGTTTGGGCAAGATCTGTTCTTCTCTCCGGCTGCAGCGCAGCCACTAACTTCAACGAAAACCAATGAAAACCGCATTCCTTTTCCCCGGCCAGGGCTCGCAGTTCGCGGGCATGGGCAAGACTCTCTCCGCAGCATTTCCCGCCGCAAAACAGGCATTTGAGGAGGCTGACGACGCACTTGGCTTCTCACTCTCCACGCTTTGTTTCGAAGGTCCCGATGAGGATCTCAAGCGCACGGAGAATACACAACCCGCTTTGCTCGCCGTCTCCATCGCCGCTTACCGGGTGCTCGTTGCGGAAACCGGTGCGCCGGATTACGTGGCGGGCCACAGCCTGGGGGAATACTCGGCGCTGGTGGCTGCGGGCTCGCTGGCTTTTGCCGATGCGCTCCGGATCGTGCGAAAGCGGGGCCAGTACATGCAGGAAGCGGTGCCGCAGGGCGTTGGTGCCATGGCCGCGATTCTTAAACTGCCGGAAGGCCTGTTGCCCGGAATTCTCACTGAAGCCGCGCAAGGGGAAGTGGTCACCGCCGCCAACTTGAATTCACCGGATCAAATCGTCATTGCCGGCAACAAGGCCGCCGTGGACCGCGCCATGGAACTGGCAAAAACGGCCGGAGCGAAGCGCTGCGTACCACTGCCCGTCAGTGCGCCCTTCCACTGCCCCCTGATGCAACCTGCGCAGGTGCGCCTGAGGGTCGATCTGGACGCGGCAAATTTCCACGACATCACTGTCCCCCTCATCAATAATTGGCAGGCCCGCGAAATCCACACTGGTGCTGAGGCGCGCGAAGGGCTCTATCAGCAGGTGCCGAATTCCGTGCTCTGGACCGACACGATCCGGCTCTTAGCTGCCAACGGGGTGGAGAAATGGTTCGAAGTGGGCGCGGGAGCAGTTCTGGCCGGCTTGCTGAAGAACATCCTTCCGGGCGTGAAGGCAACTACCTTTGGGGAAGCTGAGGATCTCGCGAAGCTGACGGCGTAATCACGTCGGCGGAATCATGGATTCCGGCAGATCATCCCAGGAGGCACCAGGCTTGATTCTGGGCTTGGGCCGCGGACTTGGCCTCGGCGGCACGGCGACCTTGGGCGGAAACGGATCTGCTGCGGCGGGCGAAGGCTGTCGCGGCGGCTCCGGTTCCCACGCGGATACAGGCGCAGCAGCAACTGGTGGCTCTTCGGGAAGCGGGGCTGGCTCTACTTCAGGAACGGTTGAGTCCGGGATGGGCGGTTCAGGCATAGGTTTCTGCTCAGCCCGGGGATGACCTACTGCCTCCGGCGGTGGCGCTGCAGCGGCGATACCCTGCGGCTCCTCCACATGGACCGCAGGCGCCGGAGTTTCTTCAGCCACGCGAAGTGCCGCTTCCTTTTCCAACTGCTCGAGCTCTTTCAGCTTGCGCTTCAGTTTGTTGCTGGTGCTGTATGCCTCGTCTTGATCATCAAAAGGGACAGCTTCCCTTTCAGCCATCATTGCCATGAACGAGGGAATCACCCGGTTGAACGCCCACAAACTCAGCAGCAGGGTGATGTAGCCAAAGAAGGCTTCAAAGGCAAACACCATGAGGAGGGTCGTTTTGCCCGGCTCCATCTTCTTGAGCCAAAAAAGAGGAGACACCAGAATAGCGGCCATGCCGAGTCCGAGAAATGGTGTCAAAAACAGCGATAAGACCGTAAGTGGTCTCGACAACGGCTGCTTTTTCTTTCGGGCCATCGCTCCCTAGGATAGCCGATTACCCCACTCAATTTGAACGGTATTATTGCAGGATTCTTTCCCCGTCCACTTTGAATAAATGTGCGAATTCTAACTCTTGGCCACCACGTCAATGCAGGCCAGGCAGAATGCCGGCAAATCTTCCGGCTTGCGGGATGTGACGAGATTGCCGTCCGTCACCACTTCGGAATCTTCCCAAATGGCACCCGCATTCACCACGTCCGCCTTGATGGCGAAGAAGGAAGTGGCACGCTTGCCGCGCAACACATCGGCGGAGCACAATATCCAGGGTCCGTGGCAGATGGCGCACACCAGTTTGTTCTGCGCATTGATCTCACGGACAAACGAAAGCGCCTTCTCGTGGCGGCGGATGTAGTCCGGTGCAAATCCGCCCGGGGCCAGAACGCCATCGAAATCAGCGGCGACGGCATCGTCGTAAGAAAGATCACTTTTGCAGGGATAGCCGAGCTTGCTGGTGTAGGTCTTGCCGGCTTCCGCGGCGATGACGACCACTTCCGCGCCAGCTTCCTTGAACCGCAGGAGCGGGTACCAGACTTCCATTTCCTGGTAAAGAATATCCAGAAGGATCGCGATCCGTTTGCCCTGCAGAACCGGTGTGCTTGTCATGGTCTTGATTTTATCGCTTAGACTGAAATGGATGAGATCTCTGCGAATCCTGACCATACTGATTCTGGCGCTGGCCTGGAGTGGCTGCCACCGGGATACAGAACGGGCGCGGGAGATCCGCGAGGCGCAACGCGAAGCCCGCGAGGCTGGCTTGGAAGCTGCACGGGAAGCAAGAAAAGCAGCGCAGGATGCCGCACGGGATGCCCGTGCCGCTGGCATGGAAGCAGCGGCGGAAGCACGGAAGGCCGCCGCCGAAGCGCGCAAGCAGGCTGCGGAAGCACGCAAGGAAGCGCAAGAGGACCGGGCCGCGAAACCCAAGTTCAACTAAAACAAAAAGGCCGGATAATGATTCTATCCGGCCCTTCCAAATGATTGTGTTGAAACGGGTTACCGCGCCGCGAGCAGTGCCCGCAACCGGCGTGCCCGCTCTGGAGCCCGCAGTTGCCGTAACGCCTTGGCTTCGATCTGCCGGATGCGTTCCCGCGTCACATCGAACTCCTGGCCGATCTCTTCGAGCGTGTGTTCCCGCTCGCAGCCAATCCCAAAGCGCAGCCGGATCACTTTCTCTTCTTTCGGAGAGAGCGTCTTCAGAATCCCGGCAGTTTCGTCGCGGACATTGGATTCAATCACGGCATCCACTGGCGAACCAACCCAGCGGTCTTCAATCAGATCACCCAGTGCCGATTCTCCATCGCGACCCACAGGCGTTTCCAAAGAAACAGGGTCGCGGGAAATCGTCTTGAGCTTTTGCACTTTTTCCACCGGAATATCCATCCGGCGGCTGATTTCTTCATTCGTCGGAGTCCGGCCGAGTTCCTTTTCGAGTTCCCGCGAAGCCCGCAGGAACTTGTTCATGGACTCATTCATATGCACCGGAATGCGAATCGTCCGCGACTGATCCGCGATGGCGCGGGTAATCGCCTGCCGAATCCACCAGGTTGCATAGGTCGAAAACTTATAGCCGCGGCGATATTCGAACTTATCGGCAGCACGCATCAGGCCAATATTGCCTTCCTGGATGAGGTCCAGAAGATGCAGACCACGGTTGACATACTTCTTCGCAACGGAGACCACCAGGCGGAGGTTGGCTTCCACCAGATCCTTCTTTGCCCGCTCAGCTTCCTGCTCCCCGTGACGGATCACGGTCAGAGTGTGCTTCAGCTCTTCGAGCGTGGCGGCCGCGGCGACTTCGCGCTTCTTGATTTCGCGCTTCAGTTCGCGGATGCGGGGCTGCTGGGCAGTCGGGTTCTTCGCCTCGAGTTTCTTCAATTCGCGGTCGAAGTGATTCATTTCCTCCGCGACGCGCTCGATTTCGCGGGTGAATTCACGCCACTTGAGAGATACCCAGGGCACCAGGCGGATCGCCTTTGAGGTTTCCACCTGCGCACGGTAGAATTTGAGCAGGGCTTTCCGGCGGATCTTCTTGCTGGTGGTCGCGGGCAGGGCTTCCATCTTTTCCTGCGCCTGGATCGATTTTTTGTGCGAACTGACAATATCGTTGAAGATGGCCCGCACTTCCGTGCGCCGCTTCGTATCTGCGGGCGTGCCTTCTTCCGCATCCCCGCCCAAATCGACCATGTTGTCGATCTCGTCCGGCGTGCGCTTCACAATTTCAGAAAGTTCGACGGTCTTCGACTGCACGATGGCAGAGCGGCTGATGGCCTTCTGCATCCGGAGCTTGCCCCGTTCCATGCGGCGGGCAAGGTCCACTTCCCCTTCACGGGTGAGCAGCGGTACCGCACCCATTTCGCGCAGATATACACGGACTGGGTCATCCGTGTAGATGGATTCTTCGACCTGTTGCTGCGGGTGCAGAAAGTCAGTTTCGGCTTCCGGATCGAAAAATTTCGTTGCTTCATCGTCGAAATTAATTCCGAGCGGCGCTTCAGCTAAAAACTGATCATCATCAATGTCCATACAGGGTCACCTCCAAATGCCGCGCGCGGGAGAAAAGCAGGCTGGAAAACGTGGGTCGCAACCGGGCGGTGGTTCTATTCAATGTCTTATTAATATCGGGAATGATAATTTCACGGACCGCAGCCGAGCCGCGGGGCTCGCTGGGACGACCACAATAGGCCGTACCGCCCCTGATAGTGAGCTTATCACAAGGGATGGTGGATCGAGTCTCCTACTTGTAAAGGATGCGGGGAAGGGGCCGGGGTTACATCTTTATTGAAAAGCCGCCCGGTCGCTAACCAGGCGTAATGTCGCCGGACATTTTCCGTGGCTTACTGAGCCGCGCCCGCCAGGAAACGGCCACATCATGCCCCATTCCCCGGCTTCGTCAAGGTCTGCAACTCATTAATGAACGCGTGCTCGTCCTGGAAATCCCGGTAAACACTGGCAAACCGCACATACGCAATCTTGTCGATCGCCCGCAATTGCTCCATCAGGAACTCTCCGATCTCGACCGTGGAAATTTCCCGGTCCGGAGATTCCGTGACCAGGCCTTCCACCTTGTTCACGAGGTCCGACTGGGTCATGGGGCTGATCGGCCGCTTCTCACAAGCTCTTGATATCCCGTTCAGCACCTTGGTCCGGTCAAATTTCTGGCGGCTGCCATCTTTCTTGATGACCATATAAGGCACTTCGTCAATGCGCTCGTAGGTGGTAAACCGCTTCTCACAGGAGACGCACTGCCGGCGGCGGCGGATGGAATCGCCCTCTTTGCTCTCGCGGGAATCCACCACGCGGTCTTCGATGTGGCCACAGAATGGACAGGTCATGGAAGGGATACTCCTTTCAAATCAGTGTCGGACGGGATTCGCGCTTCGCGCAACCGGGACCAGTTGAGGCCTTCGCGCACCCCCAGCAGCACCCCCACCGGGACAATCGCGGCGAAGGTCACCACCCAGGTCAGCAGCGCCAGACTGGTTGCCACCTCAATCGGGAAGCCGAAAATCTCGGTCAACACCAGCACTGCGGTCACCTGCGCGCCGCCTCCAACTCCTGGCAACTGCACCAGCGAGCCAAAGGAAACGAAGCCCATAAAAATCAGGATATCGATCCAGCCCAACTGCACCGCGACACCGAAGGCATGCAGCAGACAGGCGTAACACGCTGCAATCAGGCCCCACTCAGCCAGGGTATAGAGGATGAGTTGGAGCGTCGCCGCTTGGGAGCGCGTCGCCCGAACGCCATCCAAAAACGCGGTAATCACCTTTTCCACCCGGCCCAGATGATGAGAGGACAGGAAGCCCAGTCCCCGGATCAACAAGCTCTGGAGCCGGTCCGAAAAATAGGCCATCGCCAGCAGGAAGGCGAGGCAGCCAGCCGAAACCATCGTGACGACGATGCCACCAATCTGCAGCGTGTAAGACAAGGCTGGTCCAAGATCATGCCCCGCGGCGCGCACACGGCTGAGCGCGAACCCGAATACCGCCAGAGCGATCAGCACATCGTAAATTCGCTCCACTACCCAGGCCGCGATTTGGGAGGGGAATGGCACGCCTTCCCGGTTCGCGATCAAATAAGGCCGCACCAATTCACCGGCCCGGCCCAGAATCGTAGTCGCAGTGAACCCCACCACTGTGGCCGAAAGAATGGGCCAGAAGCGGGGATTCGGTTGGATCGGTTTCAGCAGCACAGCCCAGCGCAGCGCCCGCCCGGCGTACGTGAGATAGGAAAGCAGAACAGAAAGCCCGAGCCACCGCCAGTCCAGCGTGCTCAGACTGGACCAGAACACGTCCCAATGGAAGCCCTGCTTGCGGATTTCCGCCAGGAAGACCCAGGCGACCAGCGCTGCCAACACCAGCGCCGCAATCAGAAATCGCAAGCGTGTCCTGGCGCTTTGGCTAGAGATTGGGATGCCGGCTCCTCATGTCACTACCCAGACTACCGCCCCGCCACAAATATTCGCACCCACCTGAAAGTGGATTCGCGGAAAAATTGAACCTATCATAGAGAAGCCTCGTTCCTTTCATTGACAGAGAGGTTTCTGATGGCAGCAGCAACGGCAGTGGCGGAGTGGGCAGTACCTGCATTCGCTATCCCGGAATTGAAGACCTACGGCTTGGAATCGAACGGCATCAACTTTGATACGGCGCTCGTGGAACGCTGCCTGGCGGGCGACGATACCGCTTGGGAAGATTTGGTGCGGACTCATACCCGCCGGGTCTATGGCCTCTGTTACCGGTTCACCGGAAAAGATTCTGAAGCGCAGGACCTGACCCAGGAAGTCTTCCTGCGGATCTTCCGCGCCCTGGGCAGCTTCCGCTCCATGGAAGGCTCGTTCACCACGTGGATGACGCGCTTGACGCGCAACCTGCTGATTGACCATTACCGGCGCACCCGGAATGAGCGCGTGACAGATTCCATTGAAGAGCAGTTGCCGCGGATTGAAGAGGGGTTCCAAATGACATCCCGCCCGGACACGGCTCTCGCCGGCCGGGAAGCTAGTGAATTGCTGCAGGCGGCCTTGCAGAAGCTTTCCCCGGAACTCCGGGAAACGATTATCCTGCGGGATTTGCAGGAGATGGATTACCGGGAAATCGCCATTGCCCTGGAGATTCCCGAAGGCACCGTGAAATCGAGATTGAACCGGGGACGCGCCGAACTGGCCCGCCTGCTGAAGCGCCACCGGACGGCTGTATAGAAAGTTCTTGCTGTATGAATGATTTGACTTGTTCGGAATTCGACGTACTGTTGGCGGACCGCATCGACGGCGCGCTGACCCCGGACAACCGTGCCCGTTTCGACGCGCACATGACAGGTTGTGCCTCCTGCGCTGCCTATGCCGCGGAAGTCATGGATGCCGCCGGGTTCCTGGAACGGGTGGCCGAAGTGGAGCCGCCGCAGGAACTCTACACGAAGATTCTGCATGCCACCCAGGCGGGCTGGGCGCTGAAACTGCGCAAGGGCGGCATACGGGGCTGGATCAACCGGGCCTTCGCGCCCGTTCTGCAACCGCGTTTTGTCATGGGGGCGATGTTGACCCTCATGTCCGTGACCATGCTGAGCCGTTGCGCAGGAGCCAAGAAGACTTTGACCGCGGCGGATCTCGACCCCGTCCGCGTCTGGAGTTCGCTCGATGACCGCACCCACCGGGTTTGGGACCGGGCAGTGAAGAGTTACGAAAGTATGCGGCTCGTTTATCAGGTGAAATCCCAGATCAGCGAGTGGCGGCAACAACAGCAGGAGCAGGAAGAAGCAGCGGCGGAAGCTGCCGCCGCAAGCCGCAGGCTGGAGACGCCGGTGGAAAGCGGCAGTGCAACAAGTGGAAAGAAAGCGGGGACACAGCAATGAAATGCGCGAATCATGTGGAAGTCGAGGCAGTGGCTTACTGCCGGGAATGCGGCAAGCCGATGTGCGGGGAGTGCGTCCGGCCTGCCTTCGGGTCGGTCTATTGCTCAGAACACGCACCGGCAGCGGCAACAACTGCAGCACCAGCGGATTTGCCGAAGACGGCGTTTGTTCCCCCGCCGCCTCCACCGCCTTACACCCAGTCGCCCTACACGGCCCCACCCGCGCCCCAAACACGGGGCGGCAATCCTGTGCTGGCTTTTATCCTCGGCTTACTGATTCCCGGGGTCGGCGCGATCTATAACGGGCAGTACGCCAAGGGTATTGTTCACGCTGTGATCTTCGGCGTACTGGTCAGCATTCTCTCCAAGGGGCACGGCGGCAACGAAGCTCCGTTTGTCGGGATCTTCCTTGCGGTTTGGATCTTCTACATGGCCTTTGAGGCCTACCACACGGCCAAAAGGCGCCGGCTCGGAATCCCGGTAGACGAATTCTCAGCCCTCATCGAATTGAAGATGCGCCCCGGCTCCAGCCGCTTTCCCATGGGTCCGGTCATCCTCATCGGACTCGGCTTCATCCTCCTGCTGGACACCACGGAGATCATCACCCTGGAACAACTGGAGCGCTACTGGCCTGTCCTGTTAATCGGGCTCGGTGTCTGGAAGCTCTATGACCGCCTGAACCCTGCGGCACCTGCCGTGGATGACCATGAAGGAGTTGCACGATGAACGAACAGAGCCGTGTTCTGGTCAATGCCATCACCGGACCCATTATTCTGATCACCGTTGGCAGCCTGTTTGCCCTCGATCATTTCTCGGGTTATTCCTTTGGACGCACCTGGCCCGTGCTCATCATCGTGATTGGGGTTTTGAAACTCTTCGGCGGAGGCCGCAGTTACCGCCGCTGGCAGTATAACGCCCAAAATCCGCCGCCCCCGCCTCCACCCGGCGCACCGCAGGGAGGGTACAGATGAGACAGCGCTCCGTCACAGGACCACTTATCCTCATTGGGGTCGGCGTTGTACTACTTCTTCATGAGTTCACGCCGGACTTTTCCGTCTTTCGGCTGCTCGGTGAATACTGGCCCTTCGCGGTCATCCTCGCCGGACTTCTCGGACTGGCGGAGGTCTTGTTCCACGCCAGCCGGGGTAACCCGATCCCGCCGCGGCCCATTTCAGGCTGGGTCTGGATCTTCGTGGTCTTCGGGGCCATGGGTGCCTGGGGCTATCACCACGGCAAGGTCCAGATCGGCCAGTTCGAATCCGGCGGAGTCAGCATCCTTGGCACCAGCTATGACTATGGCGTCAACGCGGAAACTCCCACGGACGGAGTCAGCCTGGTGGTGATCGAAAACCTCCGCGGCAACGTATCTTTGCAGGGTACAGACGACCGGAAGGTCCTGGTGACCGGTCACCGCACCGTTCGTGCCTACAACAAGAAAGATGCCGACCGGGCGAACGCCGGCACCGTGAAACTGGAACGCCATGGGGAAACCGTCATCGTCCACGGCGAAACGCCTGATGCCCAGCAAGCTCTTGACGTCAGTGGAGACCTCGAAATTCAAGTGCCGCGCGGGGTTAATGTCGAGGTCTCCAACAGCCGGGGCGACATCCGGCTATCTGATCTTTCCAAAGATGTCAAAGTCGATACCAAGCGCAGCAGCCTGGTGCGTATCTCCAATGTCAAAGGCAAGCTCAGCCTCAATGGCAGCGGAGAAGACGTTCAACTGGAGACCATCGGCGGACCCGTCAATGTGAACGGCAAGTACGCCGGCACTCTGGAATTCCGGTCACTGGCCCAATCACTGCACTTTCAATCCGACGTAACCGACATGCGTGTGGAAGCGGTGCCCGGCTCCGTCACGCTGGACCTCAGTGATCTCCGCATGAAGAATGTCACTGGACCCGTGCGGTTCACCACGAAATCGCGGGATGTGCAGATCGAAGAAGCCACCAACTCCGTGGAACTGGATCTGGAACGTGGCGATATCGAGATCGAAGGCGGCAAACCGCTGCCGAAGATGGACATTCACACCAGGCGCGGCAATATTGACCTCTCTATCCCGGAAACGGCAGCTTTCGACCTGAAGGCCAATACCGAACAGGGTGAGGTGGAAAATGACTTCGGTAATGCGCTGACCATCGCCACCGTGGGGCGAGCCTCCAGCGCCAAGGGTTCAGTCGGCAAAGGCCCGGGCGTACAGCTGGTCACCGGGCGCGGCACGGTCTCCATCAAGAAGAAGTAGCCGCAGTCCAGTCTTTGATCCGCCGGACTGCTTCCATCAGGTTTTCGTAGGAGTTGGCATAGCTGAAACGGATGTAGCCTTCCCCAAAGGTCCCGAAGCTGCCGCCGTTCAGACATGCCACTCCGGCCTCTTGCAGTAGCCGGTCCGCCAGCGCTTTGGAATCCATGCCCGTGCCTTTTACGCTGGCAAAAGCGTAGAATGCGCCACCCGGCGGGTTACACTTCCACCCCGGAATGCTGTTCAGCCCTGCGCAAAATGCCTCGCGCCGGCGGGTGAACTCGGCGTTCATACGCTCCACGTCATCCTGCGGACCCCGCAAGGCCGCAATGGCAGCCCGCTGCGTGAAACTCGCGGTACAGCTGTTGGAATTCACCATCAGCTTGTTCACCGCATCCACCAGCCATTCCGGCATCACGCCATAACCAATCCGCCAGCCGGTCATCGAATACGTCTTTGAGAAGCCATCCAGGATGATGGTCTTTTCGAGCATCCCGGGCACGCTGGCGATGGAGAACGGCGGCTCGGGAGTGTAGTAAATCCGCGAGTAAATCTCATCTGAGAGCACGATGACGTCGCGTTCCGCCAGTTCCACCGCAATCGCGCGGATATCTTCTTCCGGAATCATCCCGCCCGTGGGATTCTGTGGCGAATTCAAGATCACCATCTTGGTCTTCGGCGTGAGACTGGCCCGAAACACCTCCAGATCAAACGAAAAACCGCGGTCTTCAAGCAGCGGGATCGGCACCGGCACCGCGCCCAGAAAGCGGATCATCGACTCATAAATCGGGAAGCCGGGATTCGGATAGATCACCTCATCCCCGGGCTCCAGCAGCGCCATCATGGGGAAGAAAATCATGGGCTTGCCGCCCGGCACAACGCAAACATGCTTTCCGCTGACAGCGATGCCGCGGGTCGCGGAAATATGCTCCGCAATGGCGTCACGAAGTTCCGGATACCCCTGCGTCGGGCCGTAGTGCGTCCAACCTTCATCGAGCGCCTGTTTCCCGGCTTCAATCACGTGAGCCGGTGTGGGAAAGTCAGGCTCTCCAATCTCCAGATGAATAATATGGCGGCCCTGCGCCTCCAAAGCGCGGGCGCGGACGAGAACATCGAAAGCGGATTCAATCAGAATCCTGGACATGCGGTCAGCAAGCTGCATCGGCTTTACTGTAACAACGCACTACAATCGGAGCAGGATATGAAACTTGCGCTCACGGCACTCTGTTTCGCCGGACTGGCTGCGGGACAGACCAACCTCTTCACCCAGGACCCGCTCAGTTGCTTCGCCATGTCCGGCGAACCGGCCTCTGATCTCACCATCGTTCCGGTGACCGGCATGAGCTTCAGCAAGGCCATGCATGTGAAGACCGGTCCGGTCAGCGCCACAGCCAATGCCTGGGATATCCGGCCGCGGTGTTTCAATACCGGTGGTGCAAAGTCCGGGGACACGGCACTGGCGACTTTCTGGATGCGCACCGTCACCGCACCCAACGGCACCGGACTGACCAGCTTCGTGATTGAACAAAACGTTTCGCCCTACACGAAGTCAACCACTTACACCGTGGGCGCAGGGACTGACTGGAAGAAGGTGGAGATCCCCTTCACCATGGCGCAAACCTATACCACCGGCAATGATGGTTACAACGTAAGTTTCTGGGTGACCTTCCCGAATCAGGAAATAGAAATCGGCGGGATCACCATGGTCAACTATGGAGCGGGTGTGACTTACTCTTCTCTCCCGCTTACCACCTGGCCCTATGACGGTCATGATCCGAATGCGTCCTGGAGAGCCGCGGCAGCAGCCCGCATCGAGAAGATCCGCAAGGGCGATATCGCGATTGCAGTCCGGGATGCGGCGGGAAATCCCGTTCCAGCAGCGGCGGTGCACGTGAAAATGAAACGCCATGCCTTCGGCT
Organism: uncultured Acidobacteriia bacterium; assembly: GCA_903923395.1. GTDB lineage: Bacteria > Acidobacteriota > Terriglobia > Bryobacterales > Bryobacteraceae > BOG-234. The sequence continues at coordinate 23,224 of CAIXXM010000042.1, forward strand.
TTGGAACAGCAGTGGCAGCCGCTCCGATCCAGGACTCCGGCAGCGATGGCCAGAAATACAGAGAGGCGCTGGGACGGCTCTTCAACAAGGCCGTCTTCGAAAATGCGCTCAAGTGGCAGCCTTACGAAGCCCCTGGAGGAAAGCAACAGGCGGAGGCGATCTTCTCCTGGCTCAAAGCGAATAACATGACACTCGTCCGCGGCCATAACATCATCTGGCCTTCCCGGACTTACCTTCCCGGCGATGTTGTCAATATGCTCAATGCCAGTCCCGTTGACACCACGGCACTGCGCGACAGGATCGACAGGCACTTTGCCGATGTCATGGCCTTCACCAGAGGACGCGTCACAGAATGGGATGTCCTCAATGAACCTGTAGTGAATACTGATGTGCAAAAGGCCCTGGGCAATGCGGAGATGATTCACTGGTTTCAGGAGGCCCGCCAGTTCGATCCCTCCATCAAGCTCTACATCAATGACTATGACATTCTGGAAGCCGGCGGCTATGATCTCGCCCACCAGGATGCTTACTACAACATCATCCAGTACATCCTGCAGGGCGGCGGCAACATCGACGGCATCGGACTGCAAAGCCACTTCGACACGAATCTCACGCCGCCCGACCGTGTCTTGCAGTTGCTCGACCGCTTTGCGGCTTTCGGGAAAGACCTGCAGGTTACCGAATACGATGTCACCCTCAACGATGAACAACTCCAGGCAGATTACACCAGTGACTTTCTCACGGCCTGCTTCAGCCATGCTTCCGTGAAAGGTTTCATGATTTGGGGCTTCTGGGCTGGCGCGCACTGGCGTCCGCAGGCAGCTATGATCCGCAAGGACTGGTCCACCACGCCATCCTATGACGTGTGGAATAACCTGATTTATTCGAAGTGGTGGACGGATGTTACTGGTACAACGGGCCCTGATGGTATCTTCCGGACTAGAGGTTTTCTGGGAGATTATGACATTGAAGTCACCACAGCCGGCAATACGACCACTTACCCGCTGCAAGTTGCCTCCAATGCTTCCCCGAACTATCTTCGAACGGGTACGATTCCCACAGCAGCCGTTACTCCAGCGGGAATCGTCAATGCGGCCACTTATCAGAGTGGCCCCATCGCGCCGGGCAAAGCAGTTGCGGTCTTTGGACAAAACTTCGGCCCTGCGCAACTGGCGGTGGCGAACCCGGGCGACATAGTGGCAGGAGATACAAGAATCCTGTTTGATGGAGTCCCGGCACAGATGATCTATAGCTGGGCGGGACAAGCGGCAGCAATCGTACCACCCGTCGCGAACCCGCAAACACAATTGCAAGTGGAGTTTCTCGGCGTTCCCGGGGACGCTGTTCCCTTGCAAACAGCACCTTCGGCTCCGGGCATTTACTGTTACAGCGGCGGTACGGGTCCGGCGGCGGCTTACCTCAGTGCGCCGGGCTTCCTGACGTTCTTTCTTACAGGAGACGGCGGAGCGACACCTGCAGTCTCCATCGGAGGCCAGCCGAGCACCTGCCTCGGGAACTGGTCTGGACTCATTTCCCCCGGAGTCTTACAGATCAATGCCTGCATACCGAATGGACTCGCCGGAGGACAGACCGTGGCACTGCAGGCGGTAACCAGAGGCCTCAGTTCGCAACCCGGTGTAACCTTCACGCTCCCTTAGGTCTTCGTCCCGTCACAACGCGGGGAATCCCTGCGAGATCTTCGAAAAACCGCACATCTTTCCAGTTCGACAGCATTTCCCGCAGTGCATTAGCCTCCCCGGCCCCGATCTCCATCGCGAGGAAACCGCCTACCCGCAATACCCGCCATGCTTCCGGCACAAGGCGGCGGTAGATATCGAGCCCATCCTCTCCGGCGAACAGTGCCAGATGCGGCTCCCAGTCATGCACTTCCCTCGACAGAGTTGGTGCATCCGCCGCCGGCACATAAGGCGGATTGGACACAACCACATCCACAGTGCCAGCCGCAAAGCCCCCCAGAAGATCCATCTGCAGAAAGCTAACGGGGGCACGGAGTCGCTCCGCGTTGCCTGCCGCCATCCGCAGTGCCGGTGCTGAGATGTCCACCGCCACCACCGGCCGATTCAACTCCAGTGCCAGAGTGACAGCAACTGCTCCGGATCCCGTACCAACATCAACAATCACCCCGCCTGGAGACTCTTTGAGAACAGTATCCACAAGTAACTCCGTCTCCGGCCTGGGAATGAGAACGTCAGGACTTACCCGGAACTCCCTGCCGTAAAACTCCTGCCGCTTTGTGACATACTGCGTGGGCTTGCCCTTCATGCGCTCATGCAGATAGCGCCCGTAATGCAGCCATTCCACTTCACGCAGTTCCTGCTCTGGATGCGCAAAGAGATAAGTCCGCTCACAGCGCATGGCAAAGCAGAGCAGGACATCCGCCGTAAGTGCGGGCACTTCCACACCGGCTTTCTCCAGCAATTCCCTTCCCTGCCGCCGGGCCGTTTGCAGGGTCACGTCAGTTCCGGTCCGAGCGCGCCGCGCATCTCAAACGGCCCCAGCGCATGGCCATAACCCCAGCGCATCGCGCGGTCAATATCATGGGGGTGATCCGCAATCTCAGGAATCAGGCCCGCCGCGTAAGTGATATGTTCGCTGATCACTTTCCGCACGAAGGGATAAGTTGCGACGGCGGCTTGCAGTCGCTCTGCAATGGGCTCAATACTCAGGAGCGCGGGGTCGAATTGGACGCCTTTGAGCGGATGATATTCGAGTGTTCGCCAGTCCAGAACTTCAATCGGGGCTTCTTTGCCCGCTTTGCGGTAACATCCCTGGCCACTCTTTCTGCCCAGCCAGCCACGCTGCAAGAGATCTTCGAGAAACGGGGCCAGCGCCGCCCCGTCCGGAACATTCTTCGTAACTTGCGCCCAGACATCCAGGCCGATAACATCAATCAGCCGGAATGTCGCACTTTTCGGGAGGCCAATCAGCGGACCGGTCAGCCAGTCTGCTTCTTCTATGGACAGTCCCTCTACGATCATCTCGCGCTGTACGATTGCGCTGAGGTTCGCGCCAATCCGGTTCGCGATGAAGTTAGGCGTATCTTTGCAACGCACCACTCCCTTCCTCAGGCGTACGGTGCAGAACTGCTCCAGCGCATCGAGAATCTCCGGCCGCGTCTCCGGCCCCGGCACTAACTCAACGAGGTGCAGCACTTTGGGCGGATTGAAGAAGTGCACTCCCGCAAAGCACTGCCGGAACTCCGCGCCAAAGCCTTCCACTAAAGACCGGAGTGGAATGCCGCTGGTATTTGTGGTTACGGGGGTGGAGCGGCGTCTGTGGACCGCGATGCGTTCATACAGCGCGCGCTTCACGGCCAGGTTCTCGGCAACAGCCTCCACCACCCAGTCACATTCCTGAATGCCCGGCAAACCGTCATCGAACGAGGAAGCCGTGACCCCTGCCGCCGCGCCGCGGAGCGCAGCCTCCGCAGTAAGATCCAGCAGCAGAACCTGCATGCCGGACTCCGCGAGTAACTCCGCGATCCTGGACCCCATGGTCCCCGCCCCTAACACTGCGACGCGTTGCATTTACTTCGCCGCCGCCAGCCGCTTCACTAGCCGGTAAAGAAACTCCTGGCTCTCATAGAAACTCTGTACTGGTACACGTTCGTCCCGCCCATGCGCCCGGTTCTCACCTTCTTCAAAGAACAAGCCGTCTACACCATACGTCGGAATGCCGGCATTGCGGAGATACTTGCCATCGGTCGCGCCCGTGGACATGGTGGGTACCACAGGCACGCCGGGGAATAACTCCTCGACCGTCATTCGGACCGGACCCATCACTGCTTCCTGTAACTTCGCCACCGGCGCACTTAGCGCGCTGGTGCGAACCTTGACGGTAACTTCCGGGTCGTTGATGGCCCGCTCCAGAGTACCCTGCACATTGCCTGCGGTATCTCCGGGTAACATTCTGCAGTTGACCGTTGCGGAAACGCTCTGTGGCAATGCATTTTCCGCATGTCCGCCGGTAATCATCGTCGCGACGCAAGTGGTGCGGAGCTGGGCATTGAAGAAAGGCACTTTCGACATACGTTCCACGGCTGCGGGATCAGGCGGAGTCCGTGAAACCAGTGCCATGTCGGCCGCTTCGGGACGCTTGTCAATCACGGACATTTTCTCGAAGAAGCCCTGCGTCACATCCGTCAGCCGCGCGGGGAAATCGAGGGAGCGAATCTTTCCCAGAGCATCCGCCAAATGATAGATCGCATTGTCTTTCGAAGGCAGCGAACTGTGGCCGCCGGCATTCTTCGCAATCACATCAAAGGTCAGAAAGGTCTTCTCCGCAGCCTGCACGCCGAGGAAGACCTTGCGGCCCTGCCGCATCACCGCATCGCCGCCCTCATTGATACAGAACTCCGCGTCAATCAGGTCACGCCGGTTCCGCACCAGCCATTCGACACCGTTATCCACACCGCTTTCCTCGCCCGCCGTCAGGGCAAGAATCAGATCGCGTTCGGGCCGGTAACCTTCCGCCTGGTAACGCAACAGCGTGGCCACCCAGATCGCCGCCATGCTCTTGTCATCCGACGTGCCGCGGCCATAGAACTGGCCCTCGGATTCCGTGAACTTGAAGGGATCAAAGGTGGACCAATCGGAACGCCGCGCTTCCACCACATCCAAATGCGCCAACAGCAGGACCGGCCTGGCGCGACCCGTGCCGCGGTAACGCACAACCAGGTTCTTCCTCCTGGCGACATTGCCAGCGATCACAACATCCTGGGCAGGGAAACCTGCCGCGCGAAAATGCGCCGCCATCGCCTCAGCCGCAGCCGTCACATTGCCATTCGAATCCTGCGTGTTGATTTCAATCAACTGCTGGAAGAGCGCCCTGGCTCTCTTCTGCCACGATTCCGGCGGCACGGCACCCAGCGCCGCAACCGCTATAAGAAGACCTGTCAGGACATACCGCATTTCCCCAGTGTAAGGGGCAGCGGTCCAGCAACCTAACGCCCCAAGATGCCCCGCTCGCGCAACCAGTTCTGCAGTGCTTCCGGCCAGTGCGAAGCCCCCAGCAGTTGGAAACTCTCATCATTCCCCGTCATTCCGAAACCGTGTCCGGCCTTGTTGTAGATATGCAATTCCGCCGGAACCCCGGCTTTGCGCAAATCCAGGTAAAACTGCGCCGAGACCGGCGCCAGCTTGTCATCATTGGCCACTACCAGAAACGTCGGCGGACATTCCTTCACCGCCTTCACTTCTTCCGGCTTGAACCCCGGATAGCCCAGGACCGCGAAATCCGGCCTCGAATCTTTCGTAAACCGGGTCTCCGCCAGCGCTGCCAAATGGCCGCCTGCCGAAAAACCCATAATCCCCACCCGCGCCGGGTCCACGCCCCACTCCCGCGCCCTGGTGCGGACCAGCCGGATCGCCTGCAACGCATCCGCCAGAGACTCCACTTCCGCCTTGTAAACCGACCCCGGACTGTTCTGCAAGCGGCTCTTCAACACAAAAGCCGCAATACCCATCGCATTCAGCCGCCGGGCGATGATCTCGCCCTCCTTGTCCATCACCAGGTACCTGTGTCCGCCACCCGGGCAAATAATCACCGCCGCATGCGGTTCCTGTCCCTGCGGTAGATAGACATACACGGAAGGATTGTTTACGTTCTGGACCCGGTGGAAGGCATCCGTCTTCGGCAGCCACACATCGGCCGCACCTTTCGGCATGTCCGGCCAAAGTAGAACCTCAGGCCCTTGCATCGTGTAAGGGTTCGGCACCTGGGCCAGGAGTAAGGAAGCTGTCAGGAACAGGAAACAAAGTCTCATCGCCGTTCCAGTCTACATTTATTCAGGCAGGTTCCGGGGCGGCAGTGCATCCATCACCGCACGGACTCTTTTCGTCAGATCGAGCGCCGAGTACGGCTTCTGCAGAAACCCGGAAAGCCCCTTGCCCGCAAAGTGCCGCAACGCGGCTGATTCGTGATACCCGCTGGTGAGTATCACAGGCAAGCCCGGTCGCAGCATTTGCAAGCGCCGGAATAACTCCTCACCATCCATGAACGGCATCGTGAGATCTGCGATCACCAGATCAAAGTACGCCGGGGCGCTTTGGAAAAGGCGCAGTGCTTCCTCTCCATCCTTGGCCGCAGTCACCTGATAACCAAAATGCTCCAACGCCGCTTCCGTGAATCTCCGGATCAGTTCCTCATCATCCACCACCAAAATCCGTTCTTGCCTGGCCTGCAGTGCCGCCTCTAGCACCTTCGGTTTTGGATTGCCCTTCACCGTACCCGCGACCGGTGCCAGAAATTTGAACGTGCTGCCCTGCCCCGGGGTGCTGTAAACCTTGAGCGCCCCCTTGTGGCTGCGCACAATTCCCATCACGGCAGCCAAACCCAGTCCACGGCCCGTCTTCTTGGTGGTAAAGAAGGGGTCAAAGATGCGTGAGAGAACGGCCTCGTCCATGCCGGCGCCCGTGTCGTGGACCTCCAACACCACATATTTCCCTTGCGGCAATTCCACCCCGGTCAGGATACTCCGCAGGTAAAGCTCGTCCACCTCCTGCAGCCACGTGCGGACCGTAACCGTCCCGGCCCCCTCGCCAATCGCCTCCGCGCCGTTCATCACCAGGTTCATAATGACCTGCTGCAGCTGCCCGGGGTCACCCTCAATCCGCGGCAGACCGGACGCCAATTCCAGCACCAGATGAACCTTCTTCGAGATGGAAGCCTGCACCAGCGAACCAATCTCGCCGGCCAGTTCAGAGAGGTCAATCATTTCCAGCGCGACCTGCCCCTTGCCTGCATAGGCGAGCAATTGTTTGGTCAGCAGCGAAGCACGTTCGGCGGCGCGCAGCACATCAGTCAACCGCTGATGCGATGGACTCGACGCAGGTGTCGCACCCAGCACCAGGCTGGCGTTGCCCAGAATGCCCGTCAACAGATTATTGAAATCGTGCGCTATCCCGCCGGCCAGCAACCCCAGGCTCTCCATCTTTTGCGTCTGCTGCAGATGCTCCCGGAATTGCCGCTGTGTCGTAATGTCGCGGGCAATGTGTGACGCGCCAATGATCTCCCCATGCACGTTCCGGATCGGCGAAACCGTCAAAGAAACCGACACCGGCGCGCCGCTTTTCGTGATCCGAACGGTTTCAAAAGATTCGACGCGCTCGCCCGCGCGGATCCTGGCGAGGATGTTCTTTTCCTCATCCATGCGGTCCAGCGGCAGCAGCACGCTCATTGGCCGGCCCACAATCTCGCGGAACGTGTACCCATAAAGCCGTTCCGCCGCCGGATTCCACGATTCGATAATGCCCTCCGGCGATTTGCCCACAATGGCATCCCCGGAGGATTCCACAATCGCGGCAAGATGGGCCAGCGCCTTTTCGTATGCAACCCGCTGCGTGATATCCCGCGCGACATGCGAAGCCCCAATCACATCGCCGGCGTGGTTGCGAATCGGAGAAATGGTGAGCGAAACATGCACCGGCTCACGGTTCTTCCGCAGCCGCACCGTTTCAAAGTGCCGGACCCGTTCCCCGCGCTTGGCCGCCTCCAGGATCGCCACCTCTTCGTCCTGCCGTTTCTGCGGAATAAGGAAGCTCATATGCTGCCCCAGGGCCTCATCTTCGCTGTACCCGTAAAGCTGTTCGGCACCGGAATTCCAGCTTAAGACCACTCCGTTCAGATCTTTGCCGATGATGGCGTCCTCAGACGATTCCACAATCGCCGCCAGGCGCATCAAACCGTCTTCGTAAAATCCGTGCGGAACTCCTGCTGGACTCACGCTATCTTAATACCACTAAACAGCCGCGGGGGATCCCTATCAGACGTACGATTCCATACAATATAGCCTCTGCGTTGCTCATACCGGAGGAAAACTTGATAAGATTCGCCCTGATGACGCGCCGTGATTTTCTCCCCGCTCTTGCCGGAATGACCGCCCTCGCCGCCAAGGCGCAACAGGGCTATCCCGTGAAACCGCAGCAGCAGGACCCCCATCCGCCTGCCGCCTTCCTGCTGAAGCCCAAACTTGGGCGGCTCAAACAATCGGTCTGCTCTGGCGTCTTCCCCAAAGGCCTCACTTTCGACGAACAGTGCAAGCTCGCCGCGGACCTTGGCTTCTACGGCATCGACCTGCAAACGCCAGAGAAGTTCGCCACTCTCAAGAAACACGGCCTGATTTCCACCATGACCGCCGGCGGTGGCGGCGCACTGCAGGATGCACTGAACAACAAGGCCAACCATGCCGCGATCGAGAAGACCATGCATCAAACCATCGATCTGTGCGCCGAAGCAGGCTCACCCAACCTGATCACCTTCTCTGGCAACCGCCGCGGTCTATCTGACGCGGAAGGTGCCGATAACTGCGTCGCTTTTCTGAACCGGGTGAAAGCTCACGCGGAAGACAAGAACGTCAACATCTGCATGGAACTGCTCAACAGCCGTGTGAATCACAAGGACTACCAGAATGACCACGTTGACTGGGGTGTGAGCGTCTGCAAGCGCGTCAACTCACCCAAGGTCAAACTGTTGTTCGACATCTATCACATGCAAATCATGGATGGTGATATCGTGCGCCGCATCCAGGAGAATTTCGAATGGATGGGACACTTCCACACCGGTGGCGTTCCAGGGCGGCATGAGATCGACAATGACTCACAGGAGCTCAACTATCACTGGGTGGCCAAAGCTCTGGCGGACATGGGCTACCAAGGTTTCATCGCGCACGAGTATTCCCCCGTGCGCGACGCCATCAAGTCACTCAAGGAAGCACGGGATATCTTCACGGTCTCCTAAGTATTAGCCGGCAAAACGGACCTCGGGGCGGCGGCGAATGCTAACCGCCCCCTCACCACGAAATGATCAAAGCATTGGAGACGGGCCCCGTCACCAGTCGCCGCCCGTCATCCAGCGTGCTGAAAGGCAGGGATTGATCCGCGAATGGCCTGAAATCATTCGCGGCGAAGATCGTCCTGGCACCGGGTTCGGGCAGAAAATGGACCGTCGCATTGCGCAGACCCCGTAAGATCAGGCGGCGGCGGATTCCAACGTGCCCCGAATATCCCTCCGTGCAGGAGATTTCTCCACCTCCCTCCTGTTGCACAAAACACCGCAGTTCATGCCGCCACGCCCGCGGCATAGTGTACTGTGCCGCAGAGTTATTCGTCAAAACGGCATCGCAGCCCGAGATTACAGGTGCGCCCCAGGGAAATGTGAGTTGCAGCGTGGTTGCCGAAGACGGCGAATATCCTGCCAGATAGTAGCCATTCTTGGAGCGCGCGCCCAATACCAGCGGATTCCGGATCGCCGGCGTGGACTTCCCGAACTGGATGCCGATGCCGAACCGGGCCAGCAGATGACGCAACAAGGCGGGAGCAGGATAGTATTGGGCCGGGTCATCTGGCACCGGCAATCGTTGATTGTTTACCGTCGCGGACAGCGTACCCCGCAGCCATCCAAGCTGCCCCGCGCCACCGTTGCCTCTGCGGAAGGTTCCATAAGCACGCCGCTCATTACCCTGCGTTACGGAAACCACCACTTCGGTAGCGCCGCCGGAACTGCCCGCCACCGTATCGACTGCTCCCGCCGAAGTCATCGCGCGGTGATAAATGCGGCCCGCATCTTTCCCCTCGCGGCTGATGTCTTTCGTCAAGGTGCTCTCCCAGTCCAGAACGCCTTCGATGCCTTTCGCCAGTTCCACGCCAATGGCTCTCCGCACCTGCGCGGAGGCATGCTGGACCGGGCCGTAGAAGAGAATGTCCTGACCACTCCGCCATGCCTCCAGGAGCGTCCTCTCCAGTGCGGAACCAGCGGCGGGCACTGGCACCAGAAGGACTGTCCGCCGGTATAGACCGGGTTTGGCACGCAGCGACAGAGGCAGGTTCCGTGTTGAGACTACTGCATTCAGCGGAAACCCTTCGTTGATAGCGGACCGGATGAACCAGTCCCCGAAGAATGGCAATGCGGGGGCTGGCGCAGTACCGAAGACCAGATCGTGATATTCGTCGAACGGATAGACCCACGTCACCAGACCGGGCTCATCCGAATATTGATCCATCGCCTTCAGAATGTGTGGCGTGACTTGATTCGGGCATTGGTCTGGTATCCGGCCATATGAATCGTCAATCGTCAGGAATTCAAGATAAGCAGGCCGCGTCACCTCACCCGCCCCGTTGATCCTGGCCGTTGCCAAAGGCAGATAGATATCGTGCGGCTCGCCGCCATAGCGGTCAAACCATGGACTGTTCAGCCACCAGGGGTCATGGGCGTAAAAGCGGAACGGGAAAACATCACCGGGTGGAAGCTCTGCGATCCTGGCCAGATAACCTGCGATTTCCAACCCAAAATCACCATCAATCGCAGCCCAGGGAGAATTGGGCGGAGCAACAAGGTGGAAACCACCCCGGTAAAGTTCCCGCAGCGGTGTAGCTGCCGTCGCCAGATCCGGTCCTGGCAATAGATTGGTACCCCGCGTCTCCACCGGTATCTTTGGACATTCCCGCCGAAAGTCCTGCCAGAACGCCAGTATCTGACCGCGAAGCACGCCTGCCTGCGAAGCATCGAAACTCTTGCCGTCAAACAGCGGCCCCTTCACACTCCATGCACTCACAGAGAATCCGAAGCCATTCGAGAGCCAGAGATAATCAAACCCAAGGTCGCGCAGAAAATGATGTGACTGTCTGCCTAAGAATGTCCCCAGCGATGTCGATTGTGGAATGCCGTTGGGAAAGCCCGCATACGCTTCCCGGTCAGCATTGAGGCGAGCCGTGCAGGAAACCCACGTTCCCGCTCCCATCGTGTCGCCCTTGGAAATTTCCGGATGCCTGACGTATTTGAACTCGGAGTTGGCGAATTCAGGCCCGGGATCAAACGTCGCACCCACCGTAACCGGCTTGCCAGTGACCTGTCCCCCCACCTCCTTGAGAGCCGCTACAATCCGCCGGAGATCCCCGTAGGTGACCTTGGGCGGATTGGCCATGTAAAGATACGGGTCCGCATGCAGACCCTTTCGCGTGGGGTCATCGCCCGGCAGATTCTTTGGCGGATTCGCAATCCCGATGTAACGGGCCCAGGCAATCTCATCCGTCATCCTGCCGCGATAGTCCAGAATCTCGCTGCCATCGGCGGTCCAAAGCATGATGGCAACAGCATCGGCGCGCCGCAACAAGGCATCCCACTGGCGGAAAATCCTGCGGCAAACCATGCGTAACGCAGTATCATCGATCCGTCGAAACGGTTTCAGACTCATCTCCAGCGTCACGCGCTGGAATGCCGGACCCTCTGGATACGGCAGCGGTGGAGTGGCCACCCGAAGCCCGCCCGTTGCCGGTGGCTGACCCTGGAATATTGCAGCTGACGAGAGCTTGAACAGGTCCCGTCTCGTAGGGTGCTGTTGTGAATCCGGCTCTTCCACACTCTCAGTGTTCATATACTGATCATTCATATTCAAAAACTCCGGCGGAATTGAAAATGCCAGCTAGAAAAGCTCCCCGCGAATATCAGGTAGGTACCGTCGAAAAGGCTCTGGATTTGCTGGAAGCAGTGGAGACGGCCGCTGTACCCTGCGGCGTCCAGGATTTGGTGCGCGCTACCGGCATTCAACGCACTGCAGTCTACCGGCTGCTTTCCACACTCGAACGCCGGGGCTACATCCTGCGTCTTCCTGACAAGACGTACAGTGCGACTGCCCGCCGCAAGCGCTTCACGTTCGGGATTGTCGCACCTCTCTCGGGCAACTCGTTCCGCGATGACCTGTACCGCGGGCTGCGCGAGGCAGCCACCCATGCCCGCGTGGAACTGCTTGCGCTGGATAACGCCGAAGGCGACTCTGGCGCGGCGCTTCAAAACGCGCAGCAGCTGATAGACCGGCGTGTTGACGTAGCCGTCATGTTCCAGCCTGTTGGCTCGGTCGGTCATCTGGTTGCAGACCGCTTCGCTGCGGCCGGAATCCCCATGGTCGCGGTGGAAGCCCCGGCTTCGGGAGCGTTCTATTTCGGGGCGAATAACTACCAGGCCGGCCGCCTCGCCGGAGCGGCACTGGGACGCTTTGCCCTGGAACGCTGGGCTGGCAGCTATGACCGCATTGTCCTGCTGGAATCCTCTTTGAGCAGCCTCACGGTTTACGCGCGCGTCACGGGCGTGCTGGAGGGTCTGCGGCAGGTGCTCGGTGAAGTACCGGAATCCCGCACCGTTCATCTCGATGGACGCGCCCACTTTGAAGAGAGCCGCGCCAGCGTGGCCGAAATGCTGCGGAAACTCCCGCCGAAATCGCGGCTCTTGATCTCGGGTTTCAACGACCTTGCCGCCCTGGGTGCTCTCCGTGCTCTGCGCGACGCTGGGCGCGAAGAGTACGCCGCGGTTGCCGGACAAAATGCCACGGCCGAAAGCCATGCCGAGTTGCGCAATCCATCGAGCAGGCTGATCGTGTCCGTAGCCTACTTCCCGGAACGCTATGGCACGAAGCTGGTGCAACTTGGCATCTCCATCGCGAACAGGGAGGCCGTCCCCCCCGCCGTCTACACCGGCCATGTTCTTCTGACGCCCGACAACATTGATCAGCACTACCAGCCTCCCCGGGAGTAGCTGATCCTTTCCTTGTGCGTCCGATCCAGTTCATCCCACTGGAAGTCTTGTCCCGTCGCCAAGTCCTGATAGTTCATATAATGAACAAGCACCTTTACCTCTCACGGCAGACTTTAGTCCTGCTCAAGCATACTGTCAATCTATTATTTTAAGAATCGCGCGTAATTCTTTCTTGACAGGACTTTGACGCCGTGATAGCTTGCCTGCGACTTAGCACCCTATGTCGTTCACAATATGAACATCTTAAACAACACCGGGGAGTAAAACCCAGCCATGTCGCGATTGCCTAAATTCCTCATCGCATGCTCGTTCCTGTTTCCTGTTGCCGCAGTCTGCCAAAACCTCACCGCTACCGTAAGCGGCGCAGTGGCGGACGCCTCCGGGTCCATGGTCGCTGAATCGCAAGTCAGCGTAATCAACAAGGAAACCCAGGTAACGGCATGGTCGGGAAAGACCAACGCGGCAGGTCTCTTTGTCGCACCCCAACTGCCGGTGGGAACTTACACGGTTTCCGCCGCACACCCGGGCTTTAAGAAAGCCAGTGTCGGCAATGTCGAGCTTGCGGTAAATCAGCTGGTGCAGGTCAACCTGACTTTGGTTCCGGGTGATGTTACGGAAACAGTGACGGTAAGTGCTGAAGCAGGAACAATGGTGCTGGAACGCAATGATTCTTCTCTCAGCACACTGGTCAATCCGTCCCAGATCAATGATCTCCCCCTGCCCAACCGCAATCCGATGAATCTATTGCTCCTGGTCAACGGCGTCTCCACCGGCGGAACCGGCGACGCAGCCTCAGGCGTTTCCACTTACTCAATGTCTTTCAACGGCTCACGCGTACTGGCGACGGAAGTAACTTTGGACGGCACCTCCACCGTGGAAAATGGTACTGGGCAACCCCAGCCGGTTCCCTCGCCCGACGCACTCCAGGAAATCAAAGTGATGACCTCTGCGTACTCCGCGGAATCCGGACGCACAGGCGGCGGAACCATCGCCGTTGTTACCAAATCCGGCACTAATCAGATTCATGGCGGTCTTTATGAACTCTTCCGCAACGAAGACCTGGAAGGGAACAATTTCTTCAACAACGCCCGGAACATCCAACGCCCCCCGGACCGCTTCAATAACTTCGGCGGTTCCATTGGCGGACCCGTCCGGGTCCCCCGTGTTTACGACGGACGCAACCGGACTTTCCTGTTCTACAACTACGACCAGACTGTCACACGCGTGAGCAGCGTACCCACGCTCACTGTCCCCTCTGACGCATTCAAATCCGGCAACTTCTCCTCTTCCACTATTGCGGTCTATGATCCCAAAGCGGGAACTCCCTTCGCAGGGAATATCATCCCGGCTTCCCGAATTGATCCCGCGGCAGCCAAAGTCATGAGCTTCCTCCCCGCGTCGAATACGACGGGCATAGCCGACCCCCAAAACAGCCGCTTCACCAATAACTACATCAACCCACAAACCATCACGCAGACCAACCCCCGTCAAACCGGCCGCGCCGACCACTCCATAGGCTCTTCTCTCCGGATCTTTGGCTCAGTGAATGACTGGGCTTCGAATATCCCGACTTATCTCGACTTCAGCAACGTGCTGGATACCAGGGCCCCTGGAGGCCAGTGGGGCTTTCAGACCCAAGCCGGCGTGACAAAGATCTTCTCCCCCACTCTGATTGCCGATGTCCGTTTCGGCGTCAACCATTACTTCTACCTGCGGCAGTTCCCTACCGTCGGCACTGACGTGGCAAATACCCTCGGCATCGGAACACAACTGGCTTCCCTCCCGCCCAACCTGAGCATCACCAGCTGGCAGGCCATGGGCCCGGCGAGCGGCTCAGTCAAGCGCCAGGCGAGCAATACTTACCAGGTCCACGCCACTGTGACAAAGGTCTTTTCCACAGTAACTTCCAAAGCTGGTTTTGAGTACCGGGCAAACCAGTTCAACGGCTTCAGCCCCGGCAGTTATTACATGGGGAGTTATACCTTTGACGGCAGTGTAACAAATAAAGGCGCCGTCGGCGGCAATGCCATTGACTCTCTGGGGCAATTCCTGCTTGGTTCGGTGACATCAGCGCAATATCAACTGCCCGCACCCGAACTCGGCAGACGCAATTTCAACGTGGGCGGCTTTCTACAGAATGACTGGAAGTTCAACGCCCGCCTCACCGTGAACGCGGGCCTCCGCTGGGATTTTGAAGCCCCGCAAACCGAAGTCCACAACATGTATTCGCGCTTCTCCGCCGCTACGGGTGAGTTGCTGGTGGCAGGCAGGAATGCCTCGCGCTCACTTGATCTCAACGCAAGCTGGAAGCAGTTCCAGCCACGTATTGGCTTCGCTTACAGCCTGAATCCGAAGACTGTCATCCGGTCTGCCTTCGGCCTCTTCTACAGCGGCGTCATGAATACGTTCGGCAGTTCCGTCACTATCCCTGGTTACGACGTCACCCAGTCTTACCCGCAGCCCGGCCCGGGGCTGCCGCAGCCTTTCACTCTTTCGCAGGGGATGCCTCTCACCGCCGTACAAAATCTCAGCAATCCCGCAACCATCCTTCTTACGGCCACCACCAGCAACCCCGTCAACGCGGGCTCTTCCATCAGCCAACTGAATCCCCTGCCGTCCATCATGCAGTGGAACTTCGGAGTGCAAAGAGAGATTCTCAAAGGCACCATCCTCGAAGTCAACTATGTGGGTACCGCCGGCAGGCACCTGGAAATGCAGCTCAGGGCAAACCAGCCGCCTTTCGCACAGGGCACAGCCATCGCCTACACCGGGACCACGGCTGCTACGCAACTTGCCAGGGAATTCCCACTGATCACGGCCATCCCTGCCTGGACTCCCGCCGGGAATTCCGATTACCACGCTCTCCAGGTCAGGGCGAACAGGCAGTTCAATACCTCGCTCGGCTACCTGGTCGCTTATACGTGGTCCAAGGCGATCGATGATGGTGGCATCGGCGGCAACCAGGATTTCGCGCTGCCCGGACAGGTCGCAAACAATGACCAGTTCCCGGATTATTTCAGGAACCTGGACAAGGCGGTCAGCGCCTTCGATACAAAACATGCACTTACCATCGCGCTGCAATACCGCACTGGGGGTCCGAAGTGGCTGCACGGCTTTACCATCAGCCCCATGTTCAACGTCCAAACGGGCAAGCCGGTAGTGATTACTCAAACCAATTACTATCCGGGTGTGCTCACCCAGCGCCCCATGGTTACGGGCCCAAGCGGCGATGTCCAACTCGCAACACCCTACACGAATGGACCTTCGATTCAGTACTTCCTCCTTCCCACGGACCCGGCCTTCCCTTTGTCACCCAGCGGCCCGGTCTTCACCGGCTCAGGAAGCACCCGCACCCAGATTGTTTCCAGCGCAATCGGCAACCTTGGCCGGGATACCCAGCGCGCCCCCGGCGCAACTTTTTTGAATGCCTCCCTGGCGCGCAACTTCCCCGTGCGCGAGCGAATGATGTTCCAATTGCGGGTTGATGCGTTCAATGCCATGAACCAGACGAACCTTGGCATGCCTGCAACAGCGCTGACGGTAGCCACCAGCGGAGGCAAAGCGATCTTCAACTCCCCGGGCTTCGGGCAGATCACCAGCGCCCGCTCACCACGAATCCTCCAGCTTGTGGCGCGCTTCACTTTCTGAAAAAATGGAGAGCCAAACCGGCGGGAGCCATGATCTGACGCCTATTTCCGAACGCCGCGCATGGCTGCTTGTTTGGCTTCTCTTCGCTGCCACTGCCCTCAGCTTTCTTGACCGCCAGGTGCTCAGCGTCCTCTCCCCCACCATTACGGCGGACTTCCACATGTCGAACACCGCGTATTCGCGCGTCGTGTTCGCGTTTGTGCTCGCCTATACCCTGACTTTCACCCTCGGGGGCCGCCTTATGGATACACTCGGCACCGGCTCCGGACTGCTCCTCGCGGTAGCTGTGTGGTCGGCCGCAAGCGGCCTGCATGCCCTGGCTGCCGGAGCCCTCAGTCTGGGCGCTGCGCGCTTCCTGCTCGGAATCGGCGAAGGAGCATGCTTCCCTGCCGTTACCAAGGGCGCGGTGGAATGGATGCCGCCCGCCAAGCGCGCCCTGGCCATTGGCATCGCGAATGGAGGGTCCGCTTTTGGTGCTGTTCTGGCGCCCCCGGTCACCGCGTTTATGGCTGCTCAATTCGGCTGGCGAAGCGCGTTTCTGTGCTGCGCTCTAGCTGGTGGACTTTGGCTGCTGGCGTGGTGGAGCGCCTGCAAAGACCTTCCACGAATCGCGGCCGCGTCCGCACCGGTAAGTATTCCCAGCCTGTTGCTCCGCCCGCACGTTCGCCGCCTCCTCGCGGCCCGCTTCTTCTTCGACCCCGTTTTCTACTTCTACATGTTCTGGATTCCCCAGTATCTTTCCCGCGAACGCGGCATGTCGCTCGGTGACATCGGTGCCTTGAGCTGGATCCCATTTTTTGCACTGGGTGTCAGTAACATCGCTGCCGGCCGCTGGTCAGACTGGCTCGTAACCCGCGGCTGGCAACCCAGGCGTGTCAGAATCACCCTCATGCTTGTGGCCGCTTTGTTTACTCCCGCTTCCGGCCTCGCAGTTTTTGCCGGCAGCCCCGCTCTCGCCATCAGCCTGATGTCCCTCCTGATGCTGGCGCACGGCGTGTGGATCGCCAACTACATCACGCTGGTCGGCGACACCGTGGACCGCAGGGAAATCGCCACCGCCGTCGGACTTACTGGAACCTGTGGCGGCATTGCCGGCATGTTATCGAACCTTGTTGTGGGACCCGTGGTGGACCACTATTCTTTCACCCCGGCATTTCTTTTTTCTGCGGTTTTATACCCCCTGGCGTGGATCATCCTCGCCACGGGAAAAGGACGGGGTGCCGCAGCCGTTCAGGGAGACACGCAATGAAAATAGCCCGCCGCAAACCGCGCACGGCGAATATAGGAATCTTTGGAGTCGGGTATCACGTTTACTGGGGGCAGTTCCCCGGCCTGCTCGACGAACTGAAAGCCAAGCTCTCCGTGCTCGTCAGCAAGGTCGAAGCGAGCGGCGCGAAGGTGATGGATTTCGGAATAGTTGATAAGGCAGAAGATGCCTACGCTCTGCTCCCCCGCATGAAGGCAGCCGACCTTGACCTCGTCTTCTGTGACATGTTGACTTACGCTACCTCCGCCGTATTCGGTGTACTGGTGCGAAGCCTCGACGTGCCCATCGTACTGGTTGCACTCCAACCCCTGGCCGCCATGGACTATGATCGCGCCACCACCCGAATCCAGCTTCTGAATGATGACTTCTGCTCTGTTCCTGAATTCACCGGCGTCGCTGTCCGAATGGGCAAGCCTGTGCCACCCGTTGTTCTCGGAACTCTCCACAATGATCCACAGGCGGATGGGGAACTCGCCGCCTGGTGCGACATCGCCATGGCTCTTCACGACGTGAAGCGCGCCCGCATTGGTCACTTCGGGCATCCTTTGGAACATATGCTCGACATGCAGACGGACCAGACCGCACTTACTTCTGCCTTCGGCTGTCATATCGTCCAAACCGAAGCCGATTCGCTTCTGGAATGCCGCGCTGAAGTGACTGATGCAGAGGCTGCCCGCAAAGCAGACGAAATCCTCACGCTATTTGACACGCCAGATCCCGGCGATGATCCACTGACCGCCAAGCTGACCCGCGGGGACCTGGACCGCGCAGCCTTCGCCGCGAGTGCCCTCGACCGCTTTGTGGCCCGCCATAACCTGGATGCCCTCGCCTATTATTACGAAGGTGCTCCCGGCAGCCCGCTGCGCGAACTGGTCACAAATCTAATCGTGGGGAATTCCCTGCTGACAGCCGCTGGCTTCCCCATGTGCGGGGAATCCGATCTCAAGACCTGTGTTGCCATGCTTCTGATGGACCGGCTCGATATCGGCGGCAGCTTCGCGGAGTTTCATCCGGTCGACTTCCGGGAGGGCTTTGTGTTAGTGGGCCATGACGGGCCACACCACGTCAACATAGCCTCCGCCAAGCCTGTCCTCCGCAGCTTGAGCAAGTACCACGGCAAGCCAGGAAGCGGCGCGAGCGTCGAGTTCAAAATCCAGGAGGGCCCCATCACAATGCTCAGTATCGGCGTGAATGCGCAAGGCCGCTTCAAATTCGTGCTCGCCCAAGGCGAAAGCGTCCACGGACCCATTCCCGCCACAGGTAACACCAACACACGCGGCTTCTTCAAACCGGATATCCGAACCTTCCTGAAGCGCTGGGTTGCAGAAGGGCCAACCCACCATTTTGCCCTCGGCGTGGGCCACCGCGCGGACGACCTGAGTCGAATTGCGAACACGCTGGGGATAGAAAGCGTCATCGTCGGCTGACAGGATTCCGAAGCATCACGATCCGGTTCCGGCCCGACTGCGCACTCAGCGGGGCAGCAGGGCCGAAATCTTCTCTCTGCCCTTCAATTCGGCCACATCCCGGGGCGTATCACCGTTCTGGTCTCTGGCCGTCACATCACCGCCATGCGCCAGGACGGCCTGCATCATCCGGACATTCCCGCGCGATGCCGCCTGGTGCACTGCCGTCCAGCCCTGCGGATCTGGAATATTCGGACTGGCCCCGTGCTCCAGCAGCCACATGGTCTGTGGAATCTGCCCCCAACAGATCAAATGATTCAGCAGCGGCTTGTTCTCGCCTGCCGCCAGATCCGGCTTCGCCCCGAACTCCAGCGCAACTGCGGCAAACTCCAGATTGGCGTTCCAAAGCGCAGGCACCAGAGCCTCCGTCGCATCCGCCCCGCGTTCCAGCAGCAACCGGAAGAGTGCGAGGTTCTTTGCCGAGGCAGCCAGATAGATCGCCTCAATATCGTGTCCCCAGGATTTCGTGCGGGCAGTCGGGTCCGCACCGTGATCGAGCAGCAGGCGGGCAATCTCCACCTGCGTTGCCTGGTCCGGCAACCGTGACCCCGCACAGCATTGCAGCACGGTGAGACTCTTCCCATCGCGATCATTGACCCAGTCCGTCGAAAAGGTGAGAGCTTTTCGCAGAGGTTCAATGCGGCCGAGCGCGGCTGCGGTAAACACGTCCTGTTTCGCGCCCGCACTTTCCAGGCACGTCACATACTCCGGCACGCCAACGAAAGCCGCGATGACCAGCGCCCTCGCCGGTGGCCAGGCAGCGTGAAGTTCGGGGTCGGCCCCGTGCGAGACCATCCACTTCAGACAGGCAAGACGCGCCTTGGATGGCTTGCCGCCCGCCGCATGAGGATCTTCCTGCAGCAGGCAGTGCAGCGGACGGTAGTTTCGGAAGATCACATTCAACTGCGCTCCCAGTTTGCTGAACAGTTTCACCGCGGGCAGATTCGCCAGGCGCGCGGCTTCACAGATCGCCCGGGGGTGGCGCGCCGCCGCTGGATCTGCCGCGGCAGCCGCCTCCACAGCCGCAAAATTGCCCGTTCTCAGTGCATCTATGAGGCTCATAAGCAGGCTTTACATTGCTTGACAGAAAACATGGGATTTGGCGCGTCCAAACAGTTGTGATGTTCACCTGAGGCCGCTACGCTTTAAGGTACTTCGTCTTGGAGTGTGGAATGAAATTTCGTCTTTTCGCTGTAATATTCGCCGGCGCTTTCCTGCTGTGCGCACAAGATGGCCCGCCGCGGCCGGGTGGTCCCCAGGGCCAAAGGGGTCCGCGCCAGACCATGCTCATGATGGCCATTGATACGGACCATGACGGAAGCCTTTCCCCCGAAGAGATCGCCGCTGCGCCGAAATCGATTCTGACACTCGATAAGAACGGCGATGGCTCCATTACCGCGGACGAATTGCGCCCGCAGCAAATGGCCCGCCCCGGCGGTGACGGGCCACGGCGTGAAGGTGGTGACGGACCACGCCGCGAGGGTGGACCCGGCGGCGAAGGTGAGCGTCGTGAAGGCGCTGCCAGCCCCGCTGATGAACTGCTCCAAACCCTGATGGCCTTCGACAAGAATGGCGACGGCAAACTGACGAAAGATGAGGTCCCCGAACGCATGCAGGGCATCTTTGCCCGCGGCGACAAGAACAACGACGGGATCCTGACGCAGGACGAAATCAAGGCCATGGTGCAAATACAGAATACACAGGCCAGCAACCGCCAGAATGCACCGCCAGACGTCCTCTTCCGCGCCATCGACACCGATCATGATGGCGTTCTTTCCCCGGAAGAAATCAAGAACGCAGCAGCCGCCTTGAAGACACTCTACAAGAACGGCGATGGACGCATCACAGAGGACGAACTCCGTCCGCAGAGGAGAGACTAACCCCTTCATGAAACGTACTTATCTTGCAGGCGCATTATTGCTTGGTGCCGGAGTGGTGCTTGCCGCCACGCTCCCCCGCCAGGAACGCATTTACCCCTTTCATTACGAAGACGTCCTGGGCACGTCGCTGGAACTGAAGGTTCTGGCGCCGAGTGAAGGGCAGGCCGAAAAGGCCGAAGCTGCGGTGCTCGAAGAGATTGCGCGCGAAGCGAAGATCCTCAGCGCCTGGGACGCCTCCAGCGAATTCAGCCGCTGGGCCGCCACATGGAACGAACCGCTGCACGTCTCTCCTGAACTGCTGGAAGTCCTCGGGATGTTTGACCAGTGGCGTGACCGCACCGGTGGAGCACTCGATGCCTCCGCCGAAGCAGTGGTCCGGGTCTGGAAGCAGGCCGCGGCAGAGAACCGCATGCCCACGCAGGCCGAACTCCGCGCCGCCACCGCTCTGGTGAAGCAGAAGCATTGGAGTCTGGATCTTGCCGCCGGCACCGCCACCCACCTGGACCGCACGCCGATCGCCCTCAACTCTTTCGCCAAGAGCTACATCATGCAGCACGCGGCGGAAGCAGCACTCGCCGCCGGCACCTCTGGTGTCGTCGTCAACATCGGCGGTGACATCGCCATTCGCGGCAACTGGATGGAGCCCGTCGAAGTGGCAGACCCCTTCAATCCGGCAGAAAACGCGGCACCCGTCGCGCGGCTCACCCTGCAGGATCACGCCATCGCCACCAGCGGCAATTACAAGCGCGGCGTTGAAATCGGCGGCAGGCACTATTCGCACATCATTGACCCCCGCACCGGTGAAACGGCAGACAGCATTGTAAGTTCCACCGTTGTTTCCAAAGACGCGGCGCAGGCGGGAGCTCTGGCAACAGCGATGTCGGTATTGCGTCCCGAAGAAAGCCGCACGCTGGTTGCTTCCCTGGGCGGCGGCATCGAGTATCTGATCATCGACAGCAAGGGCGCGAAGTATCAGAGCGCAGGCTGGAACCGGATCGCCGCCATGCCCGCCAAAACAGCAGCTGCGCCGATGGCCGAAGATGCTCCCATGGAACTTGTGCTGGACCTGGAAATCAAACAGCCGGCCGGTTTCGCCAAGCGGCCCTATGTTGCCGTGTGGGTGGAGGATAAGGACAAGTTCCCCGTCCGCACCATGGCTCTCTGGTATGACCGGGACCGCTGGTTGCCCGAACTCCGCGCCTGGTATCACGACGACCGGCTGCGCGCCGTGGCCGAAGGCACCCAGATCACCAGTTCCGTCGCCAGCGCCACCCGCGGTGCCGGCAAGTATTCCGTGAAGTGGGACGGCAAAGATAACGCAGGCAAACCGGTGAAGCCGGGGAAGTACACCATATTTGTGGAGGCCAGCCGCGAACACGGACCCTATCAGATTCTGAAGGGTGAAATCGACACCACGGCCGGAGCCAAGACCATTACTCTTACGGGGAACACAGACATTGCCAGTGCAAACGCCGAGTATCGAAGAGCGGAAAAGCGTTAAGCCGCTGTGGCACCGCAAGCTGGCGTCTGTTTCGCGCTGGCTTCATATCTATCTGTCCATGGTGAGTTTCGGCGTGGTGATCTTCTTCTCCGCGACCGGCATCACGCTGAACCACCAGGATAAGTTCCTCGCGCAACAGCAGGTCAAGCAACTCAAAGGCCAGCTGACATCCAGGCTGGTGAGCGGCAAGGACGTTGTCAAGCTCGAAGTGGTGGAGTATCTCCGCAACACCCATGGCATCCACGGCGCTGTGGCGGACTTCCGCATTGAAGAAGACCGCTGCAGCGTTTCCTTCAAGGGTCCCGGCTATGCGGCAGATAGTTTCATTGACCGCAAGACGGGCACTTATGAGTTAACCGAAACCCGCATGGGCTTCATCGCGGTAATCAATGACTTACACAAGGGCCGGGACAGCGGCAAGGCCTGGGCCTGGGTTATCGACTTATCAGCTATCTTTCTCGTGCTGGTTTCTATCTCAGGTGTCTTGATTCTCTGTTATCTCTACAAGCGCCGCTTCACGGGTTTCGCCGCCGGTGTGGCGGGAATCCTCATCACTTACCTCGCGTATGTGATCTGGGTGCCGTAAGCAAAGGTAACTGGTCCGGTGACGCGAACAACGTCGCCGGGCCGCACCGTCACCGGCGAGCGGAAGACAAACTCCCGCTGGTCGAGCGGATGCAGTTGTTGAATCCAAAGCAGCCGTTCGATATCACCATTGCCGCGGACGACCCATGCTTCAAGCGAACTTCCGGGACGCAGCGACTTAAGCCGGATGGCTTCGAGCTTCTGCGCCGCAGCGGGCTTCCAGGCGGAACTGACCGCGATTTCCCAGGCGAATTTCCGGCGAGGCGCAGGCCTCTCCGCGGCGGGCGCGGGGGGCAGGAAGGCAGCTTCCCCCTCTGGAGCGCCACCCTCCACCCACGTCACCAGCATGTCAATCTCCGGCTCAGACAGGCTGCGGTCATTCGTGAATTCACCGATGCCCTTCACAGCACCCCAAGGCGGCATGGTGCGCCCGCGCACCTGGTCACGGATCGCCTTCGCCCAGGGACGCGCCTCCTCGTAAGTCAGCAGGGAAAACGCGCTGCCACCTGGCCGGTGACAACCAGCGCAACGCTTATAGACCACCCGGGAGATCTCCTGCGTCCAGGTCAGTTTTGTGGTGATGGGGTCGTGCGGATATACAGCGGAGGGAATGAGGGCGCAAACCGCAAGCAGTCCGCGCCCGATCCAACAATGGCTACCGGAGTTCAGCGCCTGCATCCTTCTTCTGACTATTGCGCTGCGGGAAAAGGGTCATGGGGTTCTGATGCGCGTCGATCACAACGTCGAAGAAACCGATCATCATCTCCTCCCAGCTTTGGTCACCCCACTTCACGACCTTCGTCGGGTCGGGATTATTGGGATTGTTCGCCGAGTTGTCAAAGTGTGCCGTGCATTCAATCTTCGTCCCCTTGGGGAGCACGATGTCGTTCACGGGGCGATACCAGATCTGCCAGTTGAAATCGTATTTCGGAACATTCACCAGCACCTGCTTTTCACCGGTGGGGTAAGAGGCCCGGAAATCGAAATCCTTGCCGCGAAGGTGCATGTGGGGGGCAAGCGAAATGAGCTTCGCATCGCTGCCGAGGGTGAAGTCCGAATCGACACGGTAGTTCCCGTCACCCGCCGGAATGGCGAACTTGCCATTCGATGCGGCCAGTGTCACGACACGTTCCTTCACCTCACCCTTCGCAAAACGGAGACCTACCGTGGATTGGTCAGACCCGGCAGTGCCGTTGGCCGTGTAGTGCAACTGAAGAACGATGTCCGAACCGGCCTTGACCAGCTTGGCCCGTCCAGCACCAAAATCCTGCGGCGGGACGCCAGGCGCATAGCCCACAAGGAACTCCGCACCCTGCATGTTGCCTTCGCCCTGCTTGGTCGGCACCCAGGGAACACCAGGCTTCGCGTCGGCCATCCACTTCGAACCGGCGGGACGGACATAGGCGATCACATGGTGCAGCAGCGCGCGGTTGCCGGGACGGACTTCCGCTGCTTCCACCCACTTGTCTTCCTTCAGGTTCATCGGCACCAGAATGTACTGGTAGTCGACTGTGCCTTTGGCCGGGATATCAAACTTCGCGGGCATAGTGATTGCCAAATCGGGCTTGCCGATATTCCAGCCTGTCGTGAAGGTCAGAGGCTTGGGAAGATCCTTCGGGTTTCCTTCCGGCGCGCCATTGGAAGCCCAGGAGACGAGGGTCTTGATCTCGGCTTCGCTGAGAGAACGGTCATTGGCGAACTTGCCGAAGTGCGGGTCAGCGTTCCATGGCGGCATCGTCTTCGATTGCACTGCTTCCTTGATGGAAGCAGCCCAGGGGCGCGCATCCTTGTACGAGAGCAACGAAAAAGGTGCAGCTTCACCGGGGCGGTGGCAACCCTGGCAATTCTTCTGCAAAATTGGCGCGACTTCTTTGCTGAACGTCGGCACAGGGGCTGCGGCGGCAACGGCACAAACGGCCGCGGTCAAAGCGATGGAGCGAAAAATCAAAATCGGAACCTCATTGCAAGTATACGGAACCCCGCGGGTCTATTGTTCCTTGATCTTGAGGTTCTTGAACCAGACCTTGTCGCCGTGGTTCTGCAGGCTGAAGCGGCCTTCCGTCTTGGCGTTCGCGAGGATGTCGTAGACAGCCATGCCATTCGTCCAGCGCTTTTTCAGATCGGCGAGCCCTGCCGGATCGTCGAGCGACGCGCTCAACACCTGCTCGCCATTGATCCAATGTTCCACGTGCTTGCCCTTCAGCACGAGCTTCGCATGGTTCCATTCCCCGGCCTTGTGCGCCGGATGGGATTTGGGCGGCAGCATGGAGTAGAGTGCACCGGTCTTGTGAGCTTCGTCCTTCTTCGCATCGGGGTGGCGTTCATCATCAATCAACTGGAACTCGAAGGAAATGGTGTACTCCTGGCCCTTCTCATCCGGTCCAATGGTTTCGCGGGTGCCGGACGGATTGGCCATTTCGCGTGTGAGCATGCCTTCAAAGCCGCCGGGACCCTTGGAAGCTTTGGTGTTATTGAGAAACACGGTCTTCTGCAGGCGGTACTTGAAGCCAGTGTTCGCGCCTTCGGCCACTTTCCAGTCGAACTCAATAGTGAAGTCTTTGTAGCTCTTGGCGGAAATCAGGTCTTCCGTAATCTTCGGCCGCGGCTTGGTGCTCAGGCAGCCATCCTCAATGACCCACGCATCACCCGGAGGCGTCTCCGTGCCGGGATCGCGCCAGTTGTTGAAAGTCTTGCCGTCGAACAGCAATTTCCAGCCGGCTTTGGCTTCGGCCGGGGTCAGCGTATTGTCTGCAGCGGCGAGCGAGGCAACTGCCAGAACGAATGGAAGAACGATGCGCATCTCAATACTTTACTGAACGTAAACCTGCGAGGTCTTGGCCGTTGCGCCGCCAATCGAAACAACCACCGGTTGCAACCCTGTGCCCGTTGCCGGAACCACAACGTTGAGCTGGTATAAACCCACCGTTGAGGGAGTCAAGCCGCTGAAGACCACCTGCGCGGGCTTGCCGCCGATGGTCACCACCGGTGCCGTTACCGTCTGCGACAGCGGGCTCGCCACAGCAGGAGAGCCCGAAGCTGGCGCATTCGATACCGGGCCAAGTCCATTGCAATAGAGCTGGATTGTGTGCCCTTGCAGTGCTGGATTCGAAGGCCCCAGCAGCGCGTAGTTCTCATCCAGCGCCGCGGCGATAAGTTGCTTGCCCGCCGTGTACTCAAAGACAGCCGGAGAAACCGGAGCAAGCGGCACGGTGAAGACGGAACCAGTCGAGAAGCCAACGCTCACCTTCACCTTCGCGGAGGTATAGCCCGCCAATTCCCACGGGACCAGCACAGAGATCTGGCCCGGACTAACGTAATAAATCCTGCCAGGAACACTCACCGTGCCCGCGTCAAAGCTCACCGTTACTCCGGCAAGCACCAGCGGCAAGGGAAGGAAGCTGGCGACCTGCGTGATATCAGAAAGTCCCGTTCCAGCGAGCACGATGTAAGAACCGGGCGCCACAGGTTTCGTATCAAAGCTGGCGGCATTCGCGGCCGCGAGAATGGTCGGCTTCAGACGGGCAGTATCCGTAAATGTCACGGTGAGCGGACCCGCAGCAGCGTAGAAGATGTTGGTGCCTGGTTGGGGTCCAAGGACAGGCCCGGCCGTGGCAATGCCGTAAGCATCGGTCGTCGGATTGATGGTCTTGATCTTCCCGCCGCCTGAAATGACTCCATAAGTAACGGGGTAAGAGGCCACGGGCAATCCGAATTGGTCTGTCACCATGAAGCCGAAGCCGCCTTCAAATGGCAATTCATTGACGTTGCCTTCATCGCCATCGCCGTACAGAGCGGTGATGTTGTAAGGCACGCCATCGCCAACTTGATAGAGATACGGAATCGTGAGCGGCCCTGCCGCGCCCTGAATCGTAATCAGCCCTTCGTAAAGGCCGGGGTTGGGTACGCCTCCAGTCAGTGAGAAATTAATGGTGCTGGTCAGGCCGGGAGGCACCGTGAGATTCGGCAAATCGATGGCGGTCTTGGCATTGTTCTCCGCCGTTCTGCGATTGATGGCGATGGAGAGCGTCAGCGGCGTCGCTCCAATGTTCGTGAGCTGGATTTTCTGGATCGCGGGCAACGCCTTGATGACGCCAAAAGAAATCGTCGCGGGCGAAACGATCAAATTGTTGTTGATTGCCGCCGCCGCGTTCAGCTTGCCGGCACCCACCGCAAGAACGCTGGCGGGCTTACCGTTCTCGGTCACATCCTGGGTCGCCGTGTTGATGATGGAAGACCGGATCGAGAGGGCATTCATGGCAGGATGCGCCTGCTTCACGAGCGCCGCGGCACCGGCGACGATGGGCGCCGAAAAGCTGGTGCCATCGCCGGAGACATAACCCGAGGCCGAGTAAAGCGCACCGTTGGGATCGTACGTTTCCCCCGCGGTGTAGATCCCGGTTCCAGGAGCCGCGATATCAGGCTTCACGCTCAGGGAGCCAGTCGCGGGCCCACGTGAACTGAAGGCCGCCACCAGATTGGAGGTCGCGCTGGTGGCAAGCAAGGTCGGGTCCAGCGTGGCGGTTGTTCCGGACGCGAGCGAGTTCAGAATCGACTGTCCGTCGTCATAGCCGACCAGGAATGAGGGAATGGGAGTTCCTGTGAGTCCACCCGCCGGGAAGTAAGTATCGTCACCAGGATTATTCACGAACAACACACCGGCAGCGCCGCCGGCCATTGCATTCTGCACCTTGGAAGAGAAGGAGCAATTCCCGCGGGCCATCACCACGATCATGCCCTGATAAATCGTGCCTGACGGAGTAGTGCAGCCGGAGCCATCCCCCGTGATCAGCGCGGAATCCGAAATTGGCGCGGTGAGTGGCTGCAGAGGGATAAAGCCGCTGCCGAAATTCCCCTGATAACTATTCCCCGCCACGTTGATCACATTGTAAAAGGAGTGCGAGTTCGTGGTGGCTCCAACAGCGATCACGTTCGGAGCGGTGGACGGACCCAATACGGACTGCAAGAGCGGTGCCGAACTGCCATTGACCCCCGTATTACCAGCTGCTGCCACGACCACCATGCCCGCCTTCACCGCGTTGTCGGCAGCGAGCGCAATGGGATCGCAACTCACTCCGCCCGATTGGCCGCAGGCCGACCCGGTATCGAGCGGTCCCTGTAACTCGGCATAGCCCCAGGAGAAGACTACAACATCCATGTCATCGAGGAACGCATCCTGCAAAGCCTGGCCAACCGCAGAAGCACTCGAATAGTCATTCACTCCGGGCGAGCCAAACACTTTGTAGTTCCCGAGATAGGCCTTGGGTGCGACGCCTGTGATCGTGTCTGACGGACCGGCATTCGTGAAACCCGCGGCAGCCATCGCCACGGCAGTACCATGGCCGTCGCGGTCGCGCACAGAGTAATCGTCCGGCCTGTCGTTCACCGTCGGGTCCGGCCCTGACCCTGCCGCAACATATTGCACGTAACTTCTGGCCACAATGATCTTGCTGTTGGTGAACAGGCAATCAGCACCGGAACACTTCGGGAAACCGGCGGGAGCTTGCAAAGACGGGTCCTGAAAGGCCGGATGGGAGTTCTCAATACCGGTGTCGATGATGCCGATCTTGATCCCGAGCCCCGCGCGGCTGACGCCGTTCAAGAGATTCCAGGCCGCCGGAACGTTGACGAGTTGCACCGCTTTATCGAGCGCTCTGTGAATCCGGGGCATTTTCCGGACTGACACCACACCGGGGAGCGCGCGCAATTCCGCCTCTTGTTCCGGTTCCGCGGAGACATAAATGGCGTGGACGAAGAGTTCCGTGGACCCAAGGACACGAAGGCCTTTGCCGCGAACTTGTGCGATGACACCGCTGTGTCCCGCCGCCAGGGTCTTGACGCGCTCGCGCAAAAGCGCCCGGTCCGTGACTCCAGATTGGATCGCGGGCTCGCCGAGCATCAATACATACTCAGCAGCGCCGGCAGCGCCGCAAAGCGCCAAGCTCAAACACACCACAGCCAGAACGGTTCTCATCACCCTACATTGTCTCCATGCAATCCGTCTGCCGTTGTCAGCGAAGGAAAGTTTTCCAGACTGTAACCGTCAAAGCGTGGGCCACCATGCCGGCCTGCACGCTCCGGTTGCGGCGGAAAGCGAGCGCGTAAAACACTCCCGCAACAGCGGCCACAATCGCAAACCGCCAGTTCGGAAACTGGTGGTGCATGCCCAAATGAACGGCCCCAAAAAGAACCGCAGTGAGGACCATGGCAAAGATCGCGCTGGACGTCCACTGCTCAAACCATTGCAACAAAAGGCCGCGGAAGAAAAACTCTTCCGAAAGCGCCGTAAACCAGAGAATCCCAAAGAACGTGCCCGCAGCCTGCAGCAGATTCAAGGGATGCTCGCGAAGCTCCACCAGGCCGAGGCCCCAATAAACCGCTCCCGTGACAGGCAGCAGCAACAGAAAGTACCGCAAGCCGGTGAGCCACTCCGAGCGGTTCGGCCAGAAGCGGTACTCGGCCCGCGCTTCTCCGCGCAGTTCCAAAATGGAAAGCGCCGCGGTTCGAATCAGCATCGCGTGTCCCAAAACGGAAAGAGGAACCTTGGGGAGCGGTGTCAAATAGACACCGTCGAAGAGCTTGCCCGCCACAACTGCCGCCAGTCCGGCGACGAAAATGATGTCCCGCCATGGTCCTTTGGGCACCACAACGTACCAGAAAGACACGGCGGTGGTCAGCAGCAACAGCATGCCGAACGCCTGCCACTCGAATAAGCCGGTGGGAAGACTGTAGGCCAACCAGGGCAGCAGACTGCTCACCGCCAGCACGGACGCCATGCGGACGGGACCGTTCGCGCGCAACTTCTGGCGCATGACGGGGAAGCCCGGCAACAGATAGAATGGGATCTCCAAGATGCCAGCCGCGGCGATTGGTCCGGCGGTCAGGAGCGGGATTTTCTTCATGAGGGCATACACGACAGCCCCGGCGGCCATGGCCACCCACAAAAGGGTCAAGACTATCCAATACCCGCGCGCCCTCGTCATCGCCCTGATACTAGCATCCGCCACCATTGCCGCACGCAGCGCCGAGCCTCCCGCGAACCTCGCGAAACGTATTGCCCACCGCGAAAGCGAAACAGCCGCGGAACGGGCGCAATATGCTTACACGCAGTCCGTGAAGCTGAATGAGATGCGCGGCGGTTCCACTGCGGCCGGGGAATACCGCGAAACCCGCGAAATTATCTTTTCGCCCGCCGGTGAGCGGTCAGACCGTTTCATCTCACCGCCGGCGAACAACCTGAAGAACCTCATCATGACCGAAGAGGACTTCGCCGATATCCGCAACATACAGCCGTTCGTGATGACCGAAGACCAGCTCAGGAATTACGAAGTGAAGTACAAGGGCGAGGAGCGCATGGACAATGTCGATTGTTTCGTGGTGCTGGTCCGGCCGCGCCAGATCCTCTCCGGCCAGCGGCTCTTCGACGGACTGCTCTGGGTGCGGCAGGATGATTTCTCAGTGATCCGCAGCGAAGGCCAGGCTGTGCCGCAAATCCGGACATCGAAGCAGGAAAACCTGTTCCCCCGTTTCACCACGATCCGCAAGCAGGTCAACGGCTTCTGGTTCCCCGCGATGACCTACGCCGACGATACACTGCATTTCCGCTCCGGACCCATCCGTGAGAAACTCATCATTCGTTACAACGACTACAAGCGCTTCGGCTCGGAAACCAAAATCACTTTTACAGACCCCCAATGACCAGACGAAACTTTACCCTCGCTCTTGGAGCAGCCGGCTCCGCGCTCAGTGCCTCCAATGTTCTTGGCGCCAATGACAAAGTGCGCACAGCGCTGATTGGGGCGGGTGGACGAGGCTCGCAGGATTGGGAGACGTTCCTCGCGGAGGCTGATTTTGAGCCCGTAGCTGTATGCGATGTCTATACACCGTTCCGCGACCGCGCCATACAGACTGCGAAGGGCAAGCCCTCGGGACATCACGATTTCCGCCAGGTGCTGGAGCGCAAAGATGTGGATGCGGTCATCGTGGCGACCCCGGACCACTGGCACGCGGCCATCACCGTGGCTGCCTGCAATGCGGGAAAAGACGTGTATTGCGAGAAGCCGCTTTCACTCACCGTGGCCGAAGGCCGGAAGATGCTGGCCGCCGCGAGAAAGAACAACCGTGTGGTCCAAACCGGCAGCCAGCAGCGCTCCGGAGCGCACTATGCCCAGGCCGTGCAGTTGATCCGCGAAGGGGGACTTGGCGATGTGCACCGGATTCATGCCGGTTTCCAGCGCAATATCTATCCAGGGTTGAAGCCCGCGGAGTTCGATGCTGCAAAGCTCGACTGGGATTTCTGGCTCGGACCAGCGCCGAAGGTGGCGTTTGATCCGTTCCGTGCCATCTATAACTTCCGCTGGTTCTGGGATTACTCGGGCGGGCAGATGACGAACTGGGGTGCGCATCATCTCGATATAGCGCGCTGGATTCTCAATGCGGATGCGCCAACCACCGTCTCTGGCACGGGTGGCCGCTACTCCCTCACCGATGGCGGCGAAACACCGGATCTGCAGCAGGTTTCTTATCAGTTCCCCAAAGCCGTCGTCACCTGGACTGCCAGTGAAGCCAGTGAAGGCAAGGGCGTGACGCTCGATATCTGCGGCACCAAAGGCACTATGACGTTGCTGCGCAATGGCTACAAAGTGGTGCCGGAGCAATGGCCCGTCTCGCCGGGTTCCAAGGAACGCAAGCCTGCGATGAAGGCGATTGAAGTGAAGGGCGGTGACCTCGACCACCAGCATGCGCGGAACTTCCTCGATTGCGTGAAGAGCCGCAAGCGCCCGAATGCCGATATCGAAGAAGGGCACCGTTCCGCAGTCATGGCACACCTGGGGAACATCTCCACCCGCCTGGGCCGGACGCTGACCTGGGACCCCGTAAACGAAAAAGTGGTCAACGATACCGAGGCCAACAAATGGCTCGACAAAGCGTACCGGGGAAATTGGAAACTGGTGTAATGCGAGTTCTTGCCCTCTTGCTCTGTGCTCTGCCACTGTTCGCGCAACCGGTCATCAAAGTTTCAGCAGGTGGTTCGATTCAGAAGGCACTGGATGAAGCGCCCTCGACGGGTGCGCTGATCAACATCGAAGCCGGAACTTACCGGGAAGTGGTGAGCGTGAACAAGCCGAACATCACGCTGCGCGGCCTGGGTGTACAGAACTCCGATACAGTTATCGTCTTCGACAAAAGCGCTGGCACCGCGGGGGGAACATCAAAATCCGCCACGGTAAATATCACCGCGGACAACTTCACCGGGGAAAACCTTACCTTCTCCAACGACTTCAACCGGACGCATGAACAGGTGCAGGCCGGGTCGCAGGCGTTGGCCGTTGCGGTGACCGGCAGCAAGGCGATTTTCCGGAATATGCGCTTCCTCGGGAATCAGGATACGGTTTACGCCGCGAAGGGAACGCAGTACTTCACTCATTGCTACATCGAAGGCAATGTGGATTTCATCTTTGGCGATGCCAAGGCTTTCTTTGACCACTGCGAACTGCACAATACGCCGCACAAAGCTGGAGGTTATGTCACGGCGCAGAGCAAGAATTCGCCGGATCAGGATTCCGCTTATATCTTTGATCACTGCAGGTTGACGGCGGAACCCGGCCAGACGCGTGTGTATCTGGGACGTCCGTGGCGTCCTTATGCAGCGGTAATTTTTCTGAATACGGAGATGGGTCCGCACATTGAAGCGGCGGGCTGGCGGGAATGGCACGCGGGGGAAACAAAGTCCCTCGAAACGGCGTATTACGCGGAGTACAACTCGACAGGCCCGGGCGCGAACGCCGCAAAGCGTGACGCGCATTCCCACCAGTTGACGGCAGCGGAAGCGGCGAAGTACGAAGTGAAAACGTTCTTCCAGGGCTGGGATCCGCGCTAGAAATACCGGCTGGCGAACTGCAGGAATGTAGGCCAGTTGGGTCCCGGTGTATGGCCGCCTTTGTGCTGGCGGAAGGCAACGTCCCCATCGATCAAAGTGGTTTCAACGGGCGGGTATTCGGTCGTGCCGAGATCCTTCTTGCCCAGAAGTTTGTAAACAGGGCCCGCAGCTGCGGCGGCGAGGAACATGCCCTTGGCGTCCACCCAGCCATCACCAGCCTCCAGGGAACCACTGCTGATGAAGACCGGCCTCGGAGCACAGAGGGCGATCAGTTCGTGCGCATCCACGGGAAGATCATCCGGCGTGAGAGGGCCAGCGTACTTGATGTAGTTTCCAGCCATCCAGTGATATTCACCGGTGCTGGCGACATTCTCCACCTTCTCGCCCCAGTTGCGGCGGTGCAACTTCGCGCCACCGGCACCTGAGGAACTGATGAAGCCAATCGCGAACCGCGGGTCATCCGCCATGGCGACAAGAGCGGCCTTGCCGTAGCGGGAATGGCCTTCGATGGCAACTTTGGTGGCATCCACGCCGGGGTCGGTTGCAAAGAAATCGAGGGCGCGGCTGGCACCCCAACCCCAGGCGCGGAGTGCGCCCCAGTCATCCACTTTGCGCGGCTGGCCTTTGTTGACGAGTCCGATGATGCCCTGCGTGAGTCCGGCACCGTTATCCGGTTGGATGGAGTTCGGACCAATGACCGCATAACCCCAGCCTTTGGCCAGCACCTGCTGCTGCCAGGTTGGACCCTGTGGCGCGGGCGGTGTGACTCCCGGTCGCAACGGGAAGGGGCGCGTGAAGCCAAGTTCGAGAACAACCGGGACCTTTTTGGCGTCTACGGGCAGAGTGATGTTCAATTCGATATCGACCTTGATTTCGGGCCAGGCGGAGTTATCGACATGCCCGAGTAACTTGCGGGTAATCACGTCGAAATCGCCATTCTTTTCGCGCGTGGTGCTGGTCACTTCCCACTTCACCGCCGGGGTGACTTTCGGCATGCGGCCATAGACTTCACGGTCAAACAGTTCCGCGATCTCTTGGCGGCGCTTTGCCCAGTCTGCCGGGGTTTTGACTGGTTTCCCATTCTGGAAGACCAGAGCTTCCGGCAGCTTGGGATAAGGGTTCGCCTTGGCCTCACCGTAGTTCGCGTAGTTGGGTGCGTCTTTGTGGGAGCCATCCGCACCCTGACGCAGCGAAGTGATGTGCAGCAGCTCCATCATCCGCTGGTGATCAGACTGCGAGGCAGCGGCAGTCGGATTCTGGGCTGTGGCGGACACGGCCACAAGAGTCAGCAGTAGAAGAGGTTTCAAAACAGAGTGGAGTATATCGCAAGCCGGCGTTATGGTGATTACCCGTGTTGCTCAGCGTGCGTTGTATTCCTCATCCGTAACATGCTCCAGCCAAACGGCATCCACACCAGCCGCATCGGGTTCCTGCAGAGCCAGATGGACCATCGTGTTGGCAGGGGCCGCGCCGTGCCAGTGGAGCTCGCCTGGTTCGATCCATACGGAGTCGCCGGGGCGGATGATCTGGGGCGGATGACCGTGGAGTTGAACAATGCCGAGTCCGCTGAGCACATGCAGCGCCTGGCCGTTGGGGTGTGTATGCCACGCGGTACGCGCTCCGGGCTGGAAACTAACGCGGGCGGCCTTCAGCTTGGTTGGGCCGGAAGGCGGGAGGACCATGTCGATCCAGACCGTGCCGGTGAACCATTCGGCAGGCCCTTGGATGGAGGGGCGTTCAGCGTTCGGATAAGTCGTCATTCTTTGATCTTGCCTGAGAGTTGCCGGTTGAGCGTGGCGGTATCGAGATCACCTGTCCATTTGGCCACAATCAGGGTGGCGACGCCGTTGCCGATGACGTTGGTGATGGCACGGGCTTCCGACATGAAGCGGTCAATGCCAAGGATGAGGGCGAGGCCGGCGACGGGCACTGTGCCAACCGCGGAAAGAGTGGCGGCCAGTACGACGAAGCCGCTCCCGGTGACGCCGGCCGCGCCTTTGGAGGTGAGGAGCAGAACGGCCAGCAGTGTGATCTGGTGGGTGAGATCAAGCTTCGCATTGGTGGCCTGCGCGATGAAGACCGCCGCCATGGTGAGGTAAATCGACGTGCCATCGAGATTGAAGGAATACCCGGTGGGGATCACCAGACCGACGGTGGAGCGCCCGGCACCGAGGGCTTCGAGTTTTGCCATCATGCGGGGGAGCGCGGCTTCCGAAGAGGAAGTGCCGAGCACCAGCAGAAGCTCTTCCCGGATGTAGGCCAGGAACTTGAAGATATTGAAGCCGTGGACCCTGGCGATCAAGCCCAGAACCGCGAAGATGAAGACCGCGCAGGTGAGGTAAAACGTGCCCATGAGCCCTGCAAGAGAGGTCATGGTCTTGATGCCGAAGGTGCCGACGGTGAACGCCATGGCACCGAAAGCACCCACGGGGGCGAGGAACATCACCATGCCGACGATCTTGAAAAATACCGCGGAAGTTTTTTCAATCAACACATAGACGGGGTTCTCATGTCCGCCGAGTTGCTGCAGCGCAATGCCGGTGAGGATGGCGAGGAAGAGCACTTGCAGGATTTCCCCTTTGGCGAAAGCGTCAAAGAAAGCTGTGGGGATAACGTTCAGCAGAAAGTCCTGCGTGGTCTGCATTTTGCCAGGGGCGGCGTATGCGGCGATGCTGCCGGCGTTGAGTTTGGTGATATCGACGTTCATGCCTGCGCCGGGCTGCACGAAGTTGACGATAAGGAGTCCGACCAGCAGGGCGAAGGTGGAAACGACCTCGAAATAGAGCAGTGCCAGGCCGCCGGTCTTGCCGACCCGCTTCAGATCACCGGTACCGGAGATGCCATGCACGACCGTGCAGAAGATGATGGGGGCAATCAGCATCTTGATGAGCTTGATGAAGCCGTCGCCCAGGGGCTTCATGGCTGCACCCTTGGCCGGATCAACATAACCGAGCAATGCGCCAAGGGCGATCGCGACAAGCACCTGAAAGTAGAGGGACCGGTAGAGGGGTTTCTTCATGAGTGAGTGGCCGGGACAAAGTGTTGAAAGAGTCTGTTCAGTGTTTCATGGGGATCATCGCAAAGGCCGGTGTGCACCGGAGAGAGTTGGATGACGGAACTGCGCGGTGCCACCAGCCAGTGGAAACGCTCGCGCTGTGTGAGTTGTGAAATGGGTGCGGCGGAGCGGTCGCCGCGGCAGATGGCCGGAAGAGATTCGAGGTGTTCGGTGATCCAGGGGCCGTCGGCGGTGGGGTCCAGCGCGTGGAGGCGCGACTCGTCGAGTTGGACGCGGGCGGCAAGAAAACGCTTTTCCAGACAGAAGAGGATGACGCCCGCATTGAGGAATTCGGCGCGCTCCACGCGGGGCACAACGCGGATCACAGCGTAATCAAAGGAGGTTCCGGGCACGAATCGCCTCCTCTGTAAAAACAGACGCGGCTTCGAGCCTTGCCTTGAGGTAAGTGAGATAGCCGCTTCGCCGGACGCCGGGCTCGGGACCCAGCCACTCCGCGGGAACGGCTGAGACGATCTCTTCGAGCGTGGCGGGAGTCAGTCTGGCGCGCGCCACGGCGGCTGCCTGCTGGATATCGGCGGCCCAGCGGAGCAGAACATGGTCTTTGATCGGTGCGAACTTGTTCGCCGCGGCCTGGGCAAGATCATCCGGCCAGTTGTGATGGAAATAGAATGCCGCGCCGTGATCAATGAAGCGCAGTTGGCGGTGCCACCAGAGGAGATTGGTATTCCGCGCCGTCCGGTCCACATTGGTGATGAAGGCATCGAACCAGACAGCGAGGGAGGCAATGGCCGGGTCGACCACGCCGGGGTTCCTGGCCAGAGCGGCAGGGTCGAAATTGATGGAGCCAGGCAGATAGTCCATGGCCAGATTCAGTCCACGGCTGCGGCGCAGGAGATCCTGGACTTCCTGATCTGGTTCATTGCGGTCCAGGGCGGGGTCGAGATCGAGGAGAACCAGTTCGGGGACTTCGAGGCCGAGAGCGCGTCCGATTTCGCCGCCGATCACTTCGGCGACGAGGGCCAGAGGGCCTTGTCCGGCACCATGGAATTTGACCACGTAGAGGCCGGAATCATCCGCCTCAACGATCGCGGGCAGCGAGCCGCCTTCGCGCAGGGCGGTGACATAACGGGTTGCCTGGACCTTGCGCAAATGCATCACGCTCCAGTGTATGACCCGTACGCCGCAGGCTCAAAGAAAAGCCAAGCGGGCTCACGAATTGAGATGGACTTCACACTGGCAACAGTCGCTGCAACGGGCGCACTTTTCGCAGAGGTGGTTTTCGCAGGTGTCCTTGGTGCACTCAACGCAGATGCGGGTGGACTCTTCCTCACAGATGCTGCAATAAAACGTCATAACGGTCATTTCTTCTTCACGGGCGGTGCGGGACAGGGCGAGGGTTGCCTGGCGAGTTGCGCACGGCAGCGCTGTGCCTCTTTGTCCACCAACTGGAACTGCGCATCTTTATCGGTCGCAAGTTGGATCAGGTAGTACTGCAAACGGTCTTGATACGTCTGGTCTTCGGCGGCAATGGCAGCGATGAGGTCAGCCATGGCGGGGTTCTGGTAGTTGCGCAGACCCTCCATCACGGAACGCAGGGAGCGGTGGAAGGACTGGACTCGAAACAGCTGCTTCATGCCCTCCTGCAGATTGTCCGTGTGCTGGCAGAGTGCGGTTAGGTCAGTTTGCAGGACTTTGATTTGCTTCTGGACCGTGTCGTACTGGATGCCGTAGGTTTCGGGCGCGCCTTTTTCGAGCCAGGTTTTGACACGAACCTGATCGAGCATCGGTTCCAGGCGGGCCAGATGTTGCGTGATGCCATTCAAAATCGCGATGACATCCTGTTCGGTATACCCGGTCACCGTGACCTGTTGGCCAAAGGAGAGGGTACAAATCGCGAGAAACAGCGCGGGCAGTCTCATTCCGCTACCAGACTAGCAGGGAAAGACCGGTTTATGGATGCGGCGGAGGCGGAGGTGGCGGTGCCGTGGGAGCGGGCGGACCGTTATTCTTATCGCCAGGGCTGGCGGTGGAGGCAGCAGTGCCTGTTCCCGTTGCGCCCGGAGTACGCGCGTTCTGGATGACTTGGATCGCGGCATCGCGCGCCATGACAACCGCCCGCTGCAGGAGCGAGCCCTTATCGAGAAGCGCCTTGCCGATCTGTTGATTACGGTAGACGCGCAGCCATTCGCCGGCGTTCAGAATCTGGGCGTCATTCAAACGCAGGGCGCGGGCCACTTCGACGCGGCCTTCTTCGACCAGCACCAGCGTGGTCGCGGTCTCTTCGTCCTCGACATCGACATCAAAGACGGTGCCGCGCACAGAGATGACTGCACTGGGAGTACGAACCTTGTTGTGATTGGGGAGTCCGCCGAAGTGCTCGATCTGGACCCGCACTTTGCCGAGGAAGACTTCCAGAAGATCCTTCCAGTCGCCACGATTGGCGCGGAAGACGACCTTGGAGTTGGGGAAGACTTCGAACTTGCTGCCATCCGAAACCTGGAAAACCGCGTATCCGTCAGCGCCAGTGCGAACGACTTGCTGGGGTTGAATCAAATCCCCGGCCTTGAGCGCCCACAGGGTGGTGTCACGCATCACCGAAACTTGTCCCGTAAACGTGACGAGTTTCGCCGCTCCGCCGAGTTCGGGGAACGGGAGAGGTTGCGCTGCTGTTTGAGCGTAAATCGCCGTCGATGCCGTTAGTACAAACAGCATCGAAAAAGCAGTACGGATTGTGAGAGGAATCCTCAGCATTTCCCACCTTTAGGGTAGCACCGGAAGTGCTAAGGAAAAACGAGTGCCAAAGAGAAAAAACGTACAAACCTCCCCGGATCAATGGCTTCCATTTTTGGAAGCCGAAAATTGGGGTAGAATCGAGACACGACGGTGAGTCATCGCGCTACAACCCGGACACTTTCCCGCTGCAGTGCGTTCACCGTAGCCGCAGTTCTGCTTGGCTTGCCGGGCCTGCTGGGGGCGCAAAAGACCGTCCAGTGGAGCCGCATCGGAAGCACAGGTGTTGTCTCTGGTCTGGCTGGACCAGAGGGAGGTCCCGTGAAAGCGGTCTGGTATTCGGAGGACGGAGCAAGATTGCTCGTCCAGACCGACAATGGCCGGATTTTCGAGACGGCGGATTTTGAGACGTGGAAACTGAATGATTCCGGGTCATTGCCGCCCAAAAGTGGAACGGGCGGGGCACGGCTGCAGAGCATCGGGAACCGGACCTTTTCGCTGGGTGCGAAGAACCTGTATGCGACGGACAATGGGGGCCGCACGTGGCTGAATCTGACGGGCTTCAATAACGAGTCAGTGGTCGGCGGAGGTGCGGATACGCTGGCGGTAAGTCCGAAAAATCCTTTGGAAATTGTGATCGGGAATTCCCGCGGTGTTTGGCGCACGGCGGATGGCGGCATCACCTGGCATGGCTTGAACAATGCACTGCCGAACCTTGCCGTGGCGAAGTTGACGGCGCAACGCACGGCGGTTCTGAAGAACGGAAATACGATTCGTTTTGAGGCTGGCATGTGGCAAAGTGCGGGCGGGTTTGCGCTGGCTGCGGGGTCAGTAGTGACGGCGGGCAATGAGGCTATCGTGTATTCCGGCAGCGCGGCAGGCAGGTTTGCGGTCAGCCGCGATGGCGGCAAGACGTGGCTGGAATCGCAACAGCAGGCGGCGGGCGCGGTAAAGCAAATCTGGGTAGATCCGACCAGAGGGGACAACGCTTTGGCTGTTGCGGGAAACCGCCTCTACCGGACCGTGAATGGCGGCGGGTTCTGGGATGATGTCACCGGCACGATGCCCGCGATGGAGTTGAATGCGGTGACCGCGGACTCCTCGGCGGCAGTGATCTACGCCGCAACTGACCGCGGGATTTTCACGGCAAAGGTTTCCCTGAACGATGCGGGACCTGCGGCTGCGGATTGGGAGGCACTGAATGCGGGGCTCCCGGCCAGTCCGGCGGTCGATGTGGTCTATAACGTGGACGGTACGCTGACGTCGGCATTGGAAGGTTACGGCATCTTCGAAACGCCAGCGCCGCATAGAACGCGGCTGGTGCGGATCTTGAATGGTGCGGATCTCACGGAACGCGCTGCCGCGCCGGGCTCTCTGGTGAGCGTGACGGGTGCGGCGCTGAAATCGGCGTCTGCTGGAAGTCTGGCGTATCCGGTCCTCGGAAATTCGGCGAGCGGGACGCAGTTGCAGGTGCCCTTTGAAGCGGTGCCAGGCGTGATGACGCTCTCGCTCGAATCCGCGTCAGGGCTTTGGACATTGCCACTAACAGTAAGGGAAAGCGCGCCGGCAGTTTTTGTGGATTCCGATGGGGCTCCGTTGTTGCTGGATGCCGAGACGGGACTGGTGATTGATCCGAAAAATGCACTGGCGGCTGGCTCGAAGGTGCAGATCCTGGCGACCGGGTTGGGACGGGTAACTCCGGACTGGCCGACGGGCAAGGAGGCTCCGGCAGAAGCACCGCCCGCGGTGATGGGTAAAGTCAGTGCATTCTTGGATGGAGTGCCGCTCGAAGTAACCAAGGCAACACTGGCTCCGGGTTACATCGGCTATTACACGGTGGAACTACAGCTTCCGGCGCTGGTGAACCGTGGTGCGAACGAACTGAAGCTGGTGATGAACGGCGGGACGAGTAATACGGTGAGGATTTATCTGGAACAGCAGTAGGAAGGATCAGTAGGGCTCCGGGGTTCCAGAGCCCTGGTATGTGGACTGCGGGAGCGAATCAGACGCGGATTACGTTTTCTGCCTGCAACCCTTTGGGACCCTGCTTCACTTCAAACTCGACCATCGCGCCTTCGTCCAGGGAACGGTAACCAGATGCCTGGATTGCCGAAAAGTGGACGAACACGTCGTCTCCGGTTGAGCGCTGGATAAAGCCGAAGCCCTTCGCAGCATTGAACCACTTGACTGTACCTTTTTCTTTCACAAACCTTCTCCTGATCGGGCACCTTGGGCGGCGGGCAGGGTCCCAAAAAAAGAAAAAGCTACGGCAGGCCGTAGCTAAACTTTCACGTTCACTGACAACCGTTCCAGAACACCCTATTCAAATACGTCTCAGAGTTTTGCATACTTCGTTTTGTGAAATCAAGTACATCTGTGTTAGAAATTTCACAAACGAAAATCAGACCGCGAGGGCGCAGTTTCGGCCGTGCTTCTTCGCTTCATAGAGGGACGTATCCGCCGACTCAAAGAGATCGAAACCGCTGAGGTGTCCGGGCGAAAGTTCGGCGACGCCGAAGGAGCAACTGCTGTGGAAGGGCAGCTTGCCTGAGGCTTCGAAGCGGACATTCTGAAATTTGGTTCGGAGGCGTTCAATCAGGGCGAGCGCTTCGTCTGCACCAGTGCCGGGGAGGAGGAGAACGAACTCATCTCCGCCGGTGCGGGC
Source organism: uncultured Acidobacteriia bacterium (assembly GCA_903923395.1). Classification (GTDB taxonomy): domain Bacteria; phylum Acidobacteriota; class Terriglobia; order Bryobacterales; family Bryobacteraceae; genus BOG-234. Next base: position 64,402 of record CAIXXM010000042.1, read on the forward strand.
TGCAAAGTCCCCCTTGCGCAGGGTATCGCGGGCAAGAGAGGCAAAAGTGAACAGGACATGGTCACCGACGCGGTGACCGAAGGTGTCGTTAGTTTGTTTGAAGCGGTCGAGATCACAGATGCAGAGACTCAACGGCTGATTGGAATGTCGCGCGGCTTCCACCATGGAATTCATGACCCGGTTGAATTCCCGGCGGTTGGCGAGACCGGTGAGGGCATCGGTGTTGGCTTCAGAGTTGAGGCGCTCTTCGGCAAGCTTCCGCGTGGTCACATCGGTGTGGCTGCCAGCGACGCGAATCGGACGGCCGCGGTCATCCCAAACTCCCTGGCCACGATCCAAAACCCAGCGCCAACTGCCATCCTGATGGCGGACTCTGTATTCACAACTATAGGCTTCCGTCCTGCGGCTGAGATGATCTTCGAGGGCTTCACGCATGGCGGCAACATCGGCGGAGTGAACCAGTTGCAGCCACGCTTCGCGACTGCCTCCCACCTCGCCCGGCTTATACCCCAGCATGTCCAGGCACCGTGGGGAACGGAAGACCACGTTACGCACGATATCCCAATCCCAGAGTCCATCCCCGGCCCCCTGCAAAGCCAGTTGCCAGCGGTCTTCACTGAGTTTCAACTGCTCCAAGGCAAGCTCCTGCTCGGTGACGTCGCGCATGATTGCGAGACAAGCAGGTCGACCGGAGTACTCCACATTGTCCATGGTGACTTCGGCTTTGCGGATACGGCCGTCCTTCGTGAAATGCCGGACTGGCGCACCCTGCCGTTCCGGGTCACCCGCGCCACGGCCTTCGATATCGCGAAGAGTAATGCACTGCAAAAACTCTTCTTCCGACCATCCATAGTGGCGCTGGGCTGCCTGATTGACAGCGAGAAATCTCTTGGATTCCCTGTCGAAAACCCAGGCGGGCAGCGGATTCATATCGAACAGCATCCGGTAGCGGAGATTACTGGTCTGCAACTCCGCAGTGGCGGCTTCGCGGTCGGTAATGTCGAGGCTGGTGCCGCCGACAAACACTTTGCCGTCTTCCTGCTGTATGGGAAATTTCGAGACGAGCCAGACGCGGATCTCCCCGGCTGAATTCGGAAGCCGCTCCACAACTTCCAGCGGCTGCAGAGTTTCACGACAGAACTGGTCCTGCTCACGGAGGCGCCGCGCCACATCCGGGGGCCACAGTTCCGCTTCCATCTTGCCTTCGTAGGATGCGCCAAGCCTTCCGTAAGCAGCCTGCCACGCACTGTTCGCGCGGATCATCCGGCCTTGATCGTCCTTCAGAAAGGCATGCGCGGGGCTGTGATTCAAGAAGGCGTCGAAGAGTTTTTCGGAATTTCGCAATCTGGAAAGGGCATCATCCGCAGCGTTGCGAAGCCGCATGAACCGGAAGAGAACAAAGAGCAGGATGAGCGAGAGCAGACAGAAAAGCAGAATGCCACCGCGATAGACGCGGTTGATGTCATTGGCGGAGCGGGAATCCCAGGAAGCGCGCGTTGCCTCCGCGGTAAAGGGACACCAGCGGTCCAGCGCGGTACCCAGCGTGCCATCTTTGGCCATTTTGGCAATCTCCGCACTGATGCGGCGGAGTTGCGGCTCAAAGGAACGGTCTGCCATCACCCCCAGTCTTGTGACCGAACCGGGGATGGTCGCCACTCGCAAAGCGGCCTGCTCGCAGCCAGCCGGGCGGTGCAACAAGATAGCATCAAGAACACGGCTCTCCATGACCGTCGCCACGGCAACGCCACGACAGACGGACTGCAGTGCCCCTTCGCGGCTAACGGCGGGGATAAAGATCGAGTCATGCAGAAATTCCCGGCCGATTTTGGTGATCATCGGACGCGGGGCCAGCGCCACGGGGTGCCCGGAAGCTTCTTCCGCAGCCCGCACGGGATTCGCTTCCAAAGAGACGACAAGGTAATCCGTCTCCAGCCACGGTTCAGCAAACGCGAACTGCGCGGCGCGTTCCGGAGTCCTCGCCACAAGAGGCCACATATCCACGCTGTGCGAGCCAATCGCGTCCACGGCACCCCGGTCTTCGCGCTTCCACTCCAACCGGTAACCGGCACGGCGCGCCGCTTCGTTCAAAACATCCACGGCGAGACCGGTGACTTTCCCGTCCGCGCCCACGGAATAGAAGGGCGGGGTTTGATCCACACCAACGCGGATCGCTTCCTGTGCCATGGCCAGCGAGCTGCCAGTGAGCATCAGAACCAACAAAACTCTTGGTACGGTACTGAACATCCTAAGTAGAAAGTACTAGGTATTTAGAACCCTGCCTAGTGATCCAATGCCGTCAGAGATATACCACCACGTTGCCGCACAGGCTGCCACTCGCGGCGGAGACCGTTGTGCGGCGTTTCGATGAAATGAGAAACGTTATTCTACTTGTGGCGGACGGCATCACTCACCCGCTCGCGGTCAAACGCTTCCCAGTGCAGTTTCCAGCGAACTGGAACCGTTTCAGGAAGATAGCACTCTTTGTCATCACAGGCCTGGTAACGGAAAGACCCCCGAATGGTGAGATCGCCATTGCTGTCGAGCAGCGGCTGCAACACATTTGGCTGGGCCAACACCACATCCCGCCGGAGCCGGAACTGCCCCTGGTAAACAGGCACGGTTTCCTGGATGACTTCGAGCCGCAACATCTCGGGCTTGGGGAACTCCACGTCGCCGGATTTTATGGCAGCCGAGTCTTCCAGCAACCATTCCACCGGCTTGTAGCCCTTCACCCCCGGCGCATAGACATGCATCCGGGCCGGCAGCGTACCTTCCAGCGACAGGGTGATTTTCTGTCCGGAAGCAGCGACCGTCTCAGCCGCGGCAGCCGTCACGGTGACATGTTTGGCCGTAAAAGGAACCGCCGACCGCACCACGGGTGCCCCGAACTGGTGGTCCAGGATGCTGGTCACGGTGACGCGCTCTTTGTAATCAGCCTCCGCGAATTTGGCGATGATCCGGCCGGACCGGTCCAGCACCAGAGTTCCCGGCAGCGGGACGCCATAGGCGAAAGTTCCCTGCTTCATGGCCTCATTGAAAATCCCGTAGGCGAGGATCGCTTTGGAATCGGTATCACTGAGCAGGGGGAAGGTAATGCCCTTCCTGTCGGCAAACTCCTTAAGAATCTGCGGGGAGTCATAGCTGATGGCGGCCAGACCGATCTTCCGCTTCTGGAGTTCAGGCAAATCTCTTTGCAGCTCGACCAGCTGCGCTTTGCAGAAAGGTCACCAATCCGCAGAACGGTAGAAAACAACAATGGCGCCACCTTCGCCGGTCAGAGATTGCAGCGTATGGGTTTGGCCAGTCTGGTCCGGGAGGTTAAAGCCGGGAGCAGCCGTCCCGATCGCGGGCCCCCACGCCACATCGGCCCCCAACGCGGGAAGTGCGGAAAGGATCGCAGCCAGAGCGAGCAGTTTCATATAGGCAGAATACCGGGGGCACGGCAGTTTATTCCATCAAATTGCGTTCACCGGGCATAATAGTTGCGTGAACCGACGCCATTTTCTTTCCCTGCTGCCAGCTGCGGTCCTCGCGGGCTGCGCGGGCAAATCCTCCTCGAAGATCAAACTTGCTCTGAACTGGAAGCCGGACCCGCAGTTCGGCGGCTTTTATGCCGCGGACTATGCGAAGGAAGGCCTGGACGTGGAGATTCTGCCGGGCGGCGCGGGTACGCCAACGGTCCAGATGATTGGCTCCGGTTCGGCGGAGTTCGGCATCGTTTCCGCCGATGAGCTCCTGCTGGCTAGATCGCGAGGCAATGATGTTGTGGCGCTGTTTGCCGTGTACCAGAATTGTCCGCAGGGAATTATGGTGCATGCCGAACGCGGCTTGAAGTCGATTGGCGACGTCACCAGAGAAGGAACGCTGGCGCTGCAAAGCGGCCTGGCTTACGCGCGGATTCTGGAGAAACAGTACACATTCAAGAATGTGAAGATTGTGCCTTCCCCCGGCGGCGATATCAGTTCCTTCCTCAGCGATCCAAAATTCGCGCAGCAGTGCTTTGTTGTTTCTGAACCGCTGGCGGCGAAGAAGAAAGGCGCGGCGGTCCAGGTCTTCCCTGTCAGCGATACCGGCTTCAATCCGTACACCACGGTGCTCGCGGTGTCCGGGGATTACCTGAAGAAGAACCCGGAGATTGCCCGGAAAATGACGGCTGCGGCGAAGGCGGGCTGGCAAGCCTACCTGGATAATCCAAAGCCGGTGAATGAGAAGATGCACGGGCTCAATCCATCAATGGAGCTGGAAACCTTCGCGGAAGTGGCGGAGGCGCAGAAGCCGTACATTCAAACCGGTGCCCCTCTCGGCAGCATGACGGCAGAGCGCTGGAACACGCTGTCGAAACAGCTTCTCGAATTGGGAGATATTCCCAGCGCGCCGAAAGCGGAAGAGTGTTTCCGGGCCTTGCTCTAACCCGGATATCTCACCAGTAAATTCAAGGGGTGATTTGGCGGCTCGGGAGAGCAGAAGAGTTGGATTGAAAAACTGGTTTTTTGCAAGTGCCGTGTTTGGAGGTGTTTGCAGGCAGGGGTTTTCGCCGGAGTTCCAGA
>CAIXXM010000043.1 GCA_903923395.1 uncultured Acidobacteriia bacterium
AACACTGGCCCTATCTGGCACAGCAGGTCTCGCCTTTGTACTCACCAGACTGCGGAAACGCAAAGCTTAAGAAACACTGTCATCCTGCGAGACTTGTTTTCTGCGGCCTGCCCCTGTGGCAGGCCATTTTTTGTTGTTCTCAGTTATGGCTTGATAGTAAGTTACTGGAGAGACGGTGCCGGCGGAATGCTGATCAACCAATAGAGAACCGACTTCACTTAGTGGAGTGCTTCAAACAGAAAGATGATTATTCCAATGACTGGAATAATCAGTCACAATCGGTTGTGATGTTAGACACGCGGCTGCCAACCGCGTTTCGGGCTATGGCCGTGCCGGCCACGGAAGTGGATGAATACACCGCCTGGCCTGGGCACGCGCGCCAGAATGGCGCACGAACATCAAGAGATAGATACTGATGGACCCAGGAACGTTCCGGCCTGAATCGTCCACTAAATTTGTGAATCAGACCGCTAGCGCCCCGCGCGCCAGTTCCCCACGGCTTCAGAAGTGCGCAGATAGCGGTCATATAGTCGTAACTGTTCCACCTGCCCGTAGATCTTCACACCGAAGACCGCTGAGGAAAGTCCGTTGACGTCCCCCAGTTCGAGAGGGAAGCGGCCCCAGCCGTAATCCCTCACGGCACCGCCGTCATTGAGCACGCCATCGATCACATAACTAACCACCTTCGCGCCGCCATCCACGGTCACTGTGACATGCTGCCAGGTGTTCACCTTTAGCGTTCCCGGATGCAGGCCCGAATCGGAATCCCAGGTGAACTCCTGCTTGCCGTCATTGAGAACCAGCCGTAACGTCGAATGGTCAGAGAGCAGCAGGGCCAGGCCTTTTTTCTTGTCGCGGGCATCCAGGATGACCTGCCCCGCACTCAACTCCCGCAGGCGCAGCCAGAAATCGAGGGTGAAGCCGCGCCGTTCCGCCAGATTCGGCAACTTCGGCAGCGTCACCGGACCAGCGCCCGCCTCCAGGACCAGCCCCTTCCTGGCCACCGCTTTGTTTTCCGCCTGATGCCACAGGCCTTCAAGCAGCGAAGGATCAATCTCATGGGTACGCGCGATGGTCTTCTGCGTCTCCGTCACATAGTAATGGCCATCCTGCTCAATGAAGTCCGGATAACTGGACCCGACCTTCGGATCATCGTTATACAGCACAATCTCCGGCTCAGACCAATAGATATAACCATTCTTTTCCACGCCGCCGGAGATCCAGTTCGGATTGCGCCCCAGGTATGCATTCCAGTTCGGCACCAGTTGCGTACTCTCTCCGCCGTGGTTGTTGTACCAGAGGATATATTTCCCGTTGGAGAACTTCTTCACAAAGTTTGCCGCGCGGTTGTGCTTGATCCAGCGCCCTCCGGGAGAGTACACCGCATAGGCGGAAGGTGTCCAAGTATGTCCACCATCGCGGCTGTAGGCAGCGGCGTTATACCCGTCAATCGTCCGGTAAGTCGCATAAAGTGACCCATCATTCATCACGACGGGATTCGCTTCATCAGACACCGGCCCGCGTGGCGCGCGAAGCCCCTCATCCCCATCCGGCAGCAGCACCCAATGGATCTTCTTCGGATCTTTCTCCGTCAGGATATTGTCACTCCGCAGGAAGCAGCCCTGCGACTCCACCATTCCGCCCGGACTTCCCCAGCGCCCCACCTTCGCATAGCCGAAAATCGCATACTTACCCGCGATCACAGGCTTCCCTACGCCCCAAAAGTTCAGGATCGCGCCGTTCGCATTGTTCTCCCGGTCGATCCGCATCTTGCGCATCGGAATCTCATAGCGCTCCGTGGACCAGGTGCGCCCGTTGTCGTCGGAGTACTTGAACATATAGGAACCCATCGTGTCCACGCGGTGCGCGAAGGTCTCATTATTCACGTTGGGCAGGACCCGCAGATTATCCCGGTTGTAGTTATAGAACACATAGACACGTCCAGACGGCACCTTCAACGGCATGACCCAGGAGGCTTCCGGACCCGAAGCGGGCTCGATATCCACCAGCGGCGTCCACGTCTTGCCCCGGTCTTTCGAAATGGTGGACACGATGTGTTGCGCATTCTGGCCCTCTTTGCCAATGCCGGTGGTCAGCACGCAGAGCCAATTGCCATCGTTGGTGATCACCACATAGGGCTGATCCACGTAGTTTTCATGGGGAATCTCCGGCGCATTGTCGACCAGCCTTGGATCGGCCAGAGGCTGGGCAAGAGCGGAGACAGCGGAGAGAAACAACCACAGGGCAGTGCGCATCGGTGTTGAGGATATCGCACCGCAGCGTAAGATTGTTCAAAGCCCAAATACAAGGAACAGTCTCATGGCGATTGATCTCAAAACCCCGGTTATCCTTTTCACTGCCCTGCTATGCTCCACCGTTTTGCACGCGCAACAGCCGGAATACGGCCCCGCGAAAGGCACCCTGGTAATCCAGGGCGGCGGCTCTGACGCGGGCACGGGCATTTTCGAAACCTTCATCAACGCGGCAGGCGGGCTCGGCGCGAAGATCGTCGTCGTCCCCACAGCCGGCGGCAACAAGAATCCGGATGGCTCATGGAAAGAGTACAAGGCGGAACAGGTTCTGGCGCGCTGGAAGGAACGCGGCGCCACCAACGTTCACATGCTGCACACGCATGACCCCAAAGTTGCCAATACAGAGGAGTTCGCCAAGGTGTTGCGCGATGCCAAAGCTGTCTGGTTCGATGGCGGCAGGCAGTGGAACATCGTCGATTCCTACGCGAACACTTTGACGCTGAAGGAATTCCACGCAGTGCTGGAGCGCGGCGGCGTGATCGGTGGCAGTTCCGCCGGAGCCACAATCCTGGGCGACTATCTGGTCCGTGGAGCAGTGGCGGGCTCAGAGATCGTGATGACGCCGGAACCGGAACATGAGCACGGTTTCGCCTTCCTCCGCAAAGTAGCCATCGATCAGCACATCAATACGCGCAACCGCTGGGATGACATCATCCCGGTCATCAAGAAATACCCGCACATGCTCGGCATCGGTCTCTCCGAAGGCACGGCAATCGTGGTCACCGGGGATCGTTTCACGGTCATTGGCAAGTGGAAGGTCGCCATCCACGACAACACACGCCAATACCAGCCGTGGGAGAAGCCGTATTACGTGCTGTCACTGGGGGATGTCTACAACATGAAGACACGCACCATCGAAAAATACGGCAATGGTTCTCCGGTCCCGCCCCCTGCAATTACGGGGACCAAGCCCAGTGCCCGCTGAAAATCCTGCCCGCGCAAAATCCTGATAGTCTGGTGTCAGCCCCATTTGCACATGGCGGCTGACACCCTATGCCCAAAGTCAAAGTCATCCAATGGTCCGCACTGCTGCCCCTGGCACTGATCCCCGTTTACTTCGTCGCTTCCGATCAAAAGCCAGTACACGCGGCCGCCAAGGGGCCTGACTTTGTCACTTTTGAATCTGGTCAGGTGCGCCCGCTTGCGCTCTCGCCCGATGGCAATACGCTCTTTGCAGTCAACACACCCAACGGGACCCTGGAAATCTTTGATCTGACGAATGGCTCGCCGGTGTTTACCACCCGGGTGCCCGTTGGACTGGAACCAGTAGCCGTCGCCGCCCCGAATAACAGCGAGGTCTGGGTCACGAACCACCTCTCCGACAGCGTGAGCGTCGTCTCACTTACTGGCACACCGCACGTCGTCCGGACTCTGCTTGTTGGCGATGAACCCCGCGATATTGTCTTCGCCGGCGATCCTGCTTCCCCCCGCGCTTTCATCACCACCGCGCACAGGGGCCAACGCCGTACAGACCCCGCCCTCGCCAACGTGCCGGGAGCGGGCGACCCGCAACTGACCACGCCTGGCGTCCCGCGCGCCGATGTCTGGGTCTTTGACAACCAAAACGAGATTCCCCTCAAGATCGTCTCCGTCTTCACGGACACTCCCCGCGCCCTCGCCGTTACCCCCGACCGAAAAACCGTCTACGTGGCCGGCTTCAAGACCGGGAACCAGACCACAGTGGTGAATGAAGGCCGCGTTTGCGTTGGCTTTCAGAACAAGCCCTGCAAACTGGCGGTGGATGGAACCACGAGCCCTGGCGGCAATCCCGGTCCTGCCACCGATGCGTCTGGCGAACCGGCACCCGAAACCGGCTTGATCGTGAAATTCAACAACAAGAGCGGCCATTGGGAAGACGGTCTGCAGCGCAACTGGGATGGTTCGGTGCGCTTCAATCTGCCCGATACCGATGTCTTTGCGATTGATGCCGCCTCGCTACAGCCCACCACTGCCATCGCGCATGTGGGTACCACGCTCTTCAACATGGCTGTCAATCCGGCAAATGGCAAGCTCTACGTGACCAATACGGAAGCCTTCAACAATGTCCGCTTCGAAGGCCCCGGCATTTATGGCGGCTCCACGGTGCAGGGGCATATCGCCGAAGCCCGCATTACTGTGTTCGACGGCCAGTCCGTGCTGCCCCGCCGCCTCAACAAACACATCGATTACACGAAGCTGGCTTCAGATCCCGCCTTCGATCCCTCCACCAAGAGCCACAGCCTTTCCATGCCACTCGAAATGGCCATCTCCGCCGACGGCGCACGGGTTTACGTTGCGGCCTTTGGATCGAGCACCATCGGTGTCCTGGATTCGGGCCGCCTCGAAAACGATACCCTCGACCCCGTCAATGATTCCAATGCCTACATGCCGGTTTCCGGCGGCGGTGTGAGCGGCGTCATCCTGGATGAAAACCGCGGCGTGCTCTACACCATGACGCGCTTTGATAACGCCGTGAAGGTGATGGATCTGACCAGCTATGCCGAGACCGCGGCGCTGGTCCTGCCGAACCCCGAACCAAGCTCCGTGGTGGCGGGCCGGCCGGTTCTCTATGACGCCACGAAGTACTCCGGCAATGGAGAAGCCACCTGCGCCAGTTGCCACATCTTTGGAGACATGGACGACCTCGCCTGGGATCTGGGCAACCCGGATGACGTGGTGAAAGCCAGTCCCATCCCCATCAATCTCGGGCCGCTGTTCAATCTGCTCAGCCTTCTGAACTCGACGGGTCTGCCTTCCAAGATCAACGGCAGCGGCAATATCGCCCAGTTCCATCCCATGAAGGGACCCATGACGACGCAGACCCTGCGCGGACTGAAATACTCGGGTGCCATGCACTGGCGCGGCGACCGTTCCGTGGGTGCCTACGGGACGGACCCCACCGACACGACGCTATCGTTCAAGAACTTCATCGGAGCCTTCCAGGGCCTCGTGGGGATGCCGAACCTGCCCTCCGATGCCGACATGCAGCGCTTCGCCGATTTCCAGCTCCAAGTGATGCTGCCGCCGAACCCGGTGCGCAATCTAGATAACTCACTCAATGACTCACAGACCCGCGGCCAGGCTTTCTATTCCGGCCCGCGCCCGTCCGATGGCACCGTGACCACACCGGCGCAGGAAGCGCTGCTGGGGGGCAAGACGTCCTTCACCTGCAACGGCTGCCATACGCTGGATGCCGCACAGGGCTTCTTCGGCACGGGCGGCAACCAGAGCTTCGAAGTCCAAACGCAAACCGTCAAGATTCCGCACTTGCGCAATGCTTACGCCAAGGTCGGGATGTTTGGCACGCCGAAAGTCGCATTCTTTGACTCTGCGGATTCCGGCCCCATGGGAGACCAGATCCGCGGCTTCGGCTTCCTGGCGGATGGTTCCACTGACACGCTGTTCCGCTTCTTCAACGCGGGCGTCTTCGCGCCAACCAGCAACTCCGGCTTCCCGCAAGTGAACCCCGACCAAACGCGCCGGGATGTGGAGCAGTACATCCTTGCCTTCGATACCGATCTTGCGCCCATCGTGGGACAGCAGGTAACGTTGACATCCACGAATGCGGCGTCTGCTGGCCCGCGCATCAACCTGCTGCTGCAACGGGCGGGCGCACCGTTTACTTCGAAAGCTTTGGGCGGCAATGTAGTGGAGTGTGACGTGGTGGCCAACGTGGTGTTGAACGGCCGCGTGATGGGCTTCCTTTACGACCCAGCCGCGGGCAACTTCATCCCCGACGACGGCTCTGACCGCGTCTCCGATGCCACGCTGCGGGCGCTCGCCGCCACAGCCGGGATGGAAGTGACTTACACAGCAACCACACCAGGCTCCGGCGCGCGCATCGCTTTCGCGCAAAACACGAACTAGCCGGCAAAGGCCGGGGCGGCCTCATGACATACAAGCATTCGCCGCCGCCCCGAGGTCCGTTTTGCGGCGGTTTCTTAACACGTGTGGAACGCGCGCCAGAATGGCGCACGAACGGGTGGCTTGGAGGGCCAACCGCACAGGCGCGAGGGCCGCGCGGCAATTCTGAACAGAAACCGCAGCGTTGTATCGGCCCGAAGGCGTCCGTTTTGCCAGCGAATACTGAAGCGGCGAGTTACTTGCCCGCCGCAGGGTGGACAATCTTCACGAGTTCGAATTCGCCTTCTTTGATCAGGCCGACCCCCGGCGCGTACCACTTATGCTCCGTGACACCGGCTTCCATGGAACTGGTTTCTTTCATATGCACGCAGTTGGTGAACGTGCCTGCCGCAACTTTTACGGTCTCACTTACTGACACCACCTCCGCGCGGTCCACACCGACGCCGGGGGCCTGTTCCTGATAGAACTTCTGGCCGGTCTTGGACTGACCCGGCATCATCAGCCCGAACTGCGCACCCTTGACGCCGTGCAACCAGGTACCGCCATGACCGCTGATCTTGCCGTTCTTATACTCGTCCACGTCTTCGCCGAAGTAATAAACATCGCCGTTGGTTTTGTCGATGCCATAATAATCGCGGGTAACTTCGCTTAACTGACCATTCTTCATCTCGCGATCTTCAAAGACCCTGGTTTCATAACCGGCTATGTTGCGGGTCTCTGGCAGCACCGTGGAGACCATCGTATCTTTGCCATGGGCATAGTAAAGCTGTGTGCCCGGAGTAAACAGCCAGTACCTGTTCGTCCCGAGCGGGGCGATTGCAGACTTCTCCACATTGAATTTGGTCTGGAAGCCTGCCTGCCATGCCAACGCGATGACAGCGGTAGCCGTGAAGAGAATAAGAGTTTGTAATTTGCGCATGTGAGTTACTCTACGCCGCATGGATGAAATATTACTGAAAGCCGGTAACTATTTTCGTAATTCTGCAAGCTCCCGCTGTAGGTGGTCTATGTACTGCTGGCCCCGTTCATGGATCGCTTGATTCGTCTCACATAACTGCTGGAACATCACCCCGAGTTCGCGCGCGGAGCGTTCCGCCTCAGCGATCTTCCGGCGCACTGCACCGACCGGCGATGGCTCGCCACCAATCTGCACCAGTGGCGCAAGTTTGGCGGCACGGGCCAACAAGCCTTTCATTTCTTCCCGCAGCGGCGCAATTCCGCCGGCCGGCTCTGGCATCTTCTTCCCATCGCGCCATCCGCACCACAGAGGGTTACAGCCCGATTCCGTATATCTGCCGGAGATCATCCGGCTCCGCTTCGCCATCGCGTTCGGGCTGTTCCAGATGGCAGCCAGAGGCATGTCATAGAGATTGCCCACCGGTTCCGCCAGAAAGCAAAGATGCACATCCCCGTTTTCGGCAACAAACATGGTCGTCCAGGGGTTCGGGCAAAGATGCTCCGGCGGACTGTCCACCGAAACCAGATCTTCACTGTTGGGATAAAGTCCTTCGCCCGCTTCGTGGAGAAAGGAATGATCCAGGCCGCAAGTTTCGAACAGGGAGGTGAACCCGCTCGTCCGGATCTGCCGGAAAGCCCGCCGGGCGGAGGGCATCACACCAACCAGCAGCGCATGCAGTTCCCGGATTTCCGCCTCGGACGCAATTGCCTCATCCTGCACCAGTGAGGGTTCACGCGACGTGTTGTGATGGTTCGCCTCCATCGTCTGAAATGCGACTTCCGGCACGCCCGCCTCATGCATCAGTTCCAGATAGCGGGGAATCTCCCGGAAGTTCGAGCGCATCACCACATAGAACGAAGTCAGGTGCGGATATTCACTTCCCAGCTTTTCTTTCCAGCGCTGGACACGCCCGATATTGGCCAGTACCTGTGGTAAGTCCGCCCCCTGGCGCAGACGCGCATAAGTTGCCGGAGTGCCGCCATCGATCGATACGGTTAAGTTCCGGAAGGGCAGCCGGACAATTCTTTCGGCCCAGGCTTCATCCAGTAACGTCGCATTCGTGGTGACCTCAAGGATCGGACGGCTCGCGGCCAGCGCCACATCGTCCAATAAGTCCTGAAAGCCGGAGTAAGCCAGCGCTTCCCCGCCCTGCACCCCCAGATTCGCCAGGTAAGGATAGAACGCGGAAAACTCACGGCGCAGTTCCCGGGCAAGCTCCGGCGGCTTCAGCAAATTGTCATTATTCTTCGATTGGTAACAATGCGGGCAGTAGATATTACAGGCATTGCCCAGCACAAGGCCGAGAAATCTCGGTTGCGAGCGGAGGAACAGGTGTCCAGCCTGGTATTCGAGCCGACTGAGTTTCAGGTTGTCCTGATAAACCAAATCCAGTTGTTGATCCAATTGCGTTCACCCTTTGCCACAGGATAAACCGAAAATCGCCTGCGCGCCGGAAATAGCGATCAGAGACAATAACAAGTTCATGTCCCCCACCGCACCCACCGGGAAGTATCACCGGCTGCTGACCGTCCTCTACTGGACCACGCCCACCCTCTTCATGCTTTGGGTCTTCTGGTATGGCCTCAAGGCCTGGTTCATGGCCGATGATTTCGCGTGGCTGTCGCTGGTGCAGCACGTGGGCACCCGTGAGGACTTCTGGAAGGCCATGTTCGAACCCATGGCGCAAGGCACCGTGCGCCCGTGGAGCGAGCGCGGCTTCTTCATGCTCTTCCGCACCATCGCCGATATCGATGCACTGCCCTACCGCATCTGCGTGTTCGCGACCATGGCGCTGAACCTGGTCCTGATCAGTTCGCTCACCTACCGCATATCGAAATCCCGGGCAGCGGCGTTCCTCGCCCCCCTGCTCTGGACGGTCAATGAATGCCTGATCACGGTCATGACCTGGACCTCAGCCTACAACCAGGCGCAGTGCTCGGCGTTCCTGCTCGGGGCCACGCTGCTGCTGGTGCGCTTCGCGGAAACCGGCCGCTGGATCTATTACGCGCTCTGCCTCTTCGTCTTTGCCCTTGGCTTCGGCTCCCTGGAAATCAACATCGTGTTTCCCGGCATTGCCCTGGGCTACGCGCTCTTCGCGGCACCTGCGGCGAAGCGCTTCCGGCTGGCCCTGCTGACCCTTCCCTTGTGGGGTCTATCCGGTGCGTACTACGTCTGGCACAAATCCGTTGCGCCCATGCTGAAGGACGGCCCTTACGCAGTACATGTGGACGGACGGATCTTTGGCACTCTGGGCACCTATCTGCGCTGGGCGGCCTATCCGTTCACCTGGGATTACCGCCACGTTCCGCGCTGGAAGGGCGACATCGTCTGCCTGGTTCTCGGTTGCTGGCTGTTGCTCTATCTGGTGCGCGCGCTGCGCCGCCAGCAGTTGTTTGCCCTCTTCGGCGTGGTTTGGTTCCTCGCCACCATTGCTCCTGTTCTAACCCTGCCGGACCACATCAGTGACTATTACGCCACAATGCCGGTCATTGGCTCAGCCATATTGCTGGCCATGGCAGCGGCCGATGGCTGGCAGTCTTCAAAATATTTGAGAATTCTCGCCGTGGGAGCCACTTTGGCCTATGTAGTGGTTATGTTGCCAGTCACGCGAACGGGCTCGAAATGGTGGTTTGAAAGAACCCACCGTGTGAAAACGCTCGTCCTCGGCGTCATGCAGGCCATGGAGAACCATCCAGGCAAGGCCGTGCTGCTCGACGGTATCGATTCAGAGTTATACAACGACTCCATCGGACACTCCGCGTTCTACATCCTGGGCAAACAGGATGTTTATCTGGTGCCGCAACTGCGCTACGAAATCAAGTCGGAAAACAACATGGCGGATCTCGACGACACAGTACTGGCACCAGGTCCCACGGTTCGGGCCATCGAGAACGATCAAGCTGTGGTATATTCTGTTTCTGGCGACCGGCTCCGCAACATTACGCGGATGTATGGCGCAGCCGCAAGGCTGACGCTCAGCCGGGAAGAGCCCAGACTGGTGAATGTGGGCAACAGCCTGCATAAATACCTGCTCGGGCCGGGCTGGTATGCGATTGAAACCAACTTCCGCTGGATGACCGATCAGGCATCCGTGCGGATTGGAGGAGCCCGTACCGCCAAGGACCAACTTTTTTTGCAAGGATCAGCGCCCGTAAAGAATCTTGGGGGCGTTCCCGTGCATCTTTCGGTATCAGTTGATGGAATTCCAGTCGGCACGACGGAGGTCGCCGAGCCAGATGGAGTATTCCAACGCTGGTTTCCCATGCCACAGCAAGTGGTGGGCAAGACTGCGGTAACTTTGTCGATCCAAACCGACCACGTTCTTCGTATAGAGAAGGAAAGGGTCCTTGGCTTGGCCTTCGGCAAGATCGCAATCCGTGAGCCCTAGCGCGTTCTGTGGAATTAAGGTTCTGCTTTCATCGAATCTTAATGACCGCAACCATGGACATGGATTCCGTGTTCGTGTAGTCTGACTTAGACTTAGGCTGCGTGAAGCCGTTTGGCAACGCAATTGCTACCGTTCGGGAGCAGCAACGGGTGTTTGGAAATAATTTCTCTCCCCTGAGATAAAAGTTAAGCTTCCGACACTCATATTTTTTGAAACTTTGTGGGTAGATTTTCGTCTCATCCTGACAGAAGAACGAAACAAAACCACGCAGAAGGTTAGAAACAGAGGAACTTAGAAATGACCAAGGCTGAACTGGATAAATTCCGCGCGATTCTGGAAGCGAAGCAGGCTGAACTGTCTGGCGCTCTCCGCAACCGTGATGAAATCGTGATCGAAAAGGCGCCGGACGCCCTCGATGAAGTACAACTGGCGGGGGAACGTGAACTCGCTATCCGCAATCTGGACCGTGACTCCAGCATGCTGCGCCAAATCCGCCGCGCGTTGGCCCGTCTCAACGATGGCAGCTATGGCACTTGCCTCCACTGCGAAGAAGACATCTCGCAGAAGCGTATGAACGCTGTGCCGTGGGCTGCGTATTGCATTAAGTGCCAGGAACAGGTCGACCGCCACGAAATCGAGGTCGAAGATACCGCCGACCTCTTCGCGAACGTCGCCTAACCAGCGCTTTCAAAACAACAGAGAGAGGGCGGACCGTGGAGGAACGGTCCGCCCTTTTCTGTTTCTACCCGTTGATCACGCCGATAAAAGAATACATTCGCCCGGCCTTTTCCCCCTCACGGCGGAAAGACCAGAAGCGTTGTTCTTCACATCGGGTGCAGAGTCCTGCCACCCAGATATCCCTCACTCCCGCATTTTCGAGTTGTATCCGGTTCACCAGCGGTAGATCTATCTTCCCCGGCACTATCAAGCTGTTCCATTTTGGGACCCATGTCCCAAAACGGTGTGCCACTTCGGGACTTACCTCATAACAACAAGCACCAATGGATGGACCGACCGCCACGGACAGGTCTTCCGGAAGGCTTCCGAACTGTTCTTGCAACCGGGTCACGGCTAACCCGGAAATATTTTCCGCACTGCCACGCCAGCCGGCATGCACCGCCGCGACGACACGCTTCTTTCGGTCCGCAATCAGAATCGGCACGCAGTCCGCCGTCTTCACCGCGATCGTTACACCGGGCGCGGCGGAAACCAACGCGTCGCCTTCGCCACAAATACTGCCACTGCGTCCTGCTGCGTCCAATATCAGCGGCGAATGGATCTGTTTCACCGTTGTGAGATCTCCGGGGTAAATGGAATCACGTTCGCCAAAGCCGTGGATCAGCCAGTCAAAGTCCAGATTGGGTGCCTGTGTCATACACTGCCAATTGCACCATGGCCAAGGCTCGAAACTTTCTGGCACCCTTCGCGGCTGCATTAGTTTTTCTGCTTTGCTCGCTTTTGGTGTTGCCTTATCCCGGAATCCAGAACGACGAGGCCTTCTTCGCCGGGCCGCTTTACTCCGCCCAGGCCAGTTACTTTCATGCGGACATCGCCGGCAAGCAAATCCCGCTGATGGTGATGAGTTATTCCGGTGCATTGAAAACCTGGCTCTACGCGCCGCTCTGGAACTGGCTCTGCGACCCCTCGGTGTGGTCGCTGCGACTCCCCCCAGTCATCTGCGGACTCCTCACGCTCCTGCTCACCTGGAGCCTCGTGCGGAGCCTGGCAGGCAACCGCGCAGCCGTCATCACTGCGATCCTCCTTGGCACCGATACCTGCTTCCAACTCACCAACACGTTTGACTGGGGCCCTGTCGCGCTGCAACATGTCCTGCTCATGGGGGGCCTGGCCGGCATCGTCCACTGGCTGCAACACCCCCGGCGCTTCTGGCCCCTGGCGATCGCCGCCTTTTGCTGGGGTCTCGGCCTTTGGGACAAAGCCGTCCTGATCTGGCCGCTCACCGGACTCTTCCTCGCCACCCTGGCCGTTTACCCGAGGCAACTACTCCACCATCTGCGGAACCGCCGCACCGCATTGAGCGTGCTCTTTCTCCTCCTCGGCGCGGCGCCCTTGCTGTGGTTCAATTTGGACCGCGCTGCGGCAACGGTCACAGCCAACACACATTTTTCTTTGGAGCACGCGGCACAAAAAGCGCGGGTCCTGGTCACAACCGCCGATGGTGCGGCACTTTTCGATTACATCGTCCGCGGAGATTACACGAAGGAAGTCCGGGAACCCAGCGGCTTCCTGGAGCACGCCGCCGTATCCATCTCGGAGACCCTCCATCACCCACGCCACAACGCCTCGTTTTTCGCGCTCTTGTTGGCTTCGATTGCAGCAATTCGCTATCGACTGGCGCGCTTCTTCCTGCTGGCGGGAATCTTCACGTGGCTCCAAATGTTCATCACGCAGGATGCCGGGCGTGGCGCGCACCATGTGATCCTGCTCTGGCCCTTCCCGGCCATCGTCATGGGACTGGTCTTCGCCCGCGTACGGCTGCCCGGCATGCCCGTCGTGGTCATGCTGCTGGCCTGCGGCAATTTGTCCACGTATAGCGAATACCTGGCGGAATTTATCCGCTACGGCGCGACGGTTACCTGGACCGATGCCGTTTACCCGCTCGCCAAAGCTGTCGCAACCAAGGACACAGAAGAAGTCGAAGTCGTCGACTGGGGCGTGCTCACCACACTGCAAGTCCTGCTCGATGGCTCGATTCCGGTGAACGTCGTGGAGCCCGACACCCTTCCGAAACAACTAAGCTCTCCGAAGCACCTGTTCGTGCAACACACAACGGGCAATGAAATCATCCCCGGCGTCAATGCCAAACTACGCGAAAACGCGGCAAACCTGGGCTACCAAGCCAGCGTGGTAAGGACTGTCCGCGACCGCAATGGCCGGGAGATTTTCGAACTCATACGCTTTGAAAAAAGATAGCCGGCCGGCACGCGGTCATGTCATAGAATGAGGCTTGTCTGCATGATTCTTGAACTGCTTCATCTTGCGGATTCCGCCTTGCCCGTGGGTGCAGCTGCGCATTCCTTTGGATTGGAAACCCTGGTGGAGGACGAAATCCTCTCGCCCTCAAATCTGGCCCCGTTTCTGCAGGATTATCTCGGCGAGGCCGCTCCTCTGGAAGCCGGTTTTGTACGCCGTGCCTGGCAAGGGGCAGACCCGGTTCTCCTCACCAGAGAGTTCCAGGCCAGAAGGATCGCCCGCGAATCGAGGGACGCAGGAACCAAGATGGGCCGCCGTCTCGCACGGCTGGTGAACTCCTTGTTGTCCGCGGACGCTATCCGCGATGGACTTACTTATCCCGTAGTATTCGGTCTTGCCGCGAGGAGGATGGGAATTTTCGAAGAAGAAACAATCTTGGCCTATCTCAACCAGGGACTTACCGGCTTAATATCGGCCTGCCAACGACTTATGCCGCTGGGGCAGGTGGAAGCCAGTTGCCTGCTCTGGGACCTGCGTCCCGCACTGCGCCATGCGGCAGAACGCTCCATCACACCGGAAGTGTCCTGCTTCACTCCCTTGTTGGAACTGGCCTCGGCGCGCCACACCACTCTCGAAACGCGGCTGTTCATCAGTTGACTTCCCAATTATCTCTGCGGTTCCAGTCACAGGCCCCCGGCACGGTTATGCGTGTCGATGCCCAGCAGCCGCCATGGCGGGTTATACGGGCATTCCCACGCGAAGACCGCGGTGTGCTTGTCCACTTACACAATGTTTCTGGCGGCGTGCTCGCTGGCGATGACCTCCGGCTCAACCTCGAACTTGGTGCAGGAACCTCGGCGCTGGTAACTTCCACCGGAGCGACCCGTTTATACCGCCACCGTGACGGCGCGCAGGAATCCAGGCAGGAGATCGATATACAACTCGCCAGCGGCGCTCTGCTCGAGTTTCTCCCTGACCCGCTCATTCCCTTCGCCAACTCCCGGCATACACAACACACCAGCGTTTCGCTTGCTGATGACGCTGCGTTTTTCTGGTGGGAGACGCTGGCACCGGGCCGCCAGGCGATGGGCGAAGTCTTCGCTTATGAGCGACTGGAAATCCGCAACAAGTTATCCACGCCCGCGGGACCTGTGCTGCTCGAAAACTATATCCTGGAACCGCGGTTGCGCCCGCTGACCTCCCACGCGCGACTGGGCCACTATACACACATGGCTAACTTTTACGCCTGCAAAACAGGGCTTCCACAGAGCCGCTGGCTGGAGTTGGAAGCCAGCCTGAATGAGTTATGCCGAACCAGGACAAGGGCAGGAGATACGATATGGGGAGCGGCGGCGCTCGCTGCGGATGGCGTGGCAGTGCGCGGCCTCAGCACCTCATCCCTTGTACTGCCTGAAACACTTACCGCCTGCTGGAAACTCTCCCGCCGGCTGCTTACAGGCAAAGAAGCAATTCCGCCGAGAAAGGTGAACTAACACTTATGCACTGGACCCCACGGGAGCAGGAACGTCTGCTGGTCTTCGTCGCAGCCGACGTGGCCCGCAGACGCAAACAAAGAGGCCTGCTGCTCAACTACCCCGAAGCAATCGCGATCATCACCGCGGAGATCCTCGAATGGGCGCGCGATGGTAAAACAGTCGCCGAAATCATGACCCTCGGTGCCACCGTTCTCACAAAGGCGGACGTTATGCCAGGCATCGCGGAGATGATCCATGAAGTCCAGGTGGAAGCAACCTTTCCGGACGGCACCAAACTGGTAACTGTCCATGACCCGATCCAATAGGAGGAAAAGCATATGAACGCCACCAATGCCGGAACCGGCTTCACACCAGGCGAGTACTTCCTGGAGGATGCACCAGTGCAGGCCAACACTGGCCGCAAGACAGTAACTCTGCATGTCCGCCAGACCGGAGACAGACCCGTTCAGGTCGGCAGCCACTACCATTTCTTCGAAGTAAATAACGCCTTGCAGTTTGACCGCGCCGCAGCCAGGGGCATGCATCTCAATATCCCCGCCGGAACCAGCGTCCGCTTTGAACCGGGCGAAGAAAAGATGGTCGACCTCGTGGAGTTCGCAGGCTTGCAACTGCTGCTCGGACACCAGGGAAAGGGGAACCAATGAGCCTTTCGATTCCCCGCCGCACTTATGCGGATCTTTATGGTCCAACTGCCGGCGACCGCGTTCGTCTCGCGGATACAGACCTGATCATCGAGGTCGAAAAAGACTTCGCCTCCTATGGCGATGAAATTACTTTTGGAGGCGGCAAGGTCATCCGCGACGGCATGGGGCAAAGTGCCCGCGCTACCCGTGCCGAAGGGGTTCTTGACCTCGTGATCACCAATGCCCTGATCATCGATCACTGGGGCATCGTGAAGGGAGATATCGGTGTCCGCAATGGCCGCATCGTCAAGGTGGGTAAGGCCGGAAATCCGGACACCATGCAAGGCGTCGACCCTGATCTCGTAGTCGGAGCCTCCACCGAAGTTATCGCGGGCGAAAACATGATCGTCACCGCCGGCGGCGTCGACACACATATCCACTTCATCTCGCCGCAACAGATCCAGGAAGCGCTTTCGAACGGCATCACTACGATGATCGGCGGCGGTACAGGCCCCGCGACAGGCACCAATGCCACCACGTGCTCTCCCGGCGCATGGAATCTGACCCGCATGCTGGAAGCTGCTGATGCGTGGCCCGTCAACTTCGGCTTCCTTGGTAAAGGTAACGCATCCACGCCCGCCCCGCTCGAAGAGCAGGTGATTGCCGGTGCCTGCGGTCTGAAGTTACATGAGGATTGGGGAACCACTCCCTCGGCGATCGATACATGTCTCCGCGTGGCCGACGCCATGGATGTGCAAACCGCCATCCATACGGACACGATCAATGAAGCTGGCTTCGTGGAAGATACCATCGCGGCAATTGCCGGGCGGGTCATCCACACTTATCACACAGAAGGCGCGGGCGGCGGCCATGCTCCCGATATCATCCGCATCGCTGCTTTGCCGAATATCCTGCCCTCGTCCACCAACCCCACCAGGCCTTATACCGTCAACACGATCGCGGAGCACCTGGATATGTTGATGGTCTGCCATCATTTGAATCCGCTGGTTCCCGAAGACGTTGCCTTCGCCGAAAGCCGCATCCGTCCGGAAACCATTGCCGCCGAAGATATCCTCCATGACCTGGGAGTCTTCAGCATGATATCCAGTGATTCGCAAGCCATGGGCCGGGTTGGAGAAGTAGTTACAAGGACCTGGCAGACCGCGCATAAGATGAAAGTGCAGCGCGGCGCACTGCCCGGCGACTCTTCCCGCAATGACAATAGCCGCGTGAAGCGCTATGTTGCGAAATACACCATCAACCCCGCTCTTACGCACGGCATAGCGCATGAAGTGGGTTCCATTGAACCAGGCAAACTCGCGGATCTTGTGCTTTGGAAGCCCGCCATGTTCGGCGTCAAACCCGAGATCATTCTCAAGGGCGGCTTTATTGCGTGGAGCGTCATGGGCGATGCGAACGCCTCCATTCCCACACCACAACCAGTGATCTACAGGCCTATGTTCGGCTCGTTCGGACGCGCCACAGTTGCCACCTCAGTCACCTTCGTCTCCGGGGCAAGCCTTGACGCAGGAGTCCAGCGCCACTTCCAGAAGCGTGCCGTCGCCGTCACCGGATGCCGCAACATTGGCAAGAAAGACATGGTCCACAACACGGCCATGCCGGATATCCACGTGGACCCCGAGACTTATGAAGTCCGCGCCGATGGCCAGCTACTGACCTGCGAACCCGCGGCCTCACTGCCGCTAACCCAGCGTTACTTTCTTTTTTAGTTATTTTCGATACCAAAGGATTGATTTGGATGAGAGCTTATCGAGTTGGAATTGCCGGCCCCGTTGGCTGCGGAAAAACCGCCCTCGTGGATTGCCTGAGCAAACGCCTGTACCCCGCCGTCAACATGTGTGTGGTCACCAATGACATTTACACCAAAGAAGACGCCGAATTCCTGCTGCGTCAGGGAACACTCCCGGCGGACCGTGTCGTAGGAGTCGAAACCGGCGGCTGTCCGCACGCCGCGATCCGCGAAGATGCCTCCATGAATCTCGATGCCATCGATGATCTGGAAGCCGCGCACCCGGGCCTCGAACTTATCTTCGTCGAGAGCGGTGGTGATAATCTCGCTGCAGCCTTCAGCCCGGAACTCGTGGACGCATTTATCTATGTGATTGACGTCTCCGGCGGCGATAAGATCCCGCGCAAAGGTGGACCCGGCATCCGCCGCAGCGGCCTTCTCGTCATCAACAAGACGGATCTGGCGCCGTATGTCGGAGCCTCGCTCGAAGTCATGGAACGCGATGCCCGAATGCAGCGCGGAGAAAGCCCCTTCGTCTTCACCAACATGAAGAGTGGAGAAGGCCTGGATCAAGTCATTGACTGGCTGGAGCAGCAGCGGGCCAAAGGCTTGACCGCCTCCGGGCGTCCTGCAGCCAAGGCGCACGGCCATTCACAGCCGCATTCCCACTAAGCCACTTAGACGCTGAGGTGCGCCTGCACAACCTCTTCGGTAAGTTCGCTTATCTCCCCTGACGCAACGCGGCGGCCTTTGTCGAGAATACAAAAGTCGCTCGCGACGCGCCGGGCAAAGGGGAGTTTCTGTTCCACCAGCAACACAGTGAGCCCCTCCTCTTTGTTCAGCCGCAGCAGAATATCACCTATCTCGTGCACGATATTGGGCTGAATACCTTCGGTGGGCTCATCCAGGATCAAGAGCTTGGGTTCCAGCACCAAAGCCCTGCCAATCGCCAACTGCTGCTGTTGACCTCCCGAAAGATCACCACCACGGCGCTTCAGCATCTGCTTCAAGACGGGAAACAGCTCAAAGATTCTCGCTGGAACAGACTTCGGACCGTTCTTCCGTATCCCCAAACCTACGCGCAGATTCTCTTCCACAGTAAGGTGGGAAAAGATCTCGCGGCCCTGCGGCACATAACCAATCCCGCAGCGTGCGCGCTGTTCCGCCGCAACACCTGCCAGTTCCCTGCCCTCAAACTTCATCGATCCGGTACTGATGCCCTGCAAGCCCATCAGGCACTTCAGCAGCGTTGTCTTTCCCATGCCATTGCGTCCCATTAGGCACATGCGCGCCCCCGCCGGCACATGGAGATCAACATCCCACAACGTATGGCTGCCGCCGTAAAACTGATTGACACCCTTGATTTCCAGCACGTTCAGACTCCCAGATAGACTTCAATCACGCGCGGATCTTTCTGCACTTTGTCCATATCTCCCTCAGCGATCACCTGACCTTCATGCAACACAACGACACGGCGCGCAATCGAACGGACAAAATGCATATCATGCTCCACCACCACCACAGAATGCTCTCCTGCCAGTGACCGCAGTAACTCAGCCGTGCGCTCAATCTCATGCGGCGTCATACCAGCAACGGGCTCATCCACCAGCAGCAGTTCCGGATTCTGCATCAATAACATGCCAATCTCCAGCCATTGCTTCTGCCCGTGAGCCAGAATCCTGGCATCGAGACGGCGCTGTTCGGTCAAGCCGGTGATCTCCAGCACTTCATCGATACGTTCCTGCTGCGACCGTGTGACCACCGCCCGCAAGGCAGCCAGAAAGGTCTTGCTTCCGGGCAGCGCGAGCTCCAGATTCTCTTCCACGGTAAGTTGTTCAAAGACGGTGGGCTTTTGGAACTTTCGCGCAATCCCCGCCGCGACGATCTCCGCTTCCGTTAATTGCAATAAGTTTGCTTCATTGCCGAACCAGGCCTTACCCGCATTGGGGCGCGTCTTGCCGGTGATGACATCCATCATGGTTGTCTTCCCGGCACCGTTGGGACCGATCACGCAAAGTAACTCGCCCGGCTCCACGTAAAGCGTCAGGTTGTTGAGAGCTTTAAAGCCATCGAAACTGACCGTCAAGTCTTCCAGAAAGAGACGTTTGTCACGAATGCTCATGCTTTCGGTTTCCCCTTGGAACGCAACAATCCCAGAATGCCGTTCGGCAGAAACAGCGTGACCAGAATGAACAGGGCACCCAGCGCATAGAGCCAAATCTCAGGGAAGGCACCGGTCAGCCAGGTTTTCGCATAGTTCACCACCACAGCGCCCAGGATCGGGCCGAGCAGCGTGCCGCGCCCGCCCACAGCCACCCAGATCACAGCTTCAATGGAGTTGATCGGCGCAAACTCACCGGGGTTGATGATCCCGGTTTGCGGCACATACAGCGCGCCGGCAATACCCGCGATCACCGCCGAAAAACCGAAGACCCATAGCTTGAAGGATTCCACCGGATAACCGATGAAGCGCGTCCGGCTCTCCGCGTCACGGATCGCCCGCAGCACACGGCCTGCCCGCGACTCCACAATGATCCGGCACACTATATAACTTCCCGCCAGAGACAAAGCGGTTACCACAAACAGCACCACCCGCGTGCTGTCCGCATGTAAGTCGAAGCCAAGAATATCTTTGAAGTCAGTAAAGCCGTTGTTACCACCGAAACCCATATCATTCCGGAAGAACGCAAGCATCAGCGCATAAGTCAGCGCCTGGGTAATGATGGAAAGGTAAACTCCCGTGACACGTGATCGGAATGCGAACCAGCCGAAGACCGTGGCCAGTGCACCTGGCACCAGCGCCATCATGGCGAACGCAAACAGGAAGTGATTAAAGCCATACCAGAACCACGGCAAACTCTTCCAGTTCAGAAACACCATGAAATCCGGGAGGATAGGGTCTCCATAAACACCACGCGGCCCAATCTGCCGCATGAGGTACATACCCATCGCATAGCCGCCCAATGAGAAGAACGCGGCGTGTCCCAGGCTGAGAATGCCGCAGTAACCCCAGATAAGATCCACCGCGAGCGCGAGCATGGCATAGCAGAGATACTTGCCGATCAAAGTAATCCCGAACGCCGATAAGTGCACCGGAGAGCTTTCCGGCACAACCAGATTTAGAACGGGCACTGCAGCTGCCAGCAGTAACAAAGCCACAAAGAATAACCGGGCAGCTTTGCTTTCCCCTGCCACGAACTTCGAAATGCCCAGCGGAGTCGAGCCGTTTGCCATGTCTTACTTATCCTCCGCCGCGCGTCCGGCCTGAGGGAACAGGCCCTTCGGACGGATCTGAATGAACAGAATCAAGCACACCAGCACAACAATCTTGGCCAGCACGGCACCAGCGAAGGGCTCCAGCAACTGATTGAAGACCCCCATCGATACCCCGGCAATCAATGAACCCCACAAGTTCCCAACGCCGCCAAACACCACCACCATGAATGAATCAATAATGTAGGCCTGTCCCAGGTTCGGACCCACGTTCGTCAACTGGCTCAAAGCAACACCAGCAACACCAGCGATTCCCGACCCGAGGCCGAACGTCATCGCATCCACCCACTCCGTCCGGATTCCCATCGCCTTCGCCATCGAACGGTTCTGCGAAACAGCGCGGATATCCAAACCCAGGCGCGTCCGCTTCAAAATCGCCATGATGACACCGAACACCAGCAGAGTGAAGATAATGATCGACAAACGGTTATATGTGATCGTAAGTGCGTCATTGATCCGCATCGACCCGCTCATCCACTCCGGTGTAATCACGGAACGGTTGAGCGCGGAAAACACCGAACGCACCGTCTGTTGCAGCACCAGACTCACGCCGAACGTCGCCAGCAGCGTCTCGAGCGGGCGCCCGTACAGGAACCGGATAATCGTCCGTTCCATCAGCACTCCAGTTAGACCCGAAACCAGAAACGCCGCTGGAATCGCGATGAACAAAGAGAGTCCGATATGTCCCGGCATGGCCGACTGGATCACATAAGTCGTATACGCACCCAGCATCATCAATTCGCCGTGCGCCATGTTGATCACGCCCATCACACCGAACGTGACCGCCAGCCCAATAGCAATCAGCACCAGCACGGAACCCATGCTCAGGCCAAAGAACAGCGTCTCAATACCCGCGTAGAAGCTGCGTTTGCCGTCAATCGCATCCAGCGCGGAAACCGCCGCCTGCCGGACCTTCGCATCCTGTTCCAGCACACTTCCATCGGCCTGCTTTTCCACCAGCTTCGCGATCCCGTTCCGCACATCTTTGTTGACACTCTTGCTCAACTTGCGCAGTGCGTCTAACTTCAAGGCCGCATCGGAACCTTCCAGAGAGGCCAGCGCGAGACAGGTTTCGATTTCTTCTTTGACACCAGGGTCACTCTCCTGCCGCAGACGCTCACGCAACAAAACCACGGTCGCCTCATCGAGAGACCGCATCACATCCCGGACGGCATCGATCCGCACGCCCCTGTCTGGACTGGAAAGAGAAAAATGAGCAACGGTGGTCCGCAGCGTGTGCCGCAGACTGTTGTTTGTGGAGATCTTGGTGAGGGTGTCAGCCGGGGCACTGCCGGCTTCTTTCTGCGTCAGCGGATCGATCAGCACCAGCGGATCGGCATCGCCGTTCTTCACGAGGAAAATCTTTTGATCTGTATTCCGGTAATACATCCGGTCTTCGAGCAAAGCCGTCAGCGCAGCGCGCACCGCAGGGTGTCCGCTTTGCGTGAGACGCTCCGCGATCGCCGCTTTGTCAGCATAAGCCGCCTCCCGCAATTCTCCGAGAGTCGCCAGAAAACCGGTATCGGCCGGGGTCTGCGCTGTCGCGAAACCCGCGGCCCCCAGGGCCAGGAGCAGCCAGATCAACTGCCCCCGCACCCGTGTGAGTCTTGTCATTACTTGTAGTTCTGTCCAGAGCACTTCTTGGTGACCTTGTTGTAGTTTCCACATTTTAGCGTCACCCAATCCGCTTCAATGTCTTTGCTGCCGGGGAGGAAATCAGACCAGGCATCGCCCGGCACCGTTCCAGCCGACTTCCACACCGTGTTGAACTGGCCATTCGCCTTCACTTCACCGATATAAACCGGCTTCGTGATGTGGTGATTCGGCAGAACCTTCGCGATACCACCCGTCAGATTCGGAGTTTCCAAACCGGGCAGAGCAGCAATCACCTTTTCCACTTCCGTGGTCTTCGCCTTCTGCACAGCCTTCACCCACAGGTTGAAGCCGATGTAATGCGCTTCCATGGGGTCATTGGTCGTGCGCTTCGGGTTCTTGATGAACGCATGCCACTGGTCAATGAACGCCTTGTTCGCCGGAGTGTTGATGCTCTGGAAGTAATTCCACGCAGCCAGGTGGCCGAGCAGAGGCTTCGTGTCGAGACCGGAGAGTTCTTCTTCACCGACAGAGAACGCAACCACGGGAATCTCTTCAGCCGAAATCTTCTGGTTGCCGAGTTCCTTGTAGAAAGGCACATTCGCATCACCGTTGATGGTGGAAACCACAGCCGTCTTCTTGCCAGCCGAGCCGAACTTCTTGATCGCAGCCACGCGGGACTGCCAGTCAGAGTGTCCGAACGGAGTGTAGTTGATGGAGATATCTTCCGCCTTCACACCCTTTGACTTCAGATAGGCTTCGAGGATCTTGTTGGTGGTCCGGGGATACACATAGTCCGTACCTTCGAGAACCCAGCGCTTCACGCCAACGTCCTTCATCAGGTAATCCACCGCGGGAATCGCCTGCTGGTTCGGAGCCGCACCCGTATAGATGACGTTCTTCGAGGATTCTTCCCCTTCGTACTGCACCGGGTAGAAGAGCAACCCGTTATCTTTTTCGAATACGGGAAGAACAGATTTGCGCGAGACGGAAGTCCAGCAGCCAAATACAACGGCTACTTTGTCCTTCTCAAGTAACTGCGCAGCCTTCTCAGCGAACAAGGGCCAGTTGGATGCCGGATCCACAACGACAGCTTCCAGCTTCTTACCCAGCAAGCCGCCCTTCTTGTTTTGGGCATCAATCATCATCAGGATGGTGTCCTTCAGCGTGGTTTCGCTGATGGCCATCGTGCCTGACAGAGAATGCAGAATACCGATCTTGATGGTGTCCTGCGCGGCAACGGCGTTGGAGAGAATCACTCCCGCGGCCAGAAGCATTGCGGTTAAACAGGTAATTTTCAGTTTCATGGTTGCTCCTTGATTCCTAATCGTTCCAGAGGGATTACATCTGCAGTTGCAGTCCGATGCCGGCCTGCCAGGTGTTGGGATTGTTGCGGTTGAAACGGGTGTCCTTGTAGAAGGTCATCACGCGTGCCTTGAACTGCTTGATCACGTAATTAACGTTCACTTCGGTCGTCTTCTGGTCATAGCTGGGGGCCTTGCCGCTGGTGAAATCCGCCTTGGCATACTTACCCAGAATTTCGATCTTGCCTACACCCACGGCCTTCGGGAAGAGATAACTTGCAAGGCCATAAGCACCCTGGCTCTTCGTGTAACGCGAGTCATAACCACCCAGACCGTTGTAATTGGAGTATTCGCTCTCAATCGAGATAACGCCGTTGTTGGGCAGCTTCTTTTCCATCAGGAAGTCAGCCGTTGCCGCCGTCTTGCCATCCTGGAACTGTGTGGCGCCGCCGATCGCCAGCAGGTTCTTGTCTCCGTAGTAAGTGCCGTTGAGATAGTAACCATCTTCTTTGTCCCAGAAATCCACCTGGACGCGGGCCGCGCCGAGAATCTTCGAGTTCCCCGTCGATGAGCCGCCATCAAACAGACCCGCAGAAACCTTCACCATCTTCCCGAAATCACCCCAGTACATCACGCCATTGTCACGGCCGGTCGCCACAAAGGGGTAACCATCCTGAATGCCATCCGTGTAGACCTTGAATTCGTGAGAGTAGTACGGGCCGTAAAGATTCGCGCGGTCGCTCGGCGGCAAAAAGCGGCCAGCCCACACGTTCAACTTCGGCGAATAAGAATACTGGGCCACGGCGTCCAGAACGCCGATTTTATTGGTCGCACCATCGTATTCCGTATTGAACATGAACTTGAAGTTGTCCACCACCGGACCGCTCACGTACAGCCGGACACTGTTTAGCTGGAACTGATTCAGGGCGTTGCTGCCCGTTGTGGACGTTGAGGTGAATCCAGTCTGGAGCCCTGCTCCGACTGAGATGGAACCGAGGTTGAGCTGGGCCGAAGATGGCTGGACCAGAGCAAGGGCCTGCAAAAGCAAAGGCAGACCGATGGCGCACTTGTTGCGTTGCATCAGTGAATGTTCTCCTGTTGAGGGGGCAGTGCCCGCCGATTTTTGTTAGGGTTTGTTGCGGTTTTGCTTCACGGGCCAGCTTCAGCGGACTAGACTCCACTTCGGGGCATAGTCGGGCGGCGAGTGATGATTGCGAGCCGGGCATGGGCCGCAGGAGACGGACAGGAAGGACTTGTTCCTACGTCGTGGTTGAATTCTATCGACTTTGGAATCATTACTCAAATAGATAATCCTGATTTACAGTACAGGCGATGGCTATGTTAAAACCACGACAAATAATGGTCGGACCTTAACAATTCACCGAAGCCGCCACCATCCCCGTGAGATCTTAAAATTTGGTACCGCCCTGGAGGGGATACCCATGACCGAACTCATCACACGGCTTTGGCACGCCAGCCGCCCCATGACCGCCGTGGGACTCGCCATGCTGCCACTTTTTGCCGCAGCGGTGGCCGGAATCTTTCTCGACACGCGGACCATCACCGGCGCCCCCGCCTGGCTCAAGCCCGCCAAGTTCGCCATCTCGATTGCGCTCTACCTGCTGACCCTGAGCTGGGTCTACAGTTTCCTGACGATCTGGCAGCCGTTGCTCTCCGCCATGGCCTGGATCACCGCGCTCGCCATGGTGGTGGAAGTTGTGATTCTCAACGTGCAGGCCTGGCGCGGTGTGGCGAGCCACTTCAACGTGGGCACACCCCTCGATGCAGCTCTGTTCGGGACCATGGGCACCGCCATCGCGCTGCTTTGGGTCGCTTCCATGGTCATCGCAGCGGCGCTCTTCGTGCAGAGCTTTGACAATCCGGTTCTTGGGGCAGCGCTGCGTTGCGGCATGCTCCTCACCGTTCTTGGCTCCGCCTCCGGCGTCTTGATGCCCGGCCCCACCAAAGCGCAATTGGCAGAGTCAAAACAAACCGGCAAACTACCCCTGATTGGTGCCCATACAGTCGGCGCTCCCGACGGAGGCCCAGGTCTTCCCGGCGTCGGCTGGAGCACACTTTTTGGAGATCTGCGCGTCCCGCACTTCCTCGGCCTGCATGGAGTGCAGATCATTCCCCTGCTGGGGTGGTTGCTTCTGTTACAGAAGGTTCCCGAAAGCCGCGCCGTGCTGAAGGTATATTCGGCCTCCGCGAGCTATCTCGGACTCTACGGACTCCTCCTCTGGCAGGCCATCAGAGCGGAACCGCTGACGAATCCATCCCGCCTAATCTTCGGCACGTTCGCGGTCTGGCTGCTCGCAAGCGTTCTCGGCTGGTTTGTCACCGGTCTTTAAGAACTGGATAACCCGCGCTCAATCGCACCCCTTTATGCCACGATAGTTCGCATGACCCCGGAGACCATCTTTTCCATCGCCAACGCCTCGGTACTGCCCGGCTGGCTGCTTCTGGCGGTCTTCCCCAAGAATAAAATCGCCACCACCTGGATTGCGGGCCGCGCCATCCCTCTGGCACTTGCCGTCACCTATCTCTGCGTCATGGCCATCCACGGCCGCGAAGCCGAAGGCAGTTTTCGAACTCTCGAAGGAGTCATTCAACTCTTCGGCAGCAAATGGCTGGTACTCGCCGGCTGGGTCCACTACCTCGCCTTCGACCTATTCATCGGTGCCTGGGAGACCCGTGACGCCATGCGCCACGGCATCTCCCGCTGGGTCCTGCTGCCGTGCCAGTTCCTCACCTTCATGCTCGGCCCCATCGGTCTGCTGAGTTACTTTCTCGTCCGGGGCATCACTTACACTTCCTCGTCCAAGTGAACTCTCGGCAGAACATCATTTGGACCCGCCAGCCAAACATAGAGCGTTGGCAGCAGGAAGATACTCATCAATAGATCCGCGATCAGACCGCCAACAATCACAATCGCGAAGGGACGTTGCGAATCAGACCCAATCCCGTGCGACATCGCTGCCGGCAGCAATCCGAGAGTCGCCACAAGCATCGTCATCATGATAGGCCGCAAACGCAACACAGCACCCTCAACCGCCGCATCCTCCACATTCCTGCCCCTGGCCCGCAGTTGATTGATGTACTCCAGCATGATGACGCCCGTCTGCACGGAAACGCCAAACAGCGCCAGGAATCCCACTCCCGAAGAGACGCTGAAGTTGGTATGGGTGATGAGCAGTGCCAGCAACCCGCCCACACGGGCCAACAGTACGTTCACCAGAATCAACATCGCCCATTTGAATGATCCGAACATACCGAACAGGATGAAGAAAATCAGCCCGATGGTAATTGGGACAATGATCAACAATCTGGCCTCCGCGCGCTTCTCACTCTCATATTCGCCCTCCCACTCCACGTGATAACCGCGCGGCAGCTTCACACCGTCTGTGACTTTCCTGATGGCTTCCTCCACCGCACCGCCCAGATCACGGCCGCGCACACTGTACTTGATCGCGACATAACGCTGGTTACCTTCCCGATAGATCTCCGAAGCTCCATCCCGCTCCTGCACCTTGCACAACTGTGCCAAAGAGACGCGCTCTCCGCCCGGTGACAATAAGCGGATATCTTGAATTGCCTGTCTCGTGTTGCGGTATTGGGGAAGATAGCGCATCACGAGGTCATATCGCGCTTCGCCCTGCAGCACCTGCGTCAGTGCGTTGCCGCCCACGGCCGTTTGGATCGCATCCTGCACGTCCGCCACATTGATCTGATAGCGGGCGGCCTTCTGCCGGTCCACTTCGAAATTGTCGTTGGGTTGTCCCAGCACCCGGAACACGCCAAGATCCGCAATGCCTCTAACGGCCTTCAATGCAGAGACAATCTCATCTGCCTTGTTCTCAAGCATCACCAGATCATCACCGTAGATCTTTGTGGCCAATTGACCCTTGACACCACTTACTGCTTCTTCCATGTTGTCAGCAATCGGTTGTGAGAAATTCCAGATCGCACCAGGTATCTTGGAAACCTCGGCATTCATCGCCGCAATCAACTGCTCTTTGTCCGAATGGAATGCGGCACGCCATTGTTCCTTCGGTTTGAGATCGACAAAGTATTCCGTATTGAAGAAGCCCGTCGTGTCCGTACCGTCATCTGGACGGCCAACCTGGCTGGTGCATTGCAACACCTCAGGGAAAGAGCAGAGCAGGCGCCGGGCCTGATTTGACACACGGATTCCCTCCGTCTGTCCCGTACTCGGCGCAAATGTCCCGCGAACCCACAGCGCGCCTTCATCCAGATGGGGAAGAAACTCACTGCCGATCACACCACTTAGCCAAAGATACACCGCCACAGCCAAACCCGCTGCACCGGCAGCCACAGTCAGCATGCGGACCCGTATCGCAAACCGGACCATCTTACTGTAACCCGCAGTTATCCAGACCATCACCGGGTTATGCCACTCTTTTGTGCCTTTTGGATAAAACAAGCTGGCTAACACCGGAGCAATCAACATGGAGAACAGCAGCGCCCCCAGCAACGCGAAGGCGACAGTCCAAGCCATGGGCTTGAATAACCGTCCCTCCACGCGCTGCAACGTGAAGATCGGCAAATATGCGGTGATGATAATCCCGATCGCATAAAACACCGGGCGCCGGACTTCATGCGCTGCTTCCGTGATTTTCTCGCGCGCTGTCCGCGGGTCGCCCTGACGGCGGCGTCCCAGGTGACGGACTATGTTCTCCACCATCACCACCGCGCCATCCACCACCATGCCGAAATCCAGTGCGCCCAGCGACAGTAGATTTGCCGGAATGCCTTTAATATTGAGACAGGTGGCAGCGAAAAGCAGTGAAAAGGGAATGGTGATCGCAACAATGATCGCTCCGCGCACATTGCCCAGAAACAGCACCAGAATCAACACCACCAGAATCACGCCTTCAGTCAGATTCTTCATCACCGTATGCGTGGTGAAGCCGACCAAATCGCTCCGGTCGATGAAGGGCACAACCGTCACGCCCTTCGGCAGAATCCGGGTATTCAACTCCTTTACCTTCTCGTGAATTCCCCGCAATGCGCCGTCTGCATTGGCACCCTTTCGAAGAAGTAAAATCCCGGAGATCACATCATCGTTATCCACAACCCTGCCATCTTCATGGCGGATGGCGCGCGCAAACTGACCAAGGCGGATCTTTGGTCCCTGCGCCACGACCGCGATGTCTTTGACGCGAACCGGAGTGCCTGTCTTGGTGAGAATGACAGTTTCTTCAATGTCATGTACCGTCTTCACCAAGCCCACGGCGCGAACGTTGATTTGCTGTAACCCGGCCTCCACAAAGCTGCCACCGCCATTGGCATTGTTGTTTGTCAACTGTTGTTCCACCTGCGATAGACTCAGGCCGTAAGCAATCAACTTATTCGGATCCACCCGCACTTGATACTCCCGTGTGGGTCCGCCAAAACTGGCTACATCAACAACATCCGGCACGGCCTTGAAGTTCTTCTCCACTACCCAGTCTTCAATCGACTTCAAATCCATCACATCGTACTGTGGGTTGGTGCACTTCAATGTGAAGAAATAGATCTGCCCAACAGGACTCCAGTCAGTACCCATTTGCGGCGTGACGCCGGCCGGCAGCGTCACCTGCCCGAGGCGTTCCAAAACCCGCTCGCGGTTCCAGGCATTATCCGTATCATCATCAAAGATCACCTTAATGTCGGAAAGGCCAAACAGTGAGAAGGACCGCAGGTGAACAATCCCTGGTATGCCGTTCATCGCATTCTCGAGCGGAATACTAACCTGCTGCTCGATCTGCTCCGCTGAGATACCGGGCCATTGGGTAATGACCTCCACGTAGTTATTCGCCACGTCAGGATAAGCTTCCACGGGCAACTGCCGGAAAGATATATATCCGAATACCAGCATCGCCGTTGCGGCCATGAGAATGATGAAGCGGTTCCGAAGAGCCGCGTTAACCAGTGATTCAATCATTTATTGCTCCACCGTGGTCTGGAAGACCAGTGCATTGGCGATGACTTGCGTCCCCGGCTGTAATCCACTCATGACCTGCTGCATGTTATTGGCGAGCACAGGCCCGGTAGTTACCTCCAGCCGCTTGAACCTTCCATTGGCGGACGGGGTGTATACAAACTCTCGATCATGCAGATGAAGTACCGCCGTTGCTGGTACGGTCGCATAAGTTTGTTTCTTGTCCGCGTGGAAAGTGGCGGTCACAAACATGCCGAACTTCAACAGGCCGGGGTTCGGCACTTCCAGCCGCACCTTCGCGGTGTGAATATTCGGATCCAGAATCTCGCCAATATTCGAGATCCGCGCTTTCAAAGTACGCTCAGGGTAGGCAGTTGGATGAATATCCGCATACTGGCCAAGGTGCACCTGGCTGAGATTGTTCTCGTAGACATCGCAAACAACCCAGACGCTGGAAAGGTCAGAGATCGTAAACGGTGCAGGCATATTCAGAGCCTGCACGCCGGCTTGATTGGTGATCTGCTGGTCCGTGATCACGCCAGACACCGGCGCAAAAACCTCTACGATGCCGCTTGGCTTGTTGAGGTCTGAGCCAAGCAGGCGAAGATGTTCGGACGTAGTTTGCAAATCAACCAGGGCGTTGTCTTCTGCGTTCTGCGCCACTTCATAAGCGCTCTTCGGTGCCGCGCCATTTTCGAAGAGAATCTTTGCGCGGTCCAGTTGCAGCTTCGCCAGTTGTTCATTCTTCACGGCCTTTTGATAATCCGAAAATGCGCTGGCAACGTCCGTGCTGCGGACCTTGAACAGTAACTGTCCCTGTTTGACTGTATCTCCCAAACGGGCACCGATTTCTACAATCCTGCCCGTGGCAAGCGACGGCACGGGGATCTGCCGCGACACATCCGGGCTCACCAAACCGGTGACATTCAGTTCCGGCGTGGAGAGTTGCTCGCCGGCTTCGACCAAAGGAAAGCGCTCCGGATGCTCGACCTTGAGATTGGCCGGGTCCATATCCGCCTCAATCCTCGTGGGTACCGGCCCGGTACCTTCGGCCGGATTCTTTGTCTGTTCCGTCTTTGTGCCACAGCTGGTGAGTCCGAAAACAAACCCGGCCACATAGAACGTCGTAATCAACTTCAGAGAACGTTTCATCACTGCAGGACCTCCCGCCCGGCAGCCATGTTCATTTGTGCCGCGGCCGTCAAATAGGAACCAATTAAGTTGAGATAGGCAAGGCGCGTGTCCCGGTAAGACTTCTCAGCATCGAGAAAGTCAAGCAAAGATGCGCCACCGTGTTGATAAGCAAAGGAGACCCGGTCCCGCACCTGCGCGGAGAGCGGCAGATAACGCGACTTATAGGGTTTCAGTAAGTTCACCGCCTGGATCAGTGTCCAGTAGGCGGAATCCACGTCTCCGAATACCTGTGAAGTCGCAGCCTCCACCAAGCGCTGACTCCGGCCAATGTCCAGCCTGGTGCGTTCCTTTTCTCCCTGATTTTTGTCGAAGATCCGGACGGGAATCGAAACGCTAAAACCGAAGTAAGCAGGAATGGGCGGGTTGCGTGCTATATCGAAACTGAATGTGGGGTCTGCGGTGCCATTGGCAATGGCGAGAGTGTGATTGGTCCTGGCCAGGTCCACCGTTTGCTTTGCGGCCTGCAAATCGGGACGGGCAGCCAGCGCCTGATTGCGGAACTCATCCAGCGGGGCCAGGGCTTCAGAGAAATCAAAGGGTCCATCGATATCAAACTTGTCGATCTGCGTGCGGTCATTGAGCAGCAACAGGAGTTGTACTTTGCTGGTGCGAAGGTTTACAACCGCATTCTCATAGTCGGATTCGAATTGCACCCGCTGGAGTTCCATGCGGTCAAGATCCAACTGCGCCATGTCACCCGCCTGCAGACGGGTGCGGCTGATGCCGAGTTCTCTATCCCAATAGGCAAGATTTTCTTTGGCGTTGACCAGTACGGCTTTGGCCTGCAGCGCATTCACGAAGGCCGCCCGCAAGTTGAAAATCAGTCCCCGTTCCAGATCCTGCACACCAGAGGCTGTGACTTCCGTGGTCTTCTTTGCACTTTCCAGCCGCAGTTCACGCTTGTGCTGCCGCTCATGCAGATAACTGACCGCAAGATAGGGGAAGATGTTGGCCAGTGGACGGTACACGCTGTCGCCAGACCCGGAAGGAGAAAGCTGCGGTTTGAAGATGCTGAACTGATCCAGCGTTGCGGTCGCTGTGGGATTGGGGCGGAGAAATGCAGTCACTTCCGCGGCCCGGGATTCTGCGATGGAATCTTTGCCCGCCTGCAGCGTCGGATTGGCGGCTTCGAACTTGTTCTTGATCTGTTGCCATGTCAGCGGCACGGTCTGCGCGAAACAGGCCGAAGCTGCTGTCAGGCTGGTGAGGATGCGCCGTCTCCAGGCGCGAATAAGTGGTCTCTTCATAGGCCTTCGCTTTCGAAGTTAGAATCCTGCGGGACCTTTGGGCTACCAATCTTTCCTCTAATCGGGAAGTCATTCGACCCTGTCTGGATAGCCAAACGATTCCCGAAAGCCTCTTGTAGCCAATGCTGCTGTCTTTCGGACGCGTCTCTTGGCAAGCGCGCG
>CAIXXM010000044.1 GCA_903923395.1 uncultured Acidobacteriia bacterium
CATCGAGCGGCCCGGAACGTGGTTTTCCGCGTCCGTTCTGATAGGGGCTGATAAAGGGAACAATGCCTGGTCCGTAGAGCTTGGGCTCGAGCGTTCCTGCGACGGCGAGGATGGAATCGCGCAGCGCTTCGGCTTCGAGTCTTCGCACAGGCATGTAATGCAGCAGGTCATTGCGCGGGTCAGCCTTGGCGGCTTCCGGGTCTTGTTTGCTGCTCATGCGATAGGCCGCCGATAGTACGAGTTCGCGTTGTAACTGCTTGGTACTCCAGCCGCCGGAGATCAGACGTGAAGCCAGGTAATCGAGCAGCGCGGGGTTGGCTGGACGCTCGCCCGTCAGACCTAAGTTATCTGCTGTGCGCGCCAGCCCATCGCCGAAGTGATGTTCCCAGATGCGGTTCACATAGATACGCGCTAACAGTGGTGACGCCTCGGAGGTAAGCCAGTCGGCGAGTTGCAAACGGCCGCTGCCAATTACGGGAGGGTGTTCGCCGTCTTTTGAGATCACTTGCAGGAAGTGGCGGGGTACTTCCTCGCCCAGGTTCTGGTGATTGCCACGGATATGGAGTTTGGTGTTGCCGGGTGCTTCATCCCAGGCGATCATGCCGAACGTGGAGGCAGGAATCTGCGGCTGCGGCGCGGGCTCATTCCAAACTGCGGGCTCCTCTTCCAATACCTTCGGCGGTGAACTTTCCTCGGAAAAGACAATCGCATCCACGGCAATGTTTGCAGTTCGGGAACGGTCTACAATCTCGAAGTAACACTGCCGGCCATAGGAGAGCGTCATTCGGGCACTTACCCACTCGAACTTATGATTGCCGGTGCCAAGAAAGTAAGAGCTCTTGTAATCGTCTGCCACGAGGGTCAGGCGGACGGGTTCATTTTCCGTAAGTCCGTGATCGCCTTTCGCGGCATTCATGCGGATATGAACGTAGTGGTTCGGCATCTGGAACTTTCTGGAGGTAAGCGAGCCAATAAGTTCATTGACGCCCCTGCCAGCGGAGTCCACAATTCCGTTGCGCGGACCCTGGGAGAACGCTTCGCCGCTGGCGATCCAGCCGTTGCGCGAAAGGTCGGTGAAATCCTCCCACAATGTATCGCCGGGCCGCAGTTGAATCTTGCTCTTGCCGGGATTGCGCACCACTGCGGGCGCGGCTTCGTGTGCGGCGTGGATGCTTGCAGCGCGCGCAGGGGAATCAATGACGGCTTCGCGCATGCCGGTGGAGTGCATGATGCCGGCCAGTCCGTAATAGTCGCGCGTGGGGATGGGGTCGAATTTATGATCGTGACAGCGCGCGCAGGCGACGGTAAGTCCCAGAAAGGTCTTGCTCAGTACGTCGATCTGATTATCGACGGTATCGGCCTTGCTCTTGACGGAATCCGTGGCGCTGTTGAGCACTTCGCCGAAGAAGTAAAAGTTGGTGGCGAGCGGGGATTCGAGGAAGTCGCCGCTCTTGGAAACGCGGGGCTGGGGCAGCAGATCTCCCGCTATATGTTCCCGGACGAAAGTATGGAAGGGCAGGTCATCATTGAAGGCCCGGATTATGTAGTCGCGGTATTGCCAGGCATCGAGCTTGCGGTTGTCGAATTCGTGGCCATTCGTATCGGCATAACGGACGAGATCGAGCCAGTGGCGTGCCCAGCGTTCTCCATAATGCGGTGAGGCCAGCAGGCGGTCTACGGCCTGTTCGAAGGATTCCCCGGCGAGGAAGCGATCCATTTCCTGCTTCGTGGGTGGCAGTCCGGTGAGATCGAAGGTGACACGCCGGAGCCATTCGCGGCGTCCTGTTTCGGCGGCTGGTTGGAGGCCTTTGGCTTCGAGAGCGGCCAGAACAAAGCGGTCCAGATCATAGCGCGGCCAGGCGTTGTTGCGTACCGCAGGCGGCTTGGAGTTTGCGAGGGGCTGAAAGGCCCAGAATTTGCGGCCGCGGACGAGATCCAAACCGGGCGGCAGGGGTTTGGCGGTGGCGGTGACCGCGGGGCGCGGGTCCGGCGCACCGAGTTTGATCCATTCCTCGAAATCCGCAATCACGTTGTCGGGAAGTTTGCCGGTGGGCGGCATCCGCAAGGTGAGGTCGTGATAAGAGATAGCGCGGATGAGTTTTCCGTTCAGGAT
The DNA here is from genome assembly GCA_903923395.1 of uncultured Acidobacteriia bacterium. Taxonomy (GTDB): domain Bacteria; phylum Acidobacteriota; class Terriglobia; order Bryobacterales; family Bryobacteraceae; genus BOG-234. Next base: position 2,114 of record CAIXXM010000044.1, read on the forward strand.
GGGCGCGGGGATGGGGCCATCCAGGCGGAGGTCGGCTTTCGGTTCGCGGAGCTTCGAACTGTGGCAGCCGTAGCACTTTTCCGCCAGCACAGGACGGATGCGCTTTTCAAAGAATTCGGTACCGCCGGCGCCTTGCAGCAGGGCGGGCAGCAGAAATGCCAGGAGATGGGATGCGCGGCGCAATCTCCAGAGAGTCTATCGTTTTGAGCGCTTGCTGGCAAACGGGGGGAAACAATCGTGAATCCTTCAAACACCTGTTTGAATCCTATGTTTGAAACGAGTGTATGCAAGCTGCCGCCGCCCACCCCGATTTGCATGATGAGACGAGGGACCGCATTCTTTCTTCTGCCGGGCAAATCTTTGCGGAAGAGGGCTTCCAATCGGCGACGGTACGCGCGATCTGTGAAAAGGCGCAGGTGAATGTGGCCGCGGTGAATTACCACTTTGGCGACAAGCTGGCGCTTTACACAGAGGTTCTGAAGCTGAGCATGCGGCATGAGCGGCCGCTTCCAGATGCGGCGGACCCCGTGGTGGCTCTGCGCCAGTACATTGGCAACATGATTGCGCGGCTGCTGGGTACCGGGGAAGATGCCTGGCGCGTACATTTGATGGCCAAGGAAATGGCGCAGCCGACGCCCGCCCTGCGGTCTGTGGTGGATCAGACGATCCGGCCCAAGATGGAATGGCTTCGGCGCGTCATCGCAGCGATCACCGGTTTGCCGGCCGACGATGACCGTGTGGCGCGGGCGGTTTTCAGCGTGGTGGCCCAGTGTGTTTCGTACCGGACCTGCTCTCCGGTTTTACGCCAATTGTGGCCCTGGGTGGAGTACACGCCCGAAGAGATTGAGCGCATTGCCGCGCATATCGCAGATTTTTCACTGCGGGGAATCGAAGGAATGAAAGCTTTGAACACGGAAGGGAGTAGCGGAGAATGAGACGCATTTTTGCCCTGGTTCTGGCCGTTGCGGCGATGGCCGCGGGCGCGGAACAGCCGGGCGCGAAGCTTGCGCAACTGGTGAAGGATGGCCAGTTGAAGCTCTCGCTGCAGGACGCCATATCGCTGGCGCTCGAAAACAATTTGGATATTGCCCTGGAACGTCTGGGGCCGGATATTGCAGCACAGGATTTGAAGCGTGCGCAGGCAGGGGCATCGCTGCGGGGGATTCCCACGGCCGTCCGTGAGGGTCCGCGCGCTACGGGTGGTCCCACTGGACAGGTGCAGGGGTTAACCTCTCTTACTGCTACGTCGCCTGTGAGCGGTACGAGCCAGGAGCAGAATTTGTCTGTGACCGGCACCACGCCGCTGGCCTCGGGCGTTGCCCCGCCATCGCTCGACCCTTCGGTTACGGGAGAACTGAGCTGGAAGCATACGTCGGCACCGCAGGCGATCTCCTTCCTGGCTGGCGTTCCGGCGCTAGACACCAACACCACCACCGGGAATGCGTCCTTCAATATGGGCTTCCTGACGGGCGCATCGTTTGTGGGGTCGTTCAACAACACGCGGATTTCCTCGAACAACATCCGCGATGACCTGGACCCTTACACCCAGACCAGTCTTGGCTTCACGCTGACGCAACCTTTGATGAAGGGTGCGGGCAAGGAGCTGAACAGCCGCTTCATTCGGATTGCCAGAAACAACGGCAAGGTGGCGGATCTTTTGTTCCAGCAGCAGATCATCAGCACGACCACTGTGGTTGTCCAACTGTATTGGGATTACGTTTCGCTGCGGGATGATCTCACCAACCGCGAGGCAACGCTGGCTGCGGCGCAGAAGCTGCTGGACGACCAGAAAGAGCAGTTGAAGTCCGGCGTGGTGGCTCCGGTGGATGTGGCGCGTGCCCAGGCGGAAGTCGCACGGGCGAAGCGGGATCTGGCGGCGGCGAAGACCCTGGTGGAGCAGCAGGCCAACGTCTTGAAGGAATACCTCACCGGCAAGCGGGAGGAAGCTGCGGTGTTGGATACGGTGGATCTTCTGCCGACCGACAAGTTGCCGGAGGTTGCTGAACCCTCTCAACCCTTTGCGGAGATGGTGACTCACGCGATTGCGAGCCGGCCGGATTACATGCAGGCCCGCTTGCAGGTGGAGAACAGCAAGATCACGCTGGAGGGCAGCAGGAACGCCCTGAAGCCGCAGGTGGACGCCTATGTCACGGCGGCGGGTAATTCGCTCTCCGGTGCAGCGAGTACACAACCTTTGTCCTTCGGGCCCAGCAGTTTCATTCTGCCCCGGACTCCCAACGCGGCGTTCATCGGCAATTACTTTGATGGCCTGGGGCAGATCTTCAAGCGCAACTACCCGGATTACGGTGCTGGAATCAAATTCAATTTACCGATTCACAACCGTGCCGCGGAAGCCGACTATGCCCGCGACCAGATTGAAGTCAAGCGGCAGAACATCCGGATTGAGCAGTTGGAAAAGGATATCCGGGTGGATATCAAGAACGCGCTCTCGGCCTTGAAGCAGGCCAGAGCCTCTCTCGAATCCGCGATTGAGGAGCGAAAGGCACAGGAACAGGTGTTGACGGCGGAGCAGGAGCGGCTGAAGGTCGGTGTGACCAACGCCAGTTCCGTGATCAACTTCCAGCGGGATCTGGCGCAGGCACAGGCGACGGAAGTCACGGCCCGTGCGGCGCTCATTAAGGCCAAGGCGTCGCTGGACCGGGCGTCCGGCGGCATTCTCGAAACTTACAACATTTCTATAGACCAAACGCACACTGCGCATACATCTGGAGGCGGCGCGAAATGAAGAAGGTATTTCCTATCTTGTTGTTGCTGGTGGCCGGTGCCACAGCTTACTGGTACTTCCAAGTCCGTGATCCCGGTGTTCCGGCGGGCTTGGTGGCGCTCAGCGGGCGCATTGAGGGCGATGATTCTGCGGTGGCAGCAAAGACTTCCGGGCGTATCCGTGAGATCTATGTCCGTGAAGGCGATGCCGTGAAAGCCGGGCAGGTGGTCGCGGTGCTGGATGATGAACAGATCCGAGCGCGTGAAGCACAGGCGCAGGCTGCGGTGGAGCAATCCGTGGCGCGGGTGCATCAATCGGAGCAATCCATCTCTGTGCTCGAAGCGCAGTTGACGCAGAATCAGCTGGGTGTGGGGCAGTCGAGGACGGATGCGCAGGGGCGCGTGAAGCAGGCTGAAGGGCAACTGGCAGCGGCGCAGGCGCAACTGGCGCAGGCGGAGGCGGGTTACCAGCTCGCGGTGTTCGACAAAGATGCCTATGTGCGGCTTGCGAAAGTGGGTGCGGCTTCGGAGCGTCAGGGCAAGCAGGCCATCTCCACGGAGGAAACCCAGAAGGCGCTGGTCGCCGCGGCGAAGAAGCAGGTGGAAGCTGCGGAAGGTGCGCTCGAAACGGCCAAGGCGAATCTGACGAATCCGGAAATTCGCGGGGCGCAGGTGAATGCGGTGCAGCGGCAGATTTTGCAGGCACGGGCGGATTTGGCGGGGGCGCGGGCGGATCTGGTGCGTTCGCAGTCGATGCTCGATGAAGCCAAAGCGAACCGCAAGGATCTCAGTGTCATCGCTCCTTTTGACGGCACCGTGACAACACGCGCTGCCGAACCGGGTGAGGTGATTGCGGCGGGCACGCCGATTCTGACCGTGGTGGATCTGAACCGCATCTATCTTCGCGGCTACGTGCCTGAAGGCGAAATGGGCAAGGTGAAGCTGGGGCAGGCGGCGCGTGTGTATCTCGACTCCGCACCGGATAAACCGCTGGAAGCTGTGGTGAGCCGCGTGGATCCCTCGGCCTCCTTCACGCCGGAAAACACTTACTTCCGCAATGATCGCGTGAAGCAAGTCATCGGTCTCAAACTGCAGTTGAAGAATTCCTCGGGGCTGGGCAAGCCTGGCATGCCGGCTGACGGCGAAATTTTGGTGGAAGGTTCGGATTGGCCGGCTGGAAGACGGCGCAAGTGACCTCGGAATACAAATCCAACGTTGATTTCCACGCGATCACCGTCAAGGATCTGAAGAAGAATTATGGCCGCGTGCAGGCCGTCAAAGGGGTGGATCTCGACGTCCGCCCCGGCGAGATCTTCGGACTGATCGGGCCGGATGGGGCGGGGAAGACGAGCACATTCCAAGTGCTGGGCGGTGTGATGGAAGCGACTTCCGGCACGGCGGAAATGCTGGGTATTGTCGCGCGTGAAGCCCGGCAGTTTGTCGGCTATCTCACGCAGGCCTTCAGCCTCTATCCGGATCTCACGGTACATGAAAACCTGCAGTACATTGGTCAGCTCCGGCGGGTTTCGAAAGAGGATATCGACAAGCGTGGCATGCGCTACCTGGAAGCCTTCGGGATGGCGAAGTTCACGGAACGTCTGGCGGGGCGGCTTTCCGGCGGCATGAAGCAAAAGCTGGCACTGGCCTGCGCGCTGGTGACGGAACCGAAGATCCTGCTGCTCGATGAACCAACCACCGGCGTGGACCCCGTGTCCCGGCGCGAGTTCTGGGACGCACTGGCGAATCTTTCGGCCGATGGCATGACCATCATGGTGGCCACGCCGTATCTGGATGAAGCCGAGCGCTGCCACCGCGTGGCGTTGATGTACGACGGAGTGATCCACGAAGTGGGCACGCCAAAGCAGATTCGCGACAACCTGGGCCTGAAGCGATTGGAAGTAAGAACGCCCCTGCTGAGTCTGGCGGAAGATCAACTAACAGGACTGGCAGGCCTGGGGGACGTGCAGCGCTTCGGTGACCGTTTGGACGTGATGGTCAAAGATCCGGTGAGTGCCGAGAAGCTGGTGCGTGGCGTTCTGCCAGCGGAGGATCTGGACATCCATGCCGCGGAACCGGCGCTCGAAAACGCTTTCGTTTCGATTCTGCGCGACCTGGGCAATGAACCCCACGCGGCGGAATTTCCAGCCAGGCACAAAGGGCAGAAAAACGAGCAGGTTGCGATCGGGTCCAAGCAACTGGTCAAGACGTTCGGCGATTTCACGGCCGTCAAGGGTGTCTCGCTGGAGGTGAAATACGGCGAGATCTACGGCTTGCTGGGCGCTAATGGCGCGGGGAAGACCACGACCATCAAGATGCTCTGCGGCTTGCTGGGTCAGTCGAGCGGCACGGTGACTTTGGCGGGGGAAACCGGCAAAGCGCGCAGCCGTCATGTGCGCGAACAAATCGGCTACATGTCACAGAAGTTCTCGCTCTATGACGATTTGACGATTGAACAGAATCTGGATTTCTTCGCGGGCGTGTATGGCGTTCCCGCAGGGGAGATCGAAGAGAAGAAAAAGTGGGTGCTGGAGTTTGCCGGGCTGGAAGGCAAGGGCAAGCTCATGACCGGCAGTTTGCCCGGTGGCTGGAAGCAGCGCGTGGCTTTCGGCGCGGCCATCATGCATGAGCCGAAGGTATTGTTCCTGGACGAACCAACCAGTGGTGTGGACCCGATTGCGCGGCGCGCATTCTGGCGGATGATCAATAAGCTTTCTGATCAGGGCACTGCGATTCTCGTCACCACGCATTACCTGGAAGAGGCGGAGCAGTGTAACCGGCTCGGTTTCATGGTGGCCGGAGAATTGGTGGCGGAAGGTACGCCGACCAGTGTGAAGAAGGAACAAGGCGGTCGCGTGATGGAGTTGACCACCAGTGATCCGCAAAAGAGCCTGAACTATCTCAAGGAAAAGCTGGAGCGCTGGCGTGTGTCTTTGTTCGGCGACCGGTTGCATGTGATCGTCGACGGGGATCCAGAACTGGAGCGCCGAAAGCTCGATACACTGCTGCGCGCGGGGGGCATCCAACTGTTGACAGCGAATCCGCAAAACTATTCGCTCGAAGATGTATTTCTCGTGATCATTGAGAAGGCCCGCCGCGAGGGCAAGGAGGGCAGCGAAGAATGAGACGCCTGTTTTCGAGAGTTCTTGCGCAGGCCGTGAAGGAACTGCGGCAGATTACGCGGGACCGTTTCGCGCTCGTGCTGGCGCTGGTACTGCCTTGTATTCTCTTGATCCTGCTGGGCAATGCGATTTCGCTGACTGTGACGGATTTGCCCGTGACCGTGATGGATCTCGACAGTTCGCCGATGTCGCGCGAACTGATCGAAAGCCTGCGGACCTCGCTGACCTTCCGTGTGGTTTCGATGCCTCCGGGTGCCTCGCCGGAATCTTTGCTGCTCGACAATGAGGCCAAAGCGGTGATCATTATTCCGCAGCATTTCGAGCGCGATGTGCAGCGTCACATCCCGGCGCAGTTGCAGGCTCTGGTGGATGCGACGGACTCCAACACGGCAACGATTATCCGCGGCGCGGTGGGCTCCATCACGAATGCTTTCGTGAATGAGAGATTGATTCCGGAAACCGGCCCTCTGCAAATCTCTCTGGTAAAGGCCCATACACGGCTTTGGTACAACCCTGGCCGTATCGCGAATAAGTTCTATGGCCCTGGAATCTTCGTGCTGGGTCTTTCGATCTTTCCGCCGCTGATGGCCGCTCTGGCGATGTCGCGCGAGGGCGAACAGAAGACTATTCTTCAAGTCTATGTGTCGAGTATCAGCGCGACCGAGTTCCTGCTCGGCAAGATTTTGGCCGGGATGACGATCGGCGCGCTGCAGGCCTTCTTCCAGACTCTGCTGCTGTTTACTATGTTCAAGTTAAGTTTTGCCGGTGACCCCACGCCGTTCCTGGTGGCCACCATTCTGTATCTGTTCTGTGCGGTGAGTTTCGGGACTTTGGTGGGTGCGGGCATCCCGAATATGGCGGCGGCGGTGCAGGTGGTTTCGATTGCCGGCTTTCTGTTGAGTTATCTGCTCTCCGGCTTGATCTTTCCGGTGGAGAATATTCCCGCGGGGCTGCGCTGGGTATCCGGGATTATCCAGGCACGCTATTACATAGAAATCGTGCGGGATTGCTTCCTGCGCGGCGGCGGCTGGAAAGCGGTGTGGCCTTCGGTTCTGGCGATTGGTGGCATTGGAGGCTTCTTCTACCTCCAGGCCTGGCGCGTGATGAGAAAGATGCAGGTGAAGGCATGACTTTCGGCAACCACAGATTGAAGGCTTTGTTCCTCAAGGAATTGCGCCAGATCCGGGGCGACCGCCGTTTGATGATTTCGCTGGTGATCCCGCCTGTGTTGCAGATTGTCCTGTTCGGCTTCGCGTTGAATTCCACCGTCAGCCATCTGCGGATGGGTGTTGTGGATGAAAGCCGCACGGCGGAGAGCCGCCAGTTGATTGATGCCTTGACCAATAACCAGACGTTTGAGGTGAAAGGCTACTATCTGCGGCCCGCGGATATGACCGCACAAATCGACAAGCGGGCTTTGGATATGGGCGTGATCATCCCCGCGAACTACGCCAAGCTGCGCCATTCCAACCGCAATGCCGAGGTCCAGTTCCTGGTGGATGCGGTCAATGCCAATACGGCCCAGATTGCACAGGGTTATGCCGAAGGTGCCTTGCAGTGGCTGAACGGGCAGACGGGTTCCATTCCCAAGACGGTTCCCATGGTGAGCACGAACGTCACGCTGCTCTATAACCCGGGGCTTGATAACACCTGGTTCATTGTTACGGGGATCTTCGGGTTGCTGCTGGTCTTGAATGGCTCGATTGTTTCTTCGGCGACGATGATCAAAGAGAAAGTGGTCGGCACGGTGGAGCAGTTGTTGATGACACCGGCTGATTCTCTGGAGATCATTCTGGCGAAGATGGCTCCGTTGTTCCTCCTGCTGATGGGGACCACCATGCTGGTGTTCTGCGTCGCCAGGATCATCTTCCACGTGCCTCTGCGCGGCAGTTTTCCGCTCTTGATGGCGGCGGCTGCGCTGTGTGTGCTGGCTGGAATCGGGATTGGGACGATGCTGGCGACCTTCGCCACCTCCGCTACGCAGGCCCAGTTAATGAGCCTGTTCGTGAATCCACCGCTCTCGATTCTCTCGGGTGCCACCACGCCGGTGGAGGCGATGCCGAAGATTCTGCAGCCCTTGACCGACCTCGATCCGATCAAGCATTTCGCCATCATCGCCCGCTCCATCATGATCAAAGGAACTGGTTTTGACGTGCTCTATCCGCATTTTGGGGCGCTCGCGCTGATGGCGCTGATCCTGATTGTGGTGAGCGGTGTTCGCTTCCGTAAACAGTTGGGATAACTTGACTTAATGGTCCAGCATCCTGCCGATTCAAAAATTGAATTGGACGTCTGTATTCACTGTACTTACACTTACGGTTTACAGATGTAACGGCACTTTCGTCCCAGTCCCACGAAATTCCAGTAAGCCGAATAAAATCCACCAAGGCGGTTATCATGAGTGAAACTACAGGTTCCCAGGTTGCGCTCCTGCATCGAATCAGCAATATTGTCAGTTCCGATCAGGATCTGGAAGCGATTCTGAACGAACTGGTCGGATTGACCATGAAGGTGACGCACTCCGATGCGTGTCTGGTCTACCTGATTGACCACAGTTCCAACGAAATTGTCCTCAGCGCCTCGCAACTTCCGCATGATGCGGAAATCGGCAATGTGCGCATGAAGATGGGTGAGGGCATCACTGGTTGGGTTGCGGTGCACAATTCCGTAGTGGCGCTTTCCCGGGATGCTTCGAAGGATGCCCGCTTCAAGACCTTCCAGAATCTGCCGGAAGATACATTCCAGTCATTCCTTTCCGTGCCACTGGTGAATCAGGGCGAACTGGTGGGTGTGATCAACGTGCACCACCGGGAGGCGCACCAACATACGTCCGATGAAGTGGCGCTCGTCACGTTTATCGGCGAACAGATGGGCGGCTTGATCGGGCGCCGGAAGCTCGCGGAGCAGTCGCAATCGGCTGTGAAGCGGTTGGAAACCCTGGCAGCGGTGGCGGAAGCGCTCTCGACGGAGAGCTACCTCGAACGGATTCTACAGGCAATTTCGGAAATGCTGGCGGAAACGCTGGATTCGCCGGTTTGTTCGATCTTGCTCATGGACCATGAGAAGCAGGAAGTCGCGGTTGGCGCGGTTCGTTGCTCGGCACCCGAGTATCTGCATAAGATGCCCATTTCGATGGAAGAGTCTCTTGTGGAACATGTGGTGAAGGAAGCGCAGCCGGTTTACATTCCGAATATCCACACCGAGAAGAAGTACAAGTATCCGGAACTGGCGCGCAAGACGGGCCTGACTTCGGTGCTGGCGTCGCCGATGCTGTCGCAGGGCAAGGTGATCGGGACGGTGAACATTTACACCAAGACGTCCCGGACCTTCACTGAAGACGAATTGGGCTTCATCAAAGTTGTGGCTGGTCAGGCTGCGATCGCGATCTCCAATGCGCGGCTGATGAATGAAACCCTCGAGATGAAGCGGACGCTCGAAGCCCGCAAACTGATCGAACGGGCGAAGGGGATTCTGCAGTACAAGCATCACCTGACGGAGGAAGAGGCGTACCTGCGGTTGCGCAATGAGAGCCGCCGTCTGCGCCGTCCGATGCGGGATCTGGCAGAGGCGGTTATCCTGGCTGACGATCTGAACCGGAAAGACGGCTCGCCGAAGATTCCGATCCGGGAAGACAGCGAGATCCTCTAAGAGTTGGTTAAAGCGGTTTTTTCGGGTTTTCGACAAGTACGAAAGTTCCGCAACAACAGGCCAGCAGCAAGAAGACACGAGGCGATCCGAACCGCCCACCAGGAGGCGGTTCGGATGTCATCCGTGATCATTGCGCCAACGATCATGTCCTTGGTGTTTGGCAATTTTCTAGACAGCACCAATTGAGATTCGGGCAGTGGCTTGGCATTCTTGAGGCGGAGTTCCAAAAGGCCGGAGTGAACTCCGTTCAATTTCATGGCTGCTGCGGAGCAGGAATGCTGCACGCCATAAGGCGCGGTTGTCGGAATCAGTTTCAAACTTTGCCCTGCTTGCAGTGCCTGTACCGTGACGTCCAACCAATCCAGGCAGATCGCTTCCCCAGCCTTTGCCCACAGGACGTATTCGGGGGTCCCGTAAGAAGTGGGTAGCGGCTTCGAAGTTGGATTGTCCGTGATGTTGAGACGCACGGAAACCCCTTGCGTCAACTCTTGCGACGAAACCGTGAGGATGGGATCAAGCAAGGCACCGATTTCCATACCCGAGTGCCACTCTCTGACTTTGAGAAGGCCGTACCCACCTGCGACACCCACAATCATCGCGACAACCACGAACGCGCGCCCCACGGCTTGCAGCCACGCCATGGCCTGTACTACGCATTCACCAACGACATCGTTCGTCTTCCAGCCACATTAGCGTTTGATGAAAACGCGCGACCTTGATACGCTGCAGGTGTTCTCACCAACGGAGGTTCCATATGAAAGTTTCAAGGTTGTTTCTCGCAGCTGCGTTGCTGCTTCCGGCACTATCTATCGCCGATACTCCCGGGCGTCATCCCGCTTATCTGCACGCACGGACGGATTTGTGGCGTGCGACCTTCATCCTGGAGTCGAGGGATGAAGAGAATGTGATGCGCGATCTGCGCGCCGCGGGGCGGGAGGTGCGTGATGCCATCGGTGAGATCGACCGCGCTGCCGTGCTGGATCGCAAGGACCTGGATGATCATCCCCGTGTTGATACGAACCTCCGCGGAAAAGGGAAATTCCGCGCCGCCGCGCAATTACTGTGGAGTGCGAAACGGGACTTGCTGCGGGAAGAGGACAATCGCGCCGCCCGCGGTTGGCGTGATGCTGCGATAGCGAAGATCGACCACGCGCTGGAATTGGTCCGCAGGGCCGCACGCGATGACCGGTTTGACGACGAATTCCGCCGCATGCCGTAAAGGAATTTTGCGCGGAACGGTATCATCATGAAGTCCCGATGGTGAGCCGTTCCGCAATCCTATTTGCTGTTGCTCTGGTACTGGCAGGCTGTTTGAAGCAGCCTGCCGCGCCGGTCCCGAACAACTTTGTAGATGCAAAGACCTGTTCGAATTGCCACGCGGAAATTGCCGCAAAGTACGCACTGACCGGCATGGCGCGCGCCTTCTACACCCCCTCCGCCGCGAGCTTTCCCCAACCCAAACCTTACTTTCACAAAGCCTCCGGCACCTGGTTCCAGATGATCCCGCGGGATGGTGCCTGGTATCAGCGGAGCTGGCAACGGAACGAACCGCCCGGCGAGTTTCGAGTGGATGCCGTGATGGGTTCTGGAAACCATGTGCGAACCTTCCTGCACCGGACCGCGCGCAATACGCTGGTCGAGCTTCCACTCGCCTGGTATGCGGAAAAGGGCGGCTACTGGGCAATGAACCCCGGTTTTGACATGGCCGATCCACCGTTGGGCCGGAAGATCGGCTATGACTGCATGTTTTGCCACAACTCTTATCCTCAAATTCCAGAGGGGCATGAGGAGCCTGGGGCTGAACCTGTGTTTGCGGGGAAGCTGCCCGAAGGCATTGACTGCCAGCGGTGCCACGGTCCGGGGGGCAACCATGTCCGGGTGGCGCAGACGGCGGGCGTGAAAGCGGAGGAGATTCGCGGTGCCGTGGTGAATCCTGCCAAGCTGAGCGCGGAACGCGGCATGGAAGTGTGCATGCAATGCCATCTGGAGACCACCAGCGCGCCGCTGCCGAATGCGGTGAAACGGTATGAGCGGGGTCCATTTTCTTTCCGTCCGGGGGAGAAGCTCAGTGATTTTCAACTGGCCTTCGATCATGCCAGGGGTTCGGGGCGGGAAGGGAAGTTTGAGATCGTCAGTTCGGTCTACCGCTTGAAGCAATCGCGCTGTTTTCTGGAAAGTCAGGGCAAGCTCACTTGCAACACCTGTCATGATCCGCATGACATCCGTCATGGCCAGGCGGCAGCAGCGGGATATAACGCGGCGTGTGCGACCTGTCATGGTCCGGGCAAGCCGCAGGCGGTGCAGGCGCACGCGGGCTCGCAGGATTGCGTGAGCTGTCACATGCCGAAGCGCCGGGCGGAGGATGTGGTGCATGCGGTGGTGACAGACCATTTGATCCAGCGGCGGGCCGCGTCGAACCTGCTGGCTGAACGCACGGAACCACACCTGCCGGAAGCGGAGTACCGGGGCGAAGTCGTTCCCTACGGAGACGCGGACCCGATGTACACAGCGGTTGCGCAGGTGATGCAGAAGAGCAATCTGGACGCGGGTTTGCCCCGTCTGCGGGCGTTGATTGCACAGACCAAGCCCGCTCGCGCCGAATTTTATCTGGAACTGGGCGATGCCCTGCAGCGTTCCGGCAAATCCGAAGAAGCAGTGGCCGCTTACCGGCAGGCCATGGAGCGCCGGCCGGGTTCTGCTCTTCTTTATCGCCGCCTGGCGCAGCCGCTGCGCAGTTTGGGGAAGACGCAGGAACCCCTGGAAGCGATGCAACAGGCGGTGAAGGCTGATCCTGGCAATGCGGAGGCCTGGTATGACCTGGCGCTGCTGCAATCTGATCTGGGGGATAAGCCCGCGGCGATCCAAAGTTTTCAGAAAGCGATCTCGCTCGATGCCGAATTTGCCGATGCGCACAACAGCCTAGGGGCGGTGCTGGCGGAGACGGGGCATCTGGCGGAAGCCGAAGGGGAGTACCGGACGGCGTTGCGCTTGCGGCCCTCCTTGCCCGGCGCGCATGCCAATCTGGGCTACCTGCTGGCCAACCGGAACGAATTGCAGGAAGCGCTCTGGCACTTCGAACATGGCGGCGGAGATGCGGTGAATCAGTTCAATCACGGCGTTACTCTGGCCAGGATGAACAAACTTGTGGATGCCTTGCCGCATATCGAAGCTGCGGTGCGGGCAGATCCGAACAATGCGGTGGCTCACGATGTTCTGGGCGGGCTGCTCGAGAGCCGCGGCAAGCAGGGGGAGGCGTTAACGCAGTATCGTGAGGCGGTGCGTTTGCGCCCTGATTTCGGGAAAGCGCATCTGGACCTCGGCGCTGTCCTCGCCCGTCGGCGGGACTTTTCGGGTGCAGCGGCAGAGTTTCAACGCGCTGCCGCGGATGCTGATCCGGAGATCCGCAGGATGGCTGCGGCGGGCCTCTCCGCTGTGAGCCGCAAGTAATTTAGTCCGTTCTCATCTTGATGGGCAGCATAGCGGCGGTCAGCGCCAGGGGAATCAGGAGTGCGATGCCTGCGCGCAGGCTCAGTGCGTGAGAAACGGCGCCGATCATGGGTGGTCCGATGAGGAAGGCGAGATAGCCGAGTCCGCTGACTGTCGCAATCCCCTCGGCTTGCTGGATGCCCGGCAGATTTCCTGCTTCGGCGAAAACGAGCGGGATGATCACGGAGTATCCTGCGCCTGCCAGCGCGATGCCGGGAAGTGCCAGCAAGGCGCCGGGCGCGGCGATGAGCCAGGTGATTCCCATGGCAGCGGTCAGTCCGCCGGTCCGGACTGCCCTGCGGCGGCCCAGCAGTACGGTCACACGGTCTCCGAGAAGACGGAAGACCGTCATGGCAGCAGAGAAGACGCCATAGCCAATCGCAGCTGTGGCGGGCGGGGCATTCAGATTTTGGCTGAGGTAGACGGTGGTCCAGTCCGCAATGGCACCTTCGGAGAGGAAGATACAAAAGCCCAGCAGGCACAGCATGAGCAGCTGGGCGGGAATTTGGCGCCAGGGAAGCCGTTTGTTGGCGTAGAGGCTACCGTTTGCTGGTTTCGCATTAGCCGCATCCCGGGAAGATGTTTCCAACTGCAGCAGAGTTATAGCTGCCACTGCGGTTGCCAGCAATACGGCGGCGATTCTGAAATGCACGCCTGGGGTGGTTCCTGCATAAGCGGCTAGACTCCCCACAACCGCGCCGCCGATGCCTCCGAGCGAGAACATTGCATGGAAGCCTGACATCACAGGCCGTGCCAGCAGGGACTCAATGGCCACCGCCTGGGAATTCATCGCTACTCCATTGATGCTGCCAATGGCTCCGAACAGGAATAAGGCACAGAAGAGCGTTGCTGGACCCGAGGCGAACGGTATCAAAGCCATCGCGGCGCAAAACAAAGCCGCAGAGTAGATGGATACCAAACGGGCACCACTGCGTGAGACTAATCTACCAGCTATGGGGATGGCGAAGATGGAGCCGAAAGCTGCTCCGGCGAGGACCAGGCCAAGCACGCCGTCTGAGAGCTGCAACAGCCTCTTGATGGCAGCAATGCGCGAGACCCAGGTAGACACAATCAGCCCGTGGACCAGGAAGAGGAGCAACGCGCCCACCCGTCCGCGCGAGACTGGTATCGAATCGGCCAGCTACTTGCCCCGGGACTTCGCTGGGGCGGGGACCAGTTGCTTCTTGCGGGCCAAGGCCAGACCGGCGATCAGGAGACCGGCCAAAACGAAGGTTGCCGGTTCCGGCGCGGTGACGTAGGAGGCATCCTGCGTTTGCAGCCAGGAAAGGTAGCTGGAAGTAATCCGAACCCCGCCAAAGAGATTCCCATACTGGTAGCCGGTGTAGCCGCAGTCGCCGTTGTAACAGAAGCCCTGTCCACCGGGACCGAACTCGATGACGCCTTCGAGGACACCATTTACGAACATGCCGGAGCCGGAATCGCCGGGGCCGGAGACGCCCAGGCCATTGTTAAGCAATTGGAATTCCTGTACCGCAGAGGTGTAGGTGGTGCTGCCATCAACGATGCTGAATGCGGAGTTGTAGAAATGGATCGAGTTCGTGAAGGTCCTGAGCGTGCCATAGCCGAGGGAGCTGTTGGCGGAATCGTAAACGTAAGGATAGGTGGAGGAATTGGCGGAATCAGGGTTCACCTCGGCGGTTAAGCCATAGCCGTAAGAGGTAAAGTCAAAGGCTTGCGTTGGGTTGACCGGCGCAAGACCAATGGGAGCTGCCGTGATCGATTCCAACATATTGGTCAGCGTGGAGTTGCCGGAGAGTTCCGAATTGGTGGCAAGGTTATACGTGACGCCGATATAACTAAGGTCTGCCGAAGCGCCGCCGCCCGAAGCAACATAAAGGTCATCCGGGGTGACCTGCGTGACACCGCCATTGCCATCACTGAAGCCGAGATAGATGCCAGTGCTCGAACCCTGGACGACGTGAGCGGCCGTGACGACACCGAATTGGAGTATGTTGCCAGAGAGCCGTGCATCGATAATGGTGCCCGTGCCGACGTTCGCCGTACCGGTTCCCGCAATCGGATCCCACACTTGAACGGTCGCGGCGGCCAGACTGTTGAAGTTCCCGTTCGAGGTCGAAACGGTGGATGACGAAGGGCAATTGGTCGTGGTGGCGCAAGGAATGAAGGAGGCAAACAAAGGGGCGGTACAAAGAACGCCCAGCGAAATGGCAGACCCCAAAGGACGGAAGCGCATTGATCTCAAAATACCATGGAACCAAGGGTACTTACAGGGTCAGAAGATCCAGTACTTTTGCTCCGAGCAGTACTAAAGTTCACATTCCCGGAAAAGCTTGCAGAACTCCTTTGACTGTAGAGTGTTGAGTCAATAGAATATAGGGAATCGTAACGCGGGTTTGGACCGAAAAGAGGGAGAGAACTGCGATGAGTGACTTTAACGCTAAACCCCATGTGTGTGGTGGACCGGTCGTACCAAGCTTCTTTGGACGCAGAAGCTTCGTGCAAGCCGGCGTTCTGGGCGGCCTTGGTCTGACCATGGGCGATTACTTCCGCCTCCGTGCCGGAATTGTTCGTTCCCCCAACGGAGCCAAGCTGCCGGAAGGCAAAGCGAAGAGCGTTATCCAAATCTATTTCCCTGGCGGCGTTGCGCAGCAGGAAACCTGGGATCCAAAACCCGAAGCTCCCATTGAATTCCGCGGCCCGCTCGGTGTGGTGAAGACCAAGATCCCCGGCGTGGTGTTTAGCGAGAACCTCTCCCGTACGGCGGCCATTGCGGACAAGATCAGCGTGGTGCGTTCCATCACCGGTCGCATTCCAGATCACGCACAGGCCACGTACCACATGTTTACGGGCTACCTGCCCTCACCCGCGATTCTTCATCCCTGTATGGGATCAGTGGTTTCGAACCAGTTCGGTCCGAAGAACAATATGCCGCCGTTTGTCGGCTTGCCGAATGTTCCAGCGCAGGCTGGAACGGGGTACCTAAGCTCAAAGTTCGGTGCGTTTGAACTGGGTGGCGATCCGGCGCAGAGGGACTTCCGCGTTCGTGACATTGCCATGGCGAAGTCGATGACCGATGACCGGTTTGCCGCGCGCCGCTCGGCCCGGGAAGCTGTGGAAGACCACTTCCGCGTACTCGAAAAGAGCCCGGCGGAGCTGGATGCCATGGATGATTTCTACGCGCAGGCCTATAAGCTGATCAACTCGCCTGAGGCGCGCAAGGCATTCACTTTGGATGGCGAAACCGATGCGATGACCAAGCTCTACGGCGAATACAAGAGGCCGAACGGGCAGCCGTTCAGCATCTCCCGTCAGTTGATGCTGGCCCGCCGTCTTGTGGAAGCCGGTGTTCGCTTCGTGACTGTGATGTACAGCGGCACGCAGGGTTGGGACAACCACACCGGCATCCGTGAATCCATGAACCAGGGGTTGCCGGCCTTCGATCACGCATTCGCCGGTTTGATCACCGACCTGGAGCAGCGTGGATTGCTGGACACCACCATCGTCATGGTGACCTCAGAATTTGGCCGTACGCCGAAGATCAATGAGACCGCCGGGCGCGATCACTGGGCGCGCGTCTATTCGCAAGTGCTCGCCGGCGGAGGCATCACCCGGGGCAACATCTACGGTGTGACGAGTGCCACCGCGGCGGAAGCCGATCAGAATCCGGTCACGGTGGAAGACTACCTCGCGACTGTGTATCACCAACTCGGCATCAACTGCGAAGACCGCCTGATGGCTCCCGGTGACCGTCCCATCGACATCGTCCGTGGCGGCAAGCATGTCGAATCGTTGATTGGATAACAAAACATGAAGAAGTCAGCGCTTTGGATCCTTTTGGGAGCCACGCAACTGGCTCCCTCAGTTTTCGCTCAGCAGCGTCAACTGGAATATGTTCTGCCCAGAGGCGGCGCACAGGGTGCGACCGTGGATGTGGTTTTGAACGGCCAGTATATGCAGGAGCCGAAGGAGATCCGGTTCTACGATAACTGCATTCAGGCCACCGACGTTGCCCCCGGCACGCGTCCGGGCTTTGAGGTCAAGGCCAAGTTTCACATTGCGCCGGATTGCACCCCTGGCGAGCATGTCTTCCGGCTGCGCACGACAAAGGCACTCACCGAACCAGTGACCTTTTGGGTCAGCCGGTTCGCGACTGTTTTCGAAAACGAGAAGAAGACCGGCGAAAACGACACTCTCGCGAAGGCCATGCCTGTGCCGTTGAATTCCACCGTGGAAGGCCAGATGCAGCCGGGCAATGAGGCGGACGTCGACATCTATAAAGTCGAAGTTCCCGCAGGCAAGCGTCTGAGCGTGGAAGTCGAAGCGATTCGCCTCGGCACAACGCCGCGCGAAGGCGAGAACGACCTCATGGTCCGGATCCTGGATGCGGATGGCAAGGAACTCGGGCTTGATAAGGATAGCGCTCTGTTTATCCAAGATCCCGTGCTCTCGGTCGCTGTTCCCAAAGCAGGCACTTACTACGTGGAGATCAAGCAGCAGATCTTCATCGCTCCCCGCCTCGCTTATTACCGGGCGCATATTGGCACATTTACAAGGCCACTTGGCGTTTATCCTGCCGGCGGTGCCCTTGGGGAAACAGTTGATGTGAAGGTGCTCGGAGATCCTCTGGGTCCGCGCACGGAAACTGTGGCGTTGCCAAAGCGCGAAGGGGATTACCCCTGGTTTGCCGGCAAAGGCGCCGAGCAGGCTCCCTCGCCGAACTTGTTGCGCGTTTCGCCCTATCGGAATGTACTCAAGGGAGAAGGTGCTGCGACGGAGGCGGGTGCTTTGCCCGTCGCGTTGAATGGCATTCTGGACCAGCCAGGCAAAGCAGATGTCTTCAAGATCACGGCCAAGAAAGACCAACAGTGGAAGGTCCGGGTCTATGCTCGTGCACTGGGTTCGCCGATGGATGCGAAGTTGTGGATTCGCCCAGTGGCGTCAGAGAAACATTTGCTCGATGCCGATGATTCGCGGTTGCCAGACCTCGGCATGCCGTCCATGCGCGGCAGTTGGGTGGTGAAGGAGTCTCTCGATCCGGTGGCGCTCTTCAAGGTTCCTGCCGATGGCGAGTATCTCATCGGAATCGAAGATGGCCGGGGTACCGCAAGCCCGCTGCATGTGTACAGAATTGAGATCGAGCAGCCTGTCGACGCGGTCTACACGCACATTACGCAGAATGACGGCTACATGATTCCGCGCATGACGGGCATGATTATCCCGAAGGGCTCGCAGTGGGTGATGGAAGTGCAGGTCGCGCAGGGCTTCGGCAACAACTACAAAGGCGACATCGAATTGGAAGCTGTTGGTCTGCCCAAAGGGATTCACATGGAAGCTCCCAGGTATGTGAAGGGGGCTGTCAAAATGCCTGTGATCTTTACCGCGGATGCGGATGCAGAACCGCAGGCGGCCCTGGTGGAACTGCTGGCCCGTCCTGTCGACCGGAAAGTTCCTCTGAAGACCGGGAGCCGGCAGGGTTTCGCCTTGATTAACCGTGGCAATGAATTGCCTTTGCACGTGGTGTTTCTGGATAAATTCATGCTCGCAGTGACGAATCCGCCGCCGTTCGATATTGAATTGAAGACGCCCGCCGCTCCAATCGCGCAGAATGGCGAATTGCCACTCGAAGCAAAAGTGACCAGGCATGGGGATTTCAAAGGACCGGTCGAGATCGTGCCGGACTGGCTGCCCGGTGCTGTGACCAAAGGGCCGGTGGTTACCATTCCAGCCGACAAGACGGAAGGGACCTTCGTGATTCATGCGGGCCCCAAAGCTTCGGCCGGCAAATACCAGATTGCGATGAGTGCGAGCACCGTGGAAGGGGATGCCTTCAGTGGTGTGGGACGCATCCGCGTTTCCTCGAAGTTCGCCGAGCTAACGGTCGCGGAACCCTACGTGAATATTACTCTGAAACGCGCCGCTGTGGAGCGCGGACAGATAGCCTCAATTACCGCAACCATCGAACAGAAGCATGCCTTCTCCGGTCAGGCGACATTGACGTTGAAGAACCTGCCGAAGGGCGTGGAACTGGCAGGTCCGGCACCGAAGATTACGGCCAAGGATACGGAGACCACTTTCCAGGTCAAGGCATCGCAAGACGCGCTGGCCGGGCTTTACAAAGACCTCACCTGCGAACTCACTGTGACCGATGGTGGCCAGAAGGTTTCCCAGCAAAGTGGCAGCGGTATTCTCCGCATCGATCCTGCAAGAATGGCGGTGAAGAAATGAAGCGTGTTTCTCTTGCTTTGATTTCGTTTTGTTCGCTGGCGGTGGCTGCTGCCCCGCCGAAGACTGTGCGTCCGGTGGCTGAGCCGCCAAAGCCGGTCAGCTTCCGGCTCGATGTGATGCCCGTCTTCTTCCGTGCGGGCTGCAACAGCGGTGGCTGCCATGGTGCGGCCTCCGGTAAAGATGGCTTTCACTTATCGCTGTTCGGATATGACCCGGCTGGTGATTACTACCGCCTGACGCAGCAGATGGTCGGGCGCCGGATCGATGTTTCTGAGCCTGCACAGAGTCTATTACTCAAAAAGGCAGTGGGCAGCGTGCCGCACTCCGGCGGCGAACGCTTTAAGCCGGATTCCCCTTATTACAAAACACTCCTCCGCTGGATTGAAGCGGGCGCGCCTGACGATTCTGATTCCGTGCCACAGGTAACGGGCATTTCGCTGGTGCCGGACAAAGTGGTCTTCGGCAGTCTGGAAGAGAAGAAAGCTACCTCGAAGCCATTGCAGGTCGTCGCCAAATACTCTGATGGAACCACGCGCGTGGTGAATCAGCTTGCCCTGTATGTGACGAACAACAAGGGAACCGCGGATATCAACGAAAATGGCGTGGTTACCGCGGGTAAGTCCGGCGACACGTTCGTGTTCGCGCGGTTTGCCAAGTACACCACCGGAGCGGAAATCATAGTTCTGCCGAAGGAAAAGTTCAAGTGGCCCAAGGTTGTTGAGAATAACTACATCGACACGATTGTCGATAACAAGCTCAAGAACCTGCATATTACTCCGAGCGAAGTTTGCGGTGATGAGGAATTCCTGCGCCGCGCCACGCTTGACCTGACGGGTCTCCCGCCGACGCCCGAAGAATACGCGGCTTTCATGGCCGACAAGAGTGAAGACAAGCGGACCAAGCTCGTCGACACACTGCTTGCGAAAGATGAATTCGCGGATGTCTGGGCCACCAAGTGGGCCGAAATCCTGAAGATCACCACCGATAACGGCAATCAGTTCGGCACGGACCGCAAGGCGGCCTTCGCCTACTATGACTGGATTCGGGAACAGATGCGGAAGAATGTGCCGGTCGATAAGTTCGTGCGCGCACAGCTGGCCAGCACCGGCAGCACCTTCGATGAACCGGCTTCCAATCTCTACACCATGCTGCCGCAGGGCCAGTATGATCCCAAGGCCGTTGCGCAGGACATCGCGCAGGTCTTCACAGGTATGCGCATCCAGTGTGCGCAGTGCCACAACCATCCCTTTGACCGCTGGACACAAAATGATTACTACAGCTTTGTGAGCTTCTTCACCGGAGTCAAGCGCAAGGTGGGCGCGGAGAGCCGCGAGATGTTTGTTTGGGATGATCCCAATGCTGCTCCCGCCAAGCATCTTCTCGATAACCGTCCCATGCCCGCGCGCTTTCTCGGTGGCGATGCTCCGGATGTTACTGGCAAAGACCCCCGCGTAGCTCTTGCGGAATGGCTCACCTCCAAAGACAACACCATGTTCCGGCAGAACATCGCCAACCGCGTGTGGGGTCATTTCATGGGCCGCGGCATTGTGGAACCTGTGGATGATGTCCGTATCAGCAATCCGCCCTCCAACCGCGAGTTACTGGAAGAACTCGGCAAGCGGCTGGCCGGTTACGACTATGACATCAAGAAGCTGGTGCGGGATATCTGTCTCTCGCGCACTTATCAGTTGTCTTCCGCGCCCAATGCAACAAACAAAGATGACGACTCCCAGTTCTCCCATGCGAAGCTCCGCCGTCTGCGTGCGGATGTCCTTCTGGATGCCATCGACACCGCGACGGAAACCAAGACGAACTTCGGGAGTTATCCGGCCGGGCTCCGTGCCATGCAGCTTTATGAGGGCACCAAGCGCAGCGGGAATTACTTCCTGAAAACCTTTGGTATCTCAAGCCGGGATTCCGTCAACGTTAGTGAAACCCGACTTGAACCGACGCTGTCCCAGGCTCTTCATCTGATCAACGGTGACACGCTCGAAGGCAAGCTGCGGAACAGCCCTGTCGTGGCGGACCTGCTCAAAGAGAACAAGAAACCCGATGAGATCTTTGATGCTCTCTATGTGCGTGCGCTTGGCCGCAAGCCCTCCGCCGAAGAGGAACAGAAGTTGAAGGTACTGGTTGCGGGCAAGGAAACCGACCGCAAGGCGTACGACGATATTTTCTGGGCTCTGTTGAATTCCACGGAATTCTCTTTTAACCACTAATGCAAAAACTACTTGTTGCCGCATTATTTTGTCTGCCGTGTTTGGCGCAGCAGCATCCGAATTACGATGACGATGTAAAGCCCATCTTCCGCCGCTACTGTCTGGGCTGCCATTCGGCTTCCGGCGCACGTTCGGGCCTCAATCTGGAGGCCTATGACGGCGTCATGAAGGGTGGCAGTTCCGGTGATGCAGTGAAGCCGGGCCGGGCGTCGACGAGTCTTTTGTATCAGGCGGTGGCACATGAAGGCGATGGTGTCCCGCGCATGCCGCAAGGGGGCGGGAAGATTCCCGATGCCGCGATCAGCACCATCCGTGACTGGATTGCCAACGGTGTTCTTGAGAATGCCACCAGCAAGCCGAAAGGTCCGGTAAACACCACAGCGAATTTCACCGGCAGCACGTTGAATAAACCCGTGGGGCCCATCCCCATGCCGAAAACCTTGCCGGCGTTTGGCGCCAAGGAACCGCTGCGGCCCACTCCGGTGACGGCCATGGCCTCCAGTCCCTGGGCTCCGCTTCTGGCCGTGGCAGGGCATGAGCGCATTTATCTCTACAACACGAATACCAAGGAACTGGTCGGCGAACTGCCGTTTCCGGAAGGCGTGCCCTATGTTCTGCGCTTCAGCCGTGACGGTTCGAGGTTGCTGGCGGGTGGCGGCAAGGGAGTGGAAGCTGGCAAAGTCGGGATTTACGATGTATGGACAGGCGCGCGCGTAGCCACGGTCGGAGCTGAATTCGATCTCGTTCTTGCGGCCGATCTCAGTCCGGACAACACGCTTGTTGCGCTGGGCGGGCCATCGAAGATCGTGAAGGTTTACAAGATCGGCGAGCCCCGTCCTGTTTACCAAATCAAGAAACATACAGAGTGGATTACCGCGATTGAGTTCAGCCCGGATGGCTCAAAGCTCGCGACTGGTGACCGCTCCGGGGGCCTGTATCTTTGGGAGGCTGCGACTGGCGGCATCATTGTTCCGCTTGCCGAGCACAAGGACGCCGTCAATTGCTTAAGCTGGCGCGGGGACGGTGCTCTTCTCGCATCCGGCGGCGAGGATGGGGAACTCGTGGTTTGGAACGCAACGGATGGCTTTCCTTCGGCAACGGCGCAGAACGCGCACGCTCCCAAGCCGCCGCCGGGTACTTTCGGAAAGCTGCCGAATGGTGTCCTCAGTGTGCAGTTCACCGCGGACGGCAGGATTGTGACCACCGGCCGCGACAAGATGGTGAAGATCTGGGGGCCCGATGCCAAACAGCGGAGTGCCTCCAAAGTACTGGACAGTCTGCCCACGAAAATCGCCAGTTCCTTCGATGGAAAGCTGGTTTTTGAAGGCGACTATTCCGGCGGCGTTTCTATTTGGGACGGGAAAGACTTCGTTCCATTATCTCCAGTACTGCAGAAAACCGCTTCGAATATTCCGAAATAAGGCAGCCGTCATAAGAGTTCGCATATACTCGTAAGGAACGCCCTAAAGGGGCATTCCTGGATGAATGGTTCGTTCTTTGTATAGCTTCCGGTCCATGATCGCGCAGAGCCGTCTCACGCTGGCGGGCATTTGCGTGGCTCTGTGTATAGAAACAGCTTTCTACTGCTGGGTGCCCTTGGGGTTCCGGGTTCTGGTGGATAATGTCGCGCCTTCCCGCGACTATGATCTCTTCAGCTATATCGTCCTTTCTTTTGCCGGTGGAGCATTGCTGGCCTCCTGTGTCGGTTTTGCGCGCGATTATTTGTATGCCACAATGCAGTCCAAACTGGTGGCTCAAATGCGCCAGGACATGTTCGAATGCCTGCAACAGTTATCGATGTCTTTCCATTTGCGCGCCGCCATGGGCGATATGCTGGGAGCATTTTCCCGGGATCTGGCAGCGATAGAAAATGCCGCCAGCGGTTCCGTGCCTCACCTGCTGCTGCCGCTGATTCAATGCGTCACCTGCACTTTGGTGCTGCTGTTTTTAGATTGGCGTCTCGCGGCTACTGCCTGGCTGCTCTGGCCGTGGATGTTCCTGGCCCCGCGCCGGATCGAATCCGAAGCCGTCACGGCCAAAGATGAGCGGCAAGCAGACGAAGAGACCGTTCTGGATGCGGTCTATGAGAATCTCTCCGCGCAAACCATTGTCCGGGCCTTTTCGCTGGAACGTTTTGGCAGTTCGGTCTTTCGGCGGAGAAATGAGAACCTCTCGCGCAGCGCCATGCGTGCCGGACTTCTGACATTGATGCGGGAACGGATGGCGATGTCCGGCATATTATTGATCCAAATCACTGTCTTTGGTCTCGCCTCCTGGCTGGTCATGAGCGACAGACTCTCCCTTGGAACGCTTGTGGCCGCACAAATTCTTACCGGGATGCTGGCTCTTTCCCTGAGCCTGCTCGCGCACTCATCCCGCATTATTGAGGCCGGAAAAGAAGGAATGGCGCGGATTAATGCCTTCCTCAGTGAACCGGTCGGCATGTCCGATGCAGGCAGCGCCGTGGACCTTCCGCCCTTCACCAATGAAATCCGTTTCCGTGGCGTGGACTTCAGCTATGCCGGGCAGGATCTGGCGCTCGATGGTGCCTATGCGCGGATCAAGCAGGGCAGCTTTGTGGCTTTCGTCGGCACCAGCGGTGCAGGCAAGAGCACCATGCTGAACCTGCTCATGCGTTTGTTTGACCCGCAGGCGGGCGTTATTACGGTGGACGGCCAGGATATACGCGGCTTCAAAGTGGGTTCCCTGCGGTCACAAATGGCCGTGGTGCTTGAAGATAATTTCCTTTTCAGTACTTCGATTAAGGAAAATATCCGCCTCGGCAGGCCGGGCGCGTCCGATGAGGAAGTGATTGAAGCGGCCAAACTGGCGGAAATTCACGACTTTATTGTTAGTCTTCCCGAAGGTTATGACTCACAGGCGGGCGAGCGCGGTGAGCCGTTTTCCCATGCCAACAGGCAGCGTATCGCACTGGCCCGGGCCATGCTGCGCAAACCCTCCATCCTTCTGCTGGATGAAGCGACCTCCGCGCTGGACCCGCTCGGCGAAGCCGCCATTACGCAAACGATCGAGCGCCTGGCCGTGGGCCGTACTGTCATTTCGGTGACGCACCGTTTGTCGTCTGCCCAGGGAGCGGATCACATTTTCGTCTTTGATCGCGGGCGGGTTGCGGAACAGGGCAACCATGCCGAACTCCTCGCCGCCGGCGGCACGTACGCCAGTCTTTGGCAGAAGCAGGCGGGTTTCACATTCTCCGCGGATGGCGGGCACGTGGATGTGGATGCCAAGCGACTGCGCGCCCTGCCCATTTTGGAATCGATTGATGAGGCCCGCCTGGAAGACTTGGCTCCGTTCTTCGCGACAGAGAACTATGCCTCGGGCCGGGAAATCGTGCGGCAAGGGGACCCCGGCGACAAGTTCTACATCATCGTGCGCGGCAAGGTCGAGGTGCTGCGGCAGGATGGTGTGCAGCACGAACCCCGCCGGGTCGCGATCCTGCACGATGGTGATTACTTCGGCGAGATCACGCTGTTGACCGGTTTTCCGCGGACCGCCACCGTGCGGACGCTGACGCTTTGCACCTGCATCTCACTCGAACGGACCCATTTCAACCGTATGTTGGAACGTTTCCCTGAATTGCAGAATGAAATCTCGAATGTGGCGCGCGACCGGCTGAAACTCGCCAGCGCCGCGACCCTCTAATTCATCGCCAGCAAGCCCTGCATCAGTTTGATTCCGTCCCAAAGGTTCTGCAGGCGGATGTTCTCGTTGGAGCTGTGCTGATTGTTGTCGTGGTTGCAGATCGGCACCAGGATCGTAGGCACATGCAGCGCATCCGCGATGGTGCCATTCGGTACGCTGCCACCCATCGTCGGCAACTTCACTACGGGACCCAGAGCACCCTCAGCCGCCGCGATGACCTTCTGCGAAATCGGCAAATCCATTGAGGTTCGTTCTGCGTTGTAGCCGCCATTGCTGGTTACCTTGGCAACCTTTGGATGGCTCAGCAAGGTCGCGGCATCGGGGTCTTTATCCACCACGAAATAGCCCTGGCTCTTCACGTGCGCCAAAATCCGGTCGAAGGTCAGCTTGTGATCCACCCCTTTCACGAGGCGGATATCAATGCTGGCTACAGCGGTGGCGGGAATCACGTTGCTGGCGAGCGCACCGGTATGGGCGCTGGTCAAGCCGCGGATGGTGAGGGCGGGCAGGTTGATGGCTTCTTCAATCTTCATGCCCGGATTCTCGGTTTCGCCCAACAGCAGTTCCTTGCGCAAGTCCTGGTCAATGGACGGCGCTTCCGCAATCGCCCGCTTTTCGGTGGCGCTGAGTGGCTCAATGCCGTCATAAAAACCCTTCACCAGGACTTTGCCGTCTTCGTTCTTCATGGAAGCCAGCAGGTGCGCGAGGCGCAGCGCCGGGTTCGGCGCCCAGTTCCCATAGTGGCCGCTGTGCAGTTCGCGGGAGGGTCCGTAGAGGGTGATCTCCACACTGCGGTTGCCGCGGGCGCCGAAGACGATCTGCTGCTTGCGTGACTGGTGGACGGGGCCGTCACAGATCAGCCAGACATCACCCGCGAGCAGTTGCTTGTTGGCTTCCAGAATGGTTTGCAAGTGGCGCGAACCGGCTTCTTCTTCACCTTCAAAAAAGAACTTTACGTTCTGGGTGAGCGGCTTCCCTTTCAGTTGATCCAGGGCGGCGAGAATCGCCATGATGGGTGCCTTGCTGTCTGAGGCGGAGCGTGCGAAAAGGCGGGCCTCGGGGTCAGTCAAGGTGCCCTTGAGAACCGGGTCAAAGGGTGCCGTGTTCCATTGCTTGGGGTCCACGGGCTGTCCATCGTAGTGGCTGTAGAAAACCACGGTGCGCCTGGCGTTCGGTGCTTTGATTTCGCCATACACCACAGCCGGCGTACCCGGTGTTTCGAGCAGGCGCATGGTCACACCCCGCTTCGCGAAGGCAGCAATGATCCACCGGGCGTTGCGTGCCAGGCCGGCAGGGTCGGCCGCGACATTGGGGATGGAGAGGAACTCCTCATATTCCCGCAGAATGGTTTCCTTCTGGGCAAAGCAGGGCAGCGCTGTAACAGCGAACAGACAGAGGGCGAGTGGCAACCGCATAGGATTGTTTATACCGTGCGGACCCGCGTGACGGTCTGCGGTAAAGTGATCGAAAGCCATGAAGTTGTCAAAAATCCACTGTTTTTGTCTGATCGCGCTGGTCGCACCCGCAGCGGCAGTCGCCGCAACCGGCCCCGAAATCGCCCGCTGGGAGAAGCAGGCCAAGGGGATCACCATCATCCGTGATGATTGGGGCATTGCTCATATTTCCGGCAAAACCGATGCCGATGCGGTCTTCGGCATGCTTTACACGCAGTGCGAGGACGATTTCAACCGGGTGGAAAGCAACTACCTGACCTATCTGGGGCGGACCGCTGAAGCGGAGGGGGAGAGCAAGATCTATCAAGACCTGCGGATGAAGCTGTACATTGATCCCGCGGACCTGCAGGCGAAGTTCAAACAGTCCCCCGCATGGCTGCAAAAGCTGATGGTGGCGTTCGCCGATGGCGCGAATTATTACCTCTACAAGCATCCCGGCGTGAAGCCGAAGGTGATCCAGCACTTTGAACCCTGGATGGCGCTCAGCTTCACGGAAGGCAGCATCGGCGGTGATGTGGAACGGATCAACCTCAACCAGTTGGAAGCCTTCTATGGCAAGAACGCGATGGCACTGCTGCGGCCGGAGCCTGATCCTCTGAAGATCGAACCCTCCGGCTCGAACGGGATGGCCGTTGCGCCGTCAAATACGCTCAACAAACATCCGCTGCTGCTGATCAATCCACATACTTCGTTCTTCTTCCGCTCGGAACTGCAGGTAACCAGTGCGGAGGGCCTCAACGCCTATGGCGCCGTAACCTGGGGACAGTTCTTCATCTATCAGGGCTTCAATGACAAGGCCGGCTGGATGCATACTTCGAGCGGTGTGGATGCGGTGGATGAGTATCTGGAGACCGTTTCCCAGAAGAACGGAAAGTGGTTTTATAAGTTCGGTAATGAAGAACGTCCGGTAACTGAGGTGAAGATTACTGTTCCCTATAAGACCGCGTCGGGAATGGCCAGGAAGACCTTCACTGCTTACAAGACGCAGCATGGCCCTGTCATTCGGGAAACTGATGGCAAGTGGGTGGCCTTCCGGATGATGTTTGAGCCCATCAAGGCTTTGGAGCAATCCTATCTCCGGACCAAGGCGCGCAATTATGAGGCCTACCGCAAGACGATGGAGTTGAAAGCGAATTCCTCGAACAACACCATCTATGCCGATGCGGACGGTACCATCGCTTACTTCCACGGGAACTACGTTCCACGCCGCGATACCAAGTTCGACTGGACGAAGCCGGTGGATGGTAGTGACCCGGCTACGGAATATAAGGGCCTGTTGAACGTGGATGAGTTGGTGCAGTTGAAAAATCCCAGGAGCGGCTGGTTGTATAACGCGAATAACTGGCCCTGGTCGGCTGCGGGGGCGGATAGTCCGAAAAAGGAGAATTATCCGGCTTACATGGAAATGGGCCGGGAATCCGCGCGTGGTTTGCATGCGATCAAAGTGCTGGAAGGCAAGAAGGATTTCACCATCGAGACACTTCGTGCTGCGGCTTATGACAGCTATCTCACCTGGTTTGACAAGCCTCTGCCCGCGCTGGTGAAGGCATGGGAGACTCTTCCGTCGGGCGACCCCGTGAAGAAGAAGTTAGCCGAACCAGTGGCCTTGTTGAAGGGCTGGAATCAGAGATGGGCCGTCGATTCCGTCGCGACAGCCGTGGCAGTTTACTGGGCCACGGATCTGCAGCGTGCGACTGCAGGCGGTGGACGCCGCGGCGGGGCAGGGATGAATCCGGAAGATGCGCCACCGGCGCAACTCTTGCAGACACTTTCTTCTGCCCTGGATAAGTTGACCGCGGATTTCGGGAAGTGGAATACGCCGTGGGGTGACATTAACCGGTTCCAGCGACTTACCGGTGACATCGTGCATCCTTTCGCTGATTCCGGTGAAAGTATTCCGGTCGGGTTTACGTCCGCCGTTTGGGGCTCTCTGGCTTCCTTTGGCGCCCGTGCGTATCCCGGTACAAAGAAGTGGTACGGCACCAGTGGCAACAGTTTCGTTGCGGTGGTCGAGTTCGGCGAGAGGGTGAAAGCCATTGCGGTGACGGCGGGTGGGGAGAGCGGTCATCCCGGTGAGAAACATTTCAATGATCAGGCCAGCCGCTATGCGACAGGAAACCTCCGTGAAGTCTATTTCTATCCGGACCAGTTGAAGGGTCATGTGGAGCGGCAGTACCAGCCGGGGAATTAGTGGAAAGACTCCTCTGCCCGGTTCGGAACTGTGGCTTGCCGCTGGTGCGGGATGGCCGCCGGTATGTCTGTGCGAAAGCGCATTCGTTTGACTTATCCCGCAGCGGCTATCTCAATCTGTTACAACCGCAGGACCGGCGCTCGAAGGACCCCGGAGATTCCGCCGGAGCCGTTGCCGCCCGGCGCAGACTGCATGAGCGCGGCATAACTGCTCCCCTGTGCGAGGGCATTTGGGCCTTCGCCGCACCCCGACAAGATGATGTCATTCTTGATGCCGGTTGCGGTGAAGGTTTCTATCTGGGCGCTGCGATGCCTGGAGCCGAACGTTATGGGGTGGATATCTCCCTGCCGGCGATTGATGCCGCGGCAAAGAAGTATCCTGGCTGCCATTGGATTGTGGCGAATGCAGACCGGCAGATTCCCTTCCAAGCGGGTTCGGTGTCACTGGTGGTTTCCATCACCGCGCGCATGAATGAGGCGGAGTTCGCCCGGGTGCTGGCTCCACAAGGCCGTCTGGTAATCGCGATCCCGTCACCGGATGATCTGATTGAACTGCGTGGACGGGGGCGCGAACGGGTCGCGCGCACTGTGGAATCATTCCAGTCGATGTTTGAGCTTACAGGGCAATCGAGAGTCGCCACGACGGCGGTTCTCGATGTATCCGGCGTGGAGGATATTCTGCTCTCGATTTACCGCCCGATGCAGCAGGAGCCCGCCATCGCGAAGGATGTTACGTTCAGTCTGGATTTACTGTCTTTCCGGCGGAAGTAAGCAGCGCGATCTGACCGGCATGATAAAGGCTGTGCTGGATGATTCCATGCAGCAGATAGTAGAAGTCATAAGTGCGTCCGGGAACGGTCTCCGCCAGCTTCGCATCGGGCATGGATTCCACTGCAACGGCCAACGCTTCCGCATTTCTCATAGCAGCGAGCAGATCTTTCCTCCAGAGTTCCTGCTGGAATTGCGCGGGGCTGGGCCAATCCACTTCTGTCCCCCACATGCGGGGAATCGGAGTGCCTGCAATGGCGTCGATTGCGGCGCGGACATAGATATCAATGTGCAGAACAATTTCCCAGATGCTATGGGCGCCCGGAACCATCTTGGCCGCGGCAAGTTCCACGGGTATGTTCTTCGTCAGGGTCAAGATGGGATAGCCATGCCATGGTTCGCCGGTGAACGCATTTCGCAACTGTTCCGCGACCCGGACCGCTTCGCCCGTCATTTCAGCCATGCGATCTGTGCCTCATCTGAGCAGTCATTCTTCTCAATGCGGTTCGCTTCCTTCTTCACCCCCGGGGCGAAGGCGATGCAGCCGCGGCTCATGCCGTAGCCGCCAATCTCATTCTTCTCAATGGTGTTGCCCTGGGCCGGAGCCGGTCGTTCCGCGCCGGAGCCGAGATAGATACCTGTGCGCAGTAACAGCGGCTGCGCGGGATTGTAGAGGCAATTGAACTGCTTGGTATCCGGGCAGTGCGACATATTGATGCGGGATAACTTATTTCCGCTTACGGTGTGGCCGGAACCGATCACGAAGATACCGCCGAACAGGGTGCCATCGATCGTGTTATTCAGAATCCGGATATTCTTCGACTGCATATCGGGATTCGTATTATTCATGATGATGCCGAAGTTCCCGAAGGGATAACTCTTCACATCTTCCAGATTCCGGCAGGTGTTGCCGGATACCTCGCCATCATGAAAGCCATCGAGGTCAATACACTTGCCATCGATTTCATCAAACGTGTTGTTTTGGTATACAGACTGGTCCACGTTGCCCGCCGTGTCAATACCAACGGGAAATGCGGCGCCTTCGAGGTCAATCTCACTGGCAGGATAGCCAATATCGCGCCCGTGGTTATCCTCCACCGTGACCTGTGTGGCATGGCCCACCTGGATGGCATCGCGCGCCACCTGCACAATGTCATTGCCGGCGATGCGGCCCTTGCCGTTGCGCTTCGACGTGTAGAGAGAATGCGTCCAAATGCCGTTGCCGCGGATATTGATCAGCTTGCACTGCAGGACTTCGAAATCCGACGTGCCTTCTTCGAGCAGAATGCCGCCCGTGGTGTTGTTGCGCTTCTTGAGATTCAGACTGCCGCTGTCACGCACGGTGATTGCTTCGAGCCGCACCTTGGAAGAGGCATTGACCAGCACGGCGAACCCGGCGATGTTCACGGCGGCAACGCCCTTTAAGGTCAGTCCGGTCACATTCTCCGCGAGGATGCCGTTATCCGGCGTAAAGCGCGAGAACATGACATCGGATGGCGGCAAGCCAAGCGGCTTCGCCTGCAAAGCGTCGCGGTTCCCATCCAGCGTCAGGCCGGTAATGCGGAGGTTGCGTCCGGCGGGCATCGCGAGCAGCGCTCTGCCGCGGAAAGTGGCTGCGGCCTTGAGTGTTGTTCCTGCTTTGGCCGCACGGATTTCGAGGTCATGGGCATCCGGTGCCAGCGTGATTTCACGGGTGATCTCAAAGACACCGGCCGGGAGTTCCACCACACCGGTCTTCGCCGTGCGAAGCAGCGTTTCCGGCGTCGCCGCGAAGAGACTCGCCGCCGCGAGAAAGAGAAGGATTTTCATGGGATAAGAAGACCAATCGTGGTGACTTTGCGGGAACCCAGGTGAACCTCCAGCACGTGCCCTCCCGGTGCTGTGTTGGCCGGAATGCTGAAGTTTACCTCATATCTGCTGGACAGGGGATCCGTGCGGAAGGTTTCCACATCTTCGACCGGGATGTTATCGAGCGTCGCCCGCAAGGACCCGATCTCATCCACCTCTTCGAGCGCGAGTTTCACCGAGCCCGACTCTATCGTTTGGCCGGAAAGCAGGTTCACGCCATCGCTCAGGTGCACCAGACGTGGCACAGCGGGGCCAGGCGGAATCACACGCACAAAGGCATCCGGGCAGAGACGGCGACCGGCATGAAAGATCGCAACGGGAAGAAGAGCGGTGCGCAGTCCTGGCGGCAGGAAGACGTTGATCTGGGAAAGTCCATTGGCTTGCGGTCCCACGTAACAGACCTGAGCCGGCGTGCCATCCATGATGACTTCGAGCGAGTTCAGATCACATTCCGCGGGCAGGTTCTCCGTCCAGAGCGTCATACAGGCCAGGCGGCCCGATGCAGGCACGGCGCGCTCCCCGCTAAATGCATTGGACACAGAACGGACCCGCACTGTAGCGGGTTTCCGCCACGTGGTCCACATATACTGCGTTTCGATTCCTGACAGCGACAGCAACTGCATGCCGTGTTCGCGGGCGAAGGCGTGGACTTCTTCCGCGCTGATGCGGACGCCCGACCACGTTGTATATTCCCGGGCGGTCTTCGGCAGGCCGTTGATCTGCAGCCGCGCGATGCCTCCCGGCTTCAGCACCCGCACGGTCTCGCGCAAGTAAGAGAAGACGACTTCCGCCGAAGGAATGTGCTGGAAAACGGCGAAGGAATAGACGAAATCGAAGGAATTGGATTCGAATGCAGCCAGATCACTGCCCGAGGCATGGCGTGGAAAGGCGTTGGGCGTGTGCCGCAGATTGTGCTTCGCACGGGCGATCATTTCATCGGAGACATCCACGCCATGCACTTCCGCGAACCTTTGGGCCATGGGACGAAGCAGACGGCCGGGGCCGCAGCCGATTTCCAGAGCACGGCGGGACTTCACCGGCACGGCGCTGTCGAAGCGTTTGATCTCTGTATCCAGGTCCCGCACCACGTCGGCGGCGGTGGCAAAGAATTCTTCGTCATCCTGTTCGCGGCGGCCAAAGGCGACGTAATAGTGGGCGTCCTCGCGGGCGCGCTCGTTCCACTCCTCGCGCATTTGGCTGGAGACGGATTCGGGAATCAATTCGGACACTCTTACAATCTTAGGCCCGGCGGTATTCTAAGCGTTTGACCCGGCGTGAGATAGTTCCGGCAGTGGTGATCTGGGCATTGTTTCTGGTGCGCGGCGTTTTCTACTGCACCATGCTCCCTGTGTGGGAGGGCTTTGATGAATACGCGCATTTTGCCCGTTTCAGCCAGGGCGCGCTGCCGCGCATGAACACCCCGCTGACCAGAGAAGTGGAGCGCACTTTTACGCTGCTGCCCATGCCGGATCAACTGGCCTGGATCGGGCCGGAAGTCAAAATTCACCCGAAATGGTGGGCATTACCGGATGCTTCGCGCGCGGCACGGCTCACGGCGGCGCGTTCGATTCCAGCGCAGGAAGCAACTCTGCCGGCGCAGGGCAATTTCCAGTCGTATGAGTCGCAACAGGGGCCGCTTTACTATTGGGTGCTCTGGCCATTCCTGCAAATGGCCGCGGGGTGGAACATTCTGGAGCGAGTTCTCCTGGCCCGCTTGCTGAGTGTCCTGCTGGCTTCCGCTGCGATCCCACTGGTGTGGCTGGCCGGACGGAACTTAGCCGGGCAGAGGTTGGGCCTCGGAGCTGCGGCTTTCCTTGCGATTTCACCCATGTTTGCCCTCAATGCCGCCCGTGTCGCCAATGATTGTCTGGCGATCTCTTGGACGGCGCTGCTGCTGGTTCTGCTGAGTGCTAAGCGACTGCACAGTTGGTGGATCGGCCTGGTTCTGGGTTCTGTCCTGCTCACGAAAGCCTATGCCTTGACGCTGCTTCCGGCTTTGCTGGTGCTGCTTTGGCGGCAGCGTTTTGTGCTTGGGAAAGCGCTCGGGCTTGGAGTATTGCTGGGTGGTTGGTGGTATGTCCGCAATATTCTGCTGACCGGGCGGCTCACCGGCTGGGAGGATGATGCTCCGCTCTCCACAGTCTTGCGAAGCCTGCCTGCCGTGCCCTGGGTTCATGCGACCTCCACCGTATTCAAGACCGCGCTCTGGTTCGGCGGCTGGAGTTTTCTCACGGCCCGCGCGTGGATGTACAACGTTCTGCTCGCCATCCTGTTGCTGTGCGTCGCTGCCGGTTGGCGCAGGGCAGGGAACTTCCGCGCTCCGTGGGTCATGGTGGCCTGCTTTCTGGCAGGCATGGTCTACGACGTGGGGGCAGAGTTCGCCACGCAGCATGCCACCGGAACACCGGGTTGGTATCTCTGGGGGGTGGGCGCCGCTTTTGCTCTGCTGATTGCGGGCGGGGCCGGAAAGTGGACCGCTCCGGTCTGCGCGCTGCTCTGCGTCTTTGATTTGTTTACCGCCAACTTCGTGCTCTTGCCCTACTATTCGGGTTTCGCGGCGCACGGCAGAAGTTTTGCCGCCATCTCGCAACTGCCCGCGGCACTGGACCGCCTCGCCGTACCGCACGTCCTCTGGATTGCCTTTCTGGCCGCCGGACCCGTCATTCTTGTTACACTACTGACCAATCATGAAGTTTCGTTTGCTGCTTCCTCTTCTCGCGTCAGCGATGCTCTCCGCCCAGCAGGTGAATGACGAAGGCTACACGGCCCAGATCAAAAAGTTCACTACTGAGTCTTACTTCTCCACCGAACTGGTGGATCATCTTCCCGCCTCCGCGACTGTTCCCACGCCGGAAAAGATCCTCGGGCACATCGTGGGCGCGCCGGACATGCTGACTTATTCCGCGGATATCTACAAGTACTTCCGCACTCTCGAAAAGGCCACGCCACGCGTGAAAGTTTTCGTCTCGGGCAAGACGGAGGAAGGCAAGGAAACGCTGTTAATCGCCGTGTCCGATGTCGGCAACATCCAGAAGCTGCAGGCCTTGAAGGACCTCAACGCCAAACTCGCAGACCCGCGCAAGATTAGTGAGGAAGAAGCGAAATCGCTGATCAAAGTCGGCGTGCCGTTTTATTGGGCTTCCGGCTCTATTCATTCCCCGGAAACCGGCTCTCCGGAGATGCTGATGGAACTCGCCTACCGGCTGGCGGTGGAAGATTCGCCAATGATTCGCAATATCCGGCAGAATTCCGTGATCCTCATCACCCCGATGTCAGAAGTGGATGGCCATGACCGGCAGGTGGATTTGTACCGCTACAAGAAGGCTCATCCCACTGCCGCTCCGCCCAGCCTGCTCTATTGGGGCAAGTATGTGGCGCATGATAACAACCGCGACGGCGTTACGTTATCCCTGCAGTTGAGTAAGATCGCCACGGGAACGTTCCTCGAATGGCACCCGGTGGTGATGCATGATCTGCATGAATCCGTGCCGTTCCTCTATATTTCGACTGGCACTGGCCCCTATAACCCATGGCTGGACCCCATAGCCGTGGATGAATTCCAGCAACTGGCCTACCGGGAAATTGAAGAGATGACCAAGCGCAACGTGCCAGGCGTCTGGACACATGGCTTCTATGATGGATGGTCTCCGAACTACATGCTCTATGCCGCGACGGGTCATAACTCGATTGGGCGCTTCTACGAAACATTCGGCCAGAATGGTGCGGATACGGGGATTCGCTCCGTGCCCGCGGCGTCCACAAGCAGAACCTGGTTCCGCCCGAATCCGCCCATGTCGCGCGTGAACTGGAGTTTCCGCAATAACATCAACATGCAGCAGAGCGCGATTCTCTTTGCAATGGAAGAAGTTGCCTCCAACAAAGAGCGGTACCTGAATAACTTCTATCTTAAGAGTAAGCGCGCGGTTGCCAAAGGACTCACTGAAGGTCCCGCGGCATATGTGATTCCGGGGGATGATCCCCGTCCGGTGGAAGCTGCCGGGTTGGTGAAGGTATTGCAGCAGCAGGGAATCGAAGTGCA
Organism: uncultured Acidobacteriia bacterium; assembly: GCA_903923395.1. Taxonomy (GTDB): domain Bacteria; phylum Acidobacteriota; class Terriglobia; order Bryobacterales; family Bryobacteraceae; genus BOG-234. The sequence goes on from CAIXXM010000044.1 coordinate 37,479, forward strand.
TAAGTCCAGCGCGGAAGTTACCGTTGGCAAGGACAAGTTCCCCGCGGGTAGTTATATCGTCCGCATGGATCAGCCTTACAGCCGCATGGCGGATATGATTCTCGACCGCCAGTTCTATAACGCAACCGATCCGCGGCCTTATGACGATACAGGCTGGACTGCCGGGCCGCTGCGCAACGTGAAGACAGTACGCGTCACCGATGCCGCGGTGTTGAAAGCGCCAATGACCATCCTGAATGGCGCGCCTTCGGTGAAGGGCCGGATACAGGGCACGGGCACGAATATCGTGGTTCTCCATAATACGGAAAATTCACTGGCGACTTTCCGTTATGCGCTTTCTGATATTCCGATGAAGGTAGCCGAAGCAGCGTTTGAATTGAATGGCACAAAGATCCCGGCGGGTTCATTCCTGATTGCGGCGGGTTCCAACCGGGACCGTATTGCCAAGGCCATCGAAGACAACGGCTTGACTGCCATGGCTGCCGCTGCCATGCCGACTGTGGCATCGCACGACGTCAAAGCCCCGCGGATCGCGCTTGTCCATACCTGGATCAACACGCAGACGGAAGGCTGGTACCGGATGGCGCTCGATCAGTTGAAGATCCCTTACGCGTATATCTCAGACCATACGCTGCGCGATACAGCGGATCTCCGCTCAAAGTACGACGTGATCATCTTTGGCCCCGTAAATGGTGCCGCCCAGCGCCTGGTCAACGGCATGCCAATGAATGGCGAGCCAATTCCTTGGAAAGGTTCGGATTTGACGCCGAATTTTGCTTCCTCGCCGGATACCACAGACGACATCCGCGGTGGTATGGGCCTTGAAGGCGTGGTTCACCTGAAGAAGTTTATTGAATCGGGCGGCTTGTTCGTGACCGTTGCCGGGAATGCCAGCATCCCGATTGATTACGGTTTGATCGATGGCGTCAGCATTACTCCCTCCCGGGATTTGCAGGTTCTTGGTTCCGTGGTTGGTGCGGTTTTTGCGGATAAGGGCAGCCCGATCGCGTATGGCTACAAGGATGAGCTTGCCGTTTACTTCAACCAGTCGCCGCTGCTGGAAGTCTCGGGGGGCGGCGGGGGTGCAGGTGGAGGTGGCGGACGTGGCGGCGCAGCACCTGTTTCCGCAGCCCGCGTCTCCGGCCGTGGTGGTCCCAATGAGCCCGATATCGTGCAGGGCAGGGCAGCCACTCCACTGGAAACTCTTCCCCGCGTTGGTGAGGATAACAGCGAACAAGCCGATGCCATGCGGGCCTTCCAGGCTCCGGCGAATATGCGGCCCCGGACGATTCTGCGTTTTGCCGCGGAGCCGGAATTATTGATCTCCGGCATGCTGGCTGGCGGGAAAGAACTGGCCGGGAAGCCCGCGGTGGTGGATGTGCCCTCCGGCAAAGGTCACGTGGTTCTGTTCGCCAATAATCCCATGTGGAGAAGTTCCACGCAGGGCAGCTATTTCCTGCTGCTGAATGCCATTCTGAATTTTGACCACCTGGATGCCGGCCGCGCCCCTGCCCGCACTGGTGCCAGACCCGCCGCGCCACCTGCAAATTGATGCCGTTGGTTACTATTTCCGCATACGGCGGACGAAAACCATTCGTCCGCCTGTGTAACATCCGCAGCACTGCATTAACATAGTGGGTGACATGCGAATCCTCGTAGTGGAAGACGAGAAAAGATCGCCGACTTCCTTGGCAGAGGCTTGCAAGGTGCCGGTTATGCGGTGGACGTGGCGCACGATGGGTCCACGGCACTGCAATTCACCAATGAAACGGACTATGACCTGGTCATTCTCGACCGCGGTTTGCCGGACATGGATGGGTTGAAGGTGCTTGAGCGAATCCGCAGCCGTCATGCCGGTCCGCCGGTGATGATCCTCAGCGCCCGCGGACAAGTGGACGACAGAGTGAAGGGCCTGGAGAATGGGGCGGACGATTACCTCACCAAACCTTTCGCCTTCGTGGAACTGCTGGCGAGAGTGCGCGCTCTTCTGCGCCGCGGACAACCTGCTCCTGAGAAGCTGCAGGTGGCCGACTTATCGCTGGATGTGACGCGCCGCAAGGTCGTTCGCGGCTCCGAGACCATCGAACTGGCGCCCAAGGAGTTCGGCATTCTCGAATACATGATGCGGAACAAAGGCCGTCCCTTGAGCCGCACCATGATCGTGGAGCACGTTTGGGATATGGACTATGACGGACTGACCAACATTGTCGACGTCTACATCCGGCATCTGCGCAGCAAGATAGATGACCGCTTTGTACAGAAGCTAATCCACACCGTGCGCGGCATCGGCTATATGATTGAGGCACCCGAGAAGAGTGCCGCAACCCGGTCCATGGCAGAAACTGCCGCCGAAAAGTTGTATTAGTTGCCCGGCACCATGCGACAGCGGAGAAATTTTTCACGGGGTCTCCGCTTCACGCTGGCAGCCGTCTACACTCTGGTCTTCACTCTGCTGCTATCGGGTGTAAGTTTGCTCTTCCGGCAGACGCTCGCCTCCAGTCTGGACCAGCAGGCGAAAGAAGATCTCAACCAAAGCTGGGCCGCCGTGAAAGGCTATCTGCGTTTCGAGCGCCAGCGCGACGAAACAGGACGCACCACTTACAAGCAGGTTTGGATCTGGGACGCCGAAGATACGGACGAGAACGGCATCGTGGCCAGCCTCAGAAGCCAAATCTATATTTGCGATGAAGCAGGCAAGGTCTATGAGGAAGGGTCTCTGTACCAGGGGCTCACCGCTTTCTCGCGCGAAGAAGTGCTTCGAATTGTCCAGAAAGAACAGACTGTGGTGCGGGAAACCCGTGATGCCAAGGGCGTGCCGTATCTGCTGCGCGCCAGCTTCATTCCCGATGAGAATCACCAGCGCAAATTCTTTGTCACCATCGCGCATCCTCTGGGCGAAAGCCGCAGCCTCATTACGCGCTTCACCTGGCTCTGTGTCGGGTTGGTGCCGCTGGTGATTGTCACGGGCGGCGTGATGGGTTGGATCTTTGCGGGGCGGGCACTTACTCCCGTGCTTGCCGTGGCACAAACCGCGCAGCGCATCTCCGGGTCAAATCTTTCTCTGCGGATCAAGAGCCGGGGTGCCGGCGACGAACTGGATTACCTGACGGACACCTTCAACCAGATGATTGAACGCCTGGAAGCCAGCTTCAATCAGATCAGGCAATTCTCGACCGATGTTTCCCATGAGCTTCGCACTCCAATCACCGTGGTTCGCGGCCAGTTGGAAGTAGCTCTGTTTCAGGCCGAAACGGTGGAGGATTACCGGGACGCCATCGTCAATTCTCTCGCCGATATCGAGCGTTTGTCGCAGATCGTCCGTGCCCTGCTGCTACTGTCGCAGGCCGAAACCGGGCAGGTGATCCTGCAGCGCCAGCAACTCGATCTCGTCGAACTGGTGGAAGACATCGTGGACCAGTTCCAGATTCCGGCGGAAGGCGCGGATCTCACACTCACCGCGGAACGCAAAGTGGCCCAGTGCACCGGGGAGTTCGATAAGGTGCAGATCGAGCGGATGTTGTCGAATCTGCTCTCAAATGCCATCAAGTTCACGCCCGCGGGCGGTGCCGTAGTTGTATCGGTCGACCGGATCGACGCAGATGCGGAACTGGTCGTGCGCGATACCGGACTCGGCATGGCGCCGGAACATCTGGCTCATATCTTTGACCGCTTCTATCGTGTGCAAGGTCCCAGCCAGCAGGCGTCTCCGGAAAAGGGTCTGGGCCTGGGTCTGAGTTTCGTGGCCTGGATTGCCCGCGCTCACGGCGGTACGGTGGACGTGGAAAGTGAACTCGGCAAAGGCACGGCCTTCCGTGTCCGTCTGCCACTGATCGCGGAGAATCCGAATCCCATTGACCCGGCCAGTGCGACCGGCGAAATGGTGAAGCAGTCTTAAGCGCAACTGGCAACCGGATCGTGTGTTCACACGTATTCTGGATAACGTGATCAATCTCCGGCAGCGCGGGTTTGTGGCAACTGTGCTTGCCATCAGCAGTCTGCTGCACGCGCAGGATACTCCCGCCGCGCGGCCGGAAGCTTCCGTCAAGGTGGAGAACTTCTCCGGCACCGTGCTGGAGTTGAATGAAGACACGCTGGCCGTTGTGCGCAAGAGCCTGGCGCGGGAAGAAGTAACCAAGCACTTCCAGCGGGATAACTCGACCCGCGTGGAGGGAGTCCTCCGGGTGAAATCCCGGGTAACGGTGCGCTACAAGTCTTTCCCCGATGGAGTTCTGAAGGCCGTCTATATCATCGTGCGCTAGCGTTTCGCCTGGTTTGCCAGGCCGTTTGCAGCATGGACAGGCCGAGCATCAGCGCGATCAGAATGAGAGACGACATCACCACCAGCGGCACCGTCAACCGCTCTTTCCAGTAGCCGAACAGCTTGCCGTAAACCAGTTCAATGTGCACCCAGTAGACGATCAAGCTGGTCTTGCCCATTTGCCGGATCCAACTCCAGGAGTTCTGCGTGCCAAGCGTCCAGAGATACGCGAAGGCCAGCAGCATGAGGATCGCGCCCAGCTTGATCAGAACCAGAGCAGGGCTGTTGAGCCAGAAGTCCGAACTGGAGTAGATGGTGAGCGACATGTTGGAGATCGTGTAGGCGCTGAAGGCGAGGGCGAGTCCGGTGTAGCCGATCCACTGCATCGCGGTCCCGGTCTGCGGCGTATCCGTCAGCCTGAGAATGCTGCCGGTGCTCATGCCGAACGCGACAAATGCGGCCCACGGAAAGAAGCCGAATGCGATTTTGTCCGGCACCAGATACTGGCGGACAAGAAGCGGTGCCCAGTCATTCCCCAGTGCTGTCCATACCGGCGAGGCCGCGGCGATCAGCACTCCCGCAACCGCGCAGTAACGGGCTCGTTGCCGTGTGGTCAACAATGCCATCACAGAAAGGATCGCGACGGAAAATCCCATGCAGTTGAGCACATCCACACGCAGAAGGTCAGATACCGGACTGATCCCAAGCGAAAAGGCCCACAGTTGGAAGCGGAAGAGGAAGGCCACGGCAAAGAGAAAGCCCGAACGCTTCAGAGCATGGCGGATGCGCAGCAGTCCGGGAAGACCCTTGCGCTCCTGGCTGTCCAGCAGAAAGCCGAAGGTAATGCCGAGCAGGAACAGGAAGATCGCGGGAGGCATGCCGCCGACGAACTGCGATACCAGGTAGGGACCGCCTTCGCGAAGGTCACTGCGCAGGAAGGAATGGAATACGTGACCCTGGAGCATCACCACTGCGGCAATACCTCTGACCCAGTCAAGGTACGGCAGGCGGCTGGAGTTGGAGGTCATACCGGACGCCGGACTACCGGCCGATGTAGTCTTTCTTCACGCCCTTGGGTTCCTTCAAGGTCAACTCACCATCGGTCAGAACCGGGTTCATCTTCATTGTCACGTAGGTGACCTGCATGAAATCGCCGTCTGCCGAGGTGTTGAACTTCTGCTGCACGGGAACTCCCTTGGTTTCCGAGATCCAGAGTTCGGCACTCTTCAACTTCTTCTGCATCTCCCCGGCCTTGGGTACCAGCAGAAGGTGGCCGGTCTTCTGGCCCGCAATGGTCTCTTCACCCGACCAGGTGATCTTGTAGGATTCCTTCAATTGCTCGCTCGATGCGCCGAAGCCCAGCAAGAGGAACTGCTCCACCAGACTCTTGTTCTTGCCAAGATCCACGATCTGGATGGTATTGATGCGGGGATTGTAAATCTTCACGGCCGCGCCATCAAGGGAAACCGTCTTGGTTTCAGAACCCGTAAATTCAATCAGCATCCGGGTCTCCTTCTTGCTGCGCTTGATCTTCATCTGGCCGGCATCCCGGCTGTCCATGTTGATCGCACCCGTGTGCATGACGCGCTGAATCTCTGCCGTCATCGCTTTGAACTGCGGTGCAGCACGGTCCATATGTTCCCAGGTTGCTTCCAGGGACTGGCCGTAGATTGCGGAACTGGTCAACAACAGAATCAGCGGCAGGGTTCGCATATCAGGGTTTCGCGAAGGCCATATAGCCCTTCAGTTCTTGTTCGGAATCGTAGATCGGTTCAATGCGGGTCAGGGAAACGGTGCGGCCGCGCTGGGTGCTCAGGACCCCGCTCAACTTAACCAACCGTTCGCCTTCCGGTATGGAGGCAACCAGTTCGGACTCCAGCCAGAACACTGACTCGCCGTGGCTGGGCAGAGACGCCACCTGGCTGCTGTGAGGCACCCTGGGCTGGTCATGAAACCAGGATCTCGGGGTCAGGAACAGGAACGCGACAATGGCAATGACGATGATGTCGTATTGCCAGGAGCCGCGCGGAAAGTCCCAGAAAATGAGGCGTCGCAACACGTAGCTAGTGTAGCAATCAAAGTGGTTTTGAGGAACCGCGCACAACGGACTCGCCGTCCGACCGGCGGCCTGTGCGCTTCTAAAATCCGAACGGCATGTGATCCCCGGCCGTAACGTTGGCCTCCAGGGTTCCAACGCCTTCAATTCGCGCCCGCACATGGTCGCCGGGCTTGATCCGGGCACCCTTCGGACAACCGGTCGAGATGATATCTCCCGGATGCAGCGTGAAGTACTGGCTGTGGAAGGAGATCAGGTTCAAGGGCCGGTGCTTCATGTTGCGCACAAAATCGCGCGAGAAGACCTGGCCGTTGTGTTCCGTGATGACCTCAAGCTCATCGATATCACCCACTTCATCGGCCGTCACAATCACCGGGCCGAAGCTGAAGAATGTGTCGATGCTCTTCGCACGCGTCAGGTAGCGGGTGTTCTTCTTCAGAACGTCGAGCGCCGTGAGGTCGAGCGTGGTCGTGAAGCCATAGATCACGTCGCGGGCCTTCTCCACCGGGACATATTTGCAACTCTTGCCGATGATGACGGCAAGCTCGCCTTCGGCATCCACATCGTCTGAGATTTCAGCAGGGGGCAGAATGATCGGCCCACCAGGCTGGAACATGCAGGAAGCCGGCTTCATGAAGCTGCCCGGCTCTTCCGGCTGCACCGCGCTGATGTCCTCGGCATGGCTCTTGTAATTCAGGCCGATGCACCAGATCTTGGGCGGAATCGCATAGGGCAGTCTCGGCTGGATATCGGTCAGCGGAATGGGCCGGACCTTCTCGACGGGAATCTCCCGGATGTCCTGCTGAATGATCTCGAGCAGGCTGTTGGGAATGCGGAGGTCGTACTTCGCATTGATCTCAAGAACCGGGGCGAGGCCACCGTCGGTAAGTACCCCTGCGTGGTCCTGTCCAGAGTACCGGAATGTCATCAGTCGCATGTTTTAAAGAGAAGGATATCGAACCAGTTCGAGCAGATCGATATAGACCCCGTAGGACGTCTGCTCCACACCCGGAGAAATAGAAACCGTGCCGAGGATTCCCATGCGGTCCGTGTGCAGCAGGATGAGGTTCGAAGTGCCGCCAATCGAGGCCAGAATATCCTGGCGGTGAAGAATCTCGGGCTTCACCTGCAGGTAAATGCCTGCGTCAGTTTTCTGCCCGCGGCTTACCAGACGCACTGTTTGGCCTTGCGCGGCCAGCACGCGGATGCGCTCGGCGGTAAAGCCATGGATTCCTTCGCGGACCACGTTCGCCGGTGTGGTGTTCGCCCCCAAAAAGACGTTCGCCAGCGCGGCTGTTTTAGCGGCGGCATCCCAGCCCTGCGTATCGAATTCGTAGTTCTCTTCGGTGATGCCCAGACGCTGTGCGTGGCGAATCCCGTCTTCGAAGGAAGCACCGCACTCCATGGCATCAATGATCACCTTGGTGGTGGAATTCAAAACCCCCGTGAAGCCTGTGACCTGCACGCCCGGAAGGTTGTGCCGGACCATGTTGAACACAGGCGCACCATCCATCACCGCGGATTCAAACAGGAACCGCACACCCGCCGCTTCGGCCTCTTTCATCAGCGCATCAAACGCAAAGGCAACCGGACCCTTGTTCGCCGTCACCACATGCATTTTGCGCGCGAAGGCCTCGCGGATATGTGTGATTGCGGGCTCCCCGTTTTCCGGGTTCAACGTGGTGAGTTCGACCAGAACATCCGCGCCGCAGCGGTCTAGAAACTCGCCCGTGGTGAGTGCCCGCGGGCCGAAAACCGGGTCGCCGGAATCGAAAGGACCATAGGCCGTGCCCTGCCGCCGGTGGATGCCTGTAAGTACGAAGGGGTGTTCAGAGTGCTTTTCCCGCAGTACCTGCAACAGTCCGCTGGCCACGCTGCCGTACCCGATAAATGCAAGCTTGATCAAAGCCCAATATACCCGACTGTCCCCATGGCAGAATAGAAGATATGAACGCACCGATGGCCAGCGGCCCCGCAGACCTGTTCTCACGCATTGACAATGAGTCACTGGAGCAGGAACTCCTGCAATCCGGCATCGTGACAACAACTCTCGACAGCGTCATCAACTGGGGACGCAAGAACTCCATTTGGCCGATGTCATTTGGTCTGGCCTGCTGCGCGATCGAGATGATGTCGATGTCGTCTTCCCGTTTTGACATCGCCCGTTTCGGTGCTGAGGTGTTCCGTGGCTCACCGCGCCAGAGCGATCTCATGATCATCGCCGGCCGCGTTTCGAACAAGATGGCTCCCGTGGTGCGGCACCTGTACCAGCAAATGCCGGAACCGCGCTGGGTCATCTCCATGGGTGCCTGCGCCACTTCCACTGGTGTCTTCAACAACTATGCGCTGGTGCCGGTCAATCAAGTGATTCCGGTGGACGTATTCGTCCCGGGTTGCCCGCCGCGCCCGGAACAGTTGATTCACGCGATCATGATGCTGCAGGAGAAGATTGGTCAATCGAACGGCTCGTTCAAGAAGGTCTTGAACCTCGCATAGAATGAAACGGTCATGAAGACCGTCGTCTTGTTTTTTGCCTCCGCCGTGCTGGCAGCGGCACAATCTGTTTCCGTACATTGGGAAGAACTCACCGCAGGGGACTTCCCCAAAGCTCTGGAAGCTTCGAACGGCACATGCGCCGTACCCTTCGGCATCATTGAGAAGCACGGGCCTTCCGGTCCTCTGGGCACGGACCTGATCAACGTCCGCTACACTTCAGAACTTGCTGCCTGGCAGGAGTACACCATCCTGTTCCCGCCCTATTATTTTGGCCAGATCTTTGAAGCCCGCCACCAGCCCGGCACCATTGCCTACAGCACCAAACTGCAACTCGATCTCTTGCAGGAAACTGCCTCGGAAATGGCGCGGAATGGCTGCCGCAAGATCATTCTCATCAATGGTCATGGCGGTAACAACGCCCTGCTGAGTTATTTCCTCCAGATCCAGCTGGACAGTCCAAAGGACTATGTGGTGTATGCCGTTTCGAGCCCTGGAAGTGAATCGGGCCAGAATGCCGCTGCCGCTCCTTCGAAGCCTGGAGTGGACGGCCACGCCGGGGAAGGCGAAATCTCAAACGTGATGGCGTCGCGCCCGGAATTGGCGCATCCCGAACGGGCGTCACAGGAATCAGGCAAGAAGTTGAACCGTTTGGATCTGCCTGCCAGTGTCCAAACTGGCATCTCCTGGTATTCGAACTACCCCAATCACTATGCCGGAGACGCCGCAGCCGCCAATGCAGCCCGGGGCAAAGCGGCCACGGAGGCCAGTGCCGCCAAACTGGCGGCTGTGATTCGTGCGATCAAGGCCGATACGGTGAGTCCGCGTCTCCAGAAAGAGTTCTTCGACGCCGCGCAGCACCCTCTGACTACGAAACAGTAGGGGGTGTGAGTTCGCGCTTCACCGCATCGAGCACACCATTGACGAAGTGCACGGATTCTTCACCCGCGAACTTGCGTGTCAGTTCCAGGGCTTCATCAATGATGACGGGCGGCGGGGTATCCGTCTTTTGCATTTCATAGACGGCAATGCGCAGAATGTTGCGGTCCACCGCAGGCATGCGCTCAATGCGCCAGTGCGTGGCATGCTTCTGGATGGTGGCATCAATATCGGCCGAGCAAGCCACGACTCCCTGGAACAGCATGGAGGCGAAGGGATCGCGAACCGGTTGCGCGACAGTGTCTTCATCCACCAGCAGCGACCCATAATAGCCCCGGAGAATCGAATCGAGCGTAGCGGGCGGGTCTTCGGTCTTGCGCAGGTCCCAGTGGAACAGCAACTGCATCGCTTGTTGACGTGCCTTGCGACGGGCCATTAGTTTTCAGCCCGCAGCTTCTTCAACAGATTCGCCATCTCGATTGCGGTCATTGCAGCATCGGCACCCTTGTTGCCGGACTTTGCCCCGGCACGGTCAATAGCCTGCTCCACCGTGTTGGTGGTCAGAATGCCATTCGCCACAGGGATGCCCGCTTCCAGAGCGAGCGCTGCGATACCGCTTGCCGATTGCCCGGCCACATAGTCGAAATGGGGCGTATCGCCTTTGATCACTGCACCCAAACAGATCACCGCGTCATGCTTCTTCGTGGCCAGGATCGCCTTCACTGCGACCGGGAATTCCCATGCGCCGGGAATCCGGATGACCTCCACGTCCAGGGGACTGCCGCCCGACCGCCGCAGTGCATCCATCGCGCCATCCAACAGCCGTTCTGTAATGAATGAATTGAACCGGCTCACCACGATTGCGATACGCAACCCCGCCGCTGACAACCCACCTTCCGTCACCTTCGATAATTCGTTCATTTGCCCGTAAAAACCGCTTTCCGTTTCGCGAGAAACGCGCTCGTTCCTTCGATGCCATCCTGCGACGAGACAGCCAGCCCAAATGCTGACGCCTCCAGCCGCAGAGCGGCTTCCAAACTCATTTCCAGCCCGGCTTCGATGGTGTCCATCGCGAGAGCCACCGCTAAGGGCCCATTCAGCAGAACCTTGGTGAGCCACTCTCTGGCCGCGCCGAGCAGCCCATCCTGTGACACCACGGCGTTCACCAGGCCACACTGCAAGGCATCCCGTGCCGTGAGCATACTGCCGGCGAGGATCATTTCCAGCGCCTTCGCCTTGCCCACCAACCGGGGCAACCGCTGCGTGCCGCCGTAACCGGGAATCAAACCCAGCTTCACTTCCGGCAAACCCAGCTTCGCTTCTTCGGCGGCGATGCGAATGGTGGCGCACATCGCCAACTCCAACCCGCCACCGAGCGCGAACCCGTTGATGGCCGCCACCGAAGGCTTCCGCAAGGCTTCCAATTGCCGGAAGACGGCTTGGCCCTGGCGGCTGAAACGCTCACCCTCCACCGCGGACAAGCCTGCAAACTCCGCAATGTCCGCGCCGGCGATAAAGGCCTTCACGCCTTCGCCGGTGAGGATCAAGCCCTTCACCTGCGTATCTTCCTGAACGGCCCGAAATGCAGTAGACAATTCGGAAATCACCGCGGCATTCAGGGCATTCAGCTTCTCCGGCCGGCGCACTGTTACCAGGGCGATACCGTCCGTATCCACTTCAAAAGAGAGGAGCTCGAATGCCATATGGGATACTCAGGGTTCAGGCAACATCTTACCGCATGGACCCGAAATACATTCGGAATTTCTCGATTATCGCCCATATCGACCACGGCAAAAGCACGCTGGCCGACCGTCTCCTTGAAACCACCGGCGCACTCAGCCAGAGGGAGATGATGGCGCAGGTGCTCGACTCCATGGATTTGGAACGCGAGCGCGGCATCACCATCAAAGCCCATGCCGTGCGTCTCGACTACAAAGCCGACGACGGCAACTGGTATCAGCTCAACCTCATCGATACCCCCGGCCACGTGGACTTTTCCTACGAAGTCTCCCGCAGTCTGCAGGCCTGTGAAGGCGCGCTGCTGGTGGTGGACGCCTCGCAGGGCGTGGAAGCGCAGACGCTTGCGAATACCTATCTGGCGCTGCATCACAACCTGGAGATCATCCCGGTCATCAACAAGATCGACCTGCCAGCGGCGGAACCCGAACGCATCCGCGAACAGATCGAAGATGTGATCGGTCTCGACGCCTCCGATGCCATCCTCGCGAGCGCGAAGCAGGGCATTGGCATTCACGAAATGCTGGAGGCGATCTGTCACCGCGTGCCACAACCCCGCGGTGTTCTGGATGCTCCTCTGCGCGCTCTCATCTTCGACTCCTGGTTTGATCCATACCGTGGCGTGATCATTCTCACCCGCGTCATCGATGGCTCCATGAAGCTGGGCCAGAAGATCAAACTGATGTCGAATGGCGAGACCTTCGAAGTGGAAGGCGTGGGGTATCAATCGCCCAAGGCCATCCCGACGCAGGAACTGTCCGCCGGTGAAGTCGGTTACCTTTACGCCAATATCAAGAACGTTGGCGATGCGAAGATCGGTGACACCATCACCGATGCGTTGCATCCGGCTCCCGAACCGCTGCCCGGCTTTGAAGAAATCAAGCCGATGGTCTTCGCCGGGCTCTACCCCTGCGAATCCCATGAGCACGGTCTGTTGCGCGATGCCCTCGAAAAGCTGCGTCTCAATGACAGCGCCTTGAGTTTTGAACCGGAAAACTCCGTTGCTCTCGGCTTCGGTTTCCGCTGCGGCTTCCTGGGACTTCTCCATTTGGAGATCGTGCAAGAGCGGCTGGAACGTGAGTTCAACATTGACCTCATCACCACCGCACCGGGTGTGCGGTACAAGATCACGACCACGCGCGGCGATGTCCTGGAAGTGGATAACCCTACCCGCTTCCCGAACCCCACGGAGATCGAAAAGATCGAAGAGCCGGTGATCGAGGCGACCGTCATCACGAGGGAAGAGTACATCGGAGGGATTCTCGCGCTGCTGCAGGACAAGCGCGGCATCCAGCGGAAGTTTGAATACATCGGCGGCGGCCGCGTCATGATTGTTTATGACATGCCGCTGAATGAAATCGTGCTCGATTTCTATGACAAGTTGAAGTCGGTGTCGCGCGGCTACGCATCGCTCGATTACAAGCTCGACGGCTACCGTGTATCGCCGATGGTACGCCTGGACATTCTGGTCGCAGGGGATCCGGTCGACGCGCTTTCGTTGATTGTTCACCGCGATTTCGCCTACGACCGGAGCAAGGTGCTCATCGAGCGCATGCGCAAGCTCATCCCGCGCCAGATGTTTGAAATTCCTTTGCAGGCGGCGATTGGAGCCAAGATCATCGCCCGCGAAACCATTGCCGCACTCCGCAAGAACGTGCTTGCCAAGTGCTATGGCGGTGATATTTCGCGCAAGCGCAAGTTGCTCGAGAAACAAAAGGAAGGCAAGAAGCGGATGAAGCGTGTCGGCAACGTGGATATCCCGCAGGAAGCGTTCCTGGCGGTTCTCAAAGTCGGCGAACAGATCGAAGACGACGATTAATCCCGCCCGTCTTCGGATTTTTTATTTTTCCCAAACCTAAAGCCTGCGTAAAATCGGTTACACTGGCATGAATAGTGTCTTCAGGTACGCTTCGGTCTCTCGCAGTGACCGCGGCACCTGCATTTGTGTGATCTAACGCACCATGCTTGTGCAGCTCATGCAAAGAGTTTAGAATCGAACCTTGTCCTTTTGCATCGGTTCGCCATTTTCAGTTCTGGAGAAAAATCTCAATATGGTCCAACGGTACTTTGGAACGTCGGTAGTAAAAGCAGTGTTCGCCTCGCGGCTTGCACTGTCTGCAATTCCACTCACCGCGGCACTGCTGTTTTCGCCGCTTGCTTTCTCACAAACCATGACCACTGCTGATGCGGTTGGTGTGGTGACCGATACGACGGGCGGCATTGTCCCCGGCGCAACGGTCGTTATCAAGTCCGCCGCTTCCGGTGAAAGCCGCAGCGCTGTGACCAATGGACAGGGTCAGTACCGCTTCCCGCTGATGCAGCCGGGCGACTATGTGATCTCCGCCAGTTCGAAAGGACTGAAGTCCGCCAACACCAAGATCTCCCTGCTCCTCGGGCAGGCTGCCGAAGTCAACCTCGTGATGAACGCGGAAGGCACGGTTTCCACCATCGAAGTTTCCACCGACGCTGCTCTTCTTCAGACCGAAAACGCAAACCTTGAAACCAGCTTCAGCACGAAGCAGGTGGAAAACCTCCCGATGGCCGGTGGCGACTTGACCACCCTCGCGATGACGGTTCCCGGCATCCGCGTCAACGTGACCGGCGGTTCGAGCAACATGAATGCGAACGGCATCCCCGGCGCATCCATTCTCTTCACGCTGAATGGCGTTGACCAGAATGACCCCGCCAACAACATCAACAACTCCGGTGCCAGCAACAACCTGCTCGGTGCGAACGAAGTCTCTGAAGCTGCCGTTGTGATGAACGCCTACAGCCCGCAATATGGCCGCATGGCCGGCGCGCAGGTGAACATGATCGGCTCCTCCGGCGGCAATCAGTTCCACGGCAACCTGTTCTACAACTACAACTACCAGGGCTTGAACGCGAATTCGTTCTTCAACAATGCCACCGGCACCCCCAAGGGCCGCTCGGATGCGCACCAGTTCGGCGGCAAGGTGACCGGCCCCATCTGGAAGGGCAAGCTCTTCTTCATGTTTGACGATGAGAACCTGCGTTACGTGCTGCCGGCCTCCGGCGTGGTTTCGCTGCCTTCCGCCCAGTTGCAGGCTTATGCACTCGCTCACATCAACGCAGCCCAGCTGCCGTTGTATCAGGATATGTTCAGCCTGATCAACACGTCTCCCGGCTTCTCCCGCGCGGTCCCCGTGACCAACGGGAAAGGTCAGCTGCAGGATGGCAACAATGCGCTCGGCTGCGGCACCGGTACCTTCAAGGGCACCAAGTTCGGCACCCAGACTTTCGGTGTGGATACGCCTTGCGCTGTTTCGCTCGGTGTGAACAACAACCAGCTGAACACGGAACGTCTCTTCGCCATCCGCACGGATTACAACATCAATTCGGCACAGCGTATCTTCTTCCGCATGAGCCATGACACCGGCGTGCAGGCCACCGGCACCAGTGCCATCAACCCCGCCTACAACGCGGTCAGCGTGCAGCCCCAGTATCAGGGCAGCGTCAACCACACCTACGTCATCACCCCGACCATCGTCAACAACTTCGTCGGCTCTGTTCTCTGGTACTCCGCTCTGTTCGGCGTGCAGGACTTCGCCAAGACCACCTCGCTGATGCCCGAAGCAATTGCTCTCGGTGACGGCGGCGCGAATGGCGGCGGCTTCCCGACCGTTGGCGGCGCAACCTATCCTTACGGCTATCCCGCGGGCCGCAACGTTGGTCACATCCAGCTGAGCGATGACCTCTCCTGGAGCAAGGGCCGCCACTCTCTGAAGGCTGGCTTCGCTTTCCGCTATGACAAGTACACCTACAGCAGCATCGCGCAGAGCGCCTTCGTTGGTTCCTACAACATTTCTGACCTTGCGGATTTCGCCAACGGCAAGCTGAACTACTCCGGTACTGGTCTGGGCAGCAGCTTCACCCAGTCTTACCCGAAGTACGGTGCACTGCACTTCCGGATCCCCGCGGCAAACTTCTACGTCTCTGACGAATGGAATGTCAACAAGGACATCAAGCTGACCTATGGCTTCCGTTTCGAAAAGGATCTGAACCCGACCTGTAACGAAACCTGCTTCGTCCACACCAACGTTCCGTTCAATGACCCCAGCTACTCCGCCAACGTCAACACTCCCTACAGCACCACGCTGCTGCTTGCGAAGAATACCTTCTATCAAGCCGAAGGCGTGATCGTGCAGCCCCGCGTTGGTATTGCCTGGAAGCCCTTCCATGACAACAAGACGGTCATCCGCAGCGGTATCGGTATCTTCTCCACCAACTACACGGATGGTCTTGCCGGTACGTTCTCCAATCTGGTGCCGAACAAGTTCGCGCCCGGCGGTCTGAACTTCGGCAACATCAGCCTCGCCACTGACCCGACCAGCTCCGCTGCCTCCGCAGCTGCTTCCGCCAACGCCTTCTTCAACGGCTTCGCGGCTGGCTACACACTGGCGCAGATCAAGGCTGCCGTTGCTCCCGCTGCGTTCTCCACCCCCAGCATCGTCTCCGGCCCCGCTTCTTACAAGGCCCCGAAGGATCTGGAATGGAGCTTCGAAATCCAGCATGAATTGACGCCCCATAACTCCGTGATCGCCACCTATGTTGGCAACCATGGCTATAACCTGCAGGAATCTGTCAACGCCAACTCCTACACCAACTCGGCCGGTATCAGCCGTTACGGTGGTGGCTATGGCGGGCTGCCCATCGCCGCTCCGGATTCCCGTTTCGTGACGGTGACCCAGTACTACAACAACGGCATCAGCAACTACGATGCTCTGACCCTCCAGTTCAAGCACACCTTCAGCTATGGCCTGACTGGTCAGATCCACTACACCTGGAGCCACGCGCTCGGCACCATCGCTTACGAAAACCCGCTCAACCTCAACGGCAGCTACGGCAGCCTGGGCTTTGACAACCGGCACCAGTGGGCCGCTGACCTCGTGTGGGTGCAGCCGAAGAAGTTCTCCAACAAGGCAATCAACTACCTGTTGGCGGATTGGACCATCGGCGGCAAGATGTACATCTACTCCGGTGCTCCGTTCAGCGTGACGGACAGCAAGATCCCCGCGCAGATCAACTCTGCCGGTGGTATCCTCACCCCGCTTGCCGACGTTCTTCAGGCCAGTGCAGTTAGCGCGGATTGCGGCAAGGCTGCAGTCAACGCTCCCTGCCTCCAGAAGACCGCCTTCGCCACTTACAACAGCACTTCCGGTGTGGCTTCCCCCGTGCAGACCGATTGGGGCAATGTGGCACCGAACAGCTTCCGTGGCCCCGGTTACTTCAACGTGGACAGCAACCTCTCCCGCGACTTCAAGTGGAAGGAACATGTCCGTCTCAACGTTGGTATCCAGGCTTATAACCTGTTCAACCATGCCAACTTTGCCAACCCGTCCGGCGCACTGTCTTCCGGTGCTTTCGGTACCATCACCACGACTCTCGGACCGCCCACCAGCATCTATGGCACCGGTCAGGGCGCTTCGGTGTCTGGCCGTATGATGATCCTCGCCGGCAAGCTGACGTTCTAGGACGTTTCGCTCAAACGGTAGTAAGAAACACAGGGGCGGAGCCGCAAGGTTCCGCCCTTTGTCTTTTTCCTGCGATAATTCTCTTTGCATACCTCCCGTTCCCAAACGCTCCTGTTGTTCGGTTTTGGCGGTTTGTTGTTGCTGATGTTCGCGCTCGGCGGCAGTGCCACTCTTTTCCTGCGCCGCGCCGCGATGGAGAATGAGCGCATCCGCCTGGAGGATGCCGACCGGAACCGCAGCCTGGAACGCCTCCGCTCCAGTATCTTTCTCGCGGGCACACACGTCCGCGATTACCTCCTCGATCAAAATAATCCTCCCTCCAAAGCGCACCTCAATGGCTTCCTTGGCGAGGCCCGCACCCTGAGGGAAAGTCTTGCCAAGTGCCTCCGTGGACTTCCTGCCACATCATTTGATTCGGAAGGCTATCTGGCTCTTCTCTCCGATGTCTTCGAATGGCCGGAAACAGAACGCGTAGCACGCCGGTACTCCTTCGCGCAAACTATTCTGCTGCCGCGTCGTCTGCAGTTACTGGCGCAGGCCGACCAGTTACAAACTTTGAGCGAACGCCAATCCGAAAAGAACAGCCACAGCGTCGGCACACTGCTCTCCACTTATCGAACGGAATTGGGTATCCTGCTCGCGTTAACTGTGCTGCTTGGTATCTTTCTCGCGAGCACCACACTCCGGCGTCTCTTGCGTCTGGAAGCAGAATCCAACGCACGCCTGGACACCGCACTCCGGGCGCGGTCAGAAATGGAAAGGCTTTCCGCCGAACTGGTGACCGCACAGGAAACCGAACGTCAGAAGATATCGAGAGATCTCCATGACGAAGTGGGGCAGAAGCTCTACGCAGCCTTGCTTACTTTGGGTCATCTGCGGTCTTCGGTGGCGAACGGGGAGCGTGACGCTGCCGTGTTGCAGATGGACAAGCTCTCGGAAATAACTTCTCAAACCGCGGCCGGTGTGCGGGACCTTGCTCTGCTGCTGCGGCCTTCCATGTTGGATGATCTCGGCTTGATTCCCGCGTTGAAGTGGCTCGCCAGAGAAGCCACACGCACCCGTCCCATCCCGGTGGAAGTCGTGGTGGATGAATTCACAGAGGATCTGCCGGAGGAGCTGCGCACCTGTGTTTACCGGGTGGTGCAGGAGGCGGTCCATAACGCCGAGCGCCATTCCCATGGACGAGGGATTCTCGTGGAACTCCGCCAAACCGCTGCCGGTATTGACTTTGTCATCGCCGATGACGGGCTTGGTTTTGATCCTGTCACAGAATCGGGCCTGGGCCTGCTCGGAATGCAGGAACGGGTGCTGCGGTTTGGCGGCACCATGAATATCGAAGCCGCGCCGGGGCGGGGAACCAGACTGCGTTTCCACTTACCCCACAGTCATGAAATGAGCCCTTTGCGAACGGCATAGAGAATAAGTTCCGGCAGGTTATGGACGCCTAACTTCTGGAAGATATTGTTCCGGTGCGTCTCCACCGTGGCAACACTGATGAACAAAGCCTCCGCCGTATCGCGGTTTGATCGCCCGGAGATCAGTGACTGCATGATCTCTTTCTCCCGCAGACTGAGAAGATCATAGCTGTCCTCCACACCCTTCCGGCGCATCTCCGCGATATGTTCCTCCATCAGGACCTGGCGGATTTCCGGACTGAAGTAAGTCTTGCCCTGCGCCACGGAGCGCACTGCGCCGATGACTTCCTTGTCAGTGGAGGTCTTCAGAAGATAGCCGCTTGCGCCCGCGTTGAGAGCACGCAGGACATAGGCTTCGTCAGAGTGCATGCTGACGATGATGATGGCGGCACCCGGCATGCGTTCCCGGATCTTCCGGGCGGCATCCGGACCGGTGAGCCGGGGCATCGCGACATCCAGAAGAATGACATCCGGCCTCAGTTGGACGGCCATCTCCACGGCCTCAATGCCATTACCGGCTTCACCCACTGTCAAGAACTCCCCATCCTGTTCGAGCAGCGTCCGCAGCCCCTGCCGGATCAGTGGATGGTCGTCTGCGATCAGGACGCGGATCACTTTGGCGCCCCCGTTTGATAGTCAAGCACGCTGCGCTGCAAGCTGTACTCAAAACCAGCGCTTGTATTGGCCAATTGCGCCGAGGTCAGATTCAATTGCGCCTGGCTGAGTTCCACAATGGAGCCGAGCCCCAGATCATAGCGCGCCTGTGCCAACTGCATGGATTGCGACGCCTGATCCAGAAGTTCCACAGTAAGTGCCAGCCGTTGGTATGCCGCTGATGCATTGAGAAACGCGACATCGACATCACGTGCGATCCGGTTCTCAATGGCATGCAGCACTTGCTCGGCGGCCTGGGCGCGGTACTCCGCTTCCGTGCGCCGTGCACTGAAGAGATGCCCGTTGAGTACCGGGATATTGACGTTGACGCCCGCGGCAAGGTACCGCCCATGGAGTGCCGCCTCATGTGCGGGGACTCCGCCACCGGCACCGACAGCACTGATGGTCGGCAGCGCGAGATCCTTCTCCGCAGTGGTGAATTTCTTCGCACTTTCCACTTCCGCGCGGGCGCTGAGCAACTCGGGACGCCGTTGGCGCGAAAGTTCGATAAGCGGCCGCACTTCATTCGGCGGAGCACCTGTAACAGGGACTGCTTCCAGAGCAAAGGTTCGCGCCTCGCGATAGCCCAGGGCATTCGACAATTCCGCCTCAGCCGCTTTCAGTGCGTTCTCTGCGTCTAACTCCAGTAGTCTGGCTTCTGACAGGTTTACCTTCGCGAAAGTAACATCCAGGGTGGACTTCAATTTCGCGTTCGCCAGTGCTTCCGCCTGGTCCGCCACAAGTTGGCGGGCCTTGACGGTCTCTTTCGCTACATTGACCACTGCTGCGGCCCGCAGAGCGGAGAAGTAAGCCCGGTCCACCTGCAATACGATATCTGCACGCGTTGCCTTTGCCAGCTGATTTCTGGCCTCTGCCCGCAGCCGCGCACTCGCGGCGAGGTTGGATGTACGCCCGAAGTCTGTGATCAACTGACTTACTGTGGCACCGGCAGCCAGACGGTCATACACCGTCGAGTTATTCAAGCCACCTGCGGAGATATTGCTGAAAGGTACTGAGGCAACTCCCGTCACACTGCCCGTCAAGGTAGGAAACAAAGTCGACCGGACTTCCAAAGTAACTTGATTCGCCGCAGCGGCATCCAGAAAGGCTGCGCTGACCGAAGGGTTGTTCTTCAGTGCCACCGCCTCCGCTTCCGCGAGGGTCAACTTGACTGGCTCCTGGGCCGACAGACATACCGGGAGCAGCAACATCAACCATTGGATTCTCATGCTGCACTCTCCTTGCGGCCATAGACCAGCGTATATGCCGCGGGTACCACGAATACGGTAAGCATGGCGGAAACACCAACACCTCCGCAGATCGCGCGCGCCAGTGGCGCATAGGCTTCACTGCCTTCCCCCAGTTTCATTGCCATCGGCAACAGTCCGATCACCGTCGCCAGTGAAGTCATCAATACAGGACGCAAACGGACTCGCGCTGCTCTGGCCACCGCCTGCCGCACATTCAGGCCTTCCTTCTGCAATTGCTTGGTGAATTCCACGATGAGAATACTGTCAGAAACGGATATGCCGACCATCATGACGATACCCATCAGCGACATAACATTGAGAGTTGTACCGGTAAGCCAGAGAGTCAGCAGCACGCCCGTGATGCCCGGCGGCAGCGCGAGCAGAATCAAGACCGGATCCAGAAAGGACCGGAATTGCGCCGTGATCACGAGGAACAACAGCACCACGGACATGATCAATCCGAACCCGAAGCTCTGAAACGACGTTCTCATCCCCTGTACCGAGCCCCGCAAGTTGATTCGCAGGCCATCTGGAATCTTAGTCTTCGCCACTAACTGATCAATCCTGTCGGCAACGTGCCCGAGATCTTCATTTTCTGTCTGCACAAAGATATCCGTGATCCGCCGGAGTTGGTAGTGATCCACTTCCGTGGGCGACAGGAAGCGGGTGACCTCACTCACCATGTCGAGTCGCGTGGCGCCATTCTCATGACCGGAATGCAGCGGAATGGCCCGAAGGTCCGGCAGCGAAGTAATCTGCGCCTCAGGGTATTGGACGGTCAACATATAGTCATTACCTGATTTCGGGTCGATCCAGTAACTCGGCGCAATCATCGCGTTCGATGTGAGCGCAGTAATAACGTTGTTCACCACTTCGTGTTGCGATAATCCCATTTGCCCGGCGCGCTCCCGGTTAATATCCAGGCGCAATGAGGGATAATCGAGATCCTGCGGGATATAGACATCACTGGTATTCGGAATGTTGCGGATCTCCCGTGCAAGCCGCTGTGCCAGTTCATAACCCGCCTTCACATTGGACCCGGAAACCTGCACGTCAATGGGAGCGGGAAGTCCGAGATTCAGCACGGCATCCACCAGGCCGCCGGATTGGAAGTAGGCACTCAATTGCGGAAGTTCCCGGGCAATCCGCTTGCGGATGCGATTCATGTATTCGTAACTGCCGGTCTCATGATCTTCCTTCAAACTAGCCTGAACCACGGAAGTGTGCGGCGCCGAATTGGAGGAGTAGATCGCCGAGATATCGGTATTGATGCCGATGTTCGAGACAATCACATTCAGGTCATGGGGCGGGACTTCTTCGCGGATGATTTGTTCCACCTTTTTCACATCTTCATTTGTGTTTTCAATCTTCGTCCCCGTGGGTGACTTGAGGCTGATGACGAACTGCCCGGCATCCGTACGCGGGAAAAAGGAAACGCCCAACAGGGGGAAGATGGCAAGGCTCACGCCGAACAATACAAAAAGGCCCACCATGACCATCACAGGGGCTTTCAACACGCCCGCGATGAGATAGTCATAGCCGTTCAACAGCTTTTCGAATTGCCGGTTAAACCATTTGTTGAAACTGCCTCCGATGCTGGGCTTGTGTTCGGGATGGTGCTGTCCGTGGGGCGATTTGATAAAGCGCGCACAGAACAGTGGCACCACCGTCATGGCCACAACGTAGGAGGCGAAGAGTGACAGCACAACAGCGAGCGCCAGGGCTTGAAAGAGGAACCGGCTGACACCAAATAGGAAGGTGACAGGGAAGAAGACAAGAACCACAACCACAACAACAA
>CAIXXM010000045.1 GCA_903923395.1 uncultured Acidobacteriia bacterium
CTCTACGCCGACCTCCGCCTCTGCCGCAAACTCCAGGCCGAATCCGCCGCCAACCTCAATCTCCCCCAACCCGCCCCCGCCGGCGAAGAAGCCCTCCAGCAGATCCTCGAAGAGATCGAACTCGAACAAATCGCAGCCCAAATCGCAAAAAATGCACCACAAGAGAAGCCCATTAACACTTCCCTTATGGAAACCAACCCGCCAGACACCCTCGAACCCGCTGCGTAACCACCACCGAGAGCCTTAACCGGGCAGGCAGACAGGGCCGCGCCCATGTTCTTCGACAATTGAATACACCGCCCACGCCGCATACACTCCAAGTGCGCCCATGTCCGCACTGAACCCGAATCCCGCCCCTCGTTCGCGCGTCTCCCATGCGCACGAATAAAGTCCCCGTTATCATAAGGACAGCCAGCCCTCCTGACATGACCCGAGCCCAAGAGCATCCCCTCAAGAAAATCCTTGCCAACCGTATCGCCATCATCGATGGGGCGATGGGAACCACGATCCGCACCTACGGGATGACTGAGGCCGACATCCGCGGCGAGCGTTTCAAGAATTCGGGCAAAGACCTGCTAAACAATGGCGATCTCTTTTCGCTGACACAGCCGAAGATGATCTGCGACATCCACCGGCGCTTTCTCGAAGCCGGCGCGGATATCATCGAAACCAATACTTTCGGGGCCACCACCATCTCACAAAGCGAGTTCTTTGTGGATGATCCGCGCGAGCACGGCGACCGGAAAGACCCGGCGTTCTACCAGAAAATCATTGAAGACAAGTCCCTGCAAGACCTCGCCTGGGAGATCAACGAACAATCGGCCCGCCAGTGCCGCGAGTGGGCGGACCGGGTCGGGACAGCCACCGGGCGCCAGCGCTTTGTCGCCGGTTCCATCGGTCCCCTAACCGTTTCGCTCTCGAACTCACCGGATGCGGATGATTCGGGCTTCCGCGTCGTGACTTTCGATCAGGTGAAAACGGCGTACATGGAACAGGTCCGGGCGCTGATTGCGGGCGGTTCAGATCTGCTGCTGGTGGAAACGATCTTCGATTCGCTTAATGCGAAGGCTGCGCTCGTGGCGATCCGAGAGGTGTTTGACCAGGACGGCAAAGAACTCCCGGTCATGATCTCCGCGGCAGTGGGCCGTGGCGGGGAGACGATGATCTCCGCGCAGACCATTGAGGCCTACTGGAATGCCGTGCAGCATGTGAATCCGCTGTCCGTGGGCTTGAACTGTTCTCTGGGGCCGGACCTGATGTATCCGTTCCTCGCCGAACTTGCCGAAAAGTCCAACACCGCGATTTCCTGCTACCCGAACGCGGGGCTGCCCAACCCGCTCTCGCCCACCGGCTTCGATTTGGGTCCGGCGGATATGGCGCGCTTTCTGGGTGAGTTCGCCCAGGGCGGCTTGATCAACATTGCCGGCGGCTGCTGCGGCAACACGCCGGAGCACATTGCCGCCATCGCCAAGGCACTCGACGGGCGGCATCCGCGTGAAATCCAGAAGCCCTCGACCTCGGTCAGCGTGACCGTGCCCGATACAGCCGCCGCGTTCCAGCCGCTGCGGCTCTCCGGCTCGCAGCCCTTCACGCAGCAGCAGGGCGTCTACATCATGATCGGCGAACGCACCAACGTGGCGGGTTCGCCCAAGTTCGCCAAGCTGATCAAAGAGGGGAAATACGAAGAAGCCGTGGCCATTGCCCGCCAGCAGGTGGAGAACGGAGCCAACGTCATCGATATCTGCATGGATGAGGGCATGATCGATGGCGTCTCCGCCATGACCCGCTTCCTGCAACTGCTGGCCAGTGAGCCCGAAGTCGCCAAGGTTCCCTTCATGGTGGATTCCTCCAAATGGGAAGTGATTGAGGCCAGCTTGAAGTGCTTGCAGGGCAAGGGCATTGTCAACTCCATCTCGCTCAAGGAGGGCGAAGAAAAGTTCCGTCAGAATGCCGCTGCCGTCCGGAAATACGGTGCCGCCGTCGTGGTAATGGCCTTTGATGAACAGGGCCAGGCTGCCACTTATGAAGATAAGATCCGCATCTGCGAACGCGCGTACCGGATTCTCACCAGCGAAGTTGGTTTCCCGCCGGAAGATATTATCTTCGACCCCAACATACTTACCGTGGCCACGGGCATGGATGAGCACAATAACTATGCCCTCGACTTTATTCATGCCACTCGCTGGATCAAGACCAACTTACCTCACGCCAAAGTAAGTGGCGGCGTTTCCAATATCTCGTTCAGCTTCCGCGGCAATAACAAGGTCCGGGAAGCGATGCACTCGGCGTTCCTCTATCACGCCATCGCGGCGGGCATGGACATGGGCATCGTCAACGCTGGCATGCTGGAGGTCTATGAGGAGATTGAACCGGAACTGAAGGTGCTTGTCGAAGACGTTCTGCTCAACCGCCGTCCGGACGCGACCGAGCGCCTTGTGGAGCACGGCGAGATGCTCAAAGCCACCACTTCCGGCACAGCCGTCGCGGAAAAGAAGGCTGAGGAATGGCGCAACGGCACGGTGGAAGAACGTTTGTCCCATGCTCTGGTGAAGGGCATTGACACTTACATTGACATCGACACCGAAGAGGCGCGCGCCAAACTGGGGCGTCCGCTGCTGGTGATTGAAGGTCCGTTGATGGATGGTATGGGCGTGGTGGGTGACCTTTTCGGCTCGGGTAAGATGTTCCTGCCGCAGGTGGTGAAATCCGCGCGCGTGATGAAGAAGGCTGTCGCTTATCTTACGCCTTTCATGGAGGCTGAGAAAGCGGCGCAGGAAGCGGCCGGGGAGGTGGTGAAAGTCCGGGGCAAGATCGTTCTCGCCACCGTCAAAGGCGACGTGCATGATATCGGCAAGAATATTGTTGGTGTGGTGCTGGCCTGCAATAACTATGACGTGATTGACATGGGCGTGATGGTCTCCTGCGACAAGATTTTGGAGCGTGCGAAAGCCGAGAATGCGGATATCATCGGCCTCAGCGGCCTGATCACGCCGTCACTGGATGAAATGGTGCATGTGGCCCGCGAAATGGAACGCCAGGGCTTCCAGATTCCGCTGCTCGTTGGCGGGGCCACCACCAGCCGCGCACATACGGCGATCAAGATCGCACCGCATTACAGTCAGCCCGTGGTTCATGTTCTGGATGCCAGCCGTGCCGTACCGGTAACTTCCAGTCTGCTCAGTGACGATGGCAAGGCGGACTTCGTACTGCAGCACCGGGCCGAATATGAGGCAATCCGTAAGTCACATGCGGCACCGAAGAGTCTGGCACTGCCACTCGCAACAGCCCGTGAGCGCCGCACGCCGGTCGAGTGGCGGGCGGAAGATATCCCCGCGCCTGCATTTACCGGTGTTCGCGTCCTGGCGGATTTCCCGCTCGAAACGCTGCGCAGTTATATTGACTGGTCGCCATTCTTCCACACCTGGGGATTGAAGGGCATTTACCCCAGGATTCTCAGTCATGAAACGCAGGGCACACAGGCCAGCCAGATTTTCGCGGACGGCAATGCGCTGCTCGACCGGATTATCGGGGAAAAACTACTTACGGCGCGTGGCGTATACGGCTTCTTCCCTGCGAATGCCGCCGGCGATGACGTCGAACTCGGCAACGGGACAACACTGCATTTCCTCCGGCAGCAGGTCCGTGAAAATGATGGACCGTGCCGCTCCCTGGCGGACTTCATTGCACCGAAATCCACTGGCCTGCAAGATCACATCGGGGCCTTTGCCGTGACTGCCGGAATTGGCCTGCAAGAACTGGCGGAGCAGTTCCGGGCTGCGCATGATGATTACAACGCCATCATGGCCGAAGCCCTGGCTGACCGGCTTGCCGAGGCCTTCGCCGAATGCCTCCACCAGCGGGTCCGTGCGGAGTGGGGCTATGGGCTTACGGAGAATCT
Organism: uncultured Acidobacteriia bacterium; assembly: GCA_903923395.1. Lineage (GTDB taxonomy): Bacteria > Acidobacteriota > Terriglobia > Bryobacterales > Bryobacteraceae > BOG-234. Next base: position 3,899 of record CAIXXM010000045.1, read on the forward strand.
GACGCCGGAGGAACTGATCCACGAGAAATACCGTGGCATCCGGCCGGCTCCCGGCTATCCGGCCTGTCCTGACCACACAGAGAAAGGAATTCTTTGGAATCTGCTCGATGTGGAGGCCAACACGGGAATGAAACTCACGGAATCCTACGCGATGTGGCCGGGCTCCAGTGTAAGTGGACTTTACTTCGCGCACCCGGAATCGAGATACTTCAGCCTGGGTAAGATCGACAAGGACCAGGTGGAAGAATACGCCACCCGCAAGGGGATGACCCTCACCGAAGCGGAGCGCTGGCTGGGGCCGAATCTCAATTACGACCCCGCGTAGACTGGCATCGGAAGGGGTGGAGAACCCGGTTCTCCGCCTCTTCCCACCACCACCGCTCCCCCTTACTTCAAATACTTCCCGAACCAGTCCGTGACCTTCTGCGCCCGGTCCTCCTTGTTCTTCGGCTGCATGAATTGATGACCTTCTCCCGGATACACCACCAGTTGTGTCGGAACCTGGAACGTCTTCAACGCATGCCAAAACTCATAGGATTGCGGCGCGGGGCACTCGGCATCCTGCTCACCAACCACCACGAGCGTCGGCGTCTTCACGTTCTTGATGAAAGTGATGGGCGAACTCTTCGCATATACCGCCGGGTCATCATACACGCTGGCACCGAAGAACGGAATCATCCACTGGTCAATCAGGTTCTGCCCGTAGTAACTCTGCCAGTTCGCAATTCCTGCACCCGCCACCGCAGCCTTGAAACGGTTCGTCTGCGTCACAGCGAACATAGTCATGTAACCTCCATAACTCCAGCCGGTAACTCCCAGTCTTTCCGGATCGATCGGGAATTTCGCGATCGCCGCATCCACCGCGCCGAGGATATCTTTGAGGTCCCCATAACCGAAGTCCTTCACGTTGGCCTGCGTGAAGACCTCACCCTGTCCATAACTGCCCCGCGGATTGGGCAGCAGCACATAGTAACCCTTGCCCGTAAGTAACGCGATGTTACTGTCTTTATCCGGCCAGACGGGAACGACAGAGTTAGACGGACCACCGTGAATCTGCACAATCAACGGATTCTTCCCCGCCGCCGGCTTCGCGGGAGGAATCAGCCAGGCCTGCACCTGTGCCCCATCCACCGTAAACTCCAGACTCTGCGCCCCGCCCCACTTCGGCTTCACAGCATCATTGGCATGCGTGACCGGCTTCCACTCTCCAATCAACCCGCCCCAAACGGCGGGCGGCAGACCAAATGTACTCCGGATGAAACCCGCCGTCCTGCCATCCTTCGAAAGCGCCAGATTCGGGAAATTACCGGCAATGTGGGCATCCTCATCGCCACGCCACAGTGTCTCGGTCACGCCGGTCTTTGTATTCGTCACAGAGATCCCGCTGCCGCCGCCCATGCGTTCCGTAAACAGTAACTGCTCCGGTCCCTGCCAGGCAACCGAATTCGGGGATGACTTTCTCCCCGGCGTGCGATTCACCGCCGCGCCGCCGCCCGCGGGCACAGTGAAAACTTCACCGCCGTGGAACCCTTCATCACTCATCAACCCTTCAATAAACGCGATGATCTTGCCATCCGGCGAATACCGCGGTGTCGCCAGTTGCAGCTTCGGCTTGTAGATCGACTTCCCTGCCCCGGTGCCCGAATCAAACACATAGAGTTCGGCAATCCACCAGTTGTTATCGCCCGGTCCTGGCGCTGCGGTGGCCACCAGTTGCCGTCCATCCGGCGACCAGTCGAAGTCGTACACATGCCGGTCCGGGGCGGAACCAAAACCCTGCTTGCCGGTTGCGACGTCCACCATTCCGATCCTCTGATTATGGAAGCCCGTATCGATGACGCCGGTCTGCACGCCGGTTGCTGCGAGTGGTCCGCCGCCTGAAGCTCCTTCCACATAGAGGAAAGCGATGCGCTTGCCGTCCGGGGAAAACTTCGGCCGGTCCGCAAAGCCCTTCAGCCTGGCCAGCACCTTCACCCTATTGGTGTCTCCATTGACCAGCGCAAGTTCCGGATCGCCGGCGGCATTTGAAGCCACCACGGTCAGCGTTCTTCCATCGGAAGACCAGGCCGGAGAACTTAGATCCTTCGCGCCCGGCACCGGCACCGCGGTGTCCTTGCCGGCGCGGGTGATATGCAGGGTCTTGGCGGTGGAGCCCTCCACGCCCTGCAGCCATGCCAGGCGCGTTCCATCCGGAGAAATCGCAATATCGGAGAACGTGGCAGTCTGCCCAAACAGAGCCGCGGCAAACAGGAAAAGCAGGCTGAATCGCATACCTCCGCAAGATAGCATTCCAGCGCGCAATGACGTTCCGGTTAAACTAATCTTCGATGCCCGATAACAGTTTTGACGTCGTATCTGAAATCAACATGCCTGAGGTGAACAACGCCATTCAGCAGGCCATGAAGGAAATCACCACCCGGTTCGACCTGAAGGATTCCAAGTCCTCCATCGAATTGAAGGAGAAGGATAAGAAGCTGGAAATCGCCAGTGCTGACGATTACAAGCTCCGTGCCGTCATTGAAATCCTGCAGGGCAAACTTGTCAAGCGCAACGTACCGGTCAAGAACCTTACCTACGGCCCCGTGGTTGCGGCGCACGGCATGTCGGTCAAACAGGAAGTCACGCTGATTTCCGGCATTCCCACCGAAAAGGCGAAGGATATCGTCAAGAAGATCAAAGACAGCAAGCTCAAGGTGCAGGCTTCCATCAATGGCGAACTCGTGCGGGTGGCGGGGAAAGACCGCGATACCCTGCAGCAGGCCATCGCACTGCTGCGCGGTGCCGATTTCGGCATCGACCTTCAGTTCACCAACTTCCGGACCAACTAACCGTGGCGCGGAAAATCGAATCTCTCAGTGTGCCGGGGCCTGCCGGTGCGCTCGAAGCTCTGCTCGAAGAGCCGGATCATCAGGAGCCAGTGGAAGCCTGCCTGGTTTGCCACCCGCATCCCCTGTTCGGTGGCACCATGCTGAATAAAGTGGTCTACCGGATGGCGCGCGGACTGCGCAAGTCCGGCTCCGTGGTGCTGCGCTTCAATTTCCGCGGCACCGGACGCAGTGAAGGTGTACATGACAACGGCATTGGCGAAGTGGAAGACGCACGCGCCGCGCTGCAATTCCTGCGCGACCGTTACCCGCACCTGCCCTTCGCTATTGCAGGGTTCTCCTTCGGCTCCCGGGTCACCCTCAAGCTCGGTTATTCCATGCAGGATGAGCCCGCGGCACCCAGCCGTCTCATCCCTGTAGGCTTTCCCACGTGGAAGGAAAACTTTGATTTCCTCGGCCAGTGTCACCTGCCGAAGTACTTCGTCCACAGCACCGTGGATGAGCATGGACCCAAAGACGTGCTGGAAGGCATGTTCCAAAGCTTCGCGGAACCGAAATCACTGACCTTCATCACCGCGCAGGATCACTTCTTTGCCGGTGCGCTCGAAGAACTGGAAGCCGTGATCGCCGCTCTGCCCAGGTAGATCAATACGCCGAGCACGTTGCCCGCGATCACCACGCCAGTCATCTTCGCCGCGAAGATCCAGGTGCTCTTCACGTCGATAATCGGCACGACCGCGAACAGTATCCCCAGGAACGTCATCACGAAGCCGGATACCGCGGCCATACGCAGCCACAGTGGTGCCGGCACCACGAGCGGAATGGCGAACATCACCAGATATGGCAGTGCGTAGAACACAATCGACGTGTTCCACAGTAACTGGAACGCTTCCTCATGGCCCACTCCGATCAGGCTCAGCATGGACACCGCGAGCGTTGCCGCGCCCACGAACAGAATCGAATTCACCGGCGTGCCCCGCTTCGGGTCGATCTTCGTGAACCACTTGGGCAGCAGGTGATCCCACCCGGCCACCATCGGCAACCGCGTGTTACCCGTGAAGTTCACACTGGCCTGTGCCACGCGAAGACTGGCCACCATGCAAATGGCGAGTGAAACCGCCTGTGTTGCCAGGCCGAAAGGTTTCGCCCCGAGACTCAACACCTGCGCCACGGGTCCGATTAACTCGATTTCCCCGCCCTGCACCACCGCGATGACGGCGCTCGTGCCGAGGATGAACATCAGACCGATCACCGGTGCCGCAATCAAGACGGACCCGGCAAAGGAACGCACCGCCTTGCGCGTCTCTCCGGCCAGGATAGCCACATACTCAAAGCCGCCCAGCGCGCCAAAGCCAAGCTTGCTCAGAATGTTCACGCTGAACAGGGAGACTGCCGGCATCGCCAGCGGAACTGGATGATAGCGCCCCGTAAAGGCGGCCAGCACGATGATGGTCACGAAAGCCACCACAATCACCACGCCCGCCACGTTATGAAGCCATTTCCCAAAGTGCAGACCGGCAATGGAAAGCCAAGTCAAGAGGACGCAGACACCCACATTCGCCGCACAGATCAGTAACTTATTCGATGCGATATCCGGCCGGTTGACCGCATAGGCAACATAAGTCACCACCTGCAGGCCCGACTCTGACGTCAGCATGATCACATACAACCAGAGATTCCATGCCGTGAGAAAACCTGTAAATGGCCCGAACGCATGGCGCGCCCACTGATACAACCCACCTTCGAGCGGCCACTTTGAATTCAGAAAGATCACTACTGCCGCGCAGGGAATGTAGAACGTAAGAATCGCGAGCATCCAGTACATCGCATGGGCGCTCCCCAGCTTCGCCGCCACGCCAATCCAGGGCAGCCCCACCACAAACAGGATCTGCGTCAGCACCAGATCCCACATTCCGAGTTCTTTGCGCAGGTGAGTCAAGATTCCAAATTGTAGCGGAGTTTTCTCCGCTCGTGTATCCTGAAAAGGCAAGCCGATGATTTTCCGTATCGCTGTACGCTAATCCTGCCGGGAGATATCTCTCCCACCTCTGACGCGGAACCCAACGCCGCGCGCTACTGCCCGCACCAGGCGGCTCTGCCATTTTTCCTAAGGATTTTCTATGCAGGAAGCACAGGCTTCTTCCCCGTCAACGGGTCTTCTTTCTCTTTTGCGCGAAGCACTGGGTAACTCCCACCGTGACTTCACCAGCGGCAATCTCAACCGCGCCATCATTGTCCTGGCTATTCCCATGATTCTCGAAATGATGATGGAATCGCTCTTCGGCGTGGTGGATATGTTCTTCGTCGCCAAGCTTGGTGTCGATTCCCTGGCCACGGTCACGCTCACGGAATCCTGCCTCGTCCTGGTCTTTGGCCTTGCCATTGGTTTCAGCATGGCCACGACCGCCTTCGTCGCGCGCCGTATCGGGGAGAAAGACCCACAGGGTGCCGCCGACGCCGCAGTGCAGGCCATCGCCGTCGGGATCGGGATCTCCGTGATCGTGGGGCTTATTGGAATCTTCTTCGCGCCAGAGTTGCTCCGGTTGATGGGCGGCGAACCTTCCGTCATCGCCACCGGCACGAATTACGCGCGACTTATGCTGGGCGGATCCATTGTGATCTTTCTGCTGTTCCTCATCAATGCTGTTTTCCGGGGAGCCGGTGACGCCTCGCTCGCCATGCGCGTGTTATGGCTCGCCAACGGGATGAATATCATCCTCGACCCCTGCCTGATCAACGGCTGGATGGGGCTGCCGAAGCTCGGTGTCTTCGGCGCATCCGTGGCAACCACCATAGGCCGCGGGACCGGTGTGGCATTCCAAATCTATCTGCTGCTCAATGGATCAAGCCGCGTCAGGATTGCCGCGAAACAAATCCGTATCCTGCCGGACGTGATGTGGCGCCTGCTTAAGGTATCCGGCAATGGTGTGCTGCAATTTCTGATCTCCACCGCCAGTTGGACTGGATTGATCCGCGTGGTGGCCACCTTCGGCAGCGTGCCCGTGGCGGCTTACTCGGTGGCGCTGAAGATCTTCCTGTTTCTATTACTTCCGGCATGGGGCTTCTCCGGTGCCGCAGCGACTCTGGTTGGCCAGTGCCTGGGTGCGAAGAAGCCAGAACGTGCGGAAGCAGCGGTATATAAGACCGGAGCCTATAACACCGCTTACATGGCCATCGTGACCTTTATCTTCCTGGTGTATGCGCGTCCGCTGACCTCCTGGTTTACCTCGGACCTGGCGGTGCAGGATGTCGCCGTGATCGCACTGCGCTTTCTCGGCGGCGGGAACATGATCTACGCCTGGGGCATGACGCTCATCCAGGCGTTCAACGGCTCCGGTGACACCAGAACCCCAACGGTAATCAATTTCTTCGCGTACTGGTGCTTTCAATTACCCCTGGCTTACACGCTTGCCGTCTTACTGCACTGGGGACCAACAGGAGTCTTCCTCTCCATCCCGGCCGCAGAGGCGGTGATGGCAACGTCGGCACTGATCATGTTCCGCCGGGGAGCGTGGAAGCGGAAGATGATATGAGGATGACGGAAACCTTTGCCGATATTTGGGACGCGATGGCGGACACTCCGGAAGAAGCTACCTTACCCCGATAACATCCTTGATCGCTTCCGTCAACCGGATCGCTTCGCCGTCACTCAACTTCGCCCCTTGATGCGTTACGTAAAACACATCAATCGCCTTGCGCGCCTCGGTATCCACCAGCACAACTTCTATATTGCCCTCGTGCTGTGAAATTACGGACGCCACGTCGAACAACAGGCCCGGCCGGTCCTGCGTCACTAACTGAATCAAGGTTGCCACCGGTGACGCAGTGTTATCGAAACTCGCCCTCGCCCCCTGCATCGCGTAGACATCAGGCTTTGCCAGAGGACGCCGCTTCAGTAACTGCTCCACCTTGACCTCGCCGCGGACCGCCTTGCTGACAGTGCGCAAGACCTCACCCGATATCTCAGGATTTAAGTCCAGGTTGCGCGAAGGGTCGGCAAACGAAAACGTATCCACCACCAGGCCCTGCGCGTTGGTAAAGGCCTCCGCCTTCAAGATATTGAAGCCGAAGCTCGAAAGCGATCCCGCCACGGAGGCAAACAGGAACGGCTGATCCTTGGCCACCACCGTCAGCACATGCGCCGTATCATGGCGCAGCGCCACGGCCACACCTTTGGACAAAGCCTCCGGTGCCATGCCGGCATGCACGGCAATCTCTTCCCGGCTGTGCGTCCGAAGATAGCGCGAAGGCAGGCCCGCCAGAAACGTATCCCACTCGGGATAACTCACCGTTTCCGCGGACTTTTCACTCTTCTCGCCCAACTCCCGGGTTAGTGCCGCATCGGCCTCCGTATGCAGCGTCCAAAGTAACTGCCTGCGCCAGGGCGTCATCGCCGAGGGATTCACCGCGCTGATATCGGCATAAGTCAGCAGCGTGAGTAACTTCAGCCGTTCCACGGTCCCGGTCTTGCCGGCGACATCCTTTGCCGTTGCGGGATCTGAAACATCCCGGCCATTCATGGTTGCGGAAAGCAATAAGTGCGAGCGGATCAGAAACCGCACTGTCTCAAACTCTTTATCAGACATGCCGCACCGCAGCAAAGCCCTCCCGGCAATCACCGCAGAGGATTCCACATGCCCCTCGAAGGCATCTGCCTTGCCCACATCATGAAACAGCAATGCTGCAAACAGCAGGTCAACCTCTTCTGTTTCCCGCAGTAAGTCCCCGAACGCATCAGCGTCCAGATCGCGCAGCGCAGCGACATTCCTTATCGCCACCAGCGTATGTTCATCCACCGTATAGCGGTGATAAAAATCGCGGATCACCAGCGCTGTGATCTCGTGCAGTTCTGGAAACAGCCCCTCCAGAATGCCCACCGAATGCATGTCCCGCAACGTGGCCGGTGCACTGGGCAGACGCAAGATCGTACGGATGCGCGGCCATAACGGCTGGTGCGTGGAAACCCACATTGCAAAGCGCTGCGCGTTGCGTTCAATGCGCTCTTCTGTATCAATCGCCAGCGGCAAACCATGGCGCGCGGTGAATTCGAACAGGTTCAAAATCAACCCGGGGTCATGTTCCAGCAACTGCGGTACACGGAAGAAGACCTTGCCGTGGACCACAGTAAACTCCGTATTCGAATATCTCGCGCTGCGGTCACGGAACTGTGCGAACAAGCCGCTGCGCTTCTCCTCACAGCGCTCCAAACGCCGCCCGGCCACACGCGAGATCCCCGTGACTGCCCGGTAATACTGCCGCATGAGAGCTTCTGGCGAATCCGCCCCGGTCAGCGCGGCAATCTCATCCTGCCGCTCAAAACTCAGCTTGTTCTCATCGCGCCCGGCAATGTAATGGAGAAAACAACGGATTTCAAACAGCACCGGAATGCCCGCGGGCAGGTCGCCGCCGACCACGCCCAGCTTCGCCAGCCAGCGCAACACCTGCAAGTCGCGCATGCCACCCGGCGCATCTTTGACGTTTGGTTCCAGATGATAGATCGTGTCTTGAAAACGTGCGTGGCGTTCGCGGGTCAGCCTCGCAATATCCCGGCTGAGTTCGGCTTTCGGATCGCGCACCTGCTGAAACACGGCAGCGTTGCCGGCCAGCAAGCGCCGGTCGAGCAAGCTCACCGCCAGTTCGATATTCGAAGCTTCAATCTGATTGCAATCGGCCGGCGTATGCACGGACTGGCTCACGCGCAGACCGGCATCCCACAGATCGCGAAGATAGATCCCCAGCGGCTCGCGCAACTGGTCCTGCGTCTTTAGATCCGGTGTCAGGATCAGCAGATCGATATCGGAACAGGGAAATAATTCTCTGCGCCCATAGCCGCCCGTCGCCACCAGAGCCACGTTGTCCGGGAGCCCCTTCCAGCGGTTGCGTACGATCTCGTCGACAAGGACAGTGCGGGCCTCAAGAGCCGCAAGTGCATTCCGGGAGGCAAAGAACTGCTCCCGGATTTGGTTTTCAGTCATCCGGTCCAGACAGAACTAAATTGCGGCTTCTCCGCGGTCGTTGTTACGAATACGGATGGCTTCAGCAACATCGTAAACAAAGATCTTGCCGTCGCCGATCTTACCCGTCCGCGCTGCATTCATGACCGCTTCGATCACTTCCTCCAGCCGCGCATCAGGCACCACGAGTTCAAACTTCACCTTGGGCAACAGGTCCACGTTGTATTCCTGGCCCCGGTAGACCTCTTTGTGCCCCTTCTGCCGTCCGTGGCCGCGGACTTCGGTAATGGTCATGCCATCAATGCCAATCTGCTTGAGGGCTTCCTTCACTTCATCGAGTTTGAAGGGCTGAATAATCGCTTCGAGTTTTTTCACGGGTTTCTCCGATTAGTCTACGCTCTGCCAGGGCTTACGATTCGAGGAAGTAGCCTTCTTCACCGTGCTGGCTCACATCCAGGCCCTCACGCTCATCATCCGTGCTCACCCGCAGGCCCACCGTTGCATCCACGATTTTCAGAATAATCAGCGTCCCAACAATCGCCAGGCCCCAAGCAATGGCCACGCCAATCAACTGGTTCAACACCTGACCGCCGTTACCATCCACCAGACCCAGCGGCAACACTTTGCCGTTGATCTGCGCGTCATTGATTTCCTTGGTAGCAAAAACGCCCGTCAGGATCGCACCCAGCGTCCCGCCCGCGCCGTGAACACCAAAGGCATCGAGCGTATCGTCATAGCCAAACTTCGACTTCACTGCCGTCACCATCAGGAAGCAGAAAACACCTGCCGCCAAGCCGATCAGCAGCGCCGGCATCGGCTTCACGAAACCGGAAGCAGGAGTAATTGCCACCAGCCCAGCCACACAACCGGAGATCCCGCCGAGCATACTCGGCTTGCCCATATGTACCCATTCCGCGACTAGCCAGCCCAGCGTCGCAGCGGCAGCGGCGAAGTGCGTTGCCACAAATGCGCTGGTTGCAAGGCCTGAGGCCGCCAGAGCACTGCCCGCATTGAAGCCGAACCAGCCAACCCACAGCAGGCAGGCACCCACCGCGCTCAGCACCAGACTGTGCGGGCGCATAATCTCCGTGGGATAGCCCAGCCGTTTGCCCAGATACAACGCACAAACCAACGCCGAAACACCGGACGTGATGTGCACCACTGTGCCGCCCGCAAAGTCAAACGTGGGAATCGAACCGCCCAGATAGGCATTCAACAAACCGCCCTTGCCCCACACCATGTGCGCCATCGGGAAGTAGACTACGAAAACCCATAACGTCATGAAGAGCAGCATCGCGCTGAATTTCATGCGCTCGGCGAACGCGCCGGAGATCAGAGCCGGGGTAATGATCGCGAACATCAACTGGTAGACCATGAAGGTCCCCTGCGGAATCGTGCCCGCGTAGTCCGCATTCGGCGCGGTGCCCACGCCATTGAGGAACAAATACTTCAAGCCGCCGATGAAGGGCGTGCCATCGCCAAACACCAGGCTGTACCCCACCACCGCCCAGATCACGGTCACCACAGCCATCATGATGAAGCTGTGCATCATGGTGCCCAGCACATTCTTCTTGCGCACCAAACCGCCGTAGAAAAGCGCCAGGCCGGGTCCGGTCATCATGAGAACCAAAGCGGCGCAAACCAGCATCCAGGCGTTGTCGCCGGCCGATTGTGCGCTGGAGGCTGCTGATTCCAGCTTCTTCAGCCGGTCATCCAAGTTGGGTGCTGCCTGCAGGAGCAATGCGAATGCAGTATTCATTTTTCCTCTTCGGGATAGTGTACTTCGCTCGTCAGCGCGGACGGAGGGAGAATCACGTATTATTTCGTATTACACACGTCCAGAGAAATTCAGAGTTTCAATCTGATAGATTCGTTTTTCTTATGTTGACGCGCAGACAGTTCGTTGGAACAATGGCGGCTGCATCCGCCAACGCTATGGAGAGCCCCGTCACCTACCCCATTTTCGATCCCCACGTCCACGTCTGGAAGGCGGACCCGCGCTTCCCCTGGGCCAAAGAGACCACGCACCCCCCAGCCAAAGACGCCACTCCAGAGATGCTGCTGGACCATATGAAGGCCAACGGCGTCTCCCGCACCGTGCTGATCCAGGTAATTCATTACCGCTGGGACAACAGCTACACGGCATCGGTCTTGAAGCAATACCCGCAGTACTTCCGCGGCGTCGCGCGCATCAATCCAGAGGACCCCGCCGCGCCCGATCATTTCCAGAAGCTCGTCGAAGACTCCGGCTTTCTCGGCATCCGCATCAGCCCGTCGGCCAACGCATCCGGCGACTGGATCAAAGGCCCGCTCATGGCGCCTCTGTTCGAGCGTGCCCGCAAGCTGAAGCGGTCCATGAATATCCTCATGCCCGCCAGCCGCATTCCGGATGTCACTCCACTGCTCGATAAGTTCCAGGATGTCGACGTGGTCATTGACCACATGGCCGATTGCCCGCTCGGCAATGAAAAGGAGCTCGGCTATCTCACCGGCCTGAAGCGCTACCCGAACCTGTTCGTCAAGGTGTCCCACACGTGGTCACTCTCGAAGCAGGAGTATCCGTATAACGATTCGCAGGCGCTGGTGAAGGCGGTCTATGACGCCTTTGGACCCAAGCGCCTGATGTGGGGCACCGACTGGCCGATCGTCGAGAACAGTAACTGCACTTATGAGAAGGCACTCGCGATGGTGCGGGATGAGATGACGTTCCTCAATGCGGAGGATAAGGAGTGGATGCTGTCGAAAACGGTGGCCAGGGTCTTCCCGTTCGCCTAGCACTGTTGCGATTTCCTGGATTCGGCGCTGAAGCTACGGCCTTACGGGTACCGTGGCCATGTTCTACGCCTCTTCCTCCACCCCGTCATTGACCCCGTGCCCCATCGAAAGCCGCAGATACGACTGGTAGCGGTGTTCGTTGACCAACCCCTGCGCCACGGCATCCTTGACCCCGCACTCCGGCTCATGGTCGTGGCTGCAATCGCGGAAACGGCACTCAAATTCCCGGAACTCAGGAAATGCCGCCTCGATTTCATCCTTCGTCATCGGTTTCAAACCGAACGCGCGGATGCCCGGCGTATCAATGATCCGTCCGCCGTTCTTCAACTGGTAGAGCTTCGAAGCCGTCGTCGTATGCCGGCCCTTGCGGTTCGCCTCATCCACGGCCCCGGTCTTCGCCACATCCGCATCCAGCAAAGCATTCGTCAGCGAACTCTTGCCCACACCGCTGTGCCCCACCAGCACGGAAAGTGATCCAGCCAGCAGGCCGCGCAATTCCTCAATACCCTGCCCGGTCTCAATCGAACAGACAATCACGGGCATGCCCAGTTGCCGGTAGGCGTCCGCCACGGAAAGATCACCGCCCAGGTCATTCTTCGTCACGCACAGGACAGCCTTGGCACCGCCGCGCTGCGTCGCTGCCAGATAGCGGTCCACCAGGCCTTTGCGGAACGGCGGATCGGTCAGCGACGCCACAATCACCACCAGATCGATATTCGCGACAATAATCCGTTCCCTGTTTGGATTCGAGGGGTCCATGCGCGAAAGCGACGTCCGGCGCGGTGTAATGCCGGTGACCTTGCCGTTTTCCACCAGCACTTCATCGCCCGGGGCGACGACGATATCGCAGCGGTAATGCGCCTCCACGCCATGGCTGACCGCGGTACAAATGCCGGGCCCCAGCGCCACCACGATCCCCCGTGTAAAGGCCTCTGGCGGCTTCGGCGTCATCGCAGCTTCCCGCAACGCGCGCTTCTTCAAGCGGTTGTTGCGTTCTTTCACTCTGGGGTCGGAATTGGCGCGCCTGTCCTGTCGGTTCATCGTGGGCGGAGTTCGATGGAAAAAGAGGCTTTGCGCAAGGGAATCCCAGTCCTAATCTACCAAATCTCCGCCAACACGGACTTTTACGGTATCCTGATTCGATTATGAAGAAGCCATTGGTGTATTTCCAACTCTCCGTTCTTCTTGCCGGCCAGCAACTGGCTTTTGCGCAGGAGAAAGTTGACGAGGTCCGCGTGGCGAAGTTCCGCAGCGAAGAGCTCGAACATTCGCAGATCATGCAGACCCTCCACAAACTTACAGACCGTTACGGCCCCCGCGTCACAGGCACCCCCAATCATGAAGCCGCCGCCAAATGGGCCGTCGCGCAAATGACCAGCTGGGGCATGAAAGCCCACCTTGAACCCTGGGATTTCGGCCGCGAAGGCTGGCTCAACGAAAAGGCCACAGGCTTTATCACGGCCCCGGTCAAACAGAACCTCAAATTTGAAATCCTCGCCTGGACCCCCTCCACCAAAGGCACTGTGAACGCCTCCACGGTCCAGCTTGTGCCTCCGCAGGGACCGCCCCCGCCAGAGCCTGCCGGTGGTGCGGCAGCGGGTGGACCGGGTGGCATGCGTTTCGCCCCGCCGCGCCTCGGACCCACCAAAGAAGAAATGGCCAAGTGGATTGCCGAGAACAAAGACAAAGTGCGCGGCAAAGCAGTTCTCGTCGGCAAGGCAGCGGTCATCCCCGTCAACCTGGAACCGGCTCCCAAACGACAGCCCGATGACCGTGTCAAAGCCATGTATGACCCCGCGAATCCGAATCCCCGCGGCGGCTTCGGCGGCGGTGGACGCGGCGGCGCCAATGGCACGCCTGATCCCAACCGCCTCACCCCGGCACAGGCTGCCGAACAGATCGATGCCATGCTCATCGAAAACGGCGCGGTGCTCCGCATGAATGACTCCGGCCGTGGCGAAGGCGTGATCGTCGCACTGCAGCACCGTGCTTACGATGTCACCAAGACTGTTCCTGCCGTCATTCTCCGCAACGATGATTACGGCCGCATCGAACGCCTCCTCGCCGATGGCGAAGACGTTAAGGTCGAATTCAACATCGTCAATCACACTTACCCCGAAGGCAAGACCAGCTACAACGTAATTGGCGAAATTCCCGGCACCGATAAAGCGGATGAAGTGGTGATGCTCGGCGGTCACCTCGATTCCTGGCACGCTGCCACCGGTGCCACGGACAACGCCATCGGCTGCTCCATCATGATGGAAGCCGCCCGCCTGATCAACAGCATGGGCATGAAACCCCGCCGCACCGTCCGGGTGGCTTTGTGGTCTGGAGAAGAGGAAGGCCTGCTCGGTTCTCTCGCTTATGTGAAGGAGCATTTCGGAACTGCGGAAAATCCCAAGCCGGAATGGTTCAAACTCGATGCCTATTTCAACATCGACACAGGCACGGGCCGCATCCGCGGCGGCAGCATTTTCGGACCGCCTGAAGCAGCTGCTGCGCTTCGTCCCGTGATGATGCAGTTTGCCGATTGGGGCGTGGGCGGCATGAACGCCACGGCCAGCCGGCAGACCGGCGGCACGGACAGCACGTCCTTCAATAATGCCGGGTTGCCCGGAATCGGCATGCAGCAGGACCCCATTGAGTACAACACGATGACCCACCACACCAGCCTCGACACGTACGAACGGATCATTCCCGATGACGTGAAAAAGATGGCGGCGATCATCGCCTCCGGTGTGATGGAACTGGCGAACCGGGACCAAATGGTGCCCCGTTTCAGCAAAGATAAGATGCCCGCGCCAGTGCCTGCACGCTAAAAGCAACACCCAAATTCACGTGAGTATCGGAATATTACTCGATTCCGTACTCACGTGAAGTATTTTGTAATACAAAAACGCTGGTTATCCGAAATAAACCTAGAGTTATCGTTCTCGTTTGCATGTTACTCTTCTGGTGAATCAGCACCAAAAAGTTGAGGGCAACAGCACATGACCCGCAGACGAAATCCAAGATACGAACTCAGGGTGCCGCTCGAAATCGTTTCGGTGAATGGACAACCGAAACTAATCAAAGCGAGAACGCATGACATCAGCACGGGCGGCGTACGCTGCTATGCAAAGACCTCCATACCCGCGGGCGCACCGGTAGAGTACAAGGTCGCGCTTTCCAACAATCTCCCCGCAATCATCATCCAGTGCAAAGGAACAGTGCTGAGAAATCAGTTGAGTACGGATTCGGAATACCCGTTCGAGCTCGTCTTCAGCATGCAGCGCTACCTTTTCGCTCCACAGCAACCCAACGATTCCAGGGCAAAAGAAGAACCGCCTCCCGGTGAACCCACGGTCTTCCACCGGGTTGTCACGCAATAAAAGTTACTATTTCCTTCCATCCGGGTCAGGGTACTGCTTGCGGCATGCCCTGACTCCATCTTTCCCTTCTACTTCAGCTTCGGCACCGCGGTTTGAATCAAGTACGTCCCATCCGCCATTTTCATGCGGTGCACATCATGACAGGCCTTGCAGGTTGCCCCCAGCCGGGAGTAAGCAGCAGCGGCGGCAGTGGCATCGTTTGCCCTGGCCGCGGTAGCCAATTCGAGCGCGGCCGCTTTTCCTTGCATGGAGATCTTCACGGCATCTGCCGCACCCCGCTGGCGCCAGAAGCCGATCATGCTTTCGTAGACTGACCCCAAAGCCTCAGCCTTCTCGTAAGCATCTTTGCCGGTCTTCGTTTCGAGCTTCTGCAGGACCCCGTTGGCGGCGGCGGTCGCCTTCATCCATGAGGTGAAATCGCGGTCCCGGTTCGCGCCTCCCGCTTTGATCACATCATCCTGCGCGGCGAGAGGAAGCACCAGCAATGCGGCGGAAAGAAACACGGATTTCTTCATATGCAGAAGATCAACATATCAGACCCGCGCGGGTATAAACTGTTCGGGAGATCATGTCAAAGAACAACCTTTCCCGCCGTCACTTCTTTTTCGGCTCACTGCTTGCCGGTGCGGTTCCCACCGGTGGCTGGGGCGCGGTAAAAAGCCTGCCCAAGCTCGGCTACAAGTCGCCGAATGAAAAGCTGAATATTGCAGCCATTGGCTCCGGCGGCAAGGGACGCAGTGACATCCAGGGGCTTGCACCCACGGAAAACATCGTGGCCCTTTGCGATGTGGATGAAAAGAACGCGGCCTGGGCCTTCACCAACTTCCCGAACGCGCCCCGCTACAAGGACTTCCGCGTCATGCTCGGTAAAGAGCTGAAGAATATTGACGCTGTCACGGTCTCCACGCCGGATCACATGCACGGCACCGCGGCCATGTGGGCCATCATGCGGGGCAAACATGTCTACTGCCAGAAGCCGCTGACCCGCACCGTCTGGGAAGCGCAGGAACTCATGCGGGCGGCGCGCGAATACGGTGTCGCCACGCAGATGGGCAACCAGGGCTACTCGAATGAAGGGGCGCGCGAGGCGGCGGAGATTTTATGGAGCGGTGCCATCGGTGACGTGAAAGAACTGCACGCCTGGACTAACCGCCCCGGCCCGTATTGGGTGCAGGGGCCTGACGTGGTGCCGGAACCGGCACCGGTGCCCGCAACACTCGACTGGAACCAGTGGCTGGGTGGTTCGGAAGACCGCCCCTACAGCCCCGCCTATGCGCCGCGGAAGTGGCGCGGGTATCCCGAATTCGGCTGCGGCGCGATCGGGGACATGGCCTGCCACATCATGGGCACGCCGAATATGGCACTGCGCCTCTCCACCACGGCACCGGTCTCGGTGGAATGCATCAAGCAGGTGGGCAAAAGCAAGTACACGTTCCCGCAGGAATCCGTGATCCGTTTTGACTTCCCCGCCCGCGGTCCCATGCCTCCGGTGAGTGTTTACTGGCATGACGGCTTGAAGGCGCAACCGGAATTCCCGGGCGTGCCCGCTGGCGAACTGCTGGGTGATTCTGACATCAACGGCAGCATCTTCATCGGCGACAAAGGCATGATGACTACCGGTTGCTATGGAGAACGCACGCGCCTGGTGCCTGCCTCCAAGATGGCGGACTTCCAACTCCCCGAACCGACACTCACCCGTTCACCCGGGCATTACCGCGACTGGATTCGCGCCTGCAAGGGCGGCGACCCGGCCTGCTCCAACTTCAACGTTGCGGCCCCGTTTGTTTCCTGGATGCTGCTCGGCGTGATTGCCATGAAGTTCGAAGGCAAGCTCGAATGGGATGCAACCAAGATGCAGTTCACCAACAACAAGGACGCCAACCAGTACCTGAAGCCAGTTTTCCGCAAAGGCTGGAAGTTCGCCGGATAAGTTTTGGATCGCAGAGGCCGCCGTCCCCGGTTCAATGGGGACGGCGAGTCAGTTGTGCGCGTAACGCCTCAGCGCACGCCCACTTCGTATTTCTTCAGAATTTCGCCCCAAAGCCCCTTCGCTTCCAGAATCAGCTCACATACTTCCCGGATCGCGCCCGCGCCACCCGACGCTGCCGTGATGTAGTGCGCCTCGCCCTTCACTTCCTTCCGCGCATTCTGCACGGCAACACCCAGCCCGACGCGGTGAAAGCACACGATATCGGTGAGGTCATCGCCCACATAGGCAATTTCTTCAGAACTCACACCGGCATCGGCCATGATTTCCTGCAGGATCGGGATCTTTTCGATGTGGCCCTGATAGACGTACTTCATCTTGGTCTGGCGTGCGCGCTCGCTTGTGGCAGGCGACACGCGGCCGCTGATGACACCGGTATGGATGCCATGCCAGTTGAGCCACTGCAGGGCAATGCCGTCTGTGGAGTCAAAGCCTTTGGTTTCGGCCATATTGCCGGCATGGTCGGGCACGTTGTAGAGCCGGCCGTCAGTGAGGACGCCATCGACATCCATCAGCAGCATCTTGATCTTGGAGGCGCGTTCGCGGATTTCTTGTGTCATGAGTTCTTCCAGTTTAGCGGTCTCCCGCAACCCGTTCTTCGGACGGATGTTAGCATTGAAGTTTCCCCCAAATGATACGAGCCGTAAAAGGAACACGGGATCTGCTGCCTCCCGACACCGCTGTTTGGAACCGTGTCGAGAAGACCGCGCGCGAAGTGTTCCGCGCCTATAACTACCACGAAATCCGCACGCCCATCCTTGAAGAGGAACAACTCTTTGTCCGCGGCGTGGGCACCGAAACCGACATTGTTTCGAAAGAGATGTATGCCTTCGACGACCACGGCACGCGGCTGGTGCTACGGCCGGAAAACACAGCGTCGGTCATCCGGGCCTATATCGAACACCGCCTGGACCAGAAGCCGGGAATCCAGAAGCTCTATTACATCGGTCCCATGTTCCGGCGCGAGCGTCCGCAAAAGGGCCGCTACCGCCAGTTCTTCCAAATTGGCGCGGAAGCCATTGGTTCGGATTCGCCCTTCACTGACGCCGAAGTGATTGAACTCGTCGCGGAAATTCTCAGCCGCGCCGGGCTCTCCGGTTTCCACATGCTGATCAACTCGGTCGGTTGCAAGGAATGCCGGCCGGTGTTCGTCGCGAAGTTGAAAGAGGCCTTGCAGCCCGTGGCCCCGCAACTCTGCACGGATTGCCAGCGCCGCACGGAAACGAATCCTCTGCGCGTGCTGGATTGCAAGGTACCCGAAGATCAGCCGCTCATCGATGCGCTGCCTTCCATCCTGGACAGCCTTTGCGGCATCTGCGCGCCCCACTTTGCAGCAGTGCAGACCTACCTGCAGGACCGCGGTATTCCTTACGAAATCAAACCACGTCTGGTCCGCGGGCTCGACTATTACATGCGGACGACCTTCGAAGCCGTACACGGCAACCTGGGCGCGCAGAACTCTGTGCTGGGCGGCGGACGTTATGACGGCCTCGCGGAATCCCTGGGATCGAAAGTTCATTCCCCCGGCATTGGGTTCTCGATTGGCGAAGACCGGTTGGTGATGACCGTGGACGCGGGCGAACCCGAAGTGCTGGATCTTTTTGTGGCCACGATGGGGAATGCCGCACTCCGGCACGCCGGCTCACTGGCGAAGGAACTGCGCCGGGATGGCCTGTCGGTGGAGGTTTCCACGGATGCCAAATTGAAGCGGGCCATGGAACTGGCCAACAAACTCGGAACCCGCTATGTGGCGATTCTGGGTGAGGACGAAATTGCCGCCGGGGAATATTCGCTCAAGAATATGCTCACCGGCGAACAGGAACGCGTGAAGCGCGAAGATTTATTGCAAAGGATCGGGAAAAAGAACTAAATGCAGGCAGGCGTCCCCTTAGACTTTCTCGGAGATTTGAAACGCAGCCACAGCTGCGGTGAATTGCGGACCACGGATGTCGGCAATCGTGCGACCCTCATGGGATGGGTGCACCGGCGCCGCGATCTGGGCGGGGTCCTCTTCCTGCACCTGCGCGACCGCGACGGCATCACGCAGATCGTCATCCGCGACAATCCCGCGCTCGTCGCGAAGACGGACTTGATTCGCAGCGAGTTCGTGATCGCCGTCGAAGGCGTGGTGGAACTGCGCAGCAAAGAGACCATCAATCCGAATCTGGCGACAGGCGAAGTCGACCTGATTGCTGACAAAATCTACATCCTGAACGAATCGCGCACGCCGCCGTTCCCGATGGAAGATAACGTCAACGTGTCCGAAGAGGCCCGCCTGAAATACCGCTATGTGGATCTGCGGCGGCCGCAGATGCAGCGCAATGTAATTCTGCGCTCGAAGATCGCCTTCGCGGTCCGGCAGCATCTTGATTCGCTGGGCTTCCTCGAAATCGAAACACCTTTCATGACGCGTTCCACCCCGGAAGGCGCGCGCGATTATCTGGTGCCGAGCCGTGTGAATCCAGGAACGTTTTACGCGCTGCCGCAATCGCCGCAGATCTTCAAGCAGTTGCTCATGGTGGGCGGTTACGACAAGTACTTCCAGATTGTGCGCTGCTTCCGCGATGAGGACCTGCGCGCGGACCGTCAACCGGAGTTCACGCAGATCGATCTGGAGATGAGCTTCCCGCAACAGGAGACCATCTTCGGCGTGATTGAGCCGCTGATGGTGAAGGCTTGCGCCGTGGCCGGGATCGAAGTGAATGCCCCGTTTGTGCGGCTGACCTATCACGAGGCCATGCAGCAATACGGCATCGACAAGCCCGACCGCCGCATTCCGCCGATGACGCAGGTGAACCATCTGTTCGAAGGTTCCGGACTCTTCAGCAATGATCTGCCGCTGATGTTGATCCGCATCCCCAAGGTGGGCGCGATCAGCCGCAGCGAACGCGATTCCATCAAAGCGTGGGGCACGGAAAAAGGCGTCCGCGTCTTTGATGACCCCAAGCGTTTGGACCGTGACTTCCCGGAAGCGATGGCGAAGGCGCGCGAACTCGCCGGTGTGGAACCCGATGATCTCGTGATCCTGGCCAGCTGGGCGGGTGAACCCACCGGGCACCGCCCGGAATACACGGTGTATCAGATCTGCGGTGCGCTGCGCCTGCAACTCGCACAGAAGTATGCTGACAAGCACGGCTGCTTCGCGGCGGGCCGTTTTGAGTTCCTGTGGGTCGTTGACTTCCCGATGTTTGAGTGGAATGAGGAGGATGAACGCTGGGTAGCCGCGCATCATCCGTTCACGTCCGTGTTGGATGAAGATCTCGACAAGCTGGTCACGGACCGGGCGCATTGCCGCGCGAAGTCGTATGACCTGGTGCTGAACGGGGTCGAATTGGGCTCGGGATCGATTCGTATCCACCGGCGCGATGTGCAGTCGAAGGTGTTTGATGCCCTCGGCTTCAGCGATGAGGAAGCCCGCAAGCGCTTCGGCTTCCTGCTGGATGCGCTGGAATATGGCGCTCCTCCCCATGGTGGTCTGGCGCTTGGCCTGGACCGTATCGTGATGCTGCTTTGCGGTGAGACTTCGATCCGGGACGTGATTCCCTTCCCCAAGACGGCAAAGGGCACGGATTTGATGTGTGAGGCTCCGAACGAAGTGCCCGCGAAGTTGCTGCGGGATCTTGGCATCGGGCTCCTCAAGAAGAGCTAACGGCTTATGGCACGGCTGGGTCTATTCTGTGGTTCGGCGACTGGTGCCAAACTGGCGTATGGAGCGGCTGCGCGTGAAGTCGGCCGCTTGCTGGCCCAAAACGGGATCGGTCTGGTTTACGGCGGCAGTCATCTTGGCCTGATGGGCATGGCTGCCGACGCGTGCCTGGAAGCAGGCGGCGAGGTGATCGGGGTGATGCCGAAGTTCATGGTGAGCCGCGAGATCGCACACAAAGGATTGACCGAACTGCACATCGTGGGCAGCATGCACGAGCGCAAGGCGATGATGGCGGAGTTATCCGACGCCTTCCTCGCCCTGCCGGGCGGTTTCGGAACGCTCGATGAGTTCTGCGAGATTGTGACCTGGGCGCAGATCAAGATTCATTCCAAGCCTTTCGGCGTACTGAACGTGGAAGGGTTCTACAACCACTTCCTGCTGCAGGCCGATGTGGCGGAGCGCGAGGGCTTTGTGAAGACGTACCACCGTGACATCCTGCTGGCGAGCGATGATGTTACCGATATGCTGACGGCTTTGTTCCCGGTGCGGTAGGTGCACAGGCGGTTGCCAGTTTGACTATCGCGTCAACGTGAATCCCCGCGCAATCCACCAGTGGAAATTCGGACGTTTTCTCGTGGAAGGCAAGGGCAAGGTCAGTGCCGCCAAGCATGACGGCTTCGGCACCGAAGTCCTGCACCAACTTCCGGGAAGCTGTGTGGAAAATCGCGCGCTGTTCATCAGTGACGACACCGGCGGATGCCATGGCGACGTAAGCCTGGTGGACTTGGTCGAGATCCTGTCCAGAAGGTGGGATGATTTCGGCCGTGTGGATGCCGCCGTAGAATTTCGTTTCCATCACAGTTCGCGTACCGAGGATGGCGACGCGGCGGAGCCCCCGCGCTGCTACGGAACGGCTGACTTCCGAAATCATATTTACGACGTGCAATGGAGAAATGGCTTCGAATTCTTGAATGCAGAAGTGTCCGGCGATAGACGTGACCACTACACATTCCGCACCTGCCGCAACCAGCCGGTCTGTGAGGCGGCTGTAGATAGCGACTTGAGCCGCGGTGTTATTAGCGGTCAGATTGCCAAGGAGAGTGGGGGTATCGGCATGTACGATGGTCAGTTCCAGCGCGACGTTCTTTGCGGCGAAGGTTGAAATCAGACGACGGTAGTAATAGTCCGTGGCGGCGGGGCCGATGCCGCCGATCAAGCCGATATGCATGGGTTTGTATGAGTGTGAAGTGCGGGTGTCGTTTCGAGTCTAAGTGCTTGATTTCATGCCACGGCTTCACGCGGATGCACACGGATTCTAGGGGGCGGGTTGGGTACTCTCAGTTGACGCAAGTTGCATCGGGAGAATGCCGCACTCCTGCGCTCCGTCAAAATCGAGCAGTTCGCGGAAGGTTCCTTCGATAATCCGCACGGCATTGCCCATTTCGTGGAGCCAGTTGGCCCAGAACTGGTCAATGGTGGGAACCTGTTTGGTCTGCTTGATTTCCCTGAGGATGTCCTTCTTGAAGGCCGGAATGTTGAAGCCGCGCAGCAGTGCCGCGCCCGCATCGGTCAGATTGATGCGGTCATTCACGTCCACGCAGAGAAGATCTTTGCGGAAGGTATACTCCTCGCCCTTCTTCGTCACGGCGGAGATGACCTCCTGCAGGCGGATGGACCCGGAGAGGATCTTCGCATCGTTGGTCATGCCGAGCAGCGTGGTGGCAGTCGTCGGGGGCTTGACGGCAAGCGGCGGACTGGCGTCATGCATGGCGATCAGTGCGGGTCCGGCGATGCCGAGCCAGAGGTCATTGGAAAGCTGGGTCATCGAGAAGAAATTGGCGACGATGGATTCCAGTTCCTTATCTTCCAGCTTCTCGATTTCGCTAGGCTTAAAGCGGGTCGCTTCGTCAGCGCGCCGCTGAAAGTCGCTCTGGTACTGCGTGTTCTCGTAGAGCTTGTTCAGGATTTCAGCGGGCCAGTGGGGGCGGCCGGGATAAGTCCAGGCCACAGGGAAAACGTCGGCCCCAAGCAACCGCAGGCGAACGGCGATCTTGTTGATGAGTTCTTTGTTCGTGCTCTCGATATAGACGCGGCCGTCATTGAAATCGAGCAGCACGGGGACCTGTTTGCGGATGGCGGCGGTGATGCCTGCAGCGTCCTGGTCAATGGAGGACTTGTCGCTGGCCTGCAGGAATTTGTAAGGCCGGTCCATGGCGCGGTAGGATCGCTGTTCTTTGATGGAGGCGACGTCACTCACGTCCTTCCACTCATTGGAGACGGCCCAGAAGCCGTACCAGGGCATGGAGGCATGGAGGCGGAATTCGGCCTCGGAGGCGCCATAGCCATTGCAATCCAGAATTTCGGGCGCAAGCACGATGGCGGCCCGCTCTTCGGGTGTCGCGGAGGCGTACTTTGCCAGTTCTCCTTCGAATTCGGCGGCCAGGGCATGTTCTTCGTCGAGCCGGGGTCCGCTGAAGGGGTTGATGCCGACGGTGTCCGTATTGAAATAGCGGGTCAGGGCGGAGGCTGCAAGCTGGGAATCGGCAAGCATGGCCGACCTGTCATATAGCGTGGAGATAAAGGTGTCGAATGACTCTTTGCCGAGCCCGAGAATGGCCCACGTACCGCGTCCAAACATGCGAAAATTCCCTAACTTTTGGTCTTTACTGGGGTGGAGTGGAGCGAGCCGGAAGGGAGGAAGAACAGGACTGGTCCCTTAACGTTCGGGCCCACGCCCCATGCGCCTGTTGGGGCCGGCGCGTGACCTCTTCCCTTTTGTACCATGCAGCGGCTTTGCGCTGCGGATCGCAGGAAATGGCGGGCAGGAAAGGAAAAGGCCCCACAACGGTAGCGGGGCCTTTTCGAAGACAGCAAGCAGAGGGTTTAGTTCCGCTGCGTGGAGCGGCGCTTGCGGCGGATCTTGAGGAACCCCCAAGCTCCAGCCATCGCACCGAGCAGACCGGTGTAGGCAGGTTCCGGGGCGACCGCTTCATTGACGAGAGCGCCGGTCAGGTAAGTGCAACAGCCAGCGCCACCCCATTCCACTTGACCAAGGGTGCTTGGCGTGAATGAAATGAATGCCGTAGTGGGATCGTCGAGCAACGAGGCTACACCCGAGAAAAGCACGCCGACCGTGTAGGAACTCCGAAACATCGAAGAACCGGCATTTCCGGTCACCAGTTCCGCGGAAGTTGCCTGGAACGAGAAATCGCCCCTTCCGTTCTGGCCTAGAACCGCCCCGTCTGCGGAGTTGATATCCAGAATCCAGGAATTGGGGCCACTAAACTCCTGGATCTACAGATGAAAGCCATCGACAGTATTCGTCGATGGATTGAGGTTAAAGCTGCCGGTCACGTTGCCTTGATTACCGTTCACGGTGTTGGAAAACGTCCAGGTAATCTCTGCTTTGCCGGGAATCGCCAACAAAGAGCAGGCGAACAGGGGTACTGCGAACAGCCGTAGGGAATTGCGCATCAAAGGTCCTTATCGTGTTGTGTGCGATATGCACCGGATGCCGCCAGGAAGGACTATGGACTGATGGGAACACAAATACAGGGCACGAAGGGAAAGGTCCAGCAGTTGAAGTCAGTGAGAGTGAACGGCAAGCCGGTTTTGAAGCGCGCCACTGAAACGCGGTGCTACCAGTGCAACTACTGCCCAGCAAAAAGGAAAAGGCCCCGCACGGTGGCAGGGCTTTTCGAAGACGACCGGCTGCAATTTAGCTTTTGGCTGCGGCTCGGCGTTTGCGGCGAAGGTTGGTGAAACCCCACGCTCCTGCCATGGCCGCGAGGACTCCAGTGTAGGCAGGTTCCGGAGCAACCGCTTCATTGACGATGGCACCAGTGGAGTAGTTGCAGCAGCCGTCCCCGCGGGAGACGATGTCCACGCTGCCGGCGAAGGTGATGGAGGCGGTAGCGGGGTTGTCCAGTGCCGCCACCGCGGGACTGAAATTCAGGAACAGGGTGTAAGCGCCTTTGAAGACATTCTCCGCGGCGATTTCCGCATTGGTGGCTGTGATGGTGAAGTTGCCGCCGCCAACGTTGGAGACCGTTGAGCCGTCAGCCGAGCTCACGTGCAGGATGTTGCTGGGGGTGTAGATCAGTTGCAGATCGAAGTTTTGCAACTGGTTGGTGGTTTCATCGATCGTGAACGAACCGGTGAGAGGGGTGGTGCCGAAGGTTACATTGGAGAGCACCCAGGTGATCTCTGCCTTGCCCGGCATCGCCGCGAGAAAACAGGCGAACAGGGGGAGTACGAATAGCCGTTTCGAAATGTGCATTGCTTGGAGAGATCCTTACGAGAATTTGGGGTGCTGTAGGCACAGGATGCCGCCAAGGTGGAGCTGTGTCCCTAGTAGACCATAGTTGTGTTCCTGTTTCGGGCGCAGGAAGAGGTCCGTTTTACTGTGAGTGGAAGGAAGAGAGGAATGCTGGGGATTGGCTGAACTGATTCGCTTCCGGGCCACACGCACCATAACAATTAGAGAGGCCCCGCACTGTGGCGGGGCCTTTCGGGGCGCGCGGGGGCAATTCAGCTCTTGGCTGCGGCGCGGCGCTTGCGGCGAAGGTTGGTGAAGCCCCACGCTCCTGCCATCGCGGCGAGGACTCCGGTGTAAGCAGGTTCTGGAGCAACCGCTTCATTGACGATGGCACCTGTGAGATACGTACAACAGCCGGCGCCTCCATAATCCGCGCCATATGTACTGCTCGGCGTGAATGAGATGGACGCGGTGCCCGGGGAGTCGAGCTGGGAAACTGCGTTTTGCAAGTTCAGATCCAGTCTGTTTGCGCTCCGGAACGCAATGGTCCCCGCGTTGCCCGCGGTTACTTCGGCAGCGGTGGCCACAAAGCTAAAATCGCCGTGGCCATCCTGATTGACCGTTGCGCCTGCCGCGGAGTTGATATCGAGAATGTACTGGTTGGTGTTGACGTTGATTTGGATGTCGAAGGTGCTTGCGAGATTGGTCGTCGGGTTCATGTTAAAGAAGCCCGTGACCGTGTAGTTGCGAAGGTCCGAGACATTGGAGAATGTCCATGTGATCTCTGCCTGGCTGGGGATGGCCAGTGCCGTTGCAGCAAAAGCTGATAGTGCAAGGAACCGTTTGAAGTTATGCATCGTTGTTGATCTCCTCTGGATTTCTATGGGGTACACGGGCGTTTCGCTGGTTCCGACGCAAACGGCACCTCCATCCACCGAAGCGGTCCCCAGAGCGCTGGCGTGCCATTACTTTCATTAAAATTTCTCAATACCGCAGAACGCTCCCATAACAATTTGAAATAGCGGCAGCGAAAAGAATAAATTTGCCTTATCCGCCACCCGCACGGGACAATACCAGTGGAGTACCTTCCACATTGAATCAGCCAACAAACCGAGTTTGGATTTTTGATACGACGCTCCGGGACGGCGAACAGTCGCCTGGATGCAGCATGACTGTCCCTGAAAAGCTTAAGGTGGCCGCGAAGCTGGTTGAGCTTGGCGTGGACATCATGGAAGCCGGGTTCCCGATTGCCTCGCAGGGGGATTTCGAAGCTGTGGACGCTGTGAGCCGGGAGTTTCCCGGGGTCCAGGTTGCGGCACTTTCGAGGTCGAACAAAGGCGACGTGCAGCGGGCAGCGGCTTCGCTCGACAAAGCCAAGCGGCCGCGCATTCATACCTTCCTGGCAACGAGCGACATCCACCTCAAGTACAAGTTGAAGAAAAGCCGCCAGGAGATTCTGGAGATGGCAGTTGCGGCTGTGGAACTGGCGCGGACTTATGTGGATGACGTCGAGTTTTCGGCCGAGGACGGAGCGCGGACAGATCCTGATTATCTCGAGCAGGTCGCAAAAGCTGTAGTGGCTGCGGGTGCGCGGACGGTGAACATACCCGACACGGTGGGGTACTCGACGCCGGATGAATACGGCGCGTTGATTGGGCGGATTGTGAAGGCTTTGGGCGATACGGCGGTGGTGAGTGTCCACTGCCACGATGATCTGGGCCTGGCGGTGGCGAATTCGCTGGCCGCGGTCAAGGCGGGTGCACGGCAGGTGGAATGCACCATCAACGGGATTGGCGAGAGAGCGGGCAACTGTTCACTCGAAGAAGTCGTGATGGTGATGAAAACGCGGAATGATGTGTATCCCTATGAGACGGGCATTCAACCGCAGTACCTCTACGGAACAAGCCAGATGTTGTCTTCGGTGATCACGTTTGGACCGCAACCCAACAAGGCGATTGTGGGGCGGAATGCGTTCGCGCATGAAGCGGGCATCCACCAGGATGGCTACCTCAAGGAGCGCACCACGTACGAGATCATTGACCCGAAGTCCGTTGGCGTTCCGGAAGGCAAATTGGTGCTGGGAAAACATAGCGGCCGGCATGCTCTGAAGAACCGTTTGGAAGACCTTGGCTTCCAGATGACAAGCGAAGAGATAGACTACGTGTACCGCGAGTTTACGTCCATGGCCGACAACAAGAAGGGCATGATGGACGAGGAAATCGCCGAACTGGCCCGGCAATGCCAGGCACAGGGGTTGGCGGTTTAAGCAGCGAACAGGGAGATAGATCCGTTTTGAATTTGAATGTCTTAGTGCTGCCCGGTGACGGTATCGGCACCGAAGTCACCGGTGAAGCAGTCAAAGTTTTGCGCGTCGTCGCGTCCAAATGGGGTCACCAGCTGACCATCCGTGAAGGCCTGCTGGGTGGTATTGCCATCCACAAGACCGGCACGCCATTTCCAGCGGAGACCGAAAAGCTTTCGCTCGCTGCGGATTCCGTGTTGATGGGTGCGGTGGGGTTGCCGGAATTCGACAACGCTCCGCCGGAGACACGTCCGGAGCGAGGTTTGCTGGGCATCCGCAAAGCCATGGGCGTATTTGCCAACCTTCGCCCGGTGCGCAGCTACAAGGCACTGTTGAACTCTTCGCCGCTCAAGAACGAACTGGTGGATGGCGTGGACATGATCATCGTCCGCGAGTTGAATGGCGGGATCTATTACGGTACGCCGCGCGGGGTTTATGACGACGGGCCGGAACCCTATGCCGTCAACACGATGGCGTATACGAAATCAGAGATCGAACGCGTCACGCGGATGGGTTTCGAATTGGCCCGCAAGCGCCGCAAGAAGATGATGTCGGTGGATAAGTCGAACGTACTTGAGTGTTCGCAGCTTTGGCGCCGCGTGGTGGTCGAAGTGGCTGCCGACTATCCCGATGTGGCTTTGGAGCACATTCTGGTGGATAACTGCGCGATGCAGTTGATCCTGAACCCGAAGCGCTTTGATGTAGTGCTGACGGAGAATATGTTTGGCGACATTCTGAGTGATGAAGGTGCCGTGCTGGCGGGGTCGATCGGGATGCTGCCTTCGGCGTCGATCGGTGCGAAGAAGCCCTCCGGCGCGTGGACTGGATTGTATGAGCCGGTGCATGGCTCAGCGCCCGACATCGCAGGCCAGAACAAAGCAAATCCCTTTGGAGCGATTGGTTCGGTAGCGGCGATGCTGGAATACAGCTTTGGCTTGACCGAGGAAGCGGCGGCGGTGAACCGCGCGATGGAACTGGTATTGAACGGCGGCAAAGTGACCGCTGACCTGAAGCCGGCAGGAACACCGGCAACCACCGAACAGGTAGGAGAATACGTTTGTCAGGCAATCTAAGAACCCTGAGCCAGAAGGTTTGGGACAATCACGTCGTGCATGAAGAGCAGGGCGCACCGACGCTGCTCTATATCGACTTGCACCTGGTGCATGAAGTGACCAGTCCGCAGGCCTTTTCGGGATTGCGGGAACGCGGCTTGAAGGTGCGCCGCCCGGATCTCACCGTGGCGACGACAGATCACTCGATTCCGACGACGGACCGTTCGCTGCCGATTCTGGACCCGATTGCCGCCAAGCAGGTAGCGCAATTGGAGGCCAACTGTAAAGAGTTCGGAATTCCGTGTTACGGGATGCACTCGAACAACCAGGGCATTGTCCACGTGATTGGGCCTGAGCTTGGCTTCACGCAGCCGGGGATGACGGTGGTTTGCGGTGATTCGCATACCGCGACCCATGGTGCCTTCGGCGCACTGGCCTTCGGTATTGGCACGAGCGAAGTGGAGAATGTGCTCGCCACGCAGTGCCTGCTGCAGCGTCCCTCGAAGACATTCAATGTGCGGGTGGAAGGTTCGCTGAAGGCGGGCGTTTCGGCCAAGGACATCATTCTGGCGCTGATTGCGGAGATCGGGATTGGCGGTGGCACGGGTACGGTGATGGAATACACCGGTTCGGCAATCCGCGCGCTCGATATGGAAGCCCGCATGACGGTTTGCAATATGTCGATTGAAGGCGGCGCGCGGGCTGGTTTGATTGCGCCGGATGACACGACATTCAGCTATTTGCATGGGCGTCCTTTCGCACCGAAGGGTGCAGCGTGGGACGAAGCGGTGGCGCGTTGGAGCCAGTTGCCGACCGATAACGGCGCAACGTTTGACCGCGAGGTTTATATCGACGCCGACAAGCTGGAGCCTATGATCACGTACGGCACCAACCCCGGCATGGGAATTCCGATCACCGGTGTGTTGCCTGACCCTTCGTCGATTGGCAACACGATGGAACGGGAATCGGTGGAGAAGGCGCTGCATTACATGGGCCTCGAAGCGGGCAAGCCGATTCTGGGACGCCCGGTGAACGTGGTGTTTATCGGCAGCTGCACGAATTCGCGGATTTCGGATTTGCGGTCGGCCGCGGCGGTCTTGAAGGGCCGCAAGGTCAATCCGAACACGCGCGTGATGGTGGTGCCGGGTTCGCAGGAAGTCAAGCGGCAGGCGATTGCGGAAGGCTTGCCGGACATCTTCCGCGCGGCCGGTTGTGACTGGCGCGAGCCGGGTTGCTCCATGTGCATCGCAATGAACGGTGACCAACTGCAGCCCGGGGAATACAGCGTCTCCACCAGCAACCGCAACTTTGAAGGCCGCCAGGGCAAGGGCGGACGCACCTTCCTCGCCTCTCCGATGACGGCCGCCGCATCCGCTGTCACGGGTGTTGTGACTGACGTAAGGACTCTTCTGTGAAACCATTTCTGGCATTAGAATCGCGGCTGGCACCGATCCCCGCGAATAATATCGATACCGACCAGATCATTCCGGCGCGGTTCTTGAAGACGACGTCCAAGGAAGGGCTCGATAAGCAGCTTTTCTTTGACTGGCGCTATGAGGCTGACGGCAGTGAGAAGGCGGATTTCATTCTGAATACGCCCCGCGGCAAGGGTGTGGAGATTCTGCTGGCGGGCGATAACTTCGGCTGCGGCAGTTCGCGCGAACATGCGCCGTGGGCTCTGACTCAGTTCGGGTTCCGGGCGGTGATCAGCACTTCCTTCGCGGACATTTTCAAGGGCAATGCGTTGAAGAATTCGCTGCTGCCCATCGTGGTGCCGGAAGATGTGCACGCCAAGCTGTTCGCACTGCCGGAAGATGCAGTGGTGAAGGTGGATTTGCTCACCCAGACGCTGCATTTGCCCGATGGAACTGCAGTGGAATTCCCCGTCGATCCCTTCAGCAAAGCATGCCTGCTGAACGGTGTGGATGAACTCGGCTGGATTCTCAAACAGGATGCGGCGATCAGTGCGTATGAAGCCGCGCGCTTCAGCACGCTCGATACTCTTTCCGTGTCGGTTTAGACACGAACGAGTTACAAACGTTCACACGAGATAATGTTTTATCTGCCTCGTGTTTTCTGCTATGTTTGAGACGCAACCCTTTCCAGGGTTGGATTCGTCTATTTCACTGCCATGCGAGCTGTACGCCCCTTCATCACCGAACTCGATGATCTTCAGAACAAGCTTCTGGAGATGGGCGGACTTGTGGAAACTTCGGTACATAACAGCATTCGTTCGCTGGTAGACCGTTCGGATTCCATGCTGGCCGGGGTGTGGGATGCGGAACGGCGAATCAACCGTTTGGATATTGAGATCGATGAAGCTGCGACGCGTTTGCTGGCCTTGCACCAGCCGGTGGCGAAGGATCTGCGGTTCCTAACGGCATCCATCAAGATCAACAGTGATTTGGAGCGCATGGGCGATTTGGCGGTGAATATTGCCCAGCGTTCCATTTCGCTGCTCACGCGGCCTTCGGTGGGTCCGCTGATTGACATTCCGCACATGAGCCGGCTGGTGGAGTTAATGGTCCACAAGGCGCTCGATGCGTTTGTGCAGCGGGATGCCGGACTGGCTGAAAATGTGGTGAGTTCCGATGACGAAGTCGATGAATTGAAGGATTCGATTTCGCGGGAACTGGTGCAACTGCTGGAAAGTGGCAAGACGCCGGTGCATACTGCGCTCGACATGATTTTTGTGGCCCACAATCTGGAGCGGATTGCGGATCACGCGACGAACATCGCCGAAGATGTGCTGTTCCTGGTAAAAGGTGTGGACGTGCGGCACCACCACCTCAGCCTGCTGTAAGTTCATTCCTGTAACAATCTCTTCACACTCCTTTCATTCTGCGTGTAATCAAACATCCATAAACTCAAGTTTCGTCTGCCCGTTTCAGGCCTATTGGGCTAGGGCAGGCGTTGGCTTTGCCCAGAGAGTGTTCTGGGATTTCAATTGGGAGATTGGAATGACAGTAAAGATGACGGCGGGAAACCGGTCGAAGCTGCTGCTCGCATCTCTGCTTGTTGGTTGTGGCGTGATGAACGCCGCGGACCAGGCAGTGACGGCGGCGGCTCCGGCGGCCCAACAAACCGTGGATGCAGCTTCCGCGAATGACGAAATTACACGTCTGAAGGCGCAGCTTGCGGCCCAGCAGAAACAGCTGGAAGCACTGCAGAACTCGATTTCACAGCAGCAGAAGATGTTGGAGCGGGCACTTACGACCCCGGCCGTGGTGAACACCCCGGCGCGTTTGGGTGAAGTGGCCAGCACCACGCCGATGCTGCCGCCTGCCCCGGCTCCGTCGGTGGCGGCACCGCAGGCCAAAGCCGCGGCTGCCACGAAGGACAACGGCAACCCCTGCGAAGCGGGTATCAACCCGAATGAAGCGCCGCCGTATCTGCGTGTCGGCAACACCTGCATCCAGCCGGTTGGTTTCATGGACCTGACGGCGGTCATGCGTGACAAGAATACGCAGTCGGGCATCGGTTCGAATTTTGGCGGCGTGCCGCTGAACAATGCGCTCACCGGCAACATCGGCGAATTCAAGTTCAGCCCGCAGAACTCGCGCCTCGGCTTCCGTGTGGACAGCAACTACAAGGGCTATCACGCGATTGGCTACTTCGAGTTCGACTTCCTGAACACGGCTCCGAACAATGGCCTCGAAGTCACGAACGGTGCGTATACGCCCCGGTTGCGGCTGTTCTGGGCTTCGGCGCGCAAGGACAAGTGGGAAGTGCTGGGCGGCCAGAGCTGGAGCTTGCTGACGCCGAACCGCAAGGGTCTTTCGGCGATCCCGAGCGACCTCTTCTTCACCCAGGCGATTGACGTCAACTATGTGAACGGTCTGACCTGGACGCGTCAGCCGGGTGTTCGCCTGCTCTACCACGCTTCGGACAAGTTCACGGCTGGTATCTCGTTCGAACAGCCGGAACAGTACATCGGTGGTGCGGCTGGTGCCTCCACCATCACCCTGCCGACCGCATATGCCGCACTGCTCGGCACGGGCGCTTCGGCCGGTGCTGCCAGCAACACGCAGCTGAACAACGGTACGAACAACCTGAACACGGCCACCAAGGTGCCGGACACCATCGTCAAGCTGGCGTTTGATCCTTCGGCCAAGGCTCACATTGAATTCGCTGGTTTGATCAGCGGCTTCCGTGTGGCGAACCCTGCTTCACCTTTTGCAACTCAATCGACGGTTGGCGGCGGTGCAGCGGTCAACGTGAACTTCGAGATCGCCAAAGGTCTGCGCGTTGTCAGCAACAACTTCTACAGCCAGGGCGGTGGACGTTATCTGTTCGGGCAGGCGCCTGACCTGATCATCAACGGCGACGGCTCCATCGGTCTCGTGAAGAGCCGGTCGACGCTGGACGGCCTCGAATACACCTACAAGAAGACCCTGCTGTACGGCTACTACGGTGGCGTGTTCATTGACCGTGCGATCTCGATCGACCCGGCCAACAACAAGCCTGTGGGTTACGGCTTCGGTGGTTCGAACCAGAACCGCTCGATCAGCGAAGTGACCTTCGGTCTCAACCAGACGCTCTACAAGAGCCCCCGCTACGGCGCGTTCAACTTCATGGTGCAGTATGAATGGCTGAAGCGGAACCTGTGGTACTTCAACCCGGGCGCTCCTGGCAACGCGTCTGACAACGCTGTTTACGTGAACTTCCGCTACACGCTCCCGGGCGAAATGCCGAAGTTCTAAGCTGCTCAAAACAAAAGGCTCTTGCATTCTTTTCGGGATGCAAGAGCCTTTTCACTTGACTGTAACAGAATTGAAATTTTCAGGTGGGACACTGGGTGTTCCACCGCACGACATAAACTTTACAGGAGATAAAAGACATGACCAAGTTTGTTGTGATCGGCCTTGCGGTAATTTCTGCCTTCGCTGGCACTGCATCCGCAGCCGATCTATTGATTAATGGGGCCGGTGCAACTTTCCCGGAACCGATTTACCAGGAGTGGTTCAGCCAGTTCAAGGCGGCGAATCCGTCAGTGCAGATTAACTACCAGGCCATTGGATCTGGCGCAGGTATTAAGCAGTTGACGGAAGGCACGGTAGATTTTGGTGCCTCTGACAAGTTCATGAGCGACGAGCAGCTGGGCAAGTTGAAGGTGAAGGCCCTGCACTTCCCCACCGTTCTGGGCGCTGTGGTTTTGACCTACAACCTGCCGGGCATCAACACCCCGATCAACCTCACCGGTCCGGTGATTGCCGGTATCTTCCTGGGCGACATCAAGATGTGGAATGACGCGAAGATTGCGGCTGTGAACAAGGGCGTTGCTCTACCTGCGAAGCCGATCATCGTGGTGCACCGTTCGGACGGGTCCGGCACCTCCTTCGTGTTTACCGAATACCTTTCGAAGGTCTCCGCTGACTGGAAGAGCAAGGTTGGCACGAACGACGCCGTCAACTGGCCCGTTGGTATGGGTGGCAAGGGTACCGCCGGTGTTGCCGGTCTGGTGAAGCAGAACCCCTACTCCATCGGTTATGTGGAACTGCTGTACGCCAAGCAGAACAAGCTGGGCTATGCGAAGGTGGAGAACTCCTCCAAGCAGTTCATCGAGGCGAGCGTGGAAAGCGTGACTGCTGCCGCCGCTGGTGTGAAGATGACGGATGACTTCCGCGTGTCCATCACCAATGGTTCCGGCAAAGCCGCTTACCCCATCTCGACCTACACCTGGCTGCTGATCCCGAGCAAGATTGAAGACGCAGGCAAGAAAAAGGCCCTGGTGGACTTCCTGACCTGGATGTTGAAGACTGGCCAGAAGGGTGCCTCTGCGAAGGATTACGCTCCGCTGCCGGCTTCCGTGGTTGCGTCCGAACTGAAGCAGATTGCGCTGATTAAGTAGTTTCCACTGAACCCCATGGCCAGCCCCGCCGCCGTAACACAACCGAGAAAGAAAGCACTCTCCGAGCGTTTACGCGGCGGGGATATGGTCGCCTATCTATTGACCATCTTCTTCGCCACGCTCATCCTGCTGGTCACGGTTTACATCGTGTACGAGTTGTGGATGTACAGTCTGCCCACGCTGAAGAAGTTTGGCTTCAGCTTCATTGGCGGGCAGATTTGGGATCCGAATCCCGATAAGAATGTTTATGGTGCGCTGCCGTTCATCTACGGCACGCTGGTTACTTCGATTGTGGCGCTGCTGATTTCCGTGCCTCTCGGCGTGGGTGCGGCGATTTATCTTTCGGAGCTCGCCGAACAAAAGCTTTCGAATATCCTGACCTTCCTGGTGGAGTTGCTCGCAGCGGTGCCGAGCGTCATTTATGGCCTGCTTGCAATCTTCACGCTGGTCCCGCTGATGCGGGATTACATTGGTCCCTTCCTTGAAAAATTTCTGGGCTGGACGCCCTTCTTCCAGAGCCCGATCTACGGCACGGGATATCTCACGGCCGGGTTGGTGCTCGCAGTGATGACGTTCCCGTTCATCATCTCCGTCTCGCGCGAAGCCTTGATGGCCGTGCCCCGGGAGCAACGCGAAGCGGCTCTGGCGCTGGGCGCAACGCAGTGGGAATCCACTTATCAAATTGTTCTGCCGTACGCGAAACTGGGCATCATTGGTTCCGTGTTCCTCGGTCTGGCCCGTGCGCTGGGGGAAACGATGGCCGTGACGATGGTAATCGGCAATGACACCCACATCCACGCTTCCCTGCTGAATCAGGGCTATACCATCGCCGCGCTGGTGGCCAATGAATTCAATGAAGCAGGCGACGTGCAGGGTCCCGCGCTGGTGGAACTTTGCCTGGTCCTGTTTGTGATGACCATGCTGATCAATGCCGGTGCGCGCTTGATGATTACGCTCACGACTTCGAAAGGAAGTGCCCGCGCATGACCTTCCGCAACAAACGCCGCACAGCGGTAAACAACGTGATGCTTTCCCTGACGGGCGTCTTCGCGTTCTTGACGGTGACCATTCTGATCTTGATTCTGGGCTACCTCGTGTACAACGGCGTGACCAGTCTGAACGTCGCATTCTTCACAAAGCTCCCGGTAGGGCCGGGACAAGCGGGTGGCGGTATCGCCAACGCGATTATCGGCTCCGTGCTGGTGGTGGCCGTCGCGAGTCTGTTCGGTTTGCCCATCGGATTCCTCTCTGGCGTGTATCTTGCAGAGTTCGGTGCCGGGACCAAGTTCGCTTATGTGGTCCGGTATACGGCCGATCTGTTGAACGGCGTGCCGTCCATCGTCATCGGCATCTTTGCCTGGACGGTGGTGGTGAAGCCGATGCATCACTATTCGGCCTTTGCCGGGAGTATTGCGCTCAGCCTGATGCTGATTCCGATCACTGCACGCAGCACAGAACAATTTCTGCTCGAAGTGCCGCGTGCGATGCGCGAAGGTGCCTTGGCACTCGGTGCCAGCAAGTGGAAGGCAATTGCCACGGTCATTGTCCCAGCCGCGCGCAAGGGCATTCTCACCGGCATGATCTTAGGTGTCGCCCGGATTTCCGGGGAATCGGCACCGCTGCTGTTTACTGCGCTGGGCAACCAGTATTGGTGCCGGGGCTTGATGGACCAGACCTCGACGCTGCCGGTGATGATTTACAAGCTCGCCACGAGTCCGTATGACGACTGGCATCAACAGGCCTGGGCCGCGGGTTTGATCCTGCTGGGTTTGGTGCTGATTGCGAACATTACCGCGCGTGTGGTTCTGACGCGTGGTGCCTCCGTACCGAAGGGTTAGGCAGACGACATGAGCCCATCACCTAAACTACAATCGACGCCGGAAACTAAAACTTACCCGAATCCGATGGCTTCTCCTACGAGCACCCCCGAAGCAACGCCCGCACACCGGGCGAAGATGCGCGCCGAGAATGTGAACTTCTTTTACGGTTCGTTCCAGGCGCTCCATAACATCAACATTGAGTTCCGGGAGAACCAGGTCACGGCACTGATTGGACCGTCCGGCTGTGGGAAGTCGACGTTCCTCCGCAATCTCAACCGGATCAATGAGACTCTGCGCGGAACCCGTCTGGAAGGGCAGATACTGCTGGACGGCGAGGACATCATGCAGGAAGATGTCACCACGATCCGGCGGCGTGTGGGCATGGTGTTCCAACGCCCGAATCCGTTCCCCAAGTCGATCTTCGAAAACATTATCTACGGGCCGAAGATCAATGGCATGGTGAAGGGCAATGCAAGCGAGATTGTCGAATCGAGCCTTCGCCGGGCGGCGTTGTGGGATGAAGTGAAGGACAAGCTGCACGAGTCCGCGTATGCCTTGTCCGGCGGGCAGCAGCAGCGTCTTTGCATTGCGCGTGGTCTGGCGGTGAATCCGGACGTGTTGCTGTTGGATGAACCTTGTTCGGCGCTCGATCCGATTGCGACGGCGAAGATTGAAGACCTGCTGTTCACGCTGAAGGAACAGTGCACGATCGTGATCGTGACGCACAGCATGCAACAGGCGGCGCGCGTGGCAGACCAGACCGGCTTCTTCCTGCTGGGCAAGCTGATTGAATTCGACAAGACGGACATCATCTTCAAGAATCCGGCGAAGCGCGAAACGGAAGACTACATTACGGGCCGCTTCGGTTAGACCGCGGCGGTTGTACCCAGTCCACCAGGAAAAGGAGCCCGTATGCGCCCATTTGAAGAAGAGTTGAAGGTTCTGAAATCGAAGCTGCAGGACATGGGGTCCCTGGTGGCTCATTCCGTGCACAAGAGTGTGCAGGCGCTGGTGGAACAGAACAGCGATTATGCGCACCAGGTGCTGCGCGATGAGAGCAGGATCAACCAGTTGGAAATCCAGATTGATGATCTGGCGACAACATTGATTGCCCGGGAGCAGCCTGTCGCCAGGGATATGCGCCTGGTTGTTGCGGCGATCAAGATCAATGGCGAACTGGAGCGCATGGGCGATCTGGCGGCGCTGGTGGTGGAACGGGCGCTGTCACTGGTGCGTGTGCCGCAGTTGAAGTGTTCAGCCAGCCTCGAAAAGATTGGCAACCTGGTGCAGCAGATGGTGCTGCAGTCGCTGGATGCCTTTGTGACCGAGGACGCGGAAAAGGCGAACTTAATTCTTGCGGCCGACAACGAAGTAGATGCCGTGCGGAATGAGATCAGCGATGAGTTGGTCAGGTCCATGGCGGCCACGAATGATGTGGATGAGGTGGAACGGGACCTCGATATTCTCATCGCGGCGCGCAGCCTGGAGCGGATTGCCGACCACACCACGAACATCGCGGAAGAGATCATATTCCTCGTGCACGGCGTGGATGTGCGGCACAGCTTCCAGCGGGAAACTGTGCCGGCAGCGTAGAGGACTACTTCGAGACTTTCACAGTTATCTTCATCCTGGGGTGAATGGCGCATTCGACTTCGAACTCGCCCTCCTTCGAGACGGTCACGGGAGTCGTCTGGCCCGGCTGCTGCGTGTAGCTGCCGAACTGCGTGCCGGGCGACACGGAGTAGAGGTTGTGAACCACGTCGTCAGCGTTCTTGAAAACCAGTTTATCTCCGGCTTTCAAGTGGACAACCTGCTTCGAAAACTGCTTGTCCTTCTGGATAATGACGACGTCCTCACCGAAGGCAAGGCCGGTCAAGAGTGTGCTGAGCAATAACATTTTCTTCATAGGATTTCTATCTCTTTCCTTCCGGTAATTCCGGGTAGCTCACTTGCGGGTCGCGGCTGGTCAATGTTTGCAGAAAGGCCAGCAGTGCGTGTTCATCTTCTGGAGTCAGACACAGCGGTTTGACTTCCGGGGCGAGGCTGGGGCGAGCGACGTCTCCGCCGTGATTGTAAAAATCAATCACCGCTTCGAGATTGTCTTCCGACCCGTCATGCATGTAGTGGGCACGGCGGGCGATATTTCTCAACGTTGGTGTCTTGAAAGCAAATCTTTGTGATTCGACAGGAATGAAGCGGCCGCGGCCAGGGTCTGTGCTCTTCAAGCCTATGTCGTGAAAGCCGTCATCGGTAAAGTTCCAGCCGCTGTGACACTTGGCGCAGCCGGCAGTGCCGTTGAAGAGATCAAAGCCGCGTTTAGCCTCGTCCGGGATGGCGGCTTCATTCCCTGCAATCCATTCATCGAAGGGCGAAACGGCACTGACGATGGTTCGTTCAAAGGCCGCAATCGCCATGGCAAGGTTCTCTGCATTGGGCAACTGGCCGGAAAAGGCGCGGGCAAAAAGCTGGCGATAGCCCAGGTTCGTTTGGAGCCAGGGAATGATCTTCTGCAAATCGCCGTTCATTTCACCAGAGGACTGGATGGGCCCCAGCGACTGATCTTCCAGCGACTTCGCGCGGCCATCCCACATCATGCGGTCGCCGAACGCGATGTTGAGGAGCGTGGGGGTCCGGCGGTCCAGAGTCTTCATGCCCTCACCGAGGGATTTCGGCAAACCGTCGCTCCAGCTGAGACCGGGGTTGTGGCAGGTGGCGCAAGAGATCCAGCCGGAACCGGAGAGCCGTGGATCGAAGAACAGCGTTTTGCCGAGCAGTTCTTTTTCTTTGGATGGCAGGTTATCTGCCGGGTACGGAATTGCAGAAGGCCGCTGGTATTTGAGGCGCCAGGCTTCCCTGGATGGCTCCGCTGCGGCGAGGGGAGGAAGAAGAGCAGGTGAGGCACAGAGAAGGGTGGCTCCCAGCCAGCACCAGAATGACAAATGGTGTTTCGACATGGATAACTGGGAGATCGGCAGCGGGGGGCGAAAAGATTAGGCTGCGCGGGCAGAAGCGGTACTGTACCCTGCACCACTGCGGATTTTAGAGATAGAGATATTGACAGCAAAACAATTACACGCGGCCACAGTATAAAATCATCGAACAACCAATTTTCTGGAGACTTCATGAGAACCCGCCTGTCCGTGTCCCTGTTCCTGTGTGCCGTATCCTCGTTCGCCGACGTCAAACTACCCGCCCTGTTGTCTGACCATATGTTGCTGCAGAGCGGCGCACCCGTGCGTATCTGGGGCTGGGCTGACCCGGCGGAGACCGTGACGGTAGGCTTTGCCGGGCAGACGGCTGCAACAACTGCCGGTCCGGAAGGCAAGTGGCAGGTCTTCCTGCAGCCGCTGCGTGCCTGGACCGC
This sequence comes from uncultured Acidobacteriia bacterium, assembly GCA_903923395.1. Taxonomy (GTDB): domain Bacteria; phylum Acidobacteriota; class Terriglobia; order Bryobacterales; family Bryobacteraceae; genus BOG-234. The sequence continues at coordinate 43,104 of CAIXXM010000045.1, forward strand.
GGGTGACTTGACGGTGCAGGGGAAAAACAAACTCACCGTGACCGATGTTCTGGCAGGTGACGTATGGGTTGCCTCCGGCCAGAGCAACATGGAATGGACCTTTGAAAAGACCAACAATGCGGAGCAGGAACTGACGCAGGCGAATTACCCGCAAATGCGCTTCTTTCTGGTTCGCAAGGCCGTTTCCGAGACGCCGAAGGATAACGTCGAAGGCCAGTGGGTGGTTTGCAAGCCGGAGACCATGAAGCCGCAATCGGCAGTGGCATATTTCTTCGCGCGGGAGATCCATCAGACGCGCAAGATTCCAGTGGGTGTGATTAATTCCTACTGGGGCGGCACGCCGGCACAATCCTGGACGAGCATGCCTGCGCTGAAGGATGACCTTGATGTGAAGTTCTACCTGGATAACTGGGCCGTGATTCTGGAGAAGTATCCGGAGGCGAAGGCCAAGTACGACGAGGCACTGGCGAAGTGGAAGGAAGCGAAGAAGGGCAATCAGCCAGCGGCACCGCAGGGTCCCGGGCATCCGAATACTCCGGCAGGTTTGTATAACGCGATGATTGCGCCGCTGACGCCGTATACCATCCGCGGGGCGATTTGGTATCAGGGGGAGTCGAATGCCAGTGAAGCGCAGGCATATAACTATCGCCGGCTTTTCGCGGACATGATTCTGGATTGGCGGCACCAGTGGGGCATTGGGGATTTCCCGTTCTATTTCGTGCAACTGGCCAATTACAAGACGAACGGCTGGTGGCCGGTGCTGCGGGAATCACAAACGGAGACATTGCGCCTGAAGAACACGGCGATGGCTGTGACGATTGATATCGGCAATCCGACGAATATCCATCCAACGAACAAGCAGGATGTGGGGCACCGTTTGGCTCTGGCAGCACGGGCGCAGGTCTTTGGAGAGCAGATTGAGTATTCCGGGCCGATGTACAAGACGATGACCGTGGAGGGAGCAAAACTCCGGGTTTGGTTTGATCACACAGGCAGCGGGTTGGCGGTCCGTGGCGGCGGCGCTTTGAAGACCTTTGAATTGGCGGGCGCGGATGGAATGTGGACCGCAGCGGATGCCGTTGTGGATGGCAGCACGGTTGTGGTTTCTTCAACGGCAGTAACTGCGCCGGTGGCGGTCCGTTATGCGTGGACGGATAACCCGGAGGAAGCCAATTTGATCAACAAAGAGAATCTGCCGGCATCGCCATTCCGGAATAAGCCAGGCAGGGAAAAGTAAGTTGGCGGCCAGGGAAGCATTACCTCCTCTCACCAAGAGTCAGATCCGCAGTTTTTGGGCTGCGTGGGGCGGTTGGACGCTGGACGGCATGGATGCCTTCATCTATGCTCTGGTGCTGGTGCCGGCGCTGAAGGATATCTTGCCGAAGTCCGGGATTGCGGCCACCCCGCAGAATGTGGGTTTCTACGGGGGCTTGCTGTTCGCGCTGTTCCTGATCGGCTGGGGAATCTCTTTCCTTTGGGGACCCGTGGCGGACCGTTTCGGACGGGTAAGAACGCTGGCTGCGACGATCCTTTGTTACTCGCTGTTCACCTTTCTGGGCGCAGTGGCAACCAACGTCTGGATGTTAGGTGCCTTCCGGTTGCTGGCGGGCATTGGCATCGGCGGCGAGTGGACACTGGGCGGCATTCTTGTGGCTGAAGAATGGCCGGAATCCCGGCGCATCCAAGGTGCGGGCTGGATGCATACCGGGTATTACTTCGGCACGCTGCTGGCGGGAGCGTTGAACTACTGGGTCGGTGCACATTACGGTTGGCGGGCCATGTTCGCGATCGGTGGCGCTCCGGCGCTGATGGTGGCCTTCATCCGGCATGGGGTCAAAGAACCGGAAAAGTGGAAGAACCGTGTCAAGAAGGCCAAGCCGGAGAATGCGCTCAAGCTGTTATTTGGCGACGAGTACCGGCGGCGGACGTTCCTGAACGCGTTATTTCTGCTGGTCTCGATGGTGGGGCTTTGGGCGGGTTCGGTGTATGTGCCAACGTCAGTGACGGAGTTGGCGCGGCGGCAGGGCTTCAGCACGGTGGAGGGAACCAAACTGGCTTCCACGGCGACGATGCTGCTCTCGCTCGCCACGGTGCTGGGCTGTCTGGCGATGCCATGGCTCTGTGAGAAGTTCGGCAGGCGCGGCGGTCTGGCATTCTACTTCGCGGTAATGGCCGTAACTATCGCGGCTGGTTTCGGCTGGTTCTTCTATCAGCCCAGCGGACTCTACCCCTTCATGGCCTGTATGTTTGTGCTGGGTTTTGGCGGCGCTAACTTCGCGGTATATACGCTTTGGCTGCCGGAACAATATAGAACAGAATGCCGCGCCAGCGCCTTTGCCTTCGCAACATCGGCGGGCCGTTTCGTGGCCGCGGGAGTTACTTTCCTGGTGGGGTCGGCGGTATCTTCCTATGGCAGTATTGGCATGCCTGTGGCATTGACTTCGGTCGCTTTTGTAATTGGTTTGATCCTCCTGCCCTTCGGAGTGGAAACGAAGGGACAAACACTGCCCGAATGACACTGATTCAACTTTTCGACTTATCTTTCCAGGGACGGCGCAACAAAGTCGCACTGGAATACAACGGGGCCGATTATACGTTCGGCGACATGGATGACCGCAGTAACCGGATGGCGAATCTGCTGCTGGAACGCGGCTTTGTCGCCGGGGACCGTCTCTGCCTGCAGCTGGTGAATTGCATTGAGCTGATTGATTTCTATCTTGCTTGCGTCAAGCTGGGCGTGATCTTTGTCCCGATCAATGTGCTTTACCGCGACCGCGAGGTTACGCACATTCTGCACGATGCGCAGCCCCGGTTCTTTATTACCCCGGCGGAGTTGCCGGAGTGGATGGCGGCGGCGTCAGGAATGTCTTCCGCGCGGCCAGTATCGGATCTGCATGGCGATTCTCCGGCGGGGATTATTTATACCTCGGGGACCACAGGTGCGTCGAAAGGTGCGGTACTGACGCACAATAACTTCGCGGCGAACGCGCTGAACCTGCTCACCTGCTGGCAGATTACTGCGGAAGAGCGCTTCCTGCTCGCCCTGCCGCTCTTCCACGTGCACGCGCTGGGAAATGGGTTGCATTGCTGGCTGATCAGTGGTTGCCGCATGCGTTTGCTGGAGCGTTTTGAACACCAGAAGGCGCTCGATGAGTTCCTGTCATTCCGGCCCACCATGTTCTTCGGCGTGCCCGCGATCTACGTGCGTTTGCTGGATATGGGTGAGGAAGCGGCGAAAGAGATTGGGCAGGGTATCCGGCTGTTTGTTTCCGGTTCCGCGCCGCTGCCTGCACAGATCATGGAGGAATTCCAGGCTCGTTACGGACATACCATTCTCGAACGCTACGGCATGAGTGAGACCCTCATGAATCTGTCGAATCCATATATCGGAGAGCGGCGTCCGGGCAGTGTTGGCATGCCTTTGCCCGGCGTGTCCATCCGGCTGTGGAATGATGCGCACGAAGATGTGGCGGATGGTGAAACGGGCGAAGTCTATCTCAAGGGACCGAATATCTTCGCCGGTTACTGGGCGCGCGAAGAGGCCACCAGGGCAGCGTTTCACGACGGCTGGTTTAAGACGGGTGATCTCGCGACCAGGGCTCCGGATGGGTATTACACGCTGTGCGGACGGCGCAGCGATTTAATTATCTCGGGCGGCTTCAATATCTATCCTCGTGAGATAGAGGAGTTTCTCACGGAATTGCCGGGTGTGGAAGAAGCCGCGGTGGTAGCAAGACCCGACCGTGTACGCGGCGAGGTTCCCGTCGCTTTCTTCGCGGGCTCCGCAGAACCCGCAGATTTGGAGGCCGCCTGCCGGAAGAGTCTGGCATCCTTCAAGCTGCCAAGAGCTTTCCGGCGGATTGAAAAACTGCCGAGGAACGCGATGGAGAAGGTCCAGAAGAATCAGTTGCCGGAGTAATGATGAAACTTCGCGCTCCACTTCCGCTCGATACGCCGGCACTGCTCGATATCAGCGTGAGTACGGGGCTTTTTGAAGCGCAAGATGCCGATGGTCTGCTTGGTGATGTGCTCCGGCGGTATCATGCCGGGCAACTACGGCTCAAGGGACGGGAATTGGCCTGGCACTGCTCCGCCGTGTGGAGGCCGAAACGCACGCCGCGGGAGCAAGGATCTTGATTATTGAGACCAGTTCGCTGGATAGTCTCGCGCGTGCGCGCCGTTTCTACACACGGGAAGGTTATACCGTCTGTGGCCAGATTCCTCACTTCTATGCGAAGAATGAAGCCAAGATCACCTTTGTAAAGCAGTTCGAAAGTATTTCACTCTAGTGGAGTGCTTCACACAGAACGGTGATTATTCCAATGTCTGGAATAATCAGTCACAATCAGTTGTGATTTTGGACATGCGGCTGCCAGCCGCGTGTTGGGCTATGGCCGCGCCGGCCACGGAAGTGGATGAATACACCGCCTGTTTCGGGAAGTTGTCTTTGCCTGGGCACGTGCGCCAGAATGGCGCACGAACATCAAGCGATAGATACAGATGGACCCAGGAACGTTCCGGCCTGAATCATCCACTAAATTTGGCCGGACCGGCACCATTCGCGCAACAATAGGGAATCGCGATTGGAAACGTGCAATGCGGACTCCCGTACCGCCTTGCGCTCTGGAGGAACAGCCATGCGCTGCATCATGTACGCGGCTATCATTCCAGCTTTGGCATTTACTGCCACGGCTCAAACTGTTGACCCTGAAAAATCGAAAGTGGAACTGAGCGGCTCGATCTGGAGAGTGGATACCTCAGGCAAATTACAGGCTTCCGGCACGGCGCTGGACCTGAAGACGGACCTGGGTATAACGCAAGAGAAGCTGACGTACGGCGGAAAACTCGTCGTGAAGCCAAGCCGCAGGAATAAGTTGATCATAGAGGGAGCGCCCTTCCGGCTGGATGGAACGCAGACCCTTTCCCGCACCATCACTTACCAGGGCCAAACTTACCAGCTAAATGACAAGATTACATCGAAGGCCAGTCTCGATTCGGTCTATGGCGGCTACCAGTTCGATGTCATTTCGAATCCTGCCGGACACTTGGGCTTCCAGGCCGGCGGTGCCTACTTGAACGCGACCGGTTCCATTACCAGCGGCACCACGGGAGTAACAGCTTCGAAATCAGTTACTGTTGGCCTGCCGCTCGCCGGGGTGGAATTTCGGGTCTTTCCAGTGCGCCGCAAGGCACTTCTCGAAGTGAATGGCGAGGCCAAGGGTATGGCGCTCGGTTCCTATGGCCATTTCGTCCAGGTGACGGGAAATGCAGGTCTCGGCTGGGGTCCCGTGCTGTTCGAAGCCGGTTACAGGATCGCGGACTATGATCTTCACACCACCAACAGCAGCACGGTGGTGGCACCGCGTTTTATGGGGCCGGTGTTTTCGATTGTTTTGCGTCTCCCGTAATGTTCACAGCCGCATGAAAGTCAAAGAAGACGCGGATCAGGTTGCCATCGTGATCTGAGACGGTGAACTCCCGCAGCAGCCAGGGCTTGTCTTCCGGCGGAGAAGGAATAAGTGCCCCGCGCTGAGACCACTCCGCAAAGAGTTCATCGACCTCTTCCCGGCTGCCTAAATTCAGCCAGAACAGGGCCGGCGACTGATTGCCATAACCTTCCCGGAAGGCCTTACTGGTAAGAAAGAGTCGGCAGTCTCCCCGGGAGATCCCTGCGATGCCACCTGCGCTGCCGCCCCAATCCGAAGTGAAGCCGAGACAACCAACGTAGTAGCCCACGGCCTCATCGACATTTGCGACGGGAATCTCAGGCACAGGCGCGGGAAAGACCATACAGTCGAATGTACAGCGCAGGGTTCACGGTTTCCAGAGGATGATCCGGTGCGTTAGAATCGACCATGCGTCAATCCGTTGTTTTGCTCGCAAGCCTACTGTTGGCGGCGCCGGCACTCTTTCCTGCTGAGAATGCGGAGTGGGCCAAGCCTGCCGCCGCATATCTCGATTCGAGAATGGACTGGTGGTCGGGCTGGAAGGGTGCGGCACGCGATCATGATACGTTCTGTGTTTCCTGCCACACTTCCCTGCCCTATGCCGTTGCGCGCCCTGTGCTGCAATCGAAGCTCGGGGAGAAGTCGGCTGCGGCTCCGCAACAGAAGTTAGTCGGCAATACAGCGCAAAGGGTGCGGATCTGGAATTCATCGGAGCCTTTCTATCCGACTAAGAAGCCCGATGACCCCAAGACGATTGAATCGCGCGGCACCGAAGCAATTCTAAATGCGCTGGTCCTGACCAGCACGGGTTTCAACGCAGATACGCAGAGCGCTCTCGACAATATGTGGTCTGAGCAAATACAGACGGGCGAAAATGCCGGTTCGTGGAATTGGCTGCAGTTCCACAACGCGCCGTGGGAGGGCGATTCGCAGTTTTACGGCACGGTTTTGGCTGCCATCGCGACCGGGAATGCGCCGAAGTCTTACCTCGCGAAAGCCGAGCTGCAACCGAAGATCAAGCTCATGAAAGAGTACCTCGCCAAGCATCAGGCAACGGAGAAACTCATGGACCGGGTTACTCTGCTTTGGGCCTCCTCAAAACTCGACGGCTTATTGACGAAGCAGGAAAAGGCGGCGATCGCGAGAGAAGCGGTGGCCCGGCAGCAGGCCGATGGCGGCTTCAGCCTGACCGGATTCATCGCCGGCTGGAAACGTCGTGATGATACGGCGCTCGAAACCAGGAGCGACGGTTATGCGACAGGGCTGGTCACGCTGGCCTTGCTCTCGACGGGAGAGATGCAGAAGACCAATCCTGTCATCCAGCGGGCGATGGGTTGGATGCGGGAGAACCAGGACCGCGCGGAGGGCCGGTGGCTCGCCTACTCGATGAACAAGCAGAGAGATCTTTCCACCGACATTGGCAAGTTCATGAGCGACGCGGCAACGGCTTATTGTGCTCTGGCTCTGAGTTATTGATCAGTTCGCGCTCCAACTGCAAAGCCCAGGCCGTGCGTACGGCGAGTTCGTTTTCCTTTTCGTGATACAAACGGCGCGCCTCCGCCAGCGCAGCTTCGAGAGACTGTGCCCACTGCGTACGCGCGAGGAGTTCTGCTTCGAGGCGTGCCGCCTGTTCTTTTCGCGCCGTGAGTTCTGCTTCGAGTTGCAGCGCCCAGTCCGTGCGCCCATCGAATTGCCGCTCGAGATCTTCCGCCCATGCTGTACGTGCTGCGAGATCAGCCTGGAGCAGGTCGCGCTCTTGCTGCAATCGCTCTGCCCAGGCCGTGCGCTCCACAAGTTGGCGGTACAAGTCATCCCCTGCGTCGAGCTGCTGGCGCAGACGTGTGCCGAGAGCCGTTAGACGCTGGCAGGCGATCCGCAACTCTTCTCCGACTGGCCGCGGGCATGGCGGAATGACTGGCTGCTCCGGGATGTCGCGGCGCATCTCCTTCGCAGTAACAGGAGTCTTAGCAAGAACGGCGATCATATGGGTCGGCTGCAGCGTTCCGGCGGCGAGTTCAGCTTCATCGCGGGCATGCACCGCATCAATGAACGCGCGGTCCCAGGTTTGCGCGGGGTCGAAGTTCGGGCCAAAGCCGCGATCAATGAAGGGATCAATCACGTTGCCGTAACCGAGGAAGAGTTCGAAGTGGAAGCGCTCGCGCAGCAGAGGCAGAATGTCCTGCGCGCGAATTCCTTCGAAGCCATCGCGCGAACAATCCCAGTCTTCGAACTCCTCCTCATAGCGCAGCAAGCTGTGATTGAACTTGCAGGAGGGCGGCAGAGCTTTCCAAAACTCGCGCACGATTGTCAGCGCTTCAGGAGAGCGCAGATGTCCATTGCGGCCGATGATATCCGCCACCAGCAGCTTGCCATCCGGGGCCAGACAGGCGTGGATGTTATCGAAGAGACCTTCCAGATTCACCAGGTGATGCAGGGACTGGTTGGCGATTACGATGTCATAGGAAGTGCCGGGCGTCCAATGGTTCAGGTCCGCCTCAATGCAGCGCAGTTGCTGGATGCCGCGGGCCGCACCGCGGGCCAGCATGGCAGGATTGAGATCAAAGCAATCAATCATGAAGCCGCTGTGGCCCTGGGATAGAAGGTGTTGCGCGAGAATCGCTTCCAGATCGCAGTTCCCCGCCCCGAGACTCGCAATGCGGCCGGGACGGATGTACTTGGCAAAGAAGCTGGCGGGGTCGTCAAAACCGAAGGGCTGGAGTTGGGGACGCAGATGCTTCTGCGTCCAGTAATGGAAGATGGGCGGCAGAGCGTGGACCTCTTCGCGGTCTTCATACTCGAACTTTTCCGCTTCGAGCCGTGCGCGGTAATCGGCTGGACTCATCCCACTTGCTCCGGCCAGGCGTGGCGCGGGTAGCGCCGCCCGAGTTCCTTGCGCACCTGCGGGTAGAGGCGTACCCAAAACCCGGCGAGATCCGTGGTGGTTTGAACGGGCCGCTGGTTCGGCGCGAGCAGATGCACCACAAGAGGAACCTTGCCCTGCGCGACTTTGGGGCTTTCTTTCATGCCGAAGAAATCCTGCAGGCGGGAGGCCACCCATGGGGGTTTGCCGCGTTCGTAGCGGACGCGTGTGGTTCGTCCGCTGGGGAGCTTCAGTTTTGACGGCGCGACGTCTTCGAGCAGACGGGCATCGACTTTGGCTTCCAGCGCGGGAATCAGGCGTTCGGCGGCGGCTTTGACGTCGGCGAAGCTGCGCAGTCCGTAGCAGAGGGCTTCGAGGGCGGACTGTACATCATCGCTGGACAGTTCCCGGATCTTCGAGTGCTCCGCAGCAAAGGCGACTCTGGCGAGGAATTCGGCCAGATCTTCGGGGTCGACAAATCGCTCGATCCCGGCTTCCACGACTTTCGCACTCAGAAGTTTTGCGGCGGCTTCGGGGTCTGGCAGCGCCCCGCGGTCTTCATCGATGACGAGCTTGTCGTAGAGCATCGCCGAAACGGCTTCCACGCGTTCGGCCTGTTTGTTCCACTCAACGCCGCTGCGGTCGGTCGCGTTGTCGAGCAGCCAATCCGGTTCAATCGGGCAGGCGAGGCGGATCTCCGGGGCACCTTTGTCGCTGCGCTCTTCCACGTCCACGGCCACGAAGAACTCCGAAGGTGGCGACTTCATCACGGCGGAGCGGCCATTGGAGAGCAGCACGACGCCACCGGGCCTGCGGCGGCCAACGCGGTCAGGAAACGCAGCCAGCACGGCATGCCCGAGGCTCACCCCTCTGCCTTGCGGGCGCGCCTGGCGCAGCAACTGGTCGAAGGTGGCCCGGGTTCGGAAATCGGGTTCGCTGTCGACGGCGTGCAACAGGTCGTTGGTTTGAATCCGCTGGCCGCTCGAAAGGATGGCAGCCGCACGGCAGGCTTCTTTGCTGTCGCCATCCACCAGCAGACGGGCGATGCGGGGATGCAGAGGGAAGCGGGACAGCTTGGCGGCACCGGCGCCGCGGGCGCGCAGACGTTCCAGAAGAGTGATGGCAGCTTCCAAAGCTTCGGTGGGCGGAGCGTCCAGCCACTCCAACTGGCGGGGGGCCGGGATCCCCATGGCTTCCAGTTGAAGGACCAGTTGGGAAAGCTCGCGGCGGAGAATTTCGGGCTCGTCATGTTCCGGGCGGCGGTGGAAATCTTCTGCTGTATAGAGACGCAGTACAGTGCCCGGACCCGTACGACCCGCGCGGCCGGCACGCTGCTTCGCCGAGGCCTTGCTGATGCGCTTGACTTCCAGCATCGGCAGTCCAGTCCAGGGCGAGTCACTGGCAACCCGCGCGAGTCCACTATCCACTACAGCGCGGACCCCCTCAATGGTGACGGAGCTTTCCGCGATGTTGGTGGCCAGAATGATCTTGGTTTGCCTGGCAGGTTCAAGCGCGCGGTCCTGTTCGGCGGGTGTGAGGTCGCCATAGAGGGGAGCGATCAACAGCCCGGCTTGTGAGGCCAGCGGACCGCAGGTACGTTCGGCACGTCGAATTTCAGCGGCACCGGGCAGGAAGACGAGCACGTCGCCACGCAGGTAGAGCTTGGCAACGGCCCCGGCGACCTGGTCTTCGAGCGGGGCGGCACTGTAAGGCAGATGGTCGACGGTGAGTTCGAACAGGCGGCCATCCGAGCGCAGCGCCGGGCAGTTGCCGAGGTAGGCGCGGACGGGTTCCGCAGCCAGTGTGGCGGACATGACGACGAGACGCAGATCCGGGCGTTTGGTTCGCTGGAGCCGCCGCAACAAGGCCAGGGCGAGATCAGTTTCGAGGTGCCGTTCGTGGAATTCATCGAGAACCACCGTACCAACGCCCTGCAGTTCGGGGTCGCTCAGCAAACGGCGCGTGAGAACCCCTTCCGTGAGGAATTTCAGACGGGTATTCGGGCCGCCGACATCTTCGAAACGGACCTGATAGCCGATGGTTTCTCCGACCTGCTGGCCCATTTCCAGAGCAACGCGGCGCGCCGACATTCTGGCTGCGATGCGGCGTGGTTCGAGCACCAGAACCTGACCGCCGAGTGCCAGCAGCGCGGGCGGAACACGTGTGGTTTTGCCCGCGCCGGGAGCGGCTTCGATCACCAGATTGGGGTGGGTCCGCAGCGACGCAAGAACATCAGGCAAAATGGAATCAACGGGCAGCAAGCACTTACCAGCGTACCTGTGATAACTTTGCCGTTTACCGCCATGCAGATTTCAAGACGCACATTCCTTGCCGCCGCAACCGCGGGCCTGGCCATCGCAGCACCCAAGAAACAGATTCCCGTTGGGCTGGAGCTTTACTCCGTGCGCGGGGAATTGAAGAAGGACGATATGGAGACCGTGCGCCAGGTGGCCAAGATGGGCTATCAGGTGGTGGAATTCTACGCGCCTTACTACTCCTGGACGCCCGAGCATACGAAGGACATGCGTAAGCTGCTGGATGATAACGGCTTGAAGTGCCTTTCCACCCACAACGGCTTGAATGTTTTCACCAAGGAAAATGTCCAGAAGACCATCGACATGAGCCACACCCTCGGTGTGAAGTATGTAGTCTGCGCCAGTGCCGGCAACCCGAAGACGCTGGATGGCTGGAAGGGTGTTGCGGACAAATTGGCGGAGGCTTCAACGGCTCTGGCTGGTGCGGGGCTCAAGGCTGGCTATCACAACCATCAACTGGAGTTCACGCCGCTCGAAGGCAAGCGTCCAATTGAAGTGATTGCGGCCGGAACACCGAAGACCTTCATGCTGCAATTGGATCTTGGAACCTGTGTGGAAGTGGGCTCTGACCCTGTGGCATGGATCAAGGCCAACCCGGGCCGCATCAACTGCATGCACCTGAAGGACTGGGGTAAAGAGAAGGGTTACAAGGTGCTCTTCGGCGAAGGCCAGGTCCCGTTCAAAGAGGTCTTTGCCGCGGCCGAAAAGGTGGGCGGCCTGGAATATGCCCTGATCGAGCAGGAAGGCAGCGAATTTTCCGAACTGGAAACGGCGCAGAAGTGCATCGATAACTACAAGAAGCTTCGCAAAGCGTGAAACCGCTCTACGTACAGGTCAATCCGGCGGATAACACCGGCATCGTGGTGAACCCGGAAGGCGTGCCGGCGGGATCTGAATTTGCCTCCGGACTCATTGCGGCAGAGGCGATTCCACAATCCCACAAGACGGCGTTGCGTCCCATAGCGGCGGGCGAACCGGTGCTGCGTTACGGCTTCGTGATCGGCTATGCGGTGCGGGATATTGCGCCGGGGCAATGGGTGCGGGAAGACATGCTCCACATGCCCGCACCGCCCTCGCTCGATGAACTGCCCCTCGCGACTGCCGTGCCCCCGGCACAGCCGATGCTGGAGGGCTATACTTTCGCGGGCTTCCGCAATCCAGATGGCACCGTGGGCACGCGCAACATCCTCGGGATCACGACGACAGTCCAATGCGTTGCACCCACCGTGAATCATGCCGTGGAGCGGATTCGCGCAGAGTTACTGCCCAGGTTCCCGAATGTGGATGATGTGGTGGCAATCACGCACTCGTATGGATGCGGCGTGGCCATTGATGCGCCGGGGGCGGCGATCCCGATCCGGACGCTGCGGGAAATCAGCCGGAATCCGAATATCGGCGGCGATCCGCTGATCGTAAGCCTGGGCTGCGAGAAGTTGCAACCCGCCAAGCTGTTCTCAAATGACCTGCCGATTCTGGAGCCGGGAAATATCATCCGTTTGCAAGATGAGCGTGGCTTCGCGGAAACCGTGGCGGCCATTCTGCGGGGCGCGGAAAAGCGGCTGGCCGTATTGAACCGCAGACAGCGTGAGATTGTGCCGGCTTCGGAACTGACCGTTGGCTTGCAGTGCGGCGGCAGCGATGCGTTTTCCGGAATCACGTGCAATCCGGCAGTCGGCGCGGCGGCCGATCTTCTGGTGCGGGCCGGTGCGACGGTGATGTTTTCTGAAGTCACGGAGATCCGTGACGCGGTGCACCTGTTAACGCCGCGCGCTGCGACGCGGGAAGTGGCGCTGGATCTGATTCGGGAGATGCGCTGGTATGACGAATACCTTGCGCGGGGCGGGGCTGACCGCAGTGCGAACACCACGCCCGGCAACAAGCGCGGAGGTTTGTCGAACATCGTGGAGAAGGCGCTCGGTTCGGTGGCGAAGGCCGGAAGCAGTCCGTTGAATTATGTGGCGACCCATGGAGAACGGGTGAAGGCGAAGGGCCTGGTCTTCGCTGCCACGCCGGCGAGCGATTTCATCTGTGGAACACAACAACTCGCCAGCATGAACCTGCATGTGTTCACGACCGGCGAAGGCAGTCCCTATGGGTTGTCTCTGGTGCCCGTGGTGAAGGTTTCGTCGCGGACCGCACTGGCGGAAAAGTGGCCGGATTTGATTGACTTCGATGCGGGTCCGATCGCGACAGGCGAAGTTACAGTAGCGGACATGGGCCAGCGCTTGTTCGCATACATCCTGGAAGCAGCTTCCGGACGCAGAACATGGGCGGAGCACTGGAAGCTGGGGAATGCCCTGTCGCCCTTCAATCCAGGGCCTGTGACTTAGCCGCGCGCGTGCGATGTAAAGCGTTATCATACTCTTACAGACAGAACTGGACGAATGAACCCCGACCCGGCAACGCCCAGCACTACCAAAATCCCCAAATGGCTGATCCCGGCGATCGGGTACACCCTGTCTGCTGCCTGCCTCATCTGGGTATTCTCGAAATTTCCCTACGCCGAGCTGGGTGCACACCTGCAGACCATGGACTGGTGGTGGGTGGGTGCGGCTGTCCTGCTGGAACTGGTGGCCTACGCTGCGGACGGCTGGCGCTGGGCATTGCTTCTGGCTCCCGGCGGTGCGCCTCCTGTGGGGTCTTGTGTACAGGCCGTTTTCGTCGGGCTGTTCGCGAATGACATTCTCCCGGCGCGCGCCGGAGAAGTGATCCGCTGCTTCCTGTTGTCCTTTAAGACAGAAGTCCCCATCTCACTGGCCTTTACTTCAGAGATTATTGAACGCTTGATGGACGGTCTCTGGGTGGTGATCCTGTATCTGTGCATCCGTGGGTTCATTCCTGATCATCCGCGGTTTTCGAGCGCCATGTTTGTGTTTGCGCCCGTGGTGACAGGGCTCTCGATTTTACTGCTTTGGGTGTTGTTCCAGAAACATCACGCGCATGCTTTTGCGTCGAAGTCGAAATTCGGGCTGCGCTTCGTGCATCTGCTCGATGAAGTGCACCGCCTGGGGAACTGGCGGGCGCTTGGGCTCGGTATGGCGGTGACGGGCATTTACTGGCTGTTTCAGGTGCTGGCGGTGCTGGCGTTGTTGCGGGCGGATGCGTTTGATTTCGGCTTTGCGGCTGCAGCGTTCCTGCTGGTGGCCAAGACCATGGGCACCATGATTCCAAACGCACCGGCGAACGTTGGCGTTTACCAGGCAACCATCGTTCTGGCACTGCACAACACGCTGCTGGTGGAAGACGCGAATGCACAGATCTTCGCGCAAATCATGTTCTGGTTCCTGACGCTGCCGCTGGTGATCGGCGGCGCCATCGCCCTGGGCTTTGCAGGCTTCAACCTGGGAGATCTCAACCGCCAGGCCAAAGCAGCGCATGACCACAAGGTATGATCCGTTGCGCGATTACTGATGGCACTGGTTCGCTGGGCAATGTGGAGCGCTGGCTGGCGGATGGTGTGGAACTGATCCAGATCAGGGAAAAGCAAATGTCCGCGCGGCAACTGGCGGAATTCGTACGTCACGCGGCAGGGTTCGCAAATCCACACGGGAGCAAGCTGCTGGTGAATGACCGTGCCGATATCGCGATCACTTGTGGAGCACATGGCGTGCACTTGCGGGATAACTCCGTGCGCCCGGCCCGCTTGCGGAGCATCCTGCCGACTGGTTTTCTCATTACCGTTGCGTGCCATGATTCCGCGCGCCTGGCACTGGCCACTGGTGCGGACTATGCGCTTGTGGCTCCCGTCTTCAAACCACTCTCCAAAGACGATGACCGCGAACCCTTAGGGCTTGCCGGGTTGGCGAAGTTCCGTGGGCTTCCCGTGCTTGCCCTGGGCGGCGTAACTTGGGACAACGCGCAGGCATGCCTCGGCGCCGGTGCCGTTGGCATTGCGGGAATTACTCTATTCGGTGGCCAGCACTCCCGCGTGGGCCGCAACTCCGGAAGCTAATCCCGACAGGCTGTAACCACCTTCGAGCGAAGAGATGATATGACCGTGCGCATACTTATCGGCAATTTCCAGTAACAGGGAAGTTAGATCCCGGAAGTCCTGATCCTGCAGTTGGAAATGCCCCAGAGGATCACCGGCGCGGGAATCAAACCCGGCGGAAAGCAGCACCAGTTCCGGTTTGAAGTCCTGCATTTGCCAGGCCAGTTTTTCAAAGCCACCGAGGATTTCATCACGGCCCGCACCGGCGGCGAAGGGCATGTTCATTGTGGTTCCCGCGCCGCGGCCGTGACCCGTCTCGTCCATGGCACCAGTACCGGGATACCACGGGTATTGGTGCGTGCTGAAGAAATAGACTGAAGGGTCGTCGTAGAAGATATCCTGTGTGCCGTTGCCGTGGTGGACATCCCAATCCGCAATCAAAATGCGGTGCACACCATACTTCTTCTGTGCATATCTGGCAGCGATGGCCACCTGGTTGAAGAGACAAAATCCCATGCCGGTAGCAGGCGTCGCATGGTGGCCGGGAGGACGAACCACACAAAAGGCACGCTTCGCAGGCCCCGCCATCACCTGATCCACCGCATGGAGAACCAACCCCACACCGCGCCGGGCGACCTCGAAGGACTTCGGACAGATATCGGTATCGCCCGTGTGGAGACTCGAGTACCCCATGTCCACGTCATGTTTGGCGTGGTCGATATAAGTGCGGTCGTGGCAGTATTCGAGTTCGCTGTAAGTGGCTTCGCGGGAGGGCGGGCGGGTAACTTCATGACCTTCCAGACCCCGCAGCGCGGCATCCCAGCGCGCGGAGGATTCCACATGTCCCGGGCCGGTATCATGCAGCTTGGCGAAGGGATCCGCCAGAAAAACAGCCTTGCTCATTTCGCGGCCTCACGCAGGAATTGCAGGTAAGGCGCACGGCTTTGCGGACTGTCCAAACTGAACGAACGGGCATCGCCCAGATCTTCGCGAATG
This sequence comes from uncultured Acidobacteriia bacterium, assembly GCA_903923395.1. Lineage (GTDB taxonomy): Bacteria > Acidobacteriota > Terriglobia > Bryobacterales > Bryobacteraceae > BOG-234. The sequence continues at coordinate 58,653 of CAIXXM010000045.1, forward strand.
TAAGCTTCCATCTGTTTCACCGCTTCAGCCAGAGGATCGGAGCGGCCTCCAAAAGACCAGTACACCACTTCTCCCGCAGCGGGATCATACTCCCACAGTCCAACCAGGGAGCCACGGTCGAGAATGGCGTTTGAAGGCAGATCGGAAAGCGTGCCGCTCGTGGCCATGCGTTTGCCCGTGAAGAATCCGAGACTCGAATATTCCGGGGCCAGCAGGCCGGGCGCGTCACGGCGAAGCAGTGCGATGGCATCAATGCCCGCCACCAGGTTGAAGTGCGGCTTGGCGGGAGTGGTGTAGTTGCGGAAGTCCTGCAGTTGCCCGGCGGGAAGGAGCCGGCCTTCACCGGTATCGATGAGATCCAGGCCAGCCATGGCCTCTTTCGCAACCTTGACGCCCAGGCCGGAGAACCACTGGAATTCGGCGGGTGTGGCCGGGCCGGTCCAGTCAAAGTAGAGTTTCGCAAGTTCGGCATGGGCTGCAGCAAGATCGGGGATTGCGGGAGCGTTCCAGCGTGTGTACTTGAAGCGCTGGTGGTCGAAACGGCCGTTCATCGAAATGCGGCGGATATCACCGCTGCTTTGCAGCATGCCCAGAGCGAGGGGCAGCGTGGTGGAGAGGCCCTTCTTCGCACCTTCCGGGCCGAGACTGCGGGAGGCAGCGCCGACTGCGGCGCGGAGTTCGTCCGGGGACATGGCACCGTTTTGGAGAGCAGCCTTGACGGCATGCGCAAGCGTGGCGAGTTCGGCATCCGTCACACCCAATTTGCGGGCCACCTTGCATTCGCTTTCGGAGGAGACGTAGCTGAGAGCCAGCCCGAGTCCGAAGTGGCTGGCCGGCAGCACATACGTGCAGCCACGGGCGGAAGGGAGCTCATGAATCTGCAGTTCTGTGATGGCCTTGTCAATGGTTGCCCGGCGGTGGCCAGCGCGGGAGAAAAGCGTTAAGTACGGGCAGCAGCCGCCCACGGAACGCGCCCAGCCTGTGCTGGCAAGAATCGCGGCAGGAGGCTGCTTCTGGAGCGAGCCATCGAGCCCCTGGCGATGCCAGCGCCATGCCCGCAGCCGGGCGGCTTCATCAGTGGAGAACATCCCTTCGATTGTATGGCCTATAATAGTGTTTTTGCTTTTCGAAGCAATATCCGACCGATCTGGAGTCCTTCCCAACTACAATGCTTTCCGCAACCCAAATCCGCCCCGGCATGGTGATCAAGTTCAACGGCGAACTCTACACTGTGTTTGCCATGACGCACCGCACACCGGGCAACCTGCGCGGCTTCGTGCAGGTCCGCATGCGCAGCCTCCGCAACGGCTCCATGAATGAACACCGCTTCTCGACGGATGACAAAGTCGAGAAGGCAGCCCTCGAACAGCAGGACATGGAGTTCTTGTATCAGGACGGGGATTATTACTACTTCATGAACATCGAGACTTATGAACAGATCCACCTGATGAAGGATCTTCTCGGTGACGCGACGGACTATCTGATTCCGAACCTCAAAGTGCAGGTGGAGTTCTACGAAGGCAACCCCATCAGCGTGGACCTGCCGGCGAGCGTAGTCATGACGGTGGTGGAAACGGAGCCCGGCCTGAAGTCGGCCACGGTTTCGAACGTGGGCAAGCCGGCGAAGATGGAGACCGGGCTTGTGGTGCAGGTGCCCGCCTTCATTAACGAAGGCCAGAAGATCCGCGTGAGCACGGCGGAAGGCACTTACCAGGAAAGAGCGTAAACCAACTGGTCTTCCTGTTCGGGGAAGACGGTTCGCAGATCCAGTAACACGCGGTTGTTTTCGATGCGTGCGATGACGGGGGGATTCCCTGCCCGCAGACGCTTCTCGAAAGCAGCCGCGTTTTTGTTTTCAATCACGAGTAAGTAAGTGGGCAGCGACTTATCCGGCGTGGAGCCGCCGCCGATCACGGATTCCCCGGGCTCTATCTTGACATCGAGGGATAACTTCGCCGCGAGAGCCTCCGCGCGGCCGCGTATCTCCTCCGCCGTCATCCGAATCATGCGCAGTGCGGGTAACTGGCCCCAATTTTCGAGCAGCGTATGGCGCAGGGTTTCTTCCATGGCCTGGTAGAAAAGCTTGTCCTGGCGGAGCACGCGGAAGAGTGGATTGCGGCGCACTCTCTGGATCAAATCCACACGGCCGGCGATGATTCCTGCCTGGGGTCCGCCAAGGAGTTTATCGCCGCTGAAGGTGACCAGATCCATGCCCGCCGCGAGGCTTTCCTGCGCGAGCGGTTCAGCGATGCCGTACTGGCGGAGATCCACAATGCAGCCGCTGCCGAGATCCTCATAAACCGGAATATTCTTCTCGCGGCCGAGTGCGGCGAGTTCGCTCCAGTCAGGGCGCGCGGTGAATCCGGTCATGCGGAAGTTGCTGGGGTGGACGCGGAGAAGAACACGTGTGCGGTCATTGATGGCCTTGCGGTAATCGGCGATGGTAGTGCGGTTGGTGGTGCCGGTTTCGCGGAGAATTGCGCCGGATTTTTCCATGATTTCCGGAATTCGGAAACCGTCGCCGATTTCGATCAGTTCACCGCGCGATACGATGACTTCCCCGCCCTGGGCCAATTCGTTCAGAACCAGCAGCAGTGCGGCGGCACCGTTGTTCACGATGATGGCAGGGGCGCCGAGGATGGCTTCGAGCAGTTCGCCCGTATGTGTATCCCGCTTGCCGCGCTTGCCAGTGGCAAGGTCATATTCGAGGTTGGAATAACCGGGAATGGGATCGAAGGCAGGCAAAGGGGCGCGCCCAAGATTGGTATGCAGGACGACGCCCGTGGCATTGATGACGCCCCGCAGGGACGGTGTCTTCGCGCGCGTCAGGCTGGCCTGAACTTCCGCGATAAGGTCACCGGTGACTTCACCCGCCCGGATGTGTTCCCGTGCGCTGGCAAGGACTTTGCGGATTTCACCGGTGACCAGTTTGTGTGGGAGTGTCCGGGAGATGGGGTCGAGCCTTTCCAGGACTTCATGGACCGATGGCAAACCGCGGAACGGAGAATCGCTCATGTGCTTTGCTTTCAGTATGTACGACGGATTCTGTCACGCGAATGTTGTGCGGTGGAGTGTATCGCGGTAGACTAGGGAATTCGGGGCGTGGCTCAGCCTGGTAGAGCGCCTGGTTCGGGACCAGGAGGCCGGAGGTTCGAATCCTCTCGCCCCGACCAATTTTTTCAGGCTCTACGCGGCTCTATGAGCGGGCTTCGCCGAACGGATTTGCTATTGAGGTTTCAATCTCGCAGGGAAAGACGGCCTCTGCAATC
>CAIXXM010000046.1 GCA_903923395.1 uncultured Acidobacteriia bacterium
AATGTGGTGTCCATCCTCTTCAACAGAAAACATGAACTTCGCGACACTTGAATCCGGGCGTTGGCTGGGCATGACGTCGTGATCTGTTTTATGGTCGCTGCCGAGTTAGGTCGCTGGCCACTTACGAATGATTGGGGGGGAGCCCGGCGTGCCGCTCTTGAACAGCAAATTGCCAGATTCGTCATTTTGTATCCGGATTCGACAACTTGCAAGCAGTGGGCGAAGGTAGTCGATGAATGTCGTCGGGCAGGCCGCCGCATTCAAACAGCCGATGCCTGGATTGCGGCGATGGCCATCCAGTGGCATTGCCCTCTGGTGACCACGGATTTCAGTGATTACGCGGCGGTTGAAGACTTGGACATTGTTCCGATACGGGCTTGAGTTACAAAGTTATAGCCCGATTGCCAATCGGCCGCAGATTTCCAATCCGCCCTACAATGGGTCAAACAGCGTTCCCTGGCCCAGCAGGCAGTTGGGGTCGAGGCGGCGCTTCACGTCCCGCATCGCCTCAATCTCTGCCGCGCTGAACTGCAGGGGCAGTAAGTGGCGTTTGCGCTTGCCCACACCGTGTTCGGCAGATACCGTTCCTCCCAAAGCCACGGCCTGTTTCGCGAACTCGGTCATGAGATCCTTCGCTTTGGTCCACTGGGCTTCATCGGCAGGCAGAATGTTCACGTGCAAGTGCGCGTCGCCGATATGACCGAAGATGCAGTATTGGCCGGGCATTTCGCGGTCGAGAGTCTCGCGGTAGATCGCCAGCATCTCGCGGTTCTTCGGAATCGGCACTGCAAAATCGGAACCCATCTTGGTCAGTTTGCGGTGGCGCACCAAGTCATTGACCACTTCGGGCAGGGAGTGGCGGAAGGCGCGGAAGCGCTCGCGGTCGCGGGCACTGGTGGCGAACCAGGATTCTTCGAGCAGCGCGCCGGAGGCTTCGAGACGTTCAATCCAAGCCTCTTCCTCATCTCCCGCGGGGCCCATTTCCTGCTCGATCAGCACGGCGGCGCGTCCCGCCTTGGGGATGGATTTATCGCGGGGGCGAAGCAGGTCGAGCGAGGCGGCGTCGAGGTATTCGAGCATGCGCAGGCCTTCGACGGGCCGCCAGGCATCGACAGCGCTGAGGGCCACGTCGTCGGATTCAAAGAATACAACGCCGGTGAAGAGATCGGCGGGGGCAGGGAGGAGGTCCATTTCGGCTTCGGTCACGACGCCGAGCGTGCCTTCCGAGCCGATGAAGAGGTCCAGGTAATCGATGTTGGGGCGCAGGTAATACCCGGCTGTGTTCTTGGTGCTGCCGGGCGCGGGGACGATGGGGATTTCGAAGGGTGGTTTCGTTCCGCGGCGGAGATCGAGGATTTCGCCGGACATCAGGACGACGCGCAGGGCGCGGACGTGGCGGCGGGTGTCGCCGTAACGGAAACTGCGCGAGCCGCTGGCGTTGGTGGCGATGGTGCCTCCGAGTGCGGCGCTCCATTCGGTGGGGTCGGGCGCGTAGAGTTGCTTCGAAGCTGCTGCCGCGGCGTGGATCTGGTGAAGCGATACGCCGGCACCGAAGATGCCGTAGCCGGGATGAATTTCGAGTTTTGTGAGCTTTTCCAGGGAGATCAGCCAGCCGCCCTGGGGGACTCGGCCGCCGGTGACGCCGGAGCCTGCGCCGGAGATGGTGACGGGGACGCCGGCGGTATTGGCCTGGGCGAGGAGTTGAGCGACTTCGGCTTCGGTTTCCGGGAGGAAGAGTTCGTCGGCACGGCCGGAAAAGCCGGAGGCGTCGGCAAGGTAAGGGGAGTCGGGCGCGATCAGCATTGCGAACTTTCAGGATATCGGACGCCCGGGCGCGGCGGAAGCCCTCAAGATCGCATAAAGAATTGGTGCCAGGCACCGATTCTTGAGGGTTTGTTTATTTGGCGGGGGGCTGGGTGGAGACCCAGCGGAGGACCTCGGCGGTTTGTTTGCGATCGAGGTCCGTGCGGGCGAATTGTTGGGCTTTCCCGGCGTTTAGCTTTGCTTTTTCCACATTGCCGATCATGGCGTAGGCGTAGGCCAGGGCGTTGAAGAAGCCGGCGGCGTGGTCGGAGTCGACTTCTTTGACCGGAGCCAGGGTTTCGAGCGCTTTCGCGCCCTGATTTTCGGTGAGCAGGACAGCAGTAAGTTCCAGCCGGGCCTCGAGGTAGGCCGGCTGGAGTTCAATCGCTCTTGCGAAGGCGGCTTCGGCGTAGTTGAGGGGTTTCTTCTCGGCCCGGCAAAGCACACCGAGGTGGAAGAACATCTTGGCATCCGCAATGCCGTGCTGCGCCGCGAGGGCGAAGTTGGTGAGGGCATCGGCGGGCTTGCCCTGCGCCCAGGCGGCATACCCGAGGGAGCGAAGGGTATTGGGATCGGCCGGACTCTCCTGCTTCAACCGTTCGAGCAGACTCTGGGAATCTGAGAATCGGTGCATGGACAGCAGCAGGTCCGCCAGCATGACATCGGTTGCGTGGGGGCTGAGGTGCTCGGCAGCGGGAGGGGCCGGAAGCTTTTCGAGTGTTACCTCGAAGATGACGCCGGTGATTTTCTTGCGGCGCAGGTAATTCTGCAACTCGGCGTAGACTGCAATTTCCGGCTTGCCGAACGCAGTCTGAAAGCTTTCCTCCGGCGTCTTGCCGTGATGGATCAGGTTCAGGAATTTATTGAAGTTGGGCCGGTATTCCGGCGCGAGGTACAGCATGTGCACCAGTGCCCAACTCTCCGAGTAGAACATGCTGATGCGGTTTGCTTCGTTGTAGAGCGGGGAACCATTCTGCACGCGCATCAATTCGCCGATGGGGAGCCAGTCGTCCTTCATCAACTGGTCGACGCGGGGCTGGATCAGATCACCAACGGCCACGCCGCCTTTGGCGAGCGGGTGCATGGTGGAGTAGACTTCGGCCCAGCCTTCGTTGAGCCAGTTGGGAATCTTGAGGCCGCCATGGCGAACCATGAGGTGCATGTATTCGTGGAGGGCGGAGCGGAAGACACCCTCATCGCTTTGGCCCATGATGATGTAGTCGCGGTCCTGGCTCTGGTAGTAGAAGGCGATGGCGTAGGAGTTGGGGCGGTAATTCGCGAAGCTGGCCGGGTCCTTGAACATGACAAGGCGGACGGGCGCATCATCGGGTTTGCGGACGGGCGAGGCTTGTTCGAAGAAGCTGCGGGCCTGTTCGAAGTAGGCGATGGCTTCGCGGCCACGCTGTTCGCCGGCGTCGGTGAAGAGTTCGAAGTGTGGGGTGGTAACGCGCCACCAGCTGCCGGCTCCCGCGGCGGGATTGCAGTAGAGAATCGCAAAGCCGAAGAGCAGACGCAAGTACTGGTGGCGCATGAGTTGTTAGTCCTTGAAGACGCGGGCGAAGATGGCGTCGACGTGACGGAGTTGGCGTTCGAGGGAGAAGGTTTCGGCGAGCTTCTCTTTGCTGACGAGGGCGCCGATCACCGGGTCATTCTCGATGGCGGCACGGAAGTCGCCTTCGTTTTCCCATGCTTCCATGGCGTATTTCTGCACCACGGCGTAGGCGTGTTCGCGCAGCATGCCGGCGGAGGCCAGATCGAGCAGAAGCTGACCGGAGAAGACGAGTCCGCGGGTCGATTCGAGGTTGCGCTTCATCCGTTCGGGGTAGACGAACATCTTGTCGACGAGGTTGTTGGTCTTGTCGAGCAGATAGTCGGTGAGGATTGTGGAGTCTGGCAGGATGACACGTTCCACTGAGGAGTGGGAGATATCCCGTTCATGCCAGAGGGCGATATTTTCCCAGGCGGCTTGTGCGTTGGCACGCACAACGCGGGCAAGTCCGCAGATCTGTTCGCTGGTGACCGGGTTCCGCTTGTGGGGCATTGCGGAGGAGCCCTTCTGGCCGCGGGCGAAGAATTCTTCGGCTTCGCGGACTTCCGTGCGCTGCAGGTGGCGAATTTCGAGAGCGATTTTTTCGCAACCGGCCGCGAGCGTGGCCAGGGTGGCGATGAAGTGCGCGTGGCGGTCACGTTGTATGACCTGGGTGGCTACGGGTGCGGGCGTGAGGCCAAGCTTTTCGCAGATCTTCTCTTCGACTTCCGGGCCGATGTGGGCGAAGGTGCCGACGGCGCCGGAGATTTTGCCAATCCGCAGATCATCGGCAGCGGCGGTGATGCGCTTCAAGTCGCGGCCGGTTTCTTCGTACCAGACGGCGAGTTTGAGGCCAAAGGTGACGGGTTCGGCGTGCACTCCATGTGTACGGCCCACCTGTACAGTGTGCTGGAATTCGAGAGCGCGGCGTTTGAGCGTCTCGCGCATTTTCTTGACGCCTTCGATGATCAGTTCGGCGGCTTGGGTGAGTTGCATCGCCTGCGCGGTGTCGACGACGTCGTTGGAAGTCAGGCCATAGTGGAACCAGCGGGATGCGGCGGGTTGTCCGGCGGCGGCCATGGAATCGGCGACGGCGGTGGTGAAGGCAATCACATCGTGCCGGGTGACCTTTTCGATTTCATCGATGCGGGCGACGTCAAAGCTGGCGTGCGCGCGGAGGAGTTTGGCGTCTTCGGCGGGGATGATCCCGAGGTCGGCCAGGGCTTCGGCCGCGGCGAGTTCAACGTTGAGCCACTGTCTATATTTATTTTCTTCCGACCAGATCGCGCCCATCGCGGGCCGTGTATAACGGGGTATCAATACGTAATGACCTCTGTTTGAGTTTTTTGCTCTGCAATTACGAGACGCGGGTTGAGGCCCCGGCGTAACAGCGATTGCTCGGCTCCCATGCGCACGATTTCCGGGTGGTTGTTCTGCTCGGATAAATGGCCCAGCACGAGTGTCTGTATTCCATTATCCAAGTCGGTCTCTAGAAAATCGCAGGCACCCAGATTCGACAAGTGACCGTTGCGGCCCATGACCCTTTGTTTCAGGCTCCAGGGGTAGGGGCCGACCTTGAGCATGTCGAGATCGTGGTTGGACTCCAACAGAAGAATTTGAATGCGTTTGAGGTGGTGTTTGATGGAATCAGGCACGTAGCCAAGGTCCGTGGCGATGCCGATTTTGATGCCTTCGGCATGGAAGGCGAAGCCGACGGGGTCGACGGCGTCGTGGGGGATGGTGAAGCTTTGGACGGCGATGTTGCCGATCATCCAGCCGGAACCGGCCTGGAAGATTTCGATTGGCGGCGGGGTTTCAAAGCCTTCCCATTCGATCATGGGGGCGGTCAGGCGGCTGGTGAAAACGGCGACGGGTTTCTTGACTTTGTTGCGGTAGCGGATGAGGCGGGCGAGTCCGGCAATGTGGTCGGAGTGTTCGTGGGTGATGAGGATGGCGTCGAGGTCGTCTGGGGATTCGCCAATTTCCGCCATGCGCTTCTTGAGTTCGCGGACGGAGAGGCCGGCATCGACAAGAATGCGGGTCTTCGACGTTGAAAGAAACGCAGAGTTTCCGGAGCTGCCACTGGCCAGCACGCAAAACTTTACCACGGGTTGTCGACAGAGCTCCTTGAAAATGTTTTAGCACGAAAGCAGTGAAGGAGGGGTTGCCCCCTCCTTCACTGGGTGTTACGTCAGCAATAATGAAGAGATAAAGAATCGGTGCCTGGCACCGATTCTTTATCAGAACTTGATGCGGGCGCCGAACATCATCGTCCGGGGACGGTTTGCCTGCGCGGTAATCAAGCCGAACTGCGAGTTGGTTTCGGTGGTGTTGGGTGCCGAGAACGTTGCGTGGTTGACGATGTTGTATGCCTCAGCGCGGATCTCCAGGGAGACCCGTTCGCGAAGCTGGATGCGCTTTAGCAGGGAGGTATCGAGTTGGTTGATGCCATCCTGACGAAGGTTGCCGAAGGTGGTGGAGAACGTACGGATGTGGTATTGGAACTGCTGCGCGGAGTTGGTGTTGAAGTCCGACGTGTTGAAGGCAACCGTATTGGTTTCGCGGTTGTTCAGCACGATGGGAGCGCCGTAGTCGAGGTAATCACCGGGCGAGGTGGTGCTGCCATTCGCCCAGACCAGCGGGGCGCCAACCTGGAACGTGTAAATGGTGTTGGCAGACCAACCGCCGGCGACCGCGTTCAGGATCTTGTTGCCGCCGAAAGCGAAGCGCTTGCCTTTGCCGAAGGGCAGTTCATAGCTGGCGGAAGCAACCAGACGGTTCGGGTGATCAAAGGGCGAGAGGCGCTTTTCCGGAGCCGGATCGGTATCGTTCAACCAGGAAACGCGTTCGATGAGCTTCGAGTGGATGTAATTGCCAACCACTGTGAAGCCGCCGCCGAAGCGTTTCTGGATGCGGACGTTGAGGCTCTGGAAGTAAGAGCTTCCCACGTGTGAGTTCTGGTCAATAACACCAGTGCTGCCGGAGCCACTGCCCTGGGGATATTGGGGGTACTTGGCCAGGATCTGGGCAACGGTGGTGGTGGCACCGGCGGTCGAGGTGTTGAGTCCGTTGAAGGGGTTCGCGATTGAGGCGCTGAGCGCGTTGATCACGGCGGTGTCACGGGCGTTCAGCGTGCTCAGGTACTGCCGCGGGATCACGTTCAGCTGGGTGACGGTAACCGGAAGATGCACGCCGTGGTTGCCAATGTAGGAAACCTCGATCATGGTGTTCTTGGCCAGTTGCTGCTGGATGTTGAAGTTCCAGCGCAGCGAGTACGGGTTCTTCTGGTTGGGGTCAATGTAATTGACGGTTTGGCCGTTGAACGTGCCTGCTCCCAGAGCGGAACCAACGGGCAGCTTGATGCCGGTGGGGAAGGGATTTGCCAGAGTGAGGGCCGGCGTCACGAAGTTATCGTTGCTGGTCGTGGTGGTGGTGGTGGATTGGCTGAAGCCTTCCTGGGTGAGAATCGGGTTGGTGGAGTAGGCACCGGTCAGGGCCAGAGAGGCGATGGAGACCGGCGTTACGAACATCCCGAAGCCAGCGCGGACGACCGTCTTGCCCTTGCCGAAGGCAGGAGTCCAGGCGAGGCCTGCGCGGGGGCTGAACAGGTGCGAGGTGGTGTTGAAGATGGCCGAGGAGCCATTGCCTGACGGGAAAGTCAATCCGCCAGCTACCGTGAAGGGCGACGTCAGCAGAGCACTGGGGCTCTTGGCGTACGCGGCCTGTGCGGCAGCGGCGAGCGGGTTGGCGACTGTCGGGTCAAAACCGGTGGTGGTGCGGCCGTACTTTTCGTAGTAGGGCGAGTCGTGGTCAAAGCGCAGGCCGAGGTTGATGGTGAGGTTGGAGCGCACGCGCCAGTCGTCCTGCACGAAGCCGGAGTAATAGTGCTGATAATACGCGCCGGAGGTATTAATGTCGTACTGCACCTTGGTGGGCAGGCCGAGCAGGAAGGTGGCGATGTCCTGACCTAACACAACGGTCGAGGAAGCATTGCTGGCCGAGCGCACATAGGTGTTGGCAGAGAAGTCATAGTTGCCTACGGAGTTGCCGTAACTATAGACATTCAGGTTGTACTGGCGGAGATCCACACCGGACTTGATGGAGTGGTTGCCCTTGAGGGTGTTCCAGGTGCCGAAGAACTGCAGGGATTGCGAAGGCAGCTTGTTGGCGCCGTTGGAACCCATTGCGGTCAGGCCGGAGTTGCTGCTCCACGTGAGGTAGGGGAACTGTTGGAGCGTCGTGTACTGATTGACGATACCGGGCAGACCGAGTGCCGCGGGGTCATAACCGGCGCTGGGTGAAGGATGGGTTTCGTCGAGACGGGTGAAGTTGAGGCGTATATCGACGATGTTGGTTGGGGTGACGGTGATAATGTCGTCGAAGCTGGCGCCGGTGTTGTTGCGGGTCAGCAGGGAG
>CAIXXM010000047.1 GCA_903923395.1 uncultured Acidobacteriia bacterium
CGCAGGCCGATGTCGAGGTGCAGGATTGCTACCACGAGAAGTACTCCCGCGTCTTCAAACCCACCGAAATCAAGATGATGCTGGCCGCGTTTTCAAACATGGAAACGGTGCATATCGCCGCCTACAGCCACCTGCTCGACACCATCGGCATGCCCGAAAGCGAGTATGGCATGTTCCTCGAATACGAGGAAATGCGCGCCAAGCACGATTATCTGCACACTTTCGGCGTCGATAACGACGAAGACATCGCCCGCACCCTCGCCATGTTCGGCGGCTTTACCGAGGGGCTCCAGCTCTTCGCCAGCTTCGCCATGCTGATGAACTTCCCGCGCTTCAACAAGATGAAGGGCATGGGCCAGATCGTCACCTGGTCGATCCGCGACGAATCGCTCCACTGCGAGGGCATCACCCGCCTGTTTCACACCTTCGCGCAGGAACGCGGCTGCCTGACCAAGGCGGTCAAGGAAGACATCATCGACTGCTGCCAGAAAACGGTGCGCCTCGAAGACGCCTTCATCGATCTCGCCTTCGAACAAGGCCCCGTCCCCGGCATGAACGCCAAGGAAATCAAGCGCTACATCCGCTACATCGCCGATTGGCGCCTCGGCCAGCTCGGCCTGCCCGCCGTCTACATGATCGAGGACCACCCCCTCCCGTGGCTCGCCCCGCTGCTCAACGGCGTCGAACACGCCAACTTCTTCGAAACCCGCGCCACCGAATATTCCAAGGGCGCCACCAAAGGCGACTGGAACACCGTCTGGAACTCCTTCGACGCCCGCCGCAACGCGAAGGCGTCAGCCCCCGCCGCGAACACGGAAGGCGACGGCACCGCCGACATGTTCCGCCAGGCCGGTATTGCCGCGGAGTAGGGGAGGGCATGATGGCTCCCGGCACTCGTCATGCTGAACTTGTTTCAGCATCCATCGGGCCGTTGTCACAAAGGCCTTCGGCAGGAAAGCTGAGGAAGAACAAGGGATAGATGCGAGGGGGTCACCCCCTCGCGCTCCCATTAATGGCGTTGTTAAAACAGGCGGTCGAAAGCTTTTGAATCGACCTCATTTAGTCGCTTCGCCATTTGGTTGACGTAGATCATGTCAGGGTTTGCCGAGATTGCTCGCGTTACCATTCGGAAATCCGGGTTTTCAGGATTCAGGGAAAATAGCACTAAACCAAGGCCAAAAACGCCGCACAAGGCTGCGATTCTACCTTGATCATCATCCGATGTGCTGTCTGGCAAGACAAGGTAAGACTTGTGAGAGAACAGGCGGTATGAGACGGCTTGGCCAAACGCAGTGACAGGTTGGTTCGGGTCAATTTTTATCTCAGCTGAAATAATTTGCGGAGAGAATTTGATGAGATCGCCGCTAAGTGGACGCAGGACGCCAATGACATCGGGCGTGTTCCACTTTCCCTTTAGAATACTTCCCCCAACGGGTATCGCGACGGTCACCTCGTCCTCTGATTCAAGCCACTCGGCAAAAGGTGCGTAGAATTCGGTAAGCGGGGCAGATTTCCGGGCGGGCTAGGCGTGCGCCATCCTGACGAGGGTTGGCAGGCTGGGTACGGACGGCGCGCCCGGCACGGCGAAGCGGTCGCCGAGGAATTGGTA
>CAIXXM010000048.1 GCA_903923395.1 uncultured Acidobacteriia bacterium
ATGCCCGCCTGCTCGACCCGCTGCAGCAGAGCTGTGGTCAGACGTTGTTGGACGAATAGATGGGTGGAAAGGACCCGGTTCATGGCGCTGTTTCTATTGTGTCAGGGTGGGGTGGGCGGCGGGAAGGGGTGGGGGGAGTTGGCTTCGCAGTTAGAATGTTTCCATGAGGACTGTCGAGGAAATTGAACGCGCAATTGAGGCGCTCAGCCCGGATCAAATCGAGGACTTGCAGGTATGGTTGGATGAGCGTCACCCGCAGCCAATTGATTTGCGACTGAAAGCCGATCTTGATGCCGGGCGCATGGACAATCTCATCCATCGCGCGCTCGCTGATTACAACGCCGGAAATACCCGGCTCCTCTAAATGATTCACCGTGCGACGGAGGACTTCTGGAAGTATTACGATGCACTGCCCGCCCGCATCCGCGAAAGGGCAGACAAGCAGTTCGCACTACTGAAGGACAATCCGCAACACCGTTCTCTGCAGTTCAAGAAACTCGGCGAGCGCAGCGGGCAGGAAATCTGGTCAGCAAGAGTAAATCTGAAGTATCGGGCTTTGGCTGTGAAGTTGCCTGATGGGTATCTTTGGTACTGGATCGGAGAACATGCCGTTTATGACGCGATGATAGGTTAAATAGTTCGGACCTCTGGCTTTCGCCTTCCCAATTACATTGCCGTAACATGAAATTTCATGGCTCCTTGTATTTGGCTATCTGCCGGGAATCAGGATCGGCAGTTACTCACACCTGTCATCGCCTTGACAGAAGCTCAACAGCTGGTACCCAAGCCAAAGGAGACCACCCAACAAGGTAGGCTGCTCTACTACAACTTCTGGCCCGCCTCAAGAAAGCCACCGGTAGTGCGACATGTAGCTGTCAATTCTGCGGCGGCTGCTGCCTCGGTCGTGAATACTTCCTCACTGGTGGGACGAGCTCCGAGTTCCTGCATGAGATCGACCCACTGCGCACCGTCTCGTTTCGCAATCACCTGCACCTCGTCATTCACAAGGGCAAGTCTATATGTATAATTCATGGTTTTCCTTTCGAACGCAACTGCGTTTACCGTTCCAGCGTGGCAAGACTGGACGAAACACTGCAGGGACAAAAGAGTAAAATTCGCACCATTGCAGATCCACTTACCCAGATACTGCCTCATCCACTCTACCCACGGTAAATATCGGTAGCGAACCGAAGCGAACCGGGAGTGAAACAGCCCGCTCATCTCATCTGTCTCGGTTTGTATCGCATCTGGCCTGTTTGTCAGGGTCGGGCTGCTCTGTGCTTGGCCAGCAAGTCATCCAGCAGAGTCCTTGGCATACGAAATGTGGTGAGTTCGAGCGCTGCGATGGCATCGCCGAAGTTGATCAACTTCTTCCCGGCGGCCAGATCGAGAACTCCAAGAGTTCCAGTGACGTTCAGACCCAGTCTTTCCGCAGCAAGTACACCTTTGCGATCATCCATCAACACGAGACTCGCATGTAGGTGGACAGCCAAGGCAATTGCAGCAGCTTCCCCTTTATGGACTCCGCCGGAAGGTGTTACCAGTGGGGATTCTGAAATCTCCAACCACTCGGGAATAGTCTCCACCCAGAGTCGAACCGGTCTGGGTGCGAGTTCGTGGGAAAGCTCCTCCAACACAACGCTGGGAAGAACTACCCGGTCAAACAGTTGGGGAAGGATTTGGATTTCGCCGATGAGGATTAGATAGTGGATTGGCCCGGTATCCGCTATAACAAGGCGCACCGAGTCACAGCCCCAAACGTTTCAGAGCAGCGCGCTCGCGCTCGAAATCTGCCATCGAGTAGTCGTGGTATACACCGTGGGATTTCAAGAAGCCGTCCGCTTGGATTCGCGCCAGCCCCAGCATTTCGCAGAGTTGAGGTTCTGAGATGCGGCCCGCCCGGAGTTCTTCCAGGGCGAAGGCTTCGAGAGCCCGGCGGGAGAGGTCACCCAGCCCGGCGATGTTAACAGCCAGTTCATCCGGGATTTCAAAGGAGACCTGCATGCTTCCAGCGTATTCGGCATGTTGTGTGGAGTCAAGCAACAACGCCAGTCGTGCGGCCAGGCGCACTCGAATATGATGTGTTGCTATGAGTACGAAGAAACAGCCCGCTAAATTCACTGAAGAGGAGCGCGCAGCGATGGAGGAGCGCTCGCGGGAACTGAAGAAGAAACCCGGTGGGGAAGCGGAGGTGCTCGCCAGGATCGCGGCGATGTCTGCGGCTGACCGGTTGATGGCGGCGCGGATTCATGCCATCGTCAAGTCCCATGCGCCACATCTTGTGCCTCGTACCTGGTATGGGATGCCAGCGTACGCCAAGGACGGCGAAGTGATCTGCTTCTTCCAGAGCGCGGATAAGTTCAAGACGAGGTACTCCACTTTCGGCTTCAGCGACAAGGCGAAACTCGATCAAGGGTCCGCTTGGCCGGTTGCGTTCGCACTGCGGGAGTTGAATGCGGAAACCGAGGCACTGCTTGGTGCTCTCATCCAGCGGGCTGCTGCCTGAAGGGCTTAGTTACTCTTCGGTTCAGCGTGATGGACGTCGATGATTTTCACTCCGAGAATCCTCAGGCTGACGCACTTATGTTTTCCGTTGATCCCCGCTTCCACCAGGCCCGCGCCGGGGTGGGAGGTCCAAATCACGAAGACGATGAACAGGGCTAGTTCTTTCATGTCTGCAAGTATGCCGGGGGAAGCGGCTGCAACGGCCAGATTTCGGATGAACTGTTGGATTTGGTTTCGAGTGGTCGGTTTGGGGGGATGGAATTGTGCAGCAGCCTGCTGCACAAACTCTAATCGTGATCAGACTCGCCGATAAGGTCATCAATGGCCGATATCGCGCTGAGCCCGAAAACCTATCAATCGCTGCTGTCGGCGCTCAAGACCCAGATCCGTACGGCACAGATTCGCGCGGCACTCGCCGTCAATCGGGAATTGGTACTGCTGTATTGGGGAATCGGCAGGGAGATCCTCATGCGGCAGCAGGCGGATGGCTGGGGTGCGGGAGTGATCGGCCGGCTTGCGAACGATCTGAAGTCGGCGTTCCCTGCCATGAAGGGACTGTCAGCACGAAATCTTGGGTATATGAAAGCCTTTGCTGCCGCTTGGCCGGAGGAACCAATTTTGCAGCAGGCTGCTGCAAAATTACCCTGGTTCCACAATTGCGTTCTGCTTGACCGGGTCAAACACCCGAAAGAGCGCGCTTGGTATGCCCACCAGGCCGTCCAAAACGGCTGGAGCCGCAACGTACTCGTCCTGCAAATCGAAAGCGGCCGCTATGACCGGCAGGGCAAAGCCATCACCAATTTCCAGAAGACGATGCCGGCCGCGGAGTCAGACCTGGCCCGTCAACTCATCAAAGACCCATACAACTTTGACTTCCTGACGCTGGGCGAACAGGCTCATGAGCGCGACCTGGAACGCGGCCTGTTACTGCACCTCCGCCACTTCCTTCTCGAACTCGGCGTCGGCTTTGCCTTCGTAGGAAGTCAGGTGCCGTTCCTGGTTGGTGGTGAGGAGTTCCAGATTGATCTACTCTTCTATCATCTGAAGCTCCGCAGTTACGTCATCATAGACCTCAAGATGGGCAACTTCAAGCCGGAGTATGCCGGTAAGATGAACTTCTATCTTTCTGCGGCTGCTGATCTATTGCGGCACCCGGATGACAAGCCCAGTCTTGGCATCATCCTCTGCAAATCAAAGAACGGCGTGGTTGCCGAGTACGCGCTGCGTGACCTCGACAAGCCACTGGGCATTGCTGAATTCCGGTTCCCTGCCGAACTCAAAGGGACGCTGCCCACGATCGAAGAACTGGAGGCCGAACTTAATAGCCCTTCGCGGTAGCCTCCACGCGCCCATCCGCCGCACCTTCCAGGAATCCATCGCCGACGCGAATTGCCGCCACTTCGCCAATGCCTGCGGTCACCCGCACCTGATAGCCGCGTTGTTTCAGCATTTCGATAGTGTCCGGTGACGCTGTTTTCTCAATGGAAAGCGTGTCGGGCATCCACTGGTGGTGGATACGCGTGTGGTCCACTGCTTCCTGCACGTTCATGTTGAAGTCGAGAACGTTGAGGATCACCTGCAGGACGGCATTGATGATCGTAGGTCCGCCGGGGGATCCGACTACGAGATAAACCTTGCCATCTTTGGTGATGATGGTCGGGGTCATGGAAGAGAGCGGGGTCTTGTTTGGAGCAATCGCATTCGCCTCGCCCTGAATCAGGCCGAACATATTCGCTTCGCCCGGTTTCACCGCGAAGTCATCCATCTCATTGTTCAGCAGGAAGCCCAGGCCGGTGGCAGTTACGCCTGACCCATAACCTCCATTGAGCGTGTAAGTTACGGCCACCGCGTTCCCTTCGGAATCCACGATGGAGTAATGCGTGGTTTCCATCGACTCATACACCGAAAGATTGCCGGGCTTCACTTCACTGCTGGGCGTGGCCTTCACGGGGTCAATGGAGCCGCGGAGCTTCTCAATGTACTTCGGGTTGAGTAACTGCTTGGAGGGCACCTTGAAGAAATCGGGGTCGCCCAGATACTCCGAACGGTCGGCGAAGTAGCGGCGCATGGCTTCCGCTTCCATATGCAACGTCTGCGCGGAACCTGCTCCCGACTTTTCGTAGCCGGTACCTTCCAGCACGGACATCATCTGCAGGATGCCGAGTCCGCCGGAACTGGGCGGGGGCGCCGTAACGATGCCGTATTCCTTGTACTTGCCTTCGAGCGGCTTGCGTTCAATCGCCTTGTAGTTCTTGAGGTCTTCGAGCGTGATTTCACCGCCATGGGCCTTCATATCCGCAGCCAGCATCTGTGCGGTTTTTCCTTCGTAGAACTCGCGCGGACCGTTGTCGCGGATGCGTGTCAGGGTGGCGGCCAGGTCGGGCTGCTGGAAGACTTCGCCCATTTCGTAATACTTGCCGTCGCGCTGGAAGATGCGCTTCGATTCCGGGAAGCGGGAGAGCTTCTGGTTATTGCGCAGGGTGTTCGCCAGGCCATAAGAAACCGGGAAGCCATTTGACGCCAGCTTGATGGCCGGTTCCACGAGTTCCTTCCAGCTCTTCTTGCCATACTTTTCGCGCGCCAGTGCCATGCCGGCGATGGTGCCGGGGATGCCGGAGGCGCGGTAGCCTTCCGTCGAATCCTGCGTTGGCTTGCCATTCTTGTCGAGATACATGTCGCGTGTGGCGGATTTCGTGCCGCGTTCGCGGAAATCAATGAATGTCGACCGGCCATCCGCAAAACGGATCAGCATGAAGCCGCCTCCGCCCAGATTGCCCGCGGAGGGGTGTGTCACGGCGAGAGCCAGACCCACGGCCACGGCCGCATCGATCGCATTGCCGCCCGATTCGAGGACCGCGGCACCTGCATCGGTGGCATGGGTTTCGCGTGAGACCACCATGCCGTGACGGGCACGAACCGGCTGCCGTGCTTCGAGCATCGGAGCGGCAACAAGACAGAAAAGCAGCGTGTAAGCGGAGAAACTGCGCATAGGAGAGATTGTACGCCGTTACACCGTGAATATAATCATGAGTTGCTTCTTACTGCGGCGGGAATCGAAAAACGTTATGGCGGAGTACGGGCGCTGAAGCATGTCTCCTTCGATCTGCAGCCCGGGGAAGTGCATGCGCTGATTGGGGAAAACGGGGCCGGGAAGAGCACGCTCATCAAGGTTTTGACCGGCGCGGTGCAACCCGACGCGGGAACCGTTGAGTTGGAAGGCCACGCTGTTTTGAACAACAGTCCTTCGGTATCGCGGGCGCTTGGCATTGCGGCGATTTACCAGCAGCCACAGACGTTTCCTGATTTGAGTGTTGCCGAAAATATTGCTCTGGTGAATGAGCCGGGCGGCCTGACGCGCAAGGTGGATTGGAAGGCGCGGCGGGAGCAGGCGAAGAAGCTGCTTGCAGAGATCGGGTCAGACATTGATCCAGACCGCGAAGCTGGCACGCTCAGCATGCCGGAGCAGCAGATCGTCGAAATCGCAAAGGCGCTGGGGTCAAATTTGAAGGTGCTCATTCTCGATGAACCGACGGCATCGTTGACAGATCGCGAAACCGATCAGTTGTTCCGCGTCATCCGGCAGTTGCGCGAGCGAGGCACCGGGCTGATTTATATCTCGCACCGTTTGGAAGAACTGGGGCAGATTGCAGATCGCGTGACGGTGCTGCGGGATGGCGAAACAATTGAGACCAGACCAGCGGCTGGGACGGATTCACGGACGCTGATCCGTTTGATGGCAGGCCGTGATCTCTCGGCAGTATTTCCAAAGCGGGTGGTTCCGATTGGGGCTCCTGTGTTGGAAGTGCGCGGATTGTGTTGTGAGGAGGCGGGTATTACCGAAATTTCCTTCGACGTTCGCGCGGGAGAGATCTTCGGGATCGCCGGGCTGGTGGGGGCGGGGCGAACACAGCTGGCCGAGACGCTTTTCGGACTCACGCCTGCGGATGGCGGCACGGTTCGAGTGGCGGGCACGGAAGTCCATACCAAGAATCCGCGCGAGGCGATTGCAGCGGGAATCGCCTATGTGCCGGAGGACCGCCGCAGTAATGGTGTGGTGGGTGAATTGCCTGTCCGGGCGAATACAACCATGGCGGTGCTGGACCGCATCTCTAGTATGGGGATGCTGGATTATGGGGCGGAACGGGAACTGGCCGATAAGTGGGTTCAGGCGCTCTCCGTGAAGACGGATGGTATCGATGCACCGGTGGGTTCGCTCTCTGGAGGGAACCAGCAGAAGGTGTCCATTGCGCGGTGGATCGCGACAGAGCCCAAGGTGCTGATTCTGGATGAGCCGACACAGGGGATTGATGTCGGGGCAAAAAGTGAGTGCCATAAGATCATGTGCGATCTGGCGGAGAAGGGTCTGGCGATTGTGATGATCTCGTCCGAACTGCCAGAGATTCTGGGGATGAGTGACCGTATCGCCGTGATGAGCAAAGGTCGGATGCACGGCATTCTGGATCGGGCGGACGCGACGTCAGAGATCATTCTCGAAATGGCGCTTGGGGCGAAAGCATGAAGCAGCGCGCGATTGCCATTGGCATCTTTTGGGTCATCCTGCTGACCGTGCTGACTTTGCGCGCGCCTGGCTTCTTCGCGGGCGGCAATCTGCGGGATATGGCGTTATCGAATGCACCCGCACTGCTGGTGGCCGTGGGGATGACGCTGGTGATTCTGATGGGCGAGATCGATGTCTCCGTAGGGTCGCAGTTCGCGGTCGCAACGGTGGTGGCAGGTCTGGCCGCAAAGAGCGGACTGCCCCTGGGGTTGACGGTGCTGGTGACGGCGATAGCCGGAGCGTTGTTGGGAAGCCTGAATGGCGCGCTGATTATCGGATTGCGCGTGCCCTCCATCGTGGCAACTCTGGCGGCGATGGCCTTCTGGCGCGAACTGCTGCGCTGGACTACCGGTGGCGCATGGATTCAAGGCCTGCCCGCGTCCTTTCAGTGGATGGGCTTGAGTCAGGCCGGTGGAGAGATTGTGATCTTCGCAGCGACTGCATTGATCTTCGGCTTCTTCGCGTGGGCTATGCGGAATTTGCGCGCGGGCAGGGGCATTTATGCGATTGGCTCCGCGAGTGAAGCCGCACGCTTGGCGGGAATTCCCGTGGCTGGACTTTCGTTCAGCGTCTTCGCTCTGCTGGGGGCGTTGACAGGACTCGCGGCCGCGCTGAATGCCATGCGTTTCTCTGAAGTGCAGCCGAATGCGGGTGCGGGTTTGGAGTTGAAAGCCATCTCGGCGGTGGTGATTGGCGGGGCTTCGATCTCGGGTGGTCGTGGAAATCTCTGGGGGACGTTGCTGGGCGCTGCGGTGCTGGCGGTGATTGCTCCGTCGCTGACGTTCCTCGGCATCAACGCCTTTTGGGAGAAAGCAATTCAGGGCGGCATTATTCTTGGTGCGATTGTGCTGGAACGCGCGGCGGCGGGAAAGAGGTCAGCGCGTGCGCATTGAAAACCGCGCTGGCAGTGAGCGGGCTCTAGTTGGCCTGATCCTGCTGGAAATCCTGATCTTCGCAATCTTCGGGCCGAACTTTTTCACCACGGGCAATGCTTTCGAGATTGTGCGCTTGGGCGTGGAACTGGGGCTGCTGGCACTGGCGTTGACACCGGTGATTGTTAGTGGCGGCATTGATCTTTCCGTCGGCTCCATGATGGGGCTTTGTGCGGTGGCCTTCGGATATCTTTGGCGGGATGCGCATCTGCCGGTCTGGGCGGCAGGTTCCTGCACGCTTGCCATTGGATTGGCTGGCGGTGCGTTGAACGCAATATTGATCTCGCGTTTCAAGGCGGCGCCGCTGATTGTCACTCTTGGCACTTACTCCCTGTTCCGGGGCATTGCGGAGGGACTTACCCGCGGCGTGGATAACTTCTCGCAGTTCCCGCCTTCGTTTCTTGCTTTGGGTCAGGGTTATATCGGGGGGATCGTGCCCGCGCAGATGCCCGTGTTTGTGCTGTTCACAGCGGGTTTCTATCTGCTGTTGCACCGCAGTATTTATGGGCGCGCCATGCGGGCGGTCGGTTTCTCTCCCAGCGGGGCGCGCTGGGCCGGTATTCCTGTAGAGAATCGTTTGGTTCTGGCGTATACGTTATCCGGCTTTACCGCCGCGGTCGCTTCGTTGATCTATGTGGCGCACTTAGGCCAGGCGAAGTCAGATGCCGGCACCGGGTATGAGTTACTCGCGATCACCGCGGTTGTGCTCGGTGGCACGGCGATCACGGGCGGCAAGGGAAGTATCTTCGGTACCTTGCTGGGCCTGTGTGCCATCGTGATCCTGCAGAATGGATTGCGTCTGGCTGCGCTGCCTGCCGAGCTTTCTGGAATTTTGACGAGTGCGATTCTCGTCGGCACCATTGCCATAGGACGGCTGAAATCTGCGCCGCCAAAACCTGAAATTGATCAAGCGGAGGATGAAGTGAAGAACTCGCAAGTGGCGGTACTGAGTGCCGTAATCCTGGCCGGAGCATTGATTGTTGCCGGTACGAATGTGTGGCTGGTACGGAGCCTGAAGGGTCCTGAAACCAAGGCGGCATCGGGCAATAAGGTCGTTGTCGGTATGTTGCCTAAGGCGAAGGGTGACCCTTACTTCGTCAGTTGCAAGCGGGGAGCAGAAGCTTCAGCGGCGGAGAATGGCGTCGAGTTGATCTGGGATGGCCCCACAGATGTGGACCCCGCCAAGCAGAACGAAATTGTGGAGGCCTGGATTACCCGCGGTGTAAGTACCGTGGCCGTCTCCGTGGTCAATGCGCCGGGTATCTCGACCGTCTTGCGCAAGGCGCGTGAGAAGGGCATCAAGGTTCTCACGTGGGATGCAGATGCCGAGCCCAATGCGCGTGACTTCTTCATCAATCAGGCCACGCCGCAAGGGATTGGTTCCACGCTGGCGGATGAGGCTGCCGCGATTCTTGGTAACAAGGGCGACTTCGCGATTGTTACCGGCGCACTGAGTGCGGCAAACCAGAATGAATGGATTAAGTACATCAAGCAGACGGTCGCGGAGAAGTATCCCGGGATGAATCTTGTCGCAATCCGCCCGAGCGATGACGACCGCGACAGGGCCTTCGCGGAGACGCAGACGCTGCTGAAGGTATATCCGAACATGAAGGCCGTCATCGTGATTTCGGCACCCGCCGTGCCGGGTGCTGGTGAAGCGGTGAAGCAATCGGGCCGCAAGGATGTGAAGGTCACGGGGCTCTCCCTGCCGAATCTCTGCAAGCCCTACGTACATGCGGGTGTGGTGCAGTCCGTGGTGCTGTGGGATACGCAAAACCTGGGATATCTGACGGTGCTGGCATCCAAGTTAGCGGCAGAGGGTACTTTGCATGCAGGAGTTACTTCGATTGATGCCGGGAAACTGGGGAAGCTGGAAGTGAAGGGAGATAACGTGTTGCTGGGCAAGCCGATGGTTTTCAATAAGGCCAACATTGATAAGTTCGATTTCTAAGGATGGCTTATCGCCAGTCTTGCGCTCCATGATGAATGTGGAGGATCTCAATGCAGTCATTCTTGGCCGTGTAGATGATGACATACGGTAGTGTCACCAATACGGCTTCTCTCGTGCCGGGCCTACTCCCAGGTCGGCCTGTGTAGGGTGCTGATTTCAACGCCAGTATTCTGTTGAAAATAGTTCGAATGGTTGACTTCGCAAATCGTGGATAGTGGAGCCTGAGATAGGTTTCGATATCTTCAAGGTCATTTGCCGCAGGAACCGTCCACCGTATCCGCATCAGCGCTTCATCATTGCCTCAAAACGCGCTTGCATCTCTTCCTCTTCGATGAACTCACCACGTTCCGCTGCTGCCAGGCCCCTTTCAACTCCAGCGAGTAGCCTTGCCTCATCGTCCAGGTAGCGTGACAATATGTTACTTACCAGTTGTTCCGGCTTAAGGCCAGAAGCGGTGCCAATCCTCAGGAGTTGCGCCTGATGTTCGGGTGTTATCTGTACTTCCATGATTTCTACGATATCCCGGAACTGGCGGCTCGTGCAAAGTCGATGACTGCTTCCAATTGTTCCCGCTTCAGCCCGTCAAACCATTCCATGATGTCGTCGATGCTCACACCGGCCTTTCCACCGCCGGACATTCCCACCAGTTCAGGTCGGCCATACATCCAAACTCCCTGTTTCAGGTTAACGCGATTGGAAGCCGCCAAATTTTCGGCAGTCACGGCAGGATGGGTTCAACGTGTAGGTCTTTGCCGCCTGTGATTGAACTGGAGCTGTCACAAGGCTGACAACCTGCGCTTCGGGCCACACTTGGTCGACCATCTGCATGAATTCGCCCCATGAGACATCGCGGCGTGCTCTGACGAAGACGATCTTCTCCGCACGATATTGCATGACTTCCCGGATCCGGAGCACCGCTGCCGCGATCGTCGGCTTTTCCTCCATATTGAGGTTGGCTTTTTGCTGTCCCATTGCGATGGCAACCAGGAGGTGGCTGTCACCAGGGGATGCAGTTGCATCTGCCAGATCTACAAAGAACCCCTTCGACGGTGCCTTTTGTCCTGGTCCACACCCGGTCAGACTCAGAAGACAACAAATCACCAGGAGCAATTTCACGCCGTCACCGGTACTTCCTGACTTTCAAATGTCCGCTTCCGCAAATGAATCATCGCGAATAGGGCCGCGAAACCTGCGATCAGTCCCATGGACGCTCCCCAGCCGAGTTTCGTGGGGTCCGTGAGGTGCCCGGAGGCATGCAGCACACTCATCACCAGCAGGTTGACCGTCACCGGTACAAATGCTGCAATCGCGGGAAGTTTGGGGCGGTCCAGTGCGAAGAAGCTGCGCGAGATCAGATCCAGCAGACTCCAGCCAATCAGGCTGGGTGCGAAGCCGAGAAACACGTTGGAGACCAGTAACGTGGATTGTGCCGTGAAGCTGCCACGTTCGAAGAGCAGAGAGATCGCCGGGGTTCGCAGGGCCACAGCCGCGGCGCAGGAAAACACAGAACCCACGGCCATCCAGCCCACACTCTTGTCGATCAGC
Source organism: uncultured Acidobacteriia bacterium (assembly GCA_903923395.1). GTDB lineage: Bacteria > Acidobacteriota > Terriglobia > Bryobacterales > Bryobacteraceae > BOG-234. The sequence goes on from CAIXXM010000048.1 coordinate 11,492, forward strand.
CGGTAAGCCTTGCGGGCGTCCCCAATGCCTTTGAGTCGCGCAATCTCCGGCAGCAGGGAATTGGAAATTGGATAGACCAGATACGCAATCACCACATTCACGCAACGGATGCAGTAGTCGAAGGCTGCTGCGGAACCCGTGCCGGCGTGGGTCGCGAAAGAGCGGGTCACAATCATGTTGAAGGCGAGCATGCCGGCGTAGAGCAGGAACATGCCCGGCTTCGCCAGCACGTCGTAGATGGGCAGTTTGGTGGGCGGTGTGGGCGCGCTGCGGAGATCGCGGCTGGTATACCAGGTCAGCGCCAGTTGCAGGAAGCCGCCGCAGATATAGCCGATAGGGAAGCCGTTCTCCCCCAGGACCCGCCAGAAACCGAGTGCAATCGCGATGGTGGCACCGTTGAGACAGGCCTGGTAGATCGCCGGGATCACGAAGCGGCGCTCGGTATAGAGTAAGGCCGCGTAAATCGACGATGAACCAGCAATCAGCGTTGACGGTGCCATGCAGCGGAGCAACACCACGGCATCGGCATGCTGTGCCGGGTTCAAGCCGGGCCCGAGCAGGTCAATCAGCCAGGGAGCCAACAGCGCGATCATTGCGCTGAAAGCCGCAAGAATGATGGCAAATACCTTCGCGCATTGTCTGAACAGGGCGAGCCGCTGCTCACCGCGCTCCACCAGCATGAGCATCGGCACAAAGCCGACGATCATGGTGTTCACCACCACGGAATTCAAAGTGTCGAGGGGACCCATCGCCACCGCGAGAGTATCCGCGCGCGTATGAGTCCCCAGCAGGTAAGCGGTTGCCGCCACGCGGAAGAACCCGGTGACGTTGCCGATGAGAATCCCCACACCAACCACCATGCCGTCACGAACCAGGCGGCTGTGGCGGAGTTTTCGGACCGTGGCGGAGATTCTCTCTAACAGAACTAGCTCTTTGCTGCCTCAAGGGCGGCTTCGTAATTTGGAAAGTCCGCGACTTCGGGTACGTATTCCACGTACTTTATCCGATTTTCGGGGTCCACTACAAAAATCGCGCGGCTCAGAATGCGCAATTCCTTGATGAGGGTGCCGTAGGACGAGCCGAAGGAGGCATCGCGGTGATCGGAGAGCATCTTCACATTGTCCAGCGCGAAGGAGTTGCAGAACCGCTTCTGGGCAAAGGGAAGGTCCATGCTCACGGTGTAGATATCCACGTCTGCGAGTTTGCCGGCCTCTTCATTGAAGCGCCGGGTTTGCGCGTCGCAAACGGGGGTATCTAGCGAGGGCACAACGCTGAAGATCCGCGTTTTGCCACCCGTCGATTCCAGGCTCACGGGCTTCAGTGAGCTGTCAATCACGTGGAATTCGGGAGCCGGATCACCGGCCTTGAGTTCCGGGCCCACCAGCGTCATGGGGTTGCCCTGTAATGTGGTCGCGCCTTGGCGTTCCATTTATTTTCTCCTGATGATTTCGTGCAGATAAAACTCTATTTTAACAGCGGTTCGAGTTCGGCCACCGTGGTAACGGGTTGCTGGCATGTGAAATTCTGGCATACATAAACCGCGCCCGGGGCATTCATCGCCGCGAGTTCAGGGCGGAAGCGTACGGTTGCCTCATCAGATGCCAGCAGAATCTGTGCCGGGCTGAAGTTTTCCCAAAGTTTCCGGCGGATCTCCGGGGATGCACCGGTCGCCACAACCACTTCTCGCACAGGGGCCAGATCGAACTCAATGGCGGACATCATTGCAGGAACGGCATGCGGAGCTGCGGTGATGCGCTCATGGAAGGCCGCAATCAAGCGCCGGGCGGATGTTTCATCACCGGTCAGCTTACTGAGACGCAGCAGGTTCATCAGAGCAATGGAGTTCCCGGCGGGTTCGGCGCCATCGTAGTCGTCTTTGATGCGCAGCAGAGATGCTGCGTCGGGTTGCGCGGACGCGTAGAACCCGCCAACCTCATCGTCTTCCAGGATTTCGTACTGTTGCTGTTGCAGGTCCAGCGCAAGTTTCAACCAGTCCGGCTCAAAGGTTGTCTCGTAGAGATCGAGCAACGCTTGTATAAACCAGGCGTAGTCATCGAGCATCGCTCCGATGCTTCCGCCATGAACGCGCAGCAGCTTGCCTTGCACAATCATTTCGGCGGCAATGAAGCCCGCGGCGCGTGCCGCTGCTGTGACGTAGCTTTCTTCTCCGAGGATGGCCCCCGCCTTGGCGAAAGCCGAGATCATCATGCCGTTCCAGCACGTGAGGATCTTGTTATCCAGATGCGGGCGGGGCTTCGTGGCGCGCAGTTCCAACAGTTGCCGGTCTGCCTCTGCCAGTTCCTTTTGCATGGCTTCGAGCGGTTCATCGAAGTAATGGGCAGTCTCCTCGATGGTGTGCGCCTGGAACAGGATATTGCGGCCCGCGAATTCCCCATGCGGATCATGGCTGACATTGCCGTCGCTCTCCATGCCGTAGCGGTACCCGGCAAACAGGGAACGCGGCGAGCCCAGAGCATTGAAAACCTCCAGCCAGGAGAACATGTAGAACGCGCCTTCCACCTTTTCGTGCGGATGCCCGGGGTCCAGAACACTATCGGCATCTTCCGCGGAATAGAAGGCTCCCCCCGGGGCGGTCATGTCCCGCAGTACGTAATCGAGGATGCGCCGGGCGGCTTGCGCCAGCACGGGTTCCTTCGTGATCTGGTAAGCCTCCAGGTACGAGATGACGAGTTGCGCCTGATCGTAGAGCATTTTTTCGAAGTGCGGCACAAACCAGGAATCATCCACGGAGTAGCGATGGAAGCCTCCGCCCAACTGGTCATGCATACCGCCCTTCTCCATGGCGAGCAGCGTGGTCACCACCATATCCAGCGCTTCGTCATTGCCTGTGCGCTTCCAATAACGCAGCAAAAAGTTATGGACCGCGGGCCGGGGGAACTTGGGGGCTGCGCCGAAGCCGCCGAGGCGCGAATCGAAAACACGCCGGAATTGCTGGAAGCACTTGTCACTGGCCTTGGCGTCGATCCTGTCCGGACCCGGTTCGGCCAGCGAGGTTTGGCGCTGCAGTTCCTCCATGACCTTCACGCTCGATTCGATGATCTGCGTGCGGTCATTCTTCCAGGCCTCGATAATCCGCAGAAGAATTGTGGAGAAGCCGGGGCGTCCGTAGCGGTTGTCCGGCGGGAAGTAAGTGCCGCCCACAAAGGGTTTCAGTTCCGGCGTGAGCCACACGGACATCGGCCAGCCGCCGCTTCCTGTGGTGGCCTGCACGTAGGTCATGTAGATGCGGTCGATATCCGGGCGCTCTTCGCGGTCCACTTTGATGCAAACAAATTTGCTGTTGAGGATCTCTGCCGTCGACTCATTCTCAAAGGATTCGCGCTCCATCACGTGGCACCAGTGGCACGTGGAGTAGCCAATCGAAAGGAAGATGGGCTTGTCTTCCTGGCGCGCCCTGGCGAAGGCTTCTTCCCCCCAGGGGTACCAATCGACGGGGTTGTGGGCGTGTTGCAGAAGGTAGGGGCTTGTTTCCTGGGCGAGTCGGTTGGTATGCATGAGACGGTTACTGCTTCGATGGTACTCTGCGCTTTGACTCGCAGGGTGTTTTTGCAAGCCGTTCAGGCCGGGTTGTTGACGGGTTCCGCGCTGCCCCCGTGGATGCCGGGGACGCTGGAGATCCATCATATTTCGACCGGGCGGGGGAGCAGCACGCTGGTCTTGTTTCCCGATGGCTCCAATCTGCTGATTGATGCGGGCGCGCACCAGGTGACGGAGCGGTCGCGGCAATATGTCTGTGATGCGAAACCGGATGGTTCGCGGCGGCCCGGGGAGTGGATCGCGCGTTATCTCCAGCGGCGTGGGGTTCGGTATCTCGATGCTGCTCTCATCACGCATTTTCATGATGACCACATGGCGGGACTGGCCGATGTCGCCGCACAGATCCCCCTGCGGCGTTTGATTGACCGTGCCTATCCCGATTACAGCGGGCTCGAGGCGTTCGAAGAGGCGCTGGTGACGCCATACAGGGCGATGTTTCCAAAGGTGGAGAAGTTCCGCGCCGGTTCCGCTTCCCAACTGGGGACCAAAGATGTGGAGATTCGTAATCTGGCCGCGAACGGCGTTGTTTGGACCGGGAGGGGAGAAGAGACGCGCAGTCTCTTTGCCGGACCTGCCACGGAAAATATGAAATCCGCTGCTTTGCGCCTAACGTGGGGTAAGTTCAGTTATTACACAGGCGGGGATCTTACCTGTGATACCAGTTATGGTCGGGAGCCTTGGTGTGACATAGAAACGCCGGTGGCCCGGGCTGCGGGCAAGGTGGATGTAGCCGTGGTGAATCATCATGGCTATGTGGATTCTACTGGCCCGGAATTCCTGCGGGCGTTGCAGCCGAAGGTGGTGATTATTCCGGGGTGGGATTCGAGTCACCCTGCGGCGAATGCGTTGCGGAATCTGTTCAGCCGCGAGTTATATCCCGGCCCGCGGGAAGTCTATTCGACGGCCACCAAGCCCGAGACAAAGATCGCAATCCGGCAGTTAGCGGATCTGGCTTCGTCCGACGGGCATGTTGTTGTGCGGGTGACGGACGGTGGGGCGAAGTTTCGTGTGATTGTCACTTCGAATCAGGATGAGCGGGATCGGGTGATTCGGGTGTCTTAGAAAAGCGCGCTATCCTGCGGACAGAGAGAGCCGATGACCGCGTTTCAAGAATGGACAGCCAGCAAAGAGGTTTCAAGCCGTGTTGACCTGCTGCGGCAAAAGTATGCGAATCATCCGCTGGTGAAGAGTATCAGCCATAAGATCGCTCCGGATTGGACCGATGACCCGGCTGTGTTCATTGAGGTTCTGCTTGCCAGCAAGGATATTTCTACCGCTCAGGTGCTGCCTGTGTCCGAAGAAATGCATCTGGATCTGCTTCGGTTTGTTCGCACAGACGAAATCGGACTCCATTCTTATTTGAAGTTTCTGAACTGAGCCTGCCGTGATCCCTGATCTACCGGAAAAAATTCTTGACCATGCGTAGTTCCTGCTCAGGGATGCGGCCCAGAATGAGGTGAACATCCGCCGGGCTGTCTCTGCTGCGTATTACTCTTTGTTTCACATGTTGATTCGCGATGCCGTTGCCAATTGGAGCCAATCGGATCAGCATCCCCGCTTAGCCCGGACGTTCGAGCATCGAAGGATGCGGGACGCGTCTGTGGCGATTGTGAAGGAACTCGGGACGGCCAGCCAGTTGATTGGTTCGTCTCCCCGACCCGCGGCAGACGTGGCCTGATTAGCGGTTGCCCAGTCCTTTGTGGACCTGCAGCAAGCCAGGCACAGAGCTGATTATGATGTCGCTGAGCCATTTGAGGCCTTGGATGCCTCAGTGTTTGTTGTGTAAACCAGGCTGGCTCATTCCAAGTGGTCACAGGTCAAGGGCGAGCCAATTGCCCACAAATACTTGTACTCGCTGCTCTTCAAGGACAGATTGAGGGGGATTTGCGGGCAAGACGGTTGGCGGAAGAGATTGTTTGATCTCCGGGCGGCTAAGGACTGCGCTTTTCCGAGGCGGAAGAGTTTGTCTCCAATATGCCCACCGCCTATGCTGGCTTGCTTTTCCTGGAGAACTCCCAAGTTGTGCAACCTGACCCGAAGCGCTTGGAAGCCTACGTTTCCCATGCGGGACACCGATCAGGCCACTGGCCGGGCAGCTCGGAAATTACGCGGCAATGCTCGAGACTTACAGAAATCAGCGAACGCAATAGCCACGCCTACAGCAGTCGGAAATTCACTTCAATCGTTGCGCGGACGGCTACTGCTTCGCCACCCTTCACGCCCGGTTTGAACTTCCACTTCTGCACGGCTTCAATCGCCTTCTCGTCCAGGCCCATGCCGAGGCTTTTCACTACGCGGATGTCTTGCGCCTTGCCGGATTTATCCACCACGACAGAGAGCAGCACCGTGCCGCTGTACTTCGCCTTGCGGGCTTCCTCGGAGTACTCGGGGTCGACTTTGAACAGCACCGCAGGAGCGCTGACGCCACCGCCGACGCGGAACACGCCTCCGCCCATGCCGCCACCGGAGCCGTCACCGAATCCGCCGCCGGAGCCGTTGCCGACACCGCCGCCGCGTCCGTTGCCCATGCCCGCGCCGGAGCCACCACCGTTCGACAATTGGCCCACGTTCGCCAACGGGTTGCCGAAGTTCGGCATGTTGACGTTGGGAAGTGGCGTATCCGGAGGAGCAATGATCGTCGGGTCCATGGTGAGCTTCGCCTGACGCTCCACAATCATGGGCGGGACGAATTGCTTCAACGCCGGTTTGGGCAGCTTGCCCTTTGTCACTGGCGTGGGCGAACGGTCACCACCGCCGCCACCGCCGGAGAGTGCTTTCGGCTTTGGCTTCAGTTCCGGCTCAAAGGGCTTCAAGTTTGGAGCCACAATCGAGACCGACTGCTTGACGGCCTGCTGCACAGTCTTGCTGGTGAACCCAAACAACAGCAGCGTAACGACCGCGATATGAATTCCGAGCGAAATGACCTGCGATTTCGGGTCCCGCTTCGTTCCCCAGATGTCCTTCACCGCAACCGGCTTCGACGTCAACACGAGTGGCGGCAGCTTCGGCGGGTTGATCAACTCCGAGATATTTTCGTAGAGAGACTTATACCACGGAGTCTCAGAGGTATCGGGTGCCAGCAGGCGGCTGAGGTTATCGTCGGGGTTCATTTGGTTTTCAGGCATCTGCGCTGCAACTCATTTGACGACAGACTATGCACGCTAGTTTCCAAAATTCCGTTTTTGGAATCCGGTGCTTCCGCAGCCAATCTGGTTTGGAGTTTAACACAATGGTGAGGTGTCCAGCATATCGCAAAAGGTTACCGGTTCCCCACCTGTGAAGTGCACTGCGGGTCAGTAATTTACAGCGGACGGTTCAATGCGTAGTGGTTAGTTTTGCCCTGCTCTCCAGAAAATAGAACCTCGCAGCGAATTCCTGCCGGGGATCACTCGGTTTTCGCAGCTTCGACCGGTGCTGCTGGGTCCGTCGCCACGGCTTCCCCGCCGCTGGATCCGGTCGCATTCTGTAAGACCTGCTTGAAAAGAGCGGCTTTCCGGGCATCCACCTTCGGCGGAGGGGCCTGTTCCCGGCGATAGTCATGGTCGCTGTGGCAGGTCCGGCAGCGCACTTTGGCAGGGTCATCCTGCAGCAGTGAAACCACAATGTGGTTGGTCAGCCGCTTGCACTTAATGCAGTAATCGTCAACGTCGTCGCCAAGCCGGGTCGGCATGGTAGGTCCTCCAAGAGATACAGGGCCGCAATCGGGGGCCTGTATCCAATTCCTCTACTGCACCGGGGCGGAAAAGGCTGCACCCGGCTGCGCTGTGGCCGGAACGTAATTTTGCTGTTCCGGAATGAGCCAGCGTGCTTCGTCAAAACCAACGTATTTACAAATCTTCAAACTTCCCGTCGGACTCTCCAGCAAATCACCGACCGAAAGTGGCAGCGCCGTGTTTCGCAATGCCGACCAGGCTGCATACTCATTCACCGCTTCGATCTCGCCTGAGGGTTCGTAATCCTTCGGCTTCACATTAGCGGCCCCGGAAACATGCGGAGCGGTGCGGAAATGCTGACGCGGCACGTCCTTCATGCGGTGGATGCGGAAGACAGGCATAAAAGTTCCATTGTAGTTGAATCAGTACACCGCGAACAGACTGTGGTGGAAATGGACCGGGAGACGCGCTCCCTTCACAGTAAACGGGCTGCATCCGCACGGCCCAGGTCAATCCAGCGGCGAACGTTGGCCTCTTTCCAAAACACAGCATCCTGCGGTGTCCCCATGAAAGCGGTGGGTTCGATCAGGGTCAATTCCAAGCCCGGCGGAATCACGGTCTTGTGCCGGAAGCGGCGCAGTGCAGAGAGGACCAGACGCACTGGCCGCGGGGCCATATCGGGCAGACAATCGACGGCGATGATCCGCGTTGCCCCCAAGTCCATCGCCACGCGAAGGGGGCATTTTTCAAACACACCGCCATCCAGATAACGGGTGCCGTGAATCTCCACCGCCGGCAGGAAGTAGGGGATGGAGGAACTCGCCCGAAGATGTTCCGCCGTGATCTCCGGGTACTGGAAAACCGTTGTCTTGAATCGCGGGAGGGCCAGCGTCACCATCGCGAAGGGAATCTGCGGCGTGTACTGCGCCATCAGATCGGAAGTCAGCTTCTGCAGCGGCGCGGGGTTAAACCATCCGTTCCGCAGGCCGGGGTTGGGGACAAGGCGGAGCGAATCGCCCGTTGCCGGGTCCAGCCAGCGCCGGATCAATTCGTCAGGCGAACAGCCACCGGCAATCGGCCAGCCATTTAACGCACCGACAGAGGTTCCCACGACGAGATCGAACTGGAACCGGTCCGCGATGACGCCAAATGCGCCCGCCTGGTAAGCACCAAACATGCCGCCCGCCGATAGTACCAGTGCTGTCTTGCCCTCACTCATGCCGGTTCAGCCAAGCTTAACCCGGGCGGTTTCCGCTGCCGTCGAACAGGACGAACACGTACACTAGGGATTGTGCCGATAGTCCCCGGATCAGAACCCGCCGGCGCCGAGCAGGAACAGTTTCGCAAACTGTTGGAAACAGTGCGCGATGCCCGCCCGAAAGACGACCCGGAGCCGATCGAGAAGGCTTTCCTCTTCGCGGAGAAGTATCACGCCGGGCAGCGGCGCAAGTCAGGCGAACCCTACCTCAGCCATCCTTTGCACGTGGCGCAGATTCTGGCGGAAATGCGCATGGACGTCACCGCCATCGTCACCGGCATCCTGCACGACATTGTGGAGGACACCCCCGTAACGGTCGGCGAGATCCAGAAATTGTTCGGCGAAACGGTGGCCCAGTGTGTGGATGGCGTCACCAAGCTGAGCAAGATTGATTTCTTTTCCGCTGAGGACCGCCAGAGCGAAAACTACCGTAAGCTGCTCCTCGCGATGGTGAAAGACATTCGCGTGATCGTCGTGAAGCTGGCGGACCGTTTGCACAACATGCGGACCCTGAGCGCCCTCGCTCCGGAAAAGCAGATGCGGATCGCGCGGGAGACCAGCGAGATTTATGCCCCGATTGCCCACCGGCTGGGCATGGGCAAGGTTCGCGGTGAGTTGGAGGATCTGTCCTTTAAGTACATTGATCCCCCGGCCTTCCAGGAGATTTCGGCCTTGATTGATGGCCAGAAGGAAGCGAACGAAGCTCTCCTCGAAAGCATGCGGCGGAAAGTAGAAGCCGGGCTGCAGCGCGACGGCATTCCGGCACGCGTGCAGGGCCGCGTGAAGCGCGCCTACTCGGTCTATTTGAAGCTCAAACGCCAGAAGATCTCCATCGATCAGGTCTATGATCTGCTGGCCCTGCGCATCATTACGGATTCCCTGAAGAACTGCTATGGCGCGCTTGGCGTCATCCACAGCGAATGGAGTCCTGTGCCGGGCCGCATTAAAGATTTCATCGCGATGCCGCGGCCGAACCGCTACCAGTCGCTGCATACGTCGATCGTGGGTCCGGAAGGCAAGCACTTCGAAATCCAGATCCGCACCGAAGAGATGCACCGTATCGCCGAGGAAGGCATCGCGGCGCACTGGAAATATAAAGAAGGCACGAAGGGCACCAACGACGATAATCCGATTGCCTGGCTCCGCCAACTGGTGGAGTGGCAGAGCGACATGCGGGACCCCGATGAGTTCATCTCCACGCTCAAGGTGGATTTGTACCCGGAAGAGGTCTACTGCTTTACTCCGATGGGCCGTGTGATTGTGCTGCCGCGGGGTGCCACGCCGGTGGATTTCGCGTATGCGGTCCACTCTGAAGTTGGCACCACCTGCGTGGGAGCCAAAGTCAATGGACGGATTGTGCCGCTGCGGCACACGCTCGAAAACGGCGACATCTGCGACGTTCTGACCCAACCCGGTCACCAGCCGAGCAAGGACTGGCTTTCCTTCGTCAAGACCTCCCGCGCGAAGAACAAGATCAAGCACGTGATCAATGCTTCGGAGCGCGAGCGTTCGATTGAGATCGGCGAGAAGGTTCTGGAAAAGGAGGCGCGCCGCCTGGGCGTAAGTTTGTCGCGCATTCCAGAGGCAGACCTGCAAGCTGTCGCGAATGACTACGGTCTCAGCAAGATGGAAGACCTCTACGCGACTCTGGGCTTTGGCAAAGTCTCCGCGCGGCAGGTGTTGCAGAAGATCGCTCCGGGTCAGTTGCCGGAAGAAGCGCCGCAGCCGGTGCCGGAAACTCCCGCGCCACCCTCTTCCAAATCCGACGGGCAGGTGATCCAGGTGCGCGGTGTGGATGACGTTCTGGTGTATCTGGCGAAGTGTTGCAATCCCATTAAAGGGGATGCAATTGTCGGTTATGTTACACGCGGCAAAGGGATCTCTGTTCACTCACGGACGTGTTCCAACGTGCAAAACTTGATGTATGACGCCGACCGGAAGATAGAGGTCGAATGGGCGCGCAATGCCAGTGACTCATTCCTTGTCCGGCTGCTGGTACATACTGATGACCGGCCGGGGCTGTTGCACCAGTTAACCAGTGTTCTGTCGAATGAGAACACCAACGTCCGCAGTCTCGAAGCCAAGACGGACATTAGTTCCACCACGGATGCAGCGACAATCGAAATGACAGTGGATGTCCGTGATAAGAAGCAGTTGGAGAAACTCAGCGGCGCGATGCGGCGTATCTCCGGCGTGCGCGATGTGGAACGCCTCCACTAAGTGAATAATTCATGACAGCGAAAGTTATTACAGACCCCGAACATATTGCCATCTCGAAGTCCAGGGGCATTGAGATCGACTGGAAAGACGGGCATCACAGTTCTTACAACGTGGAGTATCTTCGTGATTATTGCCCCTGCGCGAACTGCACGGGCTCCCATGGGACTGAACCCCGGCCGAAGACCACGGAACAGCCGAAAAATCCGTTTCAAATGTATCAACCGAAGATCCGCATGGAGAATATTGAACCGGTGGGCAATTATGCCATCAGAATTTTGTTCAATGACGGCCACGGATCTGGTATCTATTCTTTTGACCACTTACGGTCGATTTGCCAGTGCGCGGAGTGCAAACCGGTATGAAGAAGCAGATAGCCGTGGTGGAGGACGAAGCGGAACTTGCGTCGCTGATTGAGTACAACCTCGCCCGCGGCGGCTTCCAGACCAAGGTCTTTAACGGCCGCACGGATACCATCCGCGAACTGGAGGCTTATGAGCCGGATCTTGTGGTGCTGGATGTGATGCTACCCGGCAAGGACGGTTTTGAACTTTGCCGCTTGATCCGGCAATCCGACAAGCTTGCACAAATTCCGGTTCTCTTTTTGACAGCCCGGTCCGATGAAGTCGACCGTGTCCTCGGTTTGGAGATCGGCGGGGATGATTACATCACCAAGCCGTTCAGTCCCAGGGAACTGGTGGCCCGGATCAAGGCGCATCTCCGCCGGCTCGGTCCGTCGGAAGCGCAGGCATCACAGAATCTCGTTCTCGGCCCTTTTACGCTGGACCGCGCTGCCCGCCGGGTCTATCAGAATGAGAAGGAAATTGAACTGACCAGCACGGAGTTCAAGCTGTTCGAGTTCTTTCTGGCGCATCCGGGCCATGCCTGGAGCCGCGACGCTCTGCTGCGGGAAGTTTGGGGCGAGCAGCACTTCGTGACGCCAAGAACTGTGGATGTGCATATCCGCCGACTGCGCGAGCAAATCGAGGCCGTGCCAGATGACCCGAAGTTCCTCGTTACGGTGAGAGGGTTCGGGTATCGTTTCGAAGTCCAGGTGAGTTAGGAGACGAGCCGTTGCGACTGAGCCCGAGGGCGGAACGTCGGCGAAGGAAGAACCCGCAGCCCGACTACTCTGTTCCGGACCGCGATTCGCTTTCGGAATGCCTTTTCGCACTGCTGGAGCTTGCCCTCTTCCTTCTGGCGACCGGGTTTGTTCTCCAACAGCTAAATGCCTGGTACGTTTCCTCTCGTGGAGCCGCGGTTTTTGCAATCCATCCGGATGCAGTCGTGTGGTTCGCAGCGCCGCTCTTTCCAGGCCTCATCGGCCTATTCGTGGTGCATGACTGGTTCAAGCACTTTCTCTTCCGCGTGATTTTGCGCCGGGAAATGCCGGGCTCCTGGAAGCCAGGCACCGTTTCCACTGTATTTCCGCTGCGGTTCGTCCTGCCGGCTCTGTTTCTCACTCTTGCATTTTGCGCCTGTCTCATTCCGATACATGTGCGGTTCACATCAAGTTACGTTGCAGAGCAACGACTCTGGCCTGGCCGCGAAAGCCGCCACGAATATGGGGAGATCGCGCAAATTTCGCTGGCTCATGCGCGCGGACGCGGGGGTTGGTCCACGGAGCGCTATTTGTTTATCCAGTTCCAAGATCACTCCATTTTGACCAGCGAGTTCCTTGATGCCGCCAGCAGCCGCGAAGTATCCCGCTACCTTTCGGCGAAGACGGGCCTGGAAGTTTCGTATCCCCCGCGCGGGGAGTGGCGCTGCTGCTATGCCAGGCCTCCGAGGTGATCACCGTGGAACTTCACCCATCGTTTACGGCCCGGTAACACTTCTGTAACGCTTCCACCGCTACGCTGAAAGAGTCGTGACCAAACGCATTGTTCTGATTGAAGACGACAGTGACCTCTTCTCGCTGTTGAAGTACAACCTGGAAAAGGAGGGGTTCTCCATGACCGGTTCACAGACCGGCCTTGGCGCGCTCGACCTTTGCCGCCGCGTCCGGCCGGATCTGATCCTGCTCGACATCATGTTGCCGGATTCTGACGGTCTCGATATCTGCAAGGGAATTCGGAATGATTCCGAACTCGCGCAGACCCCGATCATCTTTCTCACTGCCCGCGCCTCCGAGACAGACCGCATCGTGGGTCTTGAACTCGGCGCGAACGATTACATCGTCAAGCCGTTCTTCATCCGTGAACTCATCGCCCGCATCAAGCTGCAGTTTCGAACCCAGTCCGTGCCCTCCCGCGTCCTCAAGGCCGGTGGTGTGGAACTCGACCGCAGCAGCTGCCAGGTGAAGCTGCATGGCGATCCCCTGGCTCTGACCGCCACCGAATTCCGGTTGCTCGAATTTCTGATGTCGCGCCCCAGCGTTGTCTTCAGCCGAGAGCAGTTGCTCAACGCGGTGTGGGGGCAGGACCGTGCCATTACAGACCGCACCGTGGACGTTTATATTCTCCGTTTGCGGCAAAAGATTGAACGCGATCCGGCCGCTCCGCGCCTGATCCACTCCGTCCGAGGCTTCGGTTATTCCTTCGAACCGCGCGCGCAGGAAAGCATCGCGGAACCAATCGCGTCGTAATTCGCATTTCAATGGTTACGGGGCAGAACTAATTATTCCCGCTTGTGTTTGGCTAGGCATGGTCCCGGAGGTTTTCCTCCGGCAGCAGATCGGAGGCTGTCTGCTGGAGATGTACCCCGGAGGCGCGGAATGGATCTACCACTATTCCGCGCCATCTCCCCTGAGGTAACTGCCGTCTTGTGTTACGCTTACCCCAGTGGCTACGGATCTCCTCGAGATTGACCCGGAAAACCCCTCAGAGGAAGCTGTCTCGCGTGCTGCATCCGCCATCCGGCGCGGCGCGGTAGTGGCAATTCCCACTGATGCTCTTTATACCCTGGTAGCAGACCCTTACAATTTGCGCGCTGTCAGCATGGTGTTTCATGCCAAGGGACGGGAATCACAGCGCTCACTTCCCCTTCTGGTTCGTGATTCGTTGATGGTGGAAGAACTGGCGCGTGACATCTCCCCGCGGTTCAAGATGCTGGCCCGGAAATTCTGGCCGGGTCCGCTCACCATCATTCTTCCCGCCGCCTCAAAGATTCCGCTCAAAGTGACGGGCAACACCGGACGCCTCGCCGTCCGTCAGGCCCGCTCTGCCGTGGCGGATGCGCTGCTCAACCGTTTGAATCAACCGCTGATCTCCACCAGTGCCAATATCTCCGGCATGCCGACCTGCCGCACCGGCATTGAAGTTTTTGGAACCATGGATGGCCGTGTCGATCTTGTCCTCGATGGCGGGCCGTGCGAAGGCATGGGGTCCAGCACGGTCGATATCACAGAGCCGGAATGGCGTCTCATCAAAGAAGGCGCGGTGACGGCGCAGGAAATTGCGGCCTGTCTCGAAGGGCCTGAAATTTAAGACGGCGTACTCGAGAACCTGGCTGCCTGCCGGAATTCGCGGGGTGTCTGGCCGGTGAGTTTCTTGAAGTCCTTGCTGAAGAAGAACCGGTCGCGGTAACCCACGAGTTCGGCAATCCTTTGCACTGGGTCGCTGGTATCGCCCAGACGCCGTTTTGCCTGCTCCATGCGTTCGCGCCGCAGCCAGTCAATGGGACCGGTGCCGAAACTGTTCTTGAACTGGCGTGCGAAGTGGCTCTTACTCATCCCGGCGTGCGCGGCGAGTCCGGCCACGGTCAGCGGTTCGAAATAGAAGAGCCGGATCTTCTCCACCGCCCTTTGCAGCGGTGCGGAGATGGCCGCCTGTGCTGTATCGTTCTGGCGCGCCGAGAAGGCGAGGGCGATCAACTTCGCGACCGCCGCGTGCAGCTTCGGAGCGTCAGCGGCCTGCATCCACTGGAAGATTTCCTCGAAAATGGCCCGGCCCTCCTCCATGGCCAGACCTTGCAATACAGGCTTTGTATCCACCGCAAGAATTCGCGAAATCTGTTCCAGCCGCGGACCCTCAATTCTGACCCACAACACTTCCCAGGGGTCTTCCGCCACCGCCCCATGCTCATGTGCCTGATGGCAGTTGATCCAGGCAAAGCAGCCTGGGGTAACGCTGTGCATATCGCCGCCCAGTTTCACGTAACCCCGTCCGCGCAAACAGAGGATCAGTTCGTGTCCGGGGAAGTGTTCGCGGGCAATATGGTGGTCAGGGCCGCCCACCAGATGTCCGGCGCGGGGTACGGTATAGAACACATCTTGATAGAGCGGATGCCCCGTGGAGTACAAAGAAATCGGGAAATAGGAGAGCGCAGGCTGCGGCACGATGAGAGGATAATACAACTTTTTCGCAGTCAGAGCCATTGCGCCGCCGCGGCAGGTGCGACAGAGTAGAGTTCGTGAAGATTCTTCCGCTCATGAGAGGCTCGCGCGCAACGGACTCGCCATCCGCGTTGAAGTTGGCGGGTTTATTGACCGGATCGGTGCAGCGAACGGCGGCCTGTGCGCTTCTCACGCTCGTCTTGCCGCTGGCGCTTACCGCACAGACCGTCAACTTCAGCCGGGAGATTCTGCCGCTGCTTTCTGACAAGTGCTTTAGTTGTCATGGCGCCGACCCTTCCACGCGCATGGCCGGACTGCGCCTCGATACCCGCGAAGAGGCCACCAAACCCCGCCGCGGCAAGGCTGCCGTGATGCCCGGCAAGCCGGAAGACAGTCTCATAATGGCGCGGATTGCACCGGCCAATCCGAACAGCATCATGCCCCCGGAGCGCTCTCATAAAGCGCCGTTAACCGCGGAACAGGTGGCAACCTTCCGCCGGTGGATCGAGCAGGGCGCTGCCTGGGGAAAGCACTGGTCGTTTGAGAAGCCGGAGCGCGGGGCCGGTGCTTCCATCGATGAATTCATCTCGCAAAGGCTCACCAGGGAGGGCTTGCGGATGTCCCCCGCAGCGTCACGCGAGACGTTGATCCGGCGGGTCTCATTCGATCTAACCGGTTTGCCACCCACCCCTGAGGCTGTTGCCGCATTCGTGGCGGACCAATCCCCCGATGCGTGGAAGAAGGTGGTCGCCTCGCTGCTTGCCAGTGAGCACTTTGGCGAGCGCATGGCGATGTGGTGGCTCGATGCCGCCCACTATGCCGATACCGACGGGTTTCAGGCGGATTCCAATCGCACCAATTGGCCGTGGCGCGACTGGGTGGTCAACGCCTTCAACAAGAACCAGCGCTTTGACCAGTTCACTATTGAACAGTTCGCCGGAGATCTGCTGCCCAATGCCACGCCGGAACAGAAACTCGCCACAGGGTTCTTCCGCAGCCATATGACGAACGGCGAGGGCGGGCGCGATCCGGAAGAGTCGCGCATTGATTATGTGATGGACCGCGTGAATACCACGGGCACGGTCTGGCTGGGTCTCACCACGGGCTGCGCGCAATGCCATACGCATAAGTTCGACCCCATCACACACAACGAATACTACTCGCTCTCCGGCTTCTTCAACAGCATTGATGAGGATGGCCATGCGGGTCCGGGCAAATCCAAGCCTTACTTGAAGTACAGTTCCCCCTACGCCGCTCGCGCCATTGCGGAAGCGAAGCAGTTGGTGGATTCCCGGAAGCCCGCCGAAGCTGCGGCGCGCTCGTCCGCGGAGAAGCCGTTTGCGTTGTGGCTCGCAGCGCAGACCAAGGAAGTGCAGCGTGGTTTCAGGGCTTGGCGAAACTTGCGGGTCACGGGTCTCGAATCAGCGGAAGGCACGAAGCTCACGCAGCAGTCTGACGGTGCCATTCAGGCTGGCGGGCCCAACCCTGTGCAGGATGATTATCGTATCTCAGCGACTCTTCCTCTCCGGGCGGTAACTGGACTCAAACTGGAGGTCCTGCCATATGAGGGCCACTTATCGCGGGGTAAGTCCGGTGAGTTTCTGTTGACAGACGTGAAGTTACAAGTCCGCAAGAAAGGCAACAGTCAGCTCCGGGATATTACTTTCCGGAAAGCCACGGCGGATTTTAATGCAGATACGAAGAAGCACGGCGGGTACGGAAACATTACGGACACGCTGGATGATGACCCGCGCAACGGCTGGACAACGATTGGCTCCGCACAGAGCGCGGTTCATACAGGCGTCTATGCGCTCGCTGAACCGCTCACGCTGGCTCCCGATGAGGAGATCCTCTTCGAGATGCGGCACCGTTCCACCACAGGGGATGCCAATATCGCCCGGTTCCAGCTCTATGTGACGGATCAGCCCGGCCCGGCGGTGGAAAGCGTGGATACTGCGCCCCTCGAACAGTTAGCCTGGTTGAAGGCCGGAGAAGTTACTCCTGAGCCACTGCGGCAAAAGCTGTTTGAGCAGTTCCTTACCACCTGGCAGCCCTATCTTGCCGCCAAAGAGATGCTCGACCGCGCCACGCGCCAGTATGACGAAGTGAAGGCCGCGGATGCCGTGAATGTGATGGTGCTCGCCGAACGTCCTGCGCCGCGGGAAACCAACGTGTTACTCCGCGGGGTTTGGGATAAGAAGGGGGAAAAGGTGGAGCCCGGTATCATTGCCGCCATTGCGCCGTGGCCCGCTGCCGGATATCCCGAAGACAAGCGCGACCGGCTTGGTCTGGCGCACTGGATTGTCTCACGAC
This sequence comes from uncultured Acidobacteriia bacterium, assembly GCA_903923395.1. Taxonomy (GTDB): domain Bacteria; phylum Acidobacteriota; class Terriglobia; order Bryobacterales; family Bryobacteraceae; genus BOG-234. Next base: position 28,767 of record CAIXXM010000048.1, read on the forward strand.
AGAACCCCCTCACCGCCCGCGTCATTGTCAATGATCTTTGGCAGATCATGTTTGGCGCCGGTCTGGTCCGCACCCCGGAGGACTTCGGTTTACAGGGCGAACATCCCACGCATCCCGAGTTACTGGACTGGCTTGCTGTGGAGTTCATGGAAAGTGGCTGGGATGTGAAGCACATGCTGACCCTGATGGCGGAAAGTCAGGCTTACCGGCAGCGCTCAGAAGTGTCGCCGGAACTGCAGGCGCGCGATCCACAGAACCTGCTGCTGGCGCACGGTCCCAGATACAGACTGGCGAGTTGGATGCTTCGTGACGCGGCGCTGCAATATGCCGGAGTGCTGAACCCTGCAATCGGCGGGCCTCCTGTCAAACCGTACCAGCCGGAGGGTGTCTGGGAAGAACTCTTCATGGGGCGATTCAAGTATGAGGCCAGCGAAGGTCCGGCGCAGTACCGCCGCTCCCTGTACGCTTTCTGGCGGCGGTCGATTGCACCTACGTTTTTGTTTGACACCGCACAGCGCAGAGCTTGTGAAGTTCGTATCTCGCGGACCAATACTCCACTGCAGGCGCTGACCCTGATGAATGATGCGACTTATCTGGAAGCCTCCCGTACACTGGCAGAGCAGGCACTCTCCCTGCCAGCGCCGCAACGGGCGGCCGCAGTCTTCCAGAGGGTACTGGGTCGTAAGCCGGATAGTAAGGAAGCCACCGTTCTGCAGCGTGAGTATGACCGCGTGCTGCAGTATTACCGGAAGTCGTCCGCTGATGCCGGATTACTCGTCAAGGTGGGCCAGAGCAGCAGCAAGGCATCCAGCCCGGAGTTAGCTGCCTGGATGGTCATTTCGGGCATGATACTGAATCTCGATGAGGCGATGACTCATGAATAAGTTGACCAGGCGTACCGTGCTGGCAGCACCGCTGCTGGCCACGCAGAGTAAAGCCGCGCCGGATTTCCATAACTCCACCATCGGCCATGGCGACTTCCGTTACCGCGTGGATCTGAAATGGAGCCAGGCTGACCCCGCGAAGAACCCCGTCAATGATTGTCATGAGATGGTACAGGTCAGCGATGGCCGCCTGTTCCTGTTGACCAATCAGCCGCTGAATAACATTCTGATCTATTCGGTTGCCGGCAAGCTGCTGGAGACGTGGACGGTCAACTTCCGCGGCGCGCATGGACTGACTCTCCACAAGGAGGCAAGCGGCAAGGAGTTTCTGTATCTTACTGACACCGGCACGGGCAGAGTAATCAAGACAACCCTGACTGGGGAGATTGTTCTGGAGCTTCCACACGCACAGAAATGCGGCGCGTATCCGGCAACGGATACTTATAGCCCCACCGAGACCACTGTTGCTCCCAATGGCGACATCTTTGTGGCGGATGGCTATGGATCACAATATATTCTCCGCTTTGACCAGACAGGCAAGTATCTGAGTAAGTTCGGCGGCAAGAGTACGCAGCCCACGAATCCCGCGCGGTTCATGCAGGCGCATGGAGTCACTCTGGATACCCGCGGCCCGGAACCTCTTCTGTTGGTGACCGAGCGCATCCGAAATGAATTCCAGTGGTTCACTTTGGATGGCCAGCCCCGCAAGAGTGTCTATCTTCCCGGGGCTTACGTCAGCCGCCCCGTCATCGCTGGCAGGAACCTATACTCGGGCGTCTGTTTCGGGATGTTCCAGCATGATTTCCGGATGTGGCAGAATCGGGGCTTTGTGACCATTCTGGATGAGAAAGACCGCGTGGTTTCGAACCCTGGCGGGCAAGCCCCCGCTTACACCAGTGACGGGCACTTGCAGATTATGCTGCAGGATCAACCCGTGTTCCGGAACTGCCATGATGTCTGCGTGGATACACAGGGTGACCTGTATGTCTGTCAGTGGGCCAGCGGCAAAGTTTACCCCTATAAGTTACACAGGATCGGCTGAGATGAACAACGAACTTATACGACGATACTTTCTCAGCCAGGCCGGTGGCTTTTCCCTTGGGGCGATCGCACTGGCCGCCATGGGCGGTCCGGCTCGCGCGGCGGAGGAACCACGCATCGGCCTGCCCGGGTTGCCTCACTTCGCTCCCAAAGCGAAGCGGGTGATCTTCCTGACACAATCCGGTGGACCCTCCCAGTTGGAGTTATTCGACTACAAGCCAGGCCTCATGCAATGGGCGGGCAAGGAACTGCCGGACTCCGTGCGTCAGGGCCAGCGCGTCACTACGATGACGGCGAACCAGAAGCAGTTGGTCATGCCCGGTGTAACCAAGTTCGGGCGCTACGGCCAGAGCGGTGCCACTGTCGGGGAATGGCTGCCGCATCTAACAAAGATTGTGGATGATATCTGCTTCATTAAATCGATGAATACAGACCAGATCAACCACGCTCCGGCAATGACGCAGATGCTGACTGGCAACCAGATCCCCGGACGTCCCAGCATCGGCTCCTGGGTGAGTTATGGCCTTGGCAGCGAAAACCGCAACCTGCCGGACTTTCTGGTGATGCTCTCAAAGATGCAGCGGCCCAGTGACCAGCCACTTTACGATCATTACTGGGGCAGCGGTTTTCTCCCGTCGCGCTATCAGGGCGTGAAGCTCCGCAATGCGAAAGACGCCGTCCTCTACTTACAAGATCCTCCGGGCCTGCCCCGCACCGTGAGGCGCGAAATGCTGGATGGGCTGTCCGAACTGAATCAGCACCGCCTGGAACAGACGGGAGATCCGGAAATCGGCACACGCATCCGCCAGTATGAGATGGCATACCGGATGCAGACCAGTGTCCCGGAACTGCAAGACTTCAGCAAAGAGCCGGAAGAGATCTTCGAGTTATACGGCCCGGATTCCAGGCGCCCCGGCAGTTATGCGGCGAACTGTATCATGGCCCGCCGGCTTGCCGAGCGCGGTGTTCGTTTCATCCAGTTATTCCACCCGGACTGGGATCATCACAGCCGCCTGCCTTCCTGGTGCACAGCCCGCTGCCGGGATACGGACCAGCCCAGCGCCGCCTTGATTCAGGACTTGAAGCGCCGCGGCATGTTGGAAGATACTCTGGTGATCTGGGGCGGGGAATTCGGCCGCGGGGTGGCAGGGCAGGGCAAATGGGACAGCATTGAAGCCGGACGTGACCATCATCCGAGAGCCTTCACCATGTGGATGGCTGGCGGTGGCGTCAAACCCGGCATGACTTATGGCGCGACGGATGATTTCAGCTTCAACGTCGCCGAGAATCCGGTCCACGTCAGGGATCTGCATGCCACCGTGATGCACTTGCTGGGCATCGATCATGAACGGTTCACTTACCGGAACCAGGGTCTCGAAATGCGTCTGACTGGCGTGGAGCACGCCAGCGTCGTCAAGGGAATCCTGGCGTAGCGGTTAAGTAGGTCAGACTAAGTTAGTCACTGGTGCGCGAGGAAGCGCTTGCCTTGAATAACTCATTCAGCTCGGCGGCAAAGTTCTCCATCACCTGCTTGCGGCGAACTTTCATTGTCGCGGTCAATTCGCCTTTTTCCATGGAAAAATCGCGTGGCAGAATCTTGTAGCGCTTCACTTGTTCGAACGGTGCGAGTTGCTTGTTGATCCGGCTGACAATCTTCTGTACTTCTTTCTGCACGGCGTCCGGCCCGTCAAAGGTGGCTGCCAGTTGCGGATTAATCGTGAACAGCGCCACCAGATGCGGCAGGTTATCCCCCGCCAGCACAATCTGGCTGATGAGAGGCTCAAACTTGAAGAGCGCCTCCACGCGGGCGGGGAAGATCTTCTTGCCGTTGGAGGAAACGATGAGTTCTTTCTTGCGGCCGGTGATATAGACATAGCCGTCATCGTCGATGTGGGCAACATCCCCCGTGTGCAGCCAGCCGTCCCGGAATAATTCCGCCGTGGCCTCCGGGTCTTTGTAATAACCCTTGGAAACGGATGGGCTCTGGACCAGTAACTCGCCATCATCCGCAATCTTGAGCGTGACACCGGGCAGAACTTTGCCGATACTGCCGGAGCGGGGTGCTCCCAGCGGATTGAAGCAAAGCACTCCAGCTTCCGTGAGACCGAAGCCCTCATTCAGTGGCATGCCGACGGCATCATAGAAATCCGCAAGATCCGCACCCAGCGGTGCCGCGCCGCTGATGGCAATGCGCAGACGTCCGCCAAAGCGTTCTTTGATCTTCGCGAAAATCACCTTGGAGACGAACTCCAGTGGAATGCGTATGTAAGCCGGAACTGACTTACCCTGCCGCTTGTACTTTGCGGCACCCAGACCCAGCCCCAGTGCTGCCGCAAAGGCCTTCTGTGCCAGCGGGGGCCGCTTGTTCACTTCGGCCTTGATACTCGCATAGACGCGTTCCCACATACGCGGTGGTGCCAGGAAGACCGTCGGCCGGACCTGCTTGATCTCATTCGGCAGCTTCATCAGGCTCTCGGCGAAAGAAACGGGCGTGCCGGTAAGAATGGGTAACAACTCCACCACCAGCCGTTGCGCGATGTGCGCCGAAGGCAGAAATGCAATCGTGATGTCTTCGGGCGAAAGATCGATGACATTCGGGTAAGCCATGTGCAGGTTCCGCGCCACGCTGCCATGGGTGACCATGACCATCTTCGGGTCGCCGGTCGCACCGGAAGTCAGGTAGAGGATGGCGTTGTCATCCTCATGCACCGCTTCCATGTAACGTCCATGCTTGCGGAGTTTGGCCAGTGTCAGGGCATCTTCCACTTCGCCCGTCATCAGGATGACGTGCTCCACCGGGGAATCCTTCAGCTTGGCGTACATCGCGGGATCTTCCACGAAGAGAACCTTGGCGTCCGCCCGCGACATTGTCTTCATCAACTCCGCGGGGGTGTAGCTGGGGTAGAGCGCACCGGAGACCGCGCCGTTACACATGATTCCCAGATCCGCGAGATAGAACTCCGCGCGGGTTTCCGAGCAGATCGCCACGTGCTCACCCTTTTGGACGCCAAGGGAACGCAGACCCGCCGCAATCTCTTCGGCAGCGGCCAGATATTGATTCCAGCTCCAGGTGTGGACCTGTGTGCCTTCCGGCTGCCGCAGCGCGGGCAAGTCTCCGTAGGTCTTGGCGGCGTACTGCAGCAGTTCCGTGAGGGTAGTGGGCTTCATGGCTTGAAAGAGATTCTATTGGATTGGCGCAGGTGCCGGGGCTTCGCCCGCCAGTTCCCTGACGCGTTCGAAAAGCAGATCATTCAGAGCACCGCGGTCAGACGGCTTCAAATGCGCTGTTGGAACCGGATCTCCGATATGCAACTGTACCGTGCACGGTTCTATCACAGCGGAGTGCATTGGCAGAGCCTTGCGTGTGTCCCGCAGGCCAATCGGCACTACGGGCACTCCTGCCTTGATGGCGAGATACGCGGCACCTTCTTTGAAGGGCTGCATGGCTTCCTCGGCGCGGCCTCCTTCGGGAAACAGCAACACGCTGATGCCCCGTTCCTGGATCAGCCGCGCGCCTTCGTTCAGGCTCCGCAATTGCCCGCGCGGGTCATCCTTGACCACGGGCAAATGTCCGGCCCGTTCCAGATGCCATCCGAGGAAGGGGATGGAGAACAGGCCTTTTTTGGCAAAGAAACGGAAATCGAGCGGGATTGAACTCAGCACGGCTGGCGTGTCCATATAGCTCGCGTGGTTTGAGACCAGGACATAGCTCTTGGTCAGATCCAGTTTGTCGAGTCCCACGACTTTTGTCTGGATAAAGCCCAGTGCCAGCAGCAGCTTGGACCACGCCCGGGCGACTCTGTGCTGCGCGGCTCCGGAGCGGTCCCAGAGCGACGTGAACAGAGAGATGCAGGCCATCACGATTGTGAGCAGCACGATGGCGGGGGCGGAGAAAAGGAGTGCTCGTATTTTCTTCACTTGCAGTCACTACGATTATGGGACACGCCCTGTTGCATTGATGAAGCCGTCATGAAAACCTCTCCATGATTTCAAGGTTCCTGGAATTGTAGACTGAAACGAGACGTAATCCATACTGGAGCCAGAAAATGCACAAGTCTTCGAAATATGTACTCAGCGCGGCGGTTTTTGCTGCCGGCATCATCACCGCTTCCGGCCTGCACGGCCAGGAAAAGAGCGGCAACGTGGAAAAGGGCAAGGAAGTTTTCGAGCAGTGTGCGGTTTGTCACAACGCCGATTCCGCCGAAAAGAAAATGGGACCCGGCCTCAAAGGCTTGTTCAAGAAGGACAAAATGGCGGGTGGCAAGAAGCCGACCTATGAGAACGTGCTCCAGAAGATCAACGAAGGCGGCGGCGGCATGCCCGGCTACAAGGAGCTGCTCTCGTCCGAAGAAAGCGTCAATCTGATGGCGTATTTGAAGTCGCTGTAGTCAAACGGCATCTGTAATCCGGGCGCTCCCCGCGGGTGCCCGGATGGCTAAAGTACGATGCCAGGTTCAAAATTGGCCGCAAGAACCGCGCAGTCGCATGATTGCATTGCAGCGGGCCAGCGCCCTGGTTTTCCATTCTGCGTCCCGGTCTCCACGGAGATGCCTCAGACAGAAATCACAAAGGATTTGCAGCCAGCATGGTTCTTTGCCGCTGTTTTCGAGGATCCAGTCCTCGTCCTCCTCGGGGAAGGGTACAGGTGAGCTTGCGATCAGTTCACGGGCTTCCGGCCCGGCCAGCGGACCCAAGAGAATTTCATGGCCCGTGACGCGAAGTAATGGCCGCAGCGTCTCATAGCGATCCCAAAGCTCTCCAATTGAGTAAGTGGACGACATGATGATGTTGACTGACCCGGAACGCGAGGCACCCAGGAACCGCAGCGCATCCCAGACTGATGGATCCAGCCGTGCTGCCTCTTCAACATCGTCCAAAAGGATCGTCATCGGTGAAGCTTCAGCCAGAGCAGCGGTGAAGCGGTCGATACTGCTCACGGCAGCAAGCCCTGCGCGCTTGAGAATCGAATTCAGGAATTGGTCAAGATGCCACATTCGGGGGTCATGGAGGTCAACGAATATGGGCCTGCGACCCGCGTAGCCGGGCTCGATTCCAGAGTTCAGGTCTTCCGGCGCGGCATGCGGAAGGAATTCAACGAATCGTAGCAGCGAAGTCTTGCCCGAGTGGCGTGGTCCTGAGACGAAAAGATGATGCGGCAGCCGAACGGCACCGGCCTCACGAATTCGGCGAATTTCGGCACTGCGCCCGAAGAAATTCTTTGGGTGAAGAATTGGCACTCCACAAGGGAATGCTGCCAAAGAAGCATCGGTACGCCAGTTGCGTGTGCGCAATTCATACCCGATCCCGGGAAAGCTAGCTAACGATGAGTTGTGGAGAATCAGGGTGCATCTCGATTTTTCGGCGAAGGTCGTGGATCAGGCGGTTCAGTTCCGAAGGCGGATCGGCAAGTAAGTCTTGCCCCCAAACCGCGGCGATGAGTTCCTCATGCCGGCATACGA
>CAIXXM010000049.1 GCA_903923395.1 uncultured Acidobacteriia bacterium
CTGGCGTGTGTGTTTCGGTAGCCTGAAGACGCGCGCCAGAATGGCGCACGAACGGTTGGGCGCAGGGGAAGGGGCGATTCTGGGGTTTGTGTGTTTCGGTAGCCTGAAGACGCGCGCCAGAATGGCGCACGAACGGTTTGCGCAGGGGAGGGAGCGATTCTGGCGGACGAAGTGTTGGCCCTGTGTTTTTAGTGCCGCCAGAAATCGTCGCGGCTGATGCCCACATCGACCTGTTTGCGGGGATTCTTAGTGAGTTCCCAGCACGCCCGAAAACCCATGTGGGGCAGCACGGAGTTCACGCAGGTTTCGGTTTGGGGGTCGCCGCGGAGGAAGTCGACTTTGTTGTCCTTGCGGGTGACGGAGTAGAAGACATCGACATCCACGGCACCTCTGGAACGGAGCCGAGCCAGGGCTTCATCGATCCCATACAAGAACGCCGCGGAGAGCAGGACGTACAAGATGATGCGCCGGGCGAGTTTCACCAGCGCACGCCCCGCGCCCGGAGTTCCCGCTGGATCTGCTCGGCGTTCTGGAACTGCACGGCGTCAATGCCGGCGGCGCGGGCTGCTTCGACGTACTCGGGAATATCGTCCGTGAAGAAGCATTCCGAAGGCATGCAACGCGCGGCTTCCACCGCAGCGTCATAGATCATGCGGGAGGGTTTCATCGCGCCGACCTTGTAGGACAGGATCAGTTCATCGAAATGGCGCAGGATCGGGTAGGTCGCCAGGAGCATGTCAAAGTGAATCGCATTCGTGTTCGAGAGCAGGACCAGGCGGTAGTTGGCTTTCAGAGCGCCCACGAACTCATCGGTGAGCAGGGTCTCTGGAAAGAAGATGGAGCACCACAATTCACAGAATTCGCGGTATGTGGTTTGCAGACCCAGGAGTGCGGAAAGGCGCGCGGCAAAGAGTTCCGACGCGAGTTGGCCGCTTTCGAATTCCTGTACGAGGCCGGTGGGTGAGATGCGGGCCCGCACCTCGGCGGCAGGGATTCCGGTGAGAAATTCCACGCGTGAATAGGCTCTTTGGAAATCGAATGGAACGATGACGCGCCCCAAATCGAAAATGACCGTTTTGATCATGGCTTTCCAGATGGTACCTTGGCGGCAGTTGCTTATGCGATATGCCATTGCCCTGCTCGCACTGATGACGCCGGTCTTTTGTTGCGCCGGGCCGCTGGAGGACGGCTACCGTCACCTCTACAACCTGCAGTTTGAGAGTGCCCGGCAGCAGTTCGCGAAGTGGCAGGTGGAACACCCGGCAGATCCTCTGGGTCCGGTGTCTGAAGCGGCGGCGTATCTATTTGGCGAGTTTGACCGACTGCACATTCTGCAATCAGAATTCTTCATGCATGATGATTTTTCGGGCATGCGGAAGCCGGCGGCGGATGCAGCGACGAAAGCGCATTTCGAGGCAGCGCTTGAGAAGTCACGCCTGCTGGCGGCAAAGATTCTGGCGCAAGCCCCTGGTGATCCGGATGCCACGTTTGCGGAGACCATGCGGCTGGGGCTGCATGCGGACTATCTGGCGTTGATCGAAAAGAAGAACCTGGCCTCACTGAGTGAGGTCAAACAGGGCCGCCTGATTGCGGAGAAGCTGCTGGCGGCGCACCCTGGCTACTACGACGCCTATCTCGCGGTGGGTTTGGAAAACTATCTGCTGAGCCAGAAACCGATGGCCATCCGGTGGATATTGCGGATGGGCGGTGCCGAAACGGACAGGCAAACCGGTCTCGACAAGCTGAAACTGACGGCAGAGAAAGGCCGGTTCCTGCTGCCTTATGCGCGGTTGTTGCTGGCTGTTGCTGATTTGCGTGATGGCAACAAGGCGGCGGCGAAAGAAAAGCTGTTGTGGCTGGCCGGTGAATTCCCGCTGAACCAACTGTATAAGCGGGAACTGGCGAAGTTGAATTAAATACGCTTCAGAACCGGTGCGCCGCGGAAACGGACAAAAAATCCGGGCGTCCACAGAAGTAGTGGAACAAGCGCCTCAAGTCGGAGAGAATAAGGGATTGCCAACGGATCCGAACCATCCCGAACTGCCGTTTGATCCGGCACCTGAACCGCCGACCGAGAGGCAGCATCCGCCATCGTCCGCAGGCCGGTTTGTGCAGGATTTCGAACCGCCGGCACCGGTGGCACCGAAGTTCGAGTCGTTTGGAACACGGCCGCCGTCGCTCGAAACCCAGGAACTGGAACGCAGACCCTGGTGGATCTTCCCCATGCTGGGTGCGTTCACTCTGCTTGCGATTAGTGTGCTGATGCTGTTCCAGCCGTGGAAGAGTGCGCCGACGAAGGCTGCGGCACCCGTGCCTGCTCCGGCGGCCGAGCCCTTCCGGCCTCTGGGTCTGTTTGTGGATGCCAAAGGCGCGGAATGGCGGGTGACATGGAACCAGACGGCGACACCGCTGCAGAATCCCCGTTCAGTGGATTTGTTTGTGCGGGAAGGCGAGGAGCAGAACCGGCTGGATTTGACGCCGCAGGAGCGCACTGCGGCGAATTATGCCTACCGCCCCAAAGGCTCTGATGTGATGTTCCGGCTGGAAGTGACGGATGCCGCAGGGCGGGTTTCCGCGGAATCGTTCCGGGTACTGCGGCAGGGTACAGCGGTTGCGGCACCGGCATCGAAACCCATCGCGCCGGCTCTGGCCGCGGCCATCCCGCCGAAAGCCATCCGCAAGGTCGCCCCGGAAGTTCCGGCCAGCATCAAGAGCCGCATTAAAGCCTCCGTGCCGATTGATGTGAAGGTGCAGGTGGATGCCAAGGGCCGCGTTACGTCGGCTGGGCCTGTGAAGAAGCACACTGGTGTGGAGGGTTTTCTAGCCCAGAAAGCTGTTGCCGCGGCGAAGCAGTGGAAGTTCACGCCGGCAAAGAGAGATGGCAAAGCGGTGGCAGGATCACAGACGATACATTTTGTGTTCGACCGCTGAGACCCTGCCCGAACTGATTGTCTTAGGCGCGGCCCTTGCGAACCGCTTCGAGGTACTGCCGTGCGAGACTCTCAATCTCGTCATAACGGCCTTCCTGAATCAGCTTCAAGTTGACCAGTTCGCCGCCCACGGCAACGGCCGAGGCACCGGCTTTGAGGAAGTCCGCTGCGGTATCGAGATTCACGCCGCCGGTCGGAATCATCTGCACATGAGGCAGCGGTCCTTTGAGCGACTTGATGTAACTGGCTCCGCCCATGGCATTGGCGGGGAAGACCTTCACCACATCGGCACCGGCTTCCCAGGCGGTGAGAACTTCGGTTGGGGTGAGAGCACCGGGGCAAATCACCTTCGAGTAGCGCTTGGCCATTTCGATGGTGGAGAGCTTCAAGGTAGGTGTGACAAAGAACTGCGCACCGGCGAGCATGCAGCTACGGCAAGTCTCGGGGTCGAGTACCGTACCCGCCCCGAGCATGAGCTTGTCACCAAAATGGTCTGCCAGCTTCTCCAGAACCTGCAAGGCACCGGGCACAGTCATGGTCACTTCAGCGGCGCGAACACCTCCCGCATAGATTGCTTCAATGGCTTTGAAGGCAGTCTCGGCCGAAGGCGTGCGGACCACCGGAACCACGCCAATGTCAGTAATGAAGGAAAGAATCTGCTGGGACGTCATTATCCCTTTATACCCGCAAGCACGCCACGCATGTAAGCGAAGCTCTTCACCATGCCGGGAAGCGGATCTTCCGCGAAGATTTCGTACTCAAGCGACGCCACGCCGGTGTAGTTGATTTTGACCAGCTTCTTGAAGATGTCCACGATGGGGATCTTGCCATCGCCAACGGGAACCTGGCTGTCGCGGCTCTTGAAATCGGTGAGATCTTTCATGTGCATTTCAAAGAGGCGCGGACCAGCCTTTTCGATTGCCGAAACCACATCTTCGCCGGAGCGCACGGTGTGGCCGATGTCGATGCAGAGGCCCATGCGGGGGTCCATGTTCTTGATGGCGTCGAGCACGCTGGAAGGCGAGGGGAAGTGCTTGTCTTCCGGGCCATGGTTGTGGATGGCCATCTTCATGTTGAACTCGATGGCGAGCTTTTCGACGGCAGGCAGCGTCTCCGCCGTGGGGGCGCAGATCATCATCGGGAAGCCGCAGGCCTTGGCGTATTCGAAGTTCTTGCGGAGGTTGTTGGGGTCCTGCAGGTTGATGTTGCCGCCGCCGATGACCTTCAGGCCCGCAGCGTCAAACTTCTTGCGTCCCGCGGCGAGTTCCTTCGGGGAATCATTCACAGGCAGGTGGAAGTCTTTCACGTCGACATGAGTAATGCCCAGTTGCTTGACGTACTTAATCGCAAGATCCCGCTGGAACATGCGGAAGGAATACGTGGCAATGCCGAGATTGAAATTGATCCCGGGCATGGCCCCCTGACCCTGAAGAGGTGCGGCGGCAAACGGTGCAGCCACAGCGGCGGAGCTGAAGAGGAAGTTTCGGCGGTTCATGAACGCCTATCATATCGCTTTCGCGTCATTCATTACACAGTTGGTAAACTTGCCTTCGGGAACACATGAAAAACGCGCTCATCATAACTGCTGCTGTCTGCCTGCTGCTCACCGGCTGCGGGTCAAAGAAGACTGAAGAATCCGCGGCGCCTGCCGCTGCAAAGGCACCCCTGGCTGAGACCGCACCGGCCACGTTCCGGGTCAATGTGGATACCTCCCGCGGTGGCTTCATTCTGGAAATTACGAGGGCCGATGCACCGCTGGGGGCGGACCGGTTCTTCTCTCTGGTGAAGTCCGGCTTTTATGATGGCGCACGGTTCTTCCGCGTGGTGCCAAACTTCGTGGTCCAGTTTGGTCTGGCGGCGGACCCGAAGGTGACGAAGTCCTGGAACATTCAGTTCCCCGATGACCCGGTCGTAAAGCACAATGACCGGGGTACGCTCACCTTCGCCACTGCCGGGCCGAATACACGCACGACGCAGATGTTTATCAACCTGAAGGACAACATCAATCTGGACACGATGGGTTTCGCGCCGATCGGGAAAGTAGTCAGCGGGATGGACGTGGTCGACGCCCTGTACTCGGGCTACGGCGAACAACCGCAGCAGCCCAGCATTGAGGGCGAAGGCAACGCTTACCTGGAGAAGGAATTCCCCAAGCTCGACTACATCAAGACGGCGAAGATCTCGCAGTAAGCACTTAGGCCATCAGGAAGCCGCCGTTCACTTCCACCACCTGCCCTTGCATGAAGCGGGCGGCGGGGCTGGCGAGGAAGAGAATCACGCCAGCGATCTCTGGCGAAGTGCCGAGCCGGCCCATCGGCGTGGCGCTGCGCACGGAATCGAGCATGGCGGTGGTCGAGAAGGTCTGGTGGTATTCGGTATCAACGGTGCCGGGTGAGACGGCGTTCACCTGAATCCCTTTGGGCGCGAATTCCTTGGCCAGGCCTTTGGTCATGGTGGAAAGTCCGGCCTTGGCGGTGGCATAAGCAAGGGCACCGATGCCGCCACCGTTGCGGGCCGCCACAGAGGATACGTTGATCACTGCACCGGATTGCCTCGACACCATGCCGGGTAAGACGGCCTGGGCGAGGAAGAAAGCGCTGGTGAGGTTCAAAACCATCACCTGCTCCCAGAGATTTTCCGTGAACTCGAGCACAGGCGTCCTGCGGATGAGTGAGCCTGCGTTGTTGACGAGGATATCCACCGGCAATGTGGCAACAATGTCGCAGAGCTTTCGCGTACCGGACATGGTGCTGAGATCGCCTTGGAGTAACTCCCCGCTCCCGCCGGAACTTACCACGCGGCTGAGCACCTCCGCGGCTTGCGCTTCCTTGTTGTTGTAATGGATGATGACGCGGGCTCCTTCCGCGCCGAAAGCCAAGGCAGTGGCGCGGCCGATGCCGCTGCTCGCACCTGTAATCAAGACACACTTATCCTGAAAGCACTTTTCGTTCATTTCTTACTCCTTTGTGAGGGCAGGTTGCTGCACCAGGGGACCGGCGAGACTCCACAAAACACCCGCGCAGACCAGAGGCAGCAGACCGAAGCCAATAAATACCGGCGTATATGAATAGTGGTCGACGGCCCAGCCCGTGACCAGCGTGAAGATCATGCCGCCAAAGCCGGAGCCCATGCTGGCGAGTCCGTAGACCGAAGCGGCCGAAGTTACCGGGAAGACATCCGCCGGCATGGCGAGCATGTTCGCGAGAGCTCCGGTATAGCCAAACATAGCCAAGGAAACCAGAGCGATGGAAAGCCAGGCCTGCTCTGTGAGCACGGCGGGAATTGCCGCCAGCATGAGCAGTGCGAAGAGAGTTACGGAGAGCTTGCGGGCGGCATTGATGGACATACCGCGCCGCAGCATGGCTCCTGATAACATGCCTCCTGCGAAGTTACCCGCACCGGCGACGGCGAATGGTATCCAGGCATAACTTCCGATTGCCGACATTTCAAAATGCCTGGCGCGTTTCAGATACTCTGGAAACCAGAAGATATAGAAATACCAGACGGGATCGAGAAAGACCTTCGAAAGCGTGAATGCCAGAACGAAGCGCGAACGGATTAGAGTGCGCACGGGGATTCGTTCGGCTGGGGCTTGTGCGGCAGCGGGCTGCTGCGGGGTTCGATAAGAAGGCCACCACACAGCCAGCCAGAGAAAGCCGGTAAGTCCGGTCAGGGCAAAGGCCCACGGCCAGCCAAGGGTAGACATCACCCAGACAATGACGGGCGGGGCCAGAATCGCGCCAATGGCGGAACCGCTGTTGAAGATACCGGAGGCCAGAGCGCGTTCCTTTTCCGGGAACCATTCCGCCACTACTTTTACACCGCCAGGCCAGTTCCCTGCCTCGCCGATGCCGAGCAGAAAACGGAAAATGCCGAGCGTCCAGGCACCGCGCGTGAAGGCATGCAACAGTGCGGCCGCTGACCACCAGGCGATACACAGTCCGTAACCAAGCCTTGTTCCGAGGCGGTCAATCAAAGGACCGGAAACACCATTCATGATGGTGTACGCCAGCAGGAAGGCGAATAAGATCCGGGAATATTCCGTGTTACTCATGTGGAACTGATCCCGCAGGACGGGGGCTGCCACAGAGAGAGCCTGACGGTCGAGATAGTTGATGGCTGTGGCGAGAAAAGCCAGAGCGATCATCCACCAGCGGCGGCTGGAGTTCACGCCAACTCCACCTTCACGGCCTCATGAATCCATACCGAGGGAACGGTCAGTTCCGCCCAGCCACCCCGCACCGCAGGTGTCAGGACAGCGCCGGAGCGCAGCAGAGAGATGGATTTCGCCGTGCGGCCCTGCGGAATCCTGATTCGCACCTTGACATCATTCACGGGCAGGAATTCCTCGCGCGAGCGGAGGTGTTTGTTCTTATTGCCGGTATCCGCCAGCAGGTGCAGCAGGATGGTATCTTTCGACGCCATGTAATGCGCCATCACGCCGGACCGGTAAGTGATCGAATAACTGCGCCCCGCGTCGAGCCACGGGCTGACCAGTTGGCCAAGATAGTCGCGGATGGACTTCATTCTGGTTTCTTCGTAGACGGATTCGAGGCTGGACCCGATGTAGATCACTTCGCCCTTGCCCACCTTGTGCCGGAACGCCGCGGGGCCAAGATTGGCACGGTGACCGCGATCCAGTGTTTCCGCGAGAATCTCTCCGCCCGCTGGCTGGAGGCGCATCACTTGCGGATCCTGCGGGATGACAGTGCCATCCGGGAACTTCAGGTAAAGATCAGGAATTTCCACGGGCTCGGGATCGAGGAAGTCCGCGCCAAAGAGTTCGGCCAAACCGAAGTTCTTACGCATGCGGCCATGCTCATCGGCAACGGAGGTAAGATGCGTGGCCAGAAGTTTGCCGCCGGCGCGCACATAGTCGGCCAGCACGACGCACTGCGCGTCACTCAAACAGGCCGCATTCGGAGACCAGACCATCTCATAGCGGCGGAGGAGTTCCGGGGTCAGTTGCCAATCGAGGAAGGGCTCTGACTCATAGCCGTTGGCCTTCAAGACCTGGTAAGCACCGTGCGCGGCGTTTTCATAGGCCTTGCTGACATAGTGTTTACCGCCATACCAGTCAATGGTCTGCGCGCCCATAATGATGCCGGCCTGGGGCTTGCTTTTCACGCTGCGCAGAAGTTTATCGTGCTTTTCCTGAAAGTCGAAGATTTCCTTCACATACTTGCCGCTTTCATATTCCAGAGGCCCTTTGGGCTCATAGAAGAAGCGCGGCAAGCCCCAGTAGACCAGACCCACGCCGGCGGCGACGGCTGTAGCGCCATCCAGAAGCAACTCCTGGCTTTCCACGGGCGAGCTGAACCAGCCGCGGACGCGGTCGTCTTTCATGTGTTCCCGGTTATATTGCGTGTGGGTACCCACATAGGTCCAGGTCACCTTGCCAGTGGATTGGCCCAATTGCATGTTGAATAACTTATCTTCGGGCGTCTCGGCGGCTTCAAACATGAAGCCATCGAGCACAGGAATGGCACGGTTGCGCCACTCTCTGCGGCTCAGCAGCGACGTATCGTTGAAGAGCACAGGGACGTCGCGAAGGCTGCGAATCATTTCCCGGATCTCGCGCAGAAAGCCGATGGCCACATCATTGGCCATCCAGTTGGTGTACTGCACTTCATCGGCCTTGCTCAGCTTGTCTTCCTGAACAGGCACGGGCTTGCCGAACTTCTTGCGATAAGCCGCTTCACAGTACTGGCAGTGGCAATAATTCCTGGCGTTCTGCATGCCCTGGTAGGGGCCGTCGAAGTAGAGAACATCGAACTTATAAGTGAGCAGGACTTCTTTGACCAGAGTCCGGATCACTTCGCGCACCGGGGAATTGAGGCAGCCTTCAAAGTAATCGGCATAGCCATAATGCTTGGTGGTCATCGGCTTGCCATCGGCGAACTTCTTATTCCAGTTGTTGTAGCGCGGGTCTTTGGAGGAGGCATCCATGAACGGGTGATTCATGGGGATGTAAGCCACATTGCGCAGCCCTGCTTTACGGGTTAATTCGAGCGTTTCCGCCATGGGATCGCCCTTCAATTCCGGGTGCACCGGATAGCCGGACTTCGTGGGGAAGTAAGCGAAGTAAGACGCCGCCGGGTAGCGCATGGAGTCTGCGTTCAGCTCGCGTGCGATACGCACGGCTTTGGCCGGATCGTAATCGAGGGAAGGATAGAACGGCGGATTATAAGCCTCCGCGATCAGTGTCCGGGTGTTCCGAATCCAGTCATAAGCGCCACTGCCCGGGGCTGGCGTCTGTCCGAAGACGTTCCCCTGCGACCCTGCCATGATGAAGCCTGCAGCTTGCAATAAATCTCGTCGGGAAATGCTCATAGAATCCTCCGGCAGGAGTCCCGTTCCATCAACTCCACGCCTAATATGCGGCTCTCTGGTGCGCGCTTGTTCTTATCTCCGGCGATGCGGAGAAGAATCTCCACCGCTGCATGGCCCATCTCGTACTTTGGCTGGTGGATGGTGGTCAGTGGCGGCTGAATGATGCTGGAAAACTCGATGTTATCGAAACCAATGAGCGATAAGTCGCCGGGTATCTTCAAGCCGCGGTCGAGGGCGGCACGCACAACACCGAAGGCCATTACATCGTTGGCGGCAAAGATAGCGGTGGTTTTCGGATGCCGGTCGAGCAGTTGATGGGTCAGTGTGCGGGCACCTTCAAAGTCAAAGGCTCCATGCAGCACTTGGGGCACCACGGGCACCGGCGCTTTCATGAGAGTTTGCACGAAGCCTCGGGTGCGGTCACTCAGGTTGCCATGCTGCGAAGGGCCTGTGATGTGGGCGATGTTGCGGTGCCCGAGATCGAGAAGATGCTGGGCAGCCAGCGCGCCGCCCCCTTCGTTGTCCGCTGCGACCGTGGAGAACGCGCGGCTGGATTCCGACCGGTTGAGCAGGACAATCGGAACGCCGCATTCGGCCAGTTGCTTTTGCTCCTCCGGCCGGAGTGCGGAAACTGAGTTCATGAGGATGCCGTCGACGCGCTTTTCGAGGAGAGATTGCATGTAGCCCATCTGGCGGGCCGCATCCAAATCGCTGTTGCAGAGCACCAGGTCACAGTTCTCACTGCGGGCGGCGTCGGCGGCTCCACGCGCTACGTCGGCAAAAAACGGATTGCGGATATCACTGACAATCAGTCCAACGGAATGGCTGCGGCCGGTAACCAGGCCGCGGGCAACGGAATTGGGCCGGTAGTTGAGTCTCCGGGCAACAGACACCACGAGCTCACGCGTCTGGGCATTGACGCCGTAACCGTTATTGAGAGCTCTGGAGACGGTGGAAATATTCACGCCCGATTCACGGGCAACATCTTTGATGGTGACTGGCATCGCCTAGCAAACGTTTCCGATTATGCAGGGCAGACGAATGTCTTGTCAAGTCTCTTTTTCTTTACGTTTAAGGTCCGAATCGACCGCAAGCGTTTGCGGGCCAACAACAGGAATCGGCTTGGAAACTTTTTTAGCTAACCGGCCTGCAATGCCGCAGTCTAACCAGCGAGCCGGATGAGCGATGAAACCGCGGTAGAGAAGACCCAGCAAGGCGATACGGATGCATTCCGCATTCTTGTGGAGCGTCATGCCCGAACGGTTTTCCGGCTGGCATATCGAATGACCAACAGCCAGAATGACGCCGAAGATGTTGTGCAGGAGACCTTCCTTCGGGCGTGGAAACAAATCGGGAAATATGACGGCCGCGCCGGTTTCGGCACCTGGCTGCACCGCATCGCGACGAACTGTTCGCTGGATGTAGTGCGAAAGCGGCAACGCAAGCAGGAGGTGCAGCCGCTGGCGGGGGAAGACGCGGGAGACGGAGATTCGCTGAGCCGCGTTGCCAGCAATGATCCCGACCCGGAGCGCCTCGCCAACAGTGCACAGGCGGTCGCCGCGTTGGAGCCCGCGCTGCGCAGTCTTTCGGATATGGAGCGCATGGCGTTTGTGCTCCGTCACCACGAAGGGCTCTGTATGGAAGAAATTTCTGTATCGCTTGGTGTGCAGACGGGTGCCGCAAAGCAGGCGGTGTTCCGGGCTGTACAAAAACTCCGCCGCATCCTCCAGCCGCTAAAAGGAGCTTCCGCATGAACCATGTATCGGATGAGGAATTGGTCCTGTTTTTTTACGATGAACCGGATGCCGACCGCCAGCAACGGGAACATCTGCGCGGATGTGCCGAGTGTGAAGCCCGGTTCCAGTCTCTTCGCGCCACGTTGGAACTTGCCGGAACGTGGACAGGACCGGAGCCCGATGCCGGGTTCGAACGCGGTGTCTGGAACCAGATTGTGCCAAAACTGGAGCCGAAAGTACGCACCAAATGGAATCCGGGTTGGCGCTGGATACTGGCTGCGGCCATGTTACTCGCTGCAGTATTTATCGCGGGGCGGATCAGCACAACGCATCCACCGGATCTGGTAACTGCCGGACTTTCTGCCCAGGCGCGGCAAAGGATTCTCGCAATCTCACTTGCCGATCATCTGGAACGCACCGCCCTGCTGCTTATGGACGTTTCGAATGCAGCAGAAAGCCTGCCAGAGGGTGAAACGGAGCGGGCAAGGGATCTCGTAAGCGAGAACCGGCTCATACGCCAAGCGCTGGACGGCAGACGTAACCCGCGTGACCTCGCTGTACTCACGGAGTTGGAATGTTTCCTGCTGGAGATCGCCAACGCACCCGGGAAGATATCTGCCGCCGACCTTCGGGAGTGGCAGCAGCGTATTACTTCCAGTTCACTGCTTTTCAAGGTCAGGGTCACACAACAGAACTTAACCGTAGAGGTACAACAACTATGAAATTCCTACTGGCTATTGCCATCTGCCTGTCTCCGCTTCTAGCCGGAGATTGGGACACTGCTTACGATACCGCTTTACGGCAACTGGATCAGGCGAAGTATGACCTCGCGTTGCAGAATTTTGACAAGGTTCGCGAGACCGCACGCCTGGATGCTGCTCTCTACTGGAAGGCCTACAGTCTGAACAAACTGGGGCGGACACAGGAAGCACTCTCGACACTGCAACAACTCAAGCAAGCGTATCCGAAGAGCCGCTGGCTCAGTGATGCGCAGGTGTTGGAGGCGGACGTACAGCAGGGCAATGGCAAGGCGTCTCCCGAAGATGCCAATAACGACGAATTGAAGATGATGGCCCTCAACGGCCTGTTGAACGCTGACCCGGAGCGCGCCTTTGTCCAGATAGACCGGATTCTCAAGGGAAGTTACCCGCCGAAGCTGAAAGAGAAAGCGCTCTTTGTCCTTTCCACCAGCACATTGCCGAAGGCGCAGAAGTTACTGCTGGACACGGCCAATGGCAAAGGTAATCCGGAGCTTCAGGCCAAGGCTATCCGGTATGTGGGTATGTCGGGTACGGCAGAATCCAAGAAGCGCCTGCTGGAGATGTATCACGCGTCCACGGACAAAGAGGCGAAGAAGGAGGTCATACGGTCCCTCATGATTGCCGCGGCCCCGGAGCAGGTGCTGGAGATCGCAAAGGCCGAGAAGGATATCTCCCTGCGGGATGAGGCGATCCGCACGCTGGGTCTGCTGCACAAGGTACCGGTTTCGTTGTATCTGCAAGCGCCGGACCCTTCCTGGAAGAAGCCTGTGATCTATGCCCTTTTCCTGGCCAATGATGCGAAGGGTTTGATTGAACTGGCGCGTCACGAAACGGACGGCGGGATGAAAAAGATGATCGTAAACCAGTTATCCATCATGCAGTACAACAAAGACGCCGCGGAATACATGTTGGAGATTCTCAAATGAAATATATCGCCTTGTTCCTTTGCAGCATTCCTGCCATCGCGCAGGTCTTTCCCGTGGATCATGCGCGGGTGGAGCGGCGGCCCTTTGCGGGCTCCGTCGAGGCCATGATCCAGCAAGTGGGCAGAGGCCCGGCATGGGTCGGCTGGGTGGAGAATACACGGGCTGGCGATCATGGCAGTCTTTGCGGCTGGAATGAGCCCCGGCAGACGGGACAAATGCTGGAGGGTTCGAGGCAGTTCGCGATCCTCGTGCGGGTGGAAAACGGTGTTACTGGCAAGATCAAGCTCAGTTCTCCGGCGTGCCGCCTGGATGCCGGTGGTCTGCGTTTCGTCTGGCTCGAAGGCGTTCCCGCTCCGCAGAGTATCGCCTGGCTTCGCAGCAGAGTGTCGGAAGTGGAAGCAGACGCCGATATCCTGGCTGTCACGCTGCATGAGGCGCACTATGCAGATGCAGCACTGCGAGCGCTGACGGAAGCCGGGCAGCCAGAGAAGGTCCGGGAAAAAGCGGTTTTCTGGATCGGTAACATGGGGGGCAAAGCAGGGGCAGAGGAACTGCGCCGTTTGTTAGCTACCGACAAAGATGCGGCGCTGCGGAAGAAGATCACGTTTGCACTTTCCCTCAGCAAGGAACCGGAAGCGCTGAAGACGTTGCTGGATACCGCAAAGAACGACAAAGATCCCGCGGTTCGGGGAGAAGCGGTGTTCTGGCTGGCGCAGAAGGCTGGTAACAAGCAGGCGGTTGCCAACGCGGTGGAGGACCCCGACCGTCAGGTAAAAGAGAAAGCCGTCTTCGCCTTGAGTCAACTGCCGAACCATGAGGGTGTTCCCAAGTTGATTGAATTGGCGAAGTCCCACCCCGATGCCGCCGTCCGCAAGAAGGCAGCGTTTTGGCTGGGGCAAAGCAAAGATCCGCGCGCAGTGGAATATTTTGAGCAGGTGCTGCGTTGAGACGACTTATCCTGCTTCTGTGCTTAGTGGTTCCCGGCGTTGCACAGACGATTGAAGTACGCGGGGGCACGACATTGATTTCCGGCGAGGTCCCAAGGTTATTTATCACGGCAAAGCCAGAAGAAAAGGTCTTAGTCGAGAGTTACCGGGTTACCTCGTCGTTCCAGCCTGGCACTTATGATTCCGTGAAGTGCCTGGCCCATGCATACGCCACTTTTGTTGCCGATAAGCAGGGCAGAATCGACCTCGATACAGCAGTGCCGCTGGGTGGAACTTACGCTGGTGCGGACCCGCTGGGTCTTCTGTGGTCCGGTGAAAGAGTGGAGTGGGCAGAAACCGGCGTCAAACCTGGTGAGGTCTTGATCAAGGCCGGGACAGCTTCGTTAACACTCACACTAACCAGCGGGCGGGACCGTGTGGAACTTACAGATGTGAATGAGAAAGGCCTCAATGGTGCTTTCGCGAAGCCGAAGGGCGCGGCGAAGACGCTTCCGGCTATCCTGCTGCTACATGGCAGTGAGGGTGGCAGCCAGGAAGATGCGCGGGCATCCGCGGTGCGCTTTGCACAACTGGGATATGCGGCATTCGCGGTCAATTACTTCTCCTGGGCGGGTTTGGGCGACATTCCCAAGGCACTGGTGAACATCCCGGTGGAAACCCTTACCAGGGCCAGAGATTGGCTGGGCACACAGCCGGGAGTAAGTATGGACCACATGGCGATTTGGGGTGTATCGAAGGGTGCTGAGTTTGCTCTGGTGGCCGCTGCGTATCTTCCGTGGGTGGAACGCGTGGTGGCCTGTGTGCCGAGCAGCGTGGTGTGGTCAGGCTTTGGCCGCGCACCGGCGGAGGGCGAAGTGCTTTCCTCCTGGCAGTTCCAGGGCAAGAGTCTGCCTTACGTCCCTTATGAGAACTATGATCAGGTGCTGCAATACAAGCTTTCCGCCGGAGCGGAGCATGCGCTGAGTCTCTCCAAGGCGACGGAACAACAGCGCGCTGCGGCGCGGATTCCGGTGGAGAAGAGCAACGCCAGAATCCTTTTGCTGGGGGCTACCCGGGACCATGTGTGGCCTTCTGGTCAGATGATTCCAGAGATCGAAAAGGCCATGCGCGCGGCGGGGAAGGCCGACCAACTGAAGGCGTTCGTGTTCCCGGACGCGTCGCATTTCATTTGCGGAACCGGCGCGGAACTCCAGAGAATCCAGTTGGTCCTCAACCCGGAGGGCCACAATCCGTCGCCGGATGCCACGGCGCGGGCCGGTGCCAAAGCATGGGCGGAAACGAAGGCCTTTCTCGCTGTACAGTAGTGGATTGCGGCTCTTACTGACTTTCCTTGTCCCTCTTTCGCTATGCGCGCAGTGCCGTCTGCCAGCCGTGGCACCGGATGCGATTGCCAGGCTCTCCCCGGCGGAACTGGTGGAGAGCGGCCATTTCCTCGAAGCAGTGCAACTGCTGGAGCCCGTGGTCCGCGCGCATCCCGAAAACGGGCAGGCTCTTTGGCTGCTTTCCCGGGCGAAATCCTGGATCGGTGACCTGGATGAGGCCTTCAAGCTGATTGATGCCGCTGTTGCATTGGATGAAAACATCGCGGCGTATCATGTGCAGGCGGCGGCGGTCGCGGGGCGACTGGCCCAAAAGGCCAATATGCTGAAGCAACTCAGCCTGGCGCGACGGGTGAAGAAGGAATTGGATGATGCCGTCCGGCTCGATCCGCGGAACAGCGATGCTCAATACGGTCTGATGCTCTACTACTTCGCGGCACCGTCACTGCTGGGCGGCGACAAAACGAAAGCGAAAACAACTGGCGAGGAGTTGGCGAAAAACAACCCCGTGGCAGGCCTGTTTTACCAAGGCCGTCTGGCTCACGAGATGAAGGACGCAGCGCAGGAGGAAGCGCTCTATAAGCAGAGTCTTCTTCTCGACCCGCTCTACTATGACGCGGTGGAGGCGCTCATGAACTTCTATCTGGAAGCCCGCGACTTCCGGAAGACCGAAACCTGGGCGTGCCAGGCCGTGCATGCCGACCCGACGAGATCTCAGGGCTGGTCGGTTCTTGCGAAACTTTGGGCCTACGACGGGTCTTGGACCGAAGCCATCTGGGCTGCCAAACAATACGAATCGTTCAACCCGACGGACTTAGCGCCCTGGTTCGCCATTGCCTCCGCTGCGATTGAACGTGGAGAACAGTTGCCGCTTGCCGAGCAATACCTTACCCGCTATCTCTCCCAACCGGCGGAAGGCAACCAACCCGGTCACGCTATGGGACACTGGCAATTGGGTCTGCTGTACGAAAGGCTCGGGCGGAAAGCCAATGCGGTGACTGAACTGCAAGCGGCAATCAAGCTGGACCCTTCGCTCGATTCCGCCAAAGCTGACCTAAAACGGGTCAACGCCAAGTAGGACCAACGTCAACAAAACAATGCGCTATTTCTGGGATCTGCGGGCGAACAAGTGGGAACGGACGCTGCTCATTGAGAGCGGCTCCCGCAGCCTGATTGAGAACCTCATTCCTGCCCTGCAGGCACAACTGGGGGAGTTGGAATTCGATCTGGTGACCTGCTTCGCGGGGGTGCCCAAGAATTTGCCGGCAGGAGCCAAAGTCTTCCGGGTCAATGAGTGCGGCACGAAAGAAAAGCGCGCGGCCATGATCGCGGAGATCGCCAGCCAGGGCTATTCCACCATGGGGATGATCTGCTCGAATGAGCCGCTCATGACGAAGTGGAAGTGGATGATTGCGTGGAAGACGCCGGCGAAGCTCTTTATCGTCAATGAGAATGGCGATTACTTCTGGTTTGACCGCTCGCAACTGGCCACGATCCAGCATTTCATTCTGTTCCGGATGGGCATGACGGGCGCGGGAGCGATCCGCACGGTGGCGCGCCTGCTGGTGTTCCCGTTCAGTGTTCTCTATCTTCTGCTTTTCGCGCTGGCGGCACATGGCCAGCGGTATTTGAGGCTGAAACAAAAACGCATATGAAAATCATCAAAGTTCTCCAGCACGGAGGCCCCGAACAACTGCAGTATCTGGACGCTGAAGTTCCCTCTCCCGGTCCTGGGCAGGCACTGATCAAGATCGCGGCAGCGGGCGTAAATTTCATTGATGTCTACTTCCGCACGGGGCTTTACAAGGCCGATCTTCCATTTACGCCGGGCAACGAAGCCGCCGGTGTGATTGAAGCCGTCGGGGAGGGTGTTACGGATTTTGCACCCGGTGACCGGGTGGCGTATGCCATGTTCCGGGGTTCCTATGCTGATTACACGGTGGTGCCAGTGACGCAACTGGTGAAGGTGCCGGAGGGTCTGGAACTGGAAACTGCCGCAGCAGCGATGCTGCAGGGCATGACGGCACACTATTTGTCGCATTCCAGTTTCCCGCTGAAAGCAGGTGACAAGTGTCTTGTCCATGCCGCGGCGGGCGGTGCGGGGCGTTTGCTGGTGCAGATGGCGAAGATGCTGGGTGCCACAGTTTACGGAACTGCGGGCTCGGATGAAAAGGCGGAGATTGCGAAGTCCGCCGGTGCCGATGAAGTGATTGTTTACACATGCGAGGACTTTGTGGCCAGGGTGAAGGAATTCACTGGCGGCAAGGGTGTGGATGTGGTTTATGATTCCGTGGGCCAGAGCACTTTCCTCAAGGGTCTGGATCTCATCCGTCCGCGCGGGATGATGGTGTTGTTTGGACAATCGAGTGGTCCGGTGGCACCGTTTGATCCAACGATTCTGAATGGGAAGGGTTCGCTGTTCCTGACGCGTCCCAGTTTGGCGCACCACTGCCTCACACCGCAGGAACTGGCCTGGCGGGCCGGCGATGTACTCGGCTGGATTGCTTCCGGCAAGCTGGAACTGCGCATCGACAAGACCTATCCGCTGGGCGAAGCCTTCCAGGCGCACACCGATCTGGAAGGCCGGAAGACGGCAGGCAAACTGTTGTTGCTACCGTAACGAGGGGATTTTCATGAGCCGGGAACGCAGAGCCAAAGCTTTAGAGCAATTCGCGGAAAAGAACCTGGACGCGTTCCTGGTCACCAGTCTGCACAACATCCGATACCTGAGCGGCTTCACCGGCAGCAATGGCGCGCTGCTGCTGTTTCCTTCTGGTGAAGCCGTGCTGTTCACTGACCCCAGGTACACCCTGCAGGCCGGGCAGCAAACGGATTGCAAGGTCAAGATCGCCAAGGGACCCATGACTGGAATCATTGGCAGGTTCCTGGCCAAGCGCAGACCCTTGAAGCTTGGTATTGAAGGCGATCACATGACGGTGACCCGGCAGCAGGCTCTGAACAAGACACTGCCTGCTGTCACGGAGATCATACCGTTTTCGGGATCGATCGAGAAGCTGCGCATGGTCAAGGATGCCAGTGAAATTGCGATCATCCGCAAGGCCGTGAATGCGAACGCCCAGGCCCTGGAGAATGCGCTGAAGCGATGGAAGCCGCGGATGTCGGAGGCGGAATTTGCTTCTGAGATTGATCATCAGAACCGGAAGCTGGGGGCGGAAGCTCCGGCTTTCGACACGATTGTCGCGGCCGGGCCGAGAGCTGCGCTGCCCCATGCGCATCCGGGTCTGACGAACACTGGGGGCGGCATGATCCTCATCGATATGGGCGCTTTCCATGATGGATACGCCAGTGATATGACCCGCATGGTTTACGCAGGCACTCCGCCCGCAAAATACAAGAAGATCTATAAGGCAGTGCTCGAGGCGGAGTTGGCGGGGATTGATGCGGTGCGCGCGGGAGTTACAGCGGTTTCTGTCGATAAGGCGGTGCGGGCGGTACTCACCAAGCATGGACTCGAAGACAAATTCACGCACTCCACTGGGCATGGGCTGGGCTTGGAGATCCATGAACCGCCGCGCCTGGGCAAGAAGGATAAGACCAAGCTGGTGCCAGGCATGGCAATCACGATTGAACCGGGCGTCTACATCGAGGGTTGGGGCGGCATTCGGATTGAAGATGTCGTGCTGGTGACGGAGCGGGGTTGTGAAGTCCTCACGCCTTTGACCAAGGAACTGCGCACGGTCTGAAAAGATTTCCGCGAGAGTTTTTCCCGCGGGGGCGCACTGAGTTCATGCACGAAGCATGAACGAATATGACATCGCATTGAAGCGGATGATCACCCGGCCGGGCAGCGGTTTGTTGCGCGCGTTGACCGGTTGGGCGGAGTTGTCGTGGCTGAACATCGAATTGCCGGAGGTCAGCAACCGGCAAGTGGACCTGCTGGGCGAATCGGCTACGGGCGAACTCTTCCACATCGAACTGCAGAGCACGAATGAACCGGGCTTCCTCGACCGGATGGGCAGGTACAAGTTCGCGATCAAGACCAAATGCGGGCGCTATCCCCGGCAGATCGTGCTTTATGTGGGCGACAGGCCTCCCAAGATGGAGACTTCGGTTGACGTTCCCGAACTCAGCTTCCGCTATCATCTGGTCAATATCAAGGACCTCGATGGCGAGGCTTTGCTCGAAAGTCCTGATCTGAGTGACAATGTAATTGCGATCCTGACGAGACTGGGAGGTCAGCCAGGTACGCTGCGGCGGATCGTCAGGCAGATTTCGGAAGGGCCAGCAGAGGAACGCGACACTGCGTATGCGGAACTGAGAATCCTGGCTGGCCTGCGCAAGTTGCGGGATGAAGTGAAGAGGGAGGTTGAAATGCCGATCACTGAAGACATCATGCAGAACGAATTCGTGCTGCCGTTTATTGAACGGGGCCTCGCCAAGGGCATGGAAAAGGGTTTGGCCAAGGGTCTCGAAAAGGGCAGGCTGGAGATGCTCTTGAGCCTGATCGAGCAACGCTTCGGCCCCGTAAACGCCAGAAC
>CAIXXM010000050.1 GCA_903923395.1 uncultured Acidobacteriia bacterium
CCATCCTGCACCAGTGCCGAGAGCCGCAGTATATCTCCGCAAACCGGATTTTGCACCTCAACGGTAATCGCAGGGGCTGGCAATTCGCCGACGTTTCGAGGGTTGGTGAAGTGTTCAATGATCCCGGGGCTCATGTGGTCCAATTGTAGACAAAATGACTAGAGTCGTTGCAGGAATCCTCGAACAGAACGGCAAGATCCTCATCTGCCAGCGTACCGCCTCCCAGCCCCATCCACTGAAATGGGAATTCCCGGGCGGCAAAATCGAAGGGGAGGAGACACCGGAAGCCGCGCTCGCGAGGGAACTGCGCGAAGAACTGGCGGTCGAGTGCAGCGTCGGCAGGGAGTTGCGGCGCTACGAATTCAGCTATCCCGGCAAGAAACCAATCGAACTGATCTTCCTCGAAGCCAGGCAAACCGCAGGCACATTGACGAATCTGATCTTCGAGCAAATCCTCTGGTGCGATCCGGAAAAGATGACCGGCTACGATTTCTTGGAAGGCGATACACCCTTCCTCGAATGGTTTATTGCTCAGAACCAATAATGCCGAGGTCTCTGCCATCATTGAGCTTTTTGGTCAACTCAGTATCAATCGAAGACACCGGTGCCTGGTTATGTTCTTCGTCCGTTGTGAGGTAGTGCAGCGTCTGCCCTTCCACCCAGTAAGTCACCGCGGTGTAGACGTGATGGTCTTTGTAGGCAATCAGATAATACTTCGCCGCCTTGGGCGCAGCTTCCTCTGGAACCTCCGCATACGCATTGGACGCCGGTGCCTGATAGGTAGTAAGAGAATCCTCACTCTGCGACGGGCTCTGCTGCGACTGCGCGGGAGCACTGTAGTAGTTCTGCACCACGGCACCCTGACTGACCGGAGCCGTTTGCGGTGCCTGAGCCTCCACTGCCACAGGAATATAGACGGGGTAGATAACGGCGGGAACGTTTTTCCGGCTGCTGGACTTCTTCACCGCCGGCGGCGCTCCACCGGGATTGGCTACACTCCCCCAATTCCGCCCCGTGATGGGCGTTCCCGGTGCCTGCACTTGCACCACAGCAGCAGGCTTGGGGCTGGAGGTGGCAATATTCGCGGGAATAGTGACAACAGCAGGCTTGGGAGCGGGCGTGGAAGGCTGCGCCGTCTGTCCGTACACTGCGGCGGACACAAACAAAAGGAGGGCGACGGAGTGTTTCATATTGGTCTCCACCGCCCTCCAGATTAGCAGGAATTCAATTGTTGCGCGTTCAGGCGCTTCGTTACGGCTTCTTGGGTGCTGCGGGGGCTGTCGGCTTGGGTGCCGCGGAAGCCGGGGGAGCCGACGCAACGGACTTGTCATAAAGACCAATGATGTCCCGGGTGATGTCCGCACCGCTGGAGGCGAAGAGCACTGGGTTCGGCTGGCCGCTCACATCAAGCACCAGCGTGTACTGGTTGTCCGCCGCATACTTGTTCAGCACCTGCATCATCTTGCCGCCGAGTTCCTGCAGAATGCGGTTCTGTTCGGCATCCAGATCCTGCCGCGCATCGTCCGTATCACGCTGCAACGCACGCTGCATCGAATCGATTTCGCGGGCCAGTTTGCCCTTGGCTTCTTCCGCCATCGTGTTCTCGCCCTTGCGGAACTGGTCCTGCTTCGCGGCCAGATCCTGCTGGCGCTTGGCAAATTCCTGTTCCTTCGGCGTGAACTTCGCTTTGAGGTTCGCAGCGGCGGCCTGGCCGTCCTTGGTGCCGAGCAGGGCGCTCTGCATGTCAATCACGGCGATCTTCTGGGGCGTCTGGCCCTGTGCCGCGAAGCTCATCGCCATCACGAGCGCGGTTGCAATTGTCAGCTGACTTCTCACGTTTCAAAACTCCTTGAAATTACAAACTTTTCACTGCGGGCCGCGCTCTTAGAACGTCCGCCCGATCGTAAACTTGAAGACCCCGTGCTTTTCACGCAGCGGATAGGACTGGCCGAATGACACGATAGCATTCAAGAAGCTCGTGTTGTTCGGGAAGTAAGAACGGTCTGCCACAATCGGCGGCTGCAGATCCTGCCGCACCACTGTTGGATTATAAGCGTAGTAGATGCGGAACGGCGCCTGCACCACAGGCAGCAACACCTGCAGTTCCAGACCGGCCGAAGAGCGGATCAACTGCGTTCCCGGCGCAATCTTCACGCGCCCGTCAAATCCCGCCTGCGGATAGAGGCCATTCAACTGGTCCACGCGGCCGGGGTTCATGTTCAACTGGCTGGCATAGAGAATCCGGTTCAAACCGGCATCCACGAAGGCCGCCATGGTCACGGGTCCAAAGATCGGAATCCGGTACTCAAAGTTCACCACGCTGTGGGTATCGCCACCGGGCGTGATCAGCTGATAAGTCGGAATGTTCTGCGCGACGTTGATGGTGGTGTACT
Organism: uncultured Acidobacteriia bacterium; assembly: GCA_903923395.1. Taxonomy (GTDB): domain Bacteria; phylum Acidobacteriota; class Terriglobia; order Bryobacterales; family Bryobacteraceae; genus BOG-234. The sequence continues at coordinate 2,394 of CAIXXM010000050.1, forward strand.
GGCCACCCGAGAGCACCTTCTGCGTGCGCTGCGTCCCGTCATTGTTGTAGATGCCCACATTCGCGGAAGAAGCCACGAACGCAATCGGACTGATCGAGAAGAAGTCGAAACCACGAACGTCATTCTCACCACCGATATAGGTTCTTGCGAACGGAGGAGCCACCTTGCCGCCATACCCGAAGATCGTGGAGCCCGTCACGTGCAGCGCCAGAACATGCTTCCGGTTCAGCGGGTTCGTCTTGTAGTACTGTATGTCGAACGTCGGGCGAACCGTGTTCACATTGCCACCCAGCACACTGCCCGCAAATTCCAGCGAAGCGAAGACGCTTCTGCCAGCCGTGGGGTTCAGCGGATGGTTCTTCGAACTGTAGCTGTACGAGGGAATAATCTTGCTCGTCTTGATGCCGCTCAGTGAGTTCGGACCGTTCACACCCTGGAAGTTGATGTAAGTGAAGTAGGTCGTCGCCGCGGTCGACTTGGGGTCAATCGTAGAATTATCGAACGAGTAAGCCAGGCCCAGCCGCGCGAAACTGCGCTTGATGGGGTAGCTGAGGGAAAGCGACGCACCCTTCGAGTTCTGCGTGTAATTCAACAGATTGTTCGAACCAAGCGAGTTGTAGTAAGCCTGCAGATTCTGGCCCGTCAACAGCGATTGCTCACGCGCCTGGTTGTAGTTGAACTGGCGGATGTAGATCACGAAGCCGGCCTGCATGGCCTTGTCGAACACATACGGTTCCGTAAAGCCCAGGCTGACGTTGCGGGTACGCGTGCCAAGCTGCGATTCAATCGACAGCGTTTCACCCAGGCCGAGGAAGTTGTTCGTGGAGTAGTTGAGCCCCAGGAAGGTACCTGCGATGCCCGAAACGCCACCATTCAGACCAATGGAGTTCTTGCCGCGTTCCTTCACCTTCAGCGTGATATCCACGGTGTTGGTACCGGGGTTCCGCTTCAGTTCGTAGCTTTCGTTTTCCTTCAGGACTTCGAAATATCCAAGCTGATTTAAGCGCAGGATGCTCTGATCCCACATCGCGGAGTTGTACGCATCGCCTTCATCCAGCAGGATTTCGCGGCGGATGACCTTGTCGCGCGTGGTCGTGTTGCCGGCGAAGTCAATGCGGCGGACGAAGAACTGCTTGCCTTCATCCACGTTGATCGTCAATTCCACTTTGTTCTGGCCCGGAGGCATCTGGATGTCCGGTTCACCGACATAGTCGATGTACCCGAACTGGCTGTACACCTTGGTCAGATTCTTCAAACCATTGCGGAGTTTTTCGGTTGAGAAGGCATCGCCCTGGTTCATGCCGAACAGGCGGCCCAGGAATTCCGGACTCTTGAAGAGCTTCACGCCCGTGAAGTCGATCTTGCCCAGGTAGTACTTGGGACCTTCTTCGAGCGGGATGGTGATATCGGCAGCCTTGCCCGGCTTGTTGGGCTTGATGAGCGGAATATGCCGCCCCGTGCCGCCAGTGTCTTTGATGGTGACGGTTTCCTGCAGCGTCTTCGCGGTGAAGTAGCCTTTCTTCTGGTACTCGTCGCGAATGCGCTCTTTGTCTTCTTCGAGCTTGGTCGAATCGTAGGTCTTGGCGAATAGTTCTTCGAGGAAGATCGAGTGCGGAATACCCACCGGGTGCAGATTCTTCATCGCGCGGATCACGTCACGGCGCGAGAAAACGTTGTTGCCAAGGATCTTGATCTCCCCGACTTTGACCTTGGGACCTTCATCCACGTTGAAGATGACTTCGAGACTGGAAGGAGGAATCCGGCGGAGTTCCGGCTTGACCGTCGCGAACTGGCGGCCATGTTCGGCCAGCAGTTCCTTCAGTACCACCGCCGCACGGTTGACCTTGTTCGGGTCATACATGGATTCCACCACCAGACCGACCTTGCGTTCCTTAAAACGGTCCAGAATGTCTGACGTGGTAACCGACTTCGCGCCTTCGTACTTGATATCGCGAACCACAGGGCGTTCGGTAACGACGAACGTGATGACGATGCCGCCGCGGTCACCGGGTTCCCGCTCCAGCTTGATGTCATCGAAGCGGCTGGTGTTCCACAGCGCCACGAAATCCCGGCGCAGCGTGTCTTCGTTGTAAAAGTCGCCGACCTTGCTGAAGATCAACGCGCGCAAAGTGTCCTGCGGAACGCGGCGGGCACCACGGAACTGGATCGTCTCGATGACGTTCTCCGCAACAGCGGGTCCGGCAGGTGCAACCGGGGCTGCGGGAGCAGCAGCAGGCTTTTCGAGCGCTGGCTGTTGAGCCGGAGCTTGCGCAGGAGGCTGCACCGCGGGTGCCGCAGGCTTCGGTGCCGTCTGGGGTGCGGCCTGGGGAGGCGTTGTGCCGGGCTGGCCCACCGTCTCGAACGGGTTGGCCGGTTTTACCGGCGGGGGCTGGGTCTGCGTTTGAGCCGGCGGCTGCGCGGGGGGCGCAGTCTGTCCGGCTGCCTGTCCAAACAGGGGAACGACGAAGCTGGCGATGCCGCCAAGGCACACAAGCACGCGGTTCAGGCTCTGAGGCCTGATTGAAGTCATGAAAACCCGGTTCCTTTCCACTTTGCGCAAGGCTCAGGGACGCAGCCCTGACCTGTCACGTTTCCTTTAAGCAGCTTGCGCGCCTGTAGTGAATCCTTTATTCTACCGGAACTTATGCCGCCTCTCAATGTGATCCATGCGCACAGGTGAGTTTCCGGCAGCACTACTGTCTGCTAATCTGCCCGTTTGCCCCCTGGAATCACACTCATACGCCACGGCCAGGCAGGATCACGCGCCGTTTACGACGAACTCTCTCCCCTGGGAATTTCCCAGGCGGCCGCCTTGGGGGACTGGTTCGCCGCCAAAGAAACCGGTTTCGATCTTATCCTGTCCGGTGCCCTCAACCGCCAGCAGCACACCGCCACCCTCATCGCCAACCGCCTGCAACACCCCGAAATTGTCACGGACCCCCGCTGGAATGAGTTCGACCTCGACGGCGTCTACGCCGGCCTCGCCCCGCAGTTGGCCGAAGACGACCCCGAATTCCGCCGCGAGTATGAGGAATTGCAGCGCGACATGGCAGATCCCGCCCACGCCGTCCACCGCGCCTGGCGCAATTGCGACACCACCGTCGTCCGCGCCTGGATCCTCGGCCGCTACCAGTTCGACGGCGAAGCCTTCCCCGACTTCATGAACCGCGTGGCTGCGGCCTTTGCCTCCCTGCCCCAGGACCGCGCCGTCGCCGTGATCACCTCAGCCACGCCCACCGGCCTCTGCTGCGGACAAGTACTGGAACTGGCCCCCCGCAAAATCATGCACATGGCCGCCGCCGTCTTCAACACCGGCTTCACCACCTTCCGCAACGGCCGGCTCTCCTGCTTCAACAACACCCCGCATCTAGGGGACGGGGAGCGGACGTACCGGTAGGGTGGCGGGATGGATGGCGGTGATTTCGGTGTAGCGGGCGAAATCCTTCGTGTTGAAGGTCAGGATGTAAGGAATCCCTTCCGCAAGCATCACGGATACCAGGCGGGCATCGTGAACGCTCACCCCTTGCACTTTGTAGCGGTTGACCAAAGCCTTCCAATGGGTAAAGGACGTGAGACTCTCATGGACAAGCCCAGCGTGGATTCGAACTTGGCAAGCTCCGCCTCAGCTTCCTGAATTGGCATTCCCACTCCGTTGTTCTCAAGAGGGCGGGTCAGGACATTCCAAAATTCGGCAGCACTCTGGATTGCTAGAAACGACGGCGTTCCGCTCTCCACCAGGACTTCCAGACTCTTCAAAGCATCGGCGTGCATGGGGTGAGTCGATTGAACGGAGCGTAGCAGCACGTTCGTATCGACCAGAACCGACATTTATCCCCGGTCGGCGTACATGTTCTCGCGGCTTATCGCTTCGTCTGAAAGCGGAGGGGAGGGAGGAAGAGATTTGATCCACGCCACAAAATGCGCCGCACGTTCTTTAGGTGTCATCGCCTCGTATTTCGGATCGCGTGGCTCTGGCAGACTGCCGTCAATCGTTTTTAGCAGCCAGGCATCCACGGTCATGTTCCGCCATTCCGCCTCTTTGCGGATGCGGGTCATCTTGTCGTCGGGGATTTCGAGAGTGAACTGCATCTTCGTGATCTTTTTTCAGATTAGCGCAGATTGGGGACTGTGGATCGCGTGTCTTCGCTGGTACTCTTTCCCGTATCTCTGCGGATTGCCCCATCGGAGAGAGGCGGGTTTGGGGGAAAGCCTTTCGCCCAGGCAACAAAGGACGCAGCCCGTTCTTCCGGGGTATCGATTCCATCAATGGGTCGCGTGACGCTGGCAGGTTACTACTGATTGTGCGCAGTAACCAAGCGTCCATGGTAATCTCCCACTCCTCCGCTTCTTTGCGGATGCGGGCGATTTTGTCGTCAGGGATTTCGAGAGTGAACTGCATGTTGCTGGTCTCTCCTCAGGTGAGGGCAGATCAAGGGGTATGGATGCGGAGCGATGAGCAAGTGCGCCCTACGGGAACAGGATGCGACAGATGGTGATAATCCGACATTATGTCCAATTCCAGGCCCGGGGGGAATTGCGGAGCTCGTCCGCTTGCCGCTCAAGCAAATGTTAAAGTTAGGCCGTGAACACCGGTCCTGACGCGGCGCAATGGTACGCCAACAACATCGCTATTTGGGCTGTGATCGTTTCCGGAATCAGTCTTGCAGTGAATGCCTGCATTGCTTATGGCGTCTCAAGAAGGGTAAGTTTCGAGACGCCTGACCTTGGAGACTGTCGAACAAAAGATCGTTGTTATATACTGATCGGGCATGAACAGACTACTGCTACCGAGTTTGCTTGTGGCCTTTTCGTGTTCTCTGTTGGCTCTCGACGCGGCCAGTGAAGTTGCAAAGGTGCGCGAAGCGCTCAGCCTGGCAAGCGTCGCCCACGACGCCGACGCCTTTGTGAAACTGATTACGCCGGAGTTCTATGCGACGAGCCGCTCAGGCACCCTTCGCGACCGTGCGGCCACGCTCGCCCATCTTCAAGACGCCCGTCCCGCAGACTTGAAAGTGGAACTGATCAAGAGCGCCACCTATGGCGACACCGTGATCCAAACGTATCTACAGAGTTGGACGGCAAACGACGGGACGAAACATACCAGTTACCTGAATGAAGTTTTCACGAAGCA
>CAIXXM010000051.1 GCA_903923395.1 uncultured Acidobacteriia bacterium
GGGTGCCGGCGCTGCTGCCGCGGCGTGCTGGTGGTCTTGCTGCCCGTAGAGTTCATTCGCGGAGAACGGGAACGCACAGGTGGTTCCAATGGCTCCGATAATCTTCAACGTATCGCGGCGTTCTTCGGTCTTCATCCCAGTTCTCCCCTTTTTGCGATCCCGCCCAAATGATCCGCCAGTCTGGCGGCCAATGCCATGATTGTATGCGTTGGGTTCTTTTCCGAGGCGGAGGGAAAGACACTGCCATCCACCACGTAGAGATTTGGCACATCGTGTGATCGCAGGTTGCGGTCCACCACGGAAGTCCGCTTGTCATTCCCCGCGCGGCAGCCGCCCAGTTCATGATTCGTGGCCGGGTTCTCCGCGACGGATAATATCTCCGCCCCGGCGGCCTTCGCAATATCCACCACCCACTTGGTCATGTCCTGAAACAGGGCTTTGTCATTTTCTTTCCAAACGACGCGGCGGCGGGTGAGTGGCAAACCGTAAGCGTCCTTCTTATCCCAGTCCAGGTCGACGTAGGAATCCGCATTCGGGATCATTTCGCCGTAGGGTGACATGACAACGAAGGCGGGATAGCGATCCTTGACGTTCTGCTTGAAATCCCTGCCGAAACCCGGCAAACTGCGCGCCCAGCCCACGGCCCGCCGGTTTTGATAGTTGAACTGCACGCCAAAGCTGCGCGCATAATTCCGCTTCCGGTTGTGCATGAAAGACGGGATATAGGCGTGGTCCAGATAGCCTTCATCGTTCACAGCAGGCTTGCCAATCAAGTCTTTCAGGAAGATCTGGACGCCGCCGGTGAAGTGCGGAATGAAGTCTTTGCCGACGTGTCCGGAGGAGTTTGCCAGGCCATCCGGATACCGGCTGCTCTTCGACATAAGCAACAGAGAAGCCGATTGCGCGCATGCCGCTGCCACCACCACCGCACGGGCTTTCACTTCGCCCTGCGCCTTCGTCTTGCGGTTGAGATAGCGGACGCCGGTCACCCGGTTGGCATCGGATATGGGGATTTCATACACCACAGAATCCGGCAGCAGCGTGAGCTTGCCGGTCTTCAGCGCCGGTACCATGTGGACGTCGTAAGAGTTGTACTTCGCCACCACATCGCAGCCCGCCATGCAGTTGCCGCAGAAGTGGCACGCAGGGCGCCCGGGGGTCCATTCGGTTCGGGGTGCGGGAATCGAGCGCGTGGCTTTGCGGACCGGAATAATTTTGACCCCAAGCTTGGCTGCGCCCCGCGCGATGATCTCATCGGAACACTTCATCGGAACAGGCGGCAGGAATTCGCCGTCGGGAAGATCTTCGAGGCCGTCACGCTGGCCGCAAACGCCCACTTCGCGCTCGATTTTCGTATACCAGGGGGCCATTTCCGCGTAATCGATGGGCCAGTTCTCTCCGGCGCCATCGTGATCTCTGCCCTTGAAATCCCGGGGCGACATCCGCCACGCCACGGCATTCCACAGCTGCGTCTTTCCGCCCAGGCCGCGCGATCGTTCTCCGTCAAAGCCCTCCACGCCAGGCTTCATGGTGGGGATGGAGCGGTTGGCAAATTGATACGGCATGCCGTGCGTATTGAATGCCGTGCGCGTATCTACCTTCGGGCCGCCTTCCAAGACCACCACGTCAGCGCCAAGCCGCGCCAGATGGGCGGATAGCGTACCTCCCGCGGCACCGGAACCGATGATCGCGACATCGTAAATCTTGTCAGCCATGCAGGTTGCGATCTTATCAAAACCGCGAGGGAGTATGATGGGGCGAAATGAAGAATGTACTCGTTGTCACCGGCGACGCCGGAGAAGCTTATGAAGCCCTCTACGCTGTCCACCGCCTCCGCGAAGAAGGCCACAAGGCTGTGGTTGCCGCACCCTCCAAGAGGCGTCTCCACCTGGTGATGCATGATTTCGAACCGGGCTGGGATACCTATGTGGAGCGCCCCGGCTATGGCATGGAAGCCGATATCGCCATTGCTGACGCTTCAGCCGCTGAATACGATGCGATTCTGATCCTCGGCGGCCGCGCCCCGGAATATTTACGCAACAATGCGGCGCTGCTCGCTCTCACCAAAGAGTTCGCCGCGCAGGACAAGTGGCTGTTCTCCATCTGCCACGGCGTGCAGGTGCTGGCCGCGGCCGGCCTGACGCAGGGCAAGAAACTCACCTGCTACGAACATGTCCGCTTTGAAGCCGAGCAGGCCGGCGGTACGTATTGCACCGACGAAGCAGTCCGTGACGGCAAGTTGGTGACTGCGCAGACCTGGCAATCGCACCCGGAGTTCTACCGCGAAGTTATTGCATGTCTGGCTGCGTAGTGCGGGCAACGGCGGTGTAGCCGAGGCAGAGAATCACCAGGAACATTGTCAGCACTTCAGAATCACCCAGGTTGTGCTCAAACACGCCGCTGACCATGGTGCCCAGCAAACAGGCCAGCGCGCCTTGCAGCAGGAACGCCTTATCACAGCGTTTGGATTTCAGTTTCCGCCAGGCACGCTGGAAGTCGAGCCCGGCCCAGGCGAAAGTCCACAGCAGGAAGAGCACAGCGGGGATGCCGCGCTCCGCCGCGTAGTGGATGTAGATGTTGTGCAGGTGTCCGTACCAGCCATCGGGCAGCGGCCTTTGGATGTCTTTCGGGAGGTAGGAGAAGAAGACTTTCTCGTTCTTGATCTCCTCCGGCCCCACCCCAACCACTGGATTGGCCTTGATCATTTCCCAGCCCGTCCGCCAGCACACAATTCTGTGCTCGTTGGAATCCGTTTGCTTCTTCGGCTTCACAATCGACCGGATACGTTCCTGCACCGGGGCCGGCGCCACGGCGACTGCTCCAGCCAGCAGCACTGGCACCAGCAGACTGGCTTTCCAGTTCCACACCGCCACGAGATACACGCCAGCCACCACACTGGCCACCCAGATGGACCGTGTATCACTCAGCACCAGGGCGAGGCCAACCACTCCGAGGCAGGGAATCCACAGCCACAACTGCTTTTTGACGTCTTTCGAAAAAAGAACAAATGCCAGCAGCAGAAGCAGCACATACAATTCCTGGCCGGAAAATGTCATCCAGTGGGACATAAAGCCCCGGATGCGGTCGGCGATATAGAAATGATAAAAATCGACGCCGGCCTCTTTCGCCCCGGCCACTTTGCGGAGATATTGCACCAAACCCCGGCCCGCCGTCACTGTGCCGACCACCACCCAGGCCAGTGCCAGCCACTTGGCATGCTTCACCGTTCGGACTGCCGAGAAAACAATCAGCAGCATCAGGAACACCATCATCTTCCGCACCTGCGGCAACCCTGCTGAAGGTTCCGGCGAGAAAGCGAGAGAGACCAGCGTCCAGATCAAGAAGCAGCCCAGCGGCAAGGCCGCTCTAGGCCAGCGCAGGGGGATGCTGGAGAGTAACAGGAACCCCAGGGCCAGGGCCAGCAAAATCTGCGAGACCGCGATGGAAAGCAGGATGCCCACGGCGGATGCAATCGCCAGCAGGATCGCGAGAGGCTCAAAAAACCTCGCACTCCGAATTGTGGGTACTGTGAAAATATTGGCCGTCAAACCGCCAGTATCGCAGGAATCCCCCGCCGGGATTCACTTTGTATTCCGCACCACTTTGCGGCACGGTGTACGATGAAGGAACTGCATGAAGTTACTGGAGTCCATCGCTCCCGGGGACCCGGATCACGAACTCGCGCTCGCACTCGACCCCCGCAAGCTCCCGTCGCATATCGCCATCATCATGGACGGCAATGGACGCTGGGCGAAACGCCGGGGAATGCCACGCGTTGCCGGTCACAGGGCAGGCGTCAAGGTAGTCCGCAATATCGTGGAAATCTGCGCCAATGCAGGCGTCCAGGCGTTGACTCTCTATGCTTTCTCTGCTGAGAACTGGAAGCGCCCCCGTTTTGAAGTCGAAATGTTGTGGCGTTTGCTGCGCTTCTACCTGCGGCATGAGATGGAAGACTTGCAGCGCAACAACATCCGTTTGCAGTCGAGCGGCAGAGTGGAAGAGCTTCCGGCAGTTGTGTATGAGGAACTCCGCGCCGCTGAGCGCGCCACCGCCCGCAACCGGGGCATGGTGCTCAACCTTGCGATTAACTACAGCTCCCGCTTTGAAATTGTGGATGCCGTGAACGCCCTCATCGACAAGGCCCGGCTCGAAGGCCGTCTGGACAGCCTGGTCGTGGATGAGGCCATGGTTTCCGCTCAACTCTACACCGCCGGACTCCCCGAACCCGATCTTCTCATCCGCACCTCGGGTGAAATGCGCATCAGCAACTTCCTGCTGTGGCAGATCGCCTACGCGGAACTCTATGTAACGGAGACCCTCTGGCCTGACTTCAACCGCACCGAACTACTGCGCGCACTGCTTGACTACCAGCGGCGGGAGCGCCGTTTCGGCGGCATTGGCGCAGCCGAACCTGCATCGGAATCTCCTTCCCGCGCGGAAGCGGACCTTGAGGAAATTGCCGTCTCCTTGACATGAAGCGCGTTCTCACTGCAGCAGTCCTGATTCCAATCGTCCTCTACGCCGTTTTCTGGGCTCCCCACTGGATGTTCACCGTGGTCGTCTGTCTGGTGGCTGCGGCATGCTTCTTTGAATACGCGCAGATGACAAAGACTTTCGCGCCACTGGGATTTGCCGCGGGTGCTTGCCTGCTGTTTCTGCCGGACGCGCAATTGCCCCTTGTACTGACTCTCACCGCACTCGCCGGGCTTTGTATCCCACTGCCCGAAGATGACCTGCAGCCGGCGATTCTCCGTACCGCGATGCTCTTTCTGGGTGTGGTCTACGTTTTCGGAAGCTGGAAGACCGCGGTTGAACTGCATGCGCTGAGTCCGAACTGGCTGATTTTCTCTCTGGCCATCAACTGGATTGGCGACAGCGGCGCGTTCTACGTGGGCAAGAACTTCGGGCGACGGAAACTCGCTCCGGTTGTCAGCCCCGGCAAGACCTGGGAGGGGACACTGGGCGGCGCGGCCTGCGCGGTGATCTTCGGCTGCTTCTTCATTCCCTGGGCCATCCCGGGAACCGCGTGGTGGCTGGGAGGCATTCTGGCTCTGGTCGGCAATGCGGCCGGTCAACTGGGTGATCTTGCTGAATCCGCACTCAAGCGCGGCGCAGGCGTGAAAGACTCCGGCAAGCTGCTGCCGGGCCATGGCGGCATGCTGGACCGTGTCGACAGCAGCATGTTCTCCATGCCAGTGGTGCTGGCTGCCTTGAAATTCTTACATTAATCCCGGGTTTGGCACCATCCAAAGAGTTTGGGCCTCCGCAACCTCATCGTCGTACTGGGCGACCAGCTAAACCAGGATTCCTCCGCCTTTGATGGTTTCGATCCAGACCAGGACCTCGTCTGGATGGCTGAGGTGGATTCCGAATCCACGCACATTTGGACGCACAAGATGCGGATCGCGCTGTTTCTTGCCGCGATGCGTCACTTCCGCGCGGAGTTGGAACGCGCCAGCCTGCGCGTGGAGTTCCGCCGGATCGATGACCCCCGAAATGCGCATAGCCTCGGCGTTGAACTGGAACGCTCCATCGCCGGGCTCAAGCCGCAGAAGGTGATCCTGACTGAACCAGGGGAACATCGTGTCCGCATCGAACTCGAAAATGCCTGCGTGGAAGCCCGGGTGCCCCTCGAAATCCGCCCGGACCGCCATTTTCTTTGCTCCGTGGAAAAATTCCGCAAGTGGGCGGAAGGCCGGAAGGAACTCCGTATGGAATTCTTCTACCGGGTGATGCGGGTGGATTACAACGTCTTGATGGAAGGTACGCAGCCCATCGGCGGCAAGTGGAATTATGATCCGGAAAACCGGGGAAGCTTTGGCAAGGCCGGCCCTCTGCATGTTCCTGCGCCGGTCACGTTTGCGCCGGATGCCATCACGGCGGAAGTCCTTCAACTGGTGAACAGCCGCTTCGCCACTCATCCGGGCTCCTGCGACGGCTTCGATTACCCTGTGACCCGTGAGCAGGCGCTGCTGGCTCTGGGGGATTTCATTGCGAACCGGCTGGCTGCTTTCGGCGAGTTCCAGGATGCGATGTGGACGGGCGAAGAACTGCTGTTCCATTCCCGCCTCTCCGCGGCTTTGAACCTGAAATTGCTGGACCCCAGGGAGGTGATTCGCGCTGCTGTCCAAGCCTTCGAAGGTGGGCGGGCCAACCTTGCGGCGACAGAGGGATTCGTCCGTCAGATCCTCGGCTGGCGGGAATACGTCCGCGGCGTTTATTGGACCCTCATGCCGGAGTACGCCAGCCGGAACGGTTTGCAGGCACTCGAAAAGTTGCCGGGCTTCTTCTGGACCGGGGAGACGGACATGCGCTGTCTGGCTGAGGCCATTGGCCAGACCCTCCGCACCGGCTATGCCCATCACATCCAGCGTCTGATGGTCACCGGCCTCTTCGCGCTGCTCTACGGCGTGGACCCGAAAGAAGTGCACCAGTGGTACCTCTCGGTCTATGTGGATGCGGTCGAGTGGGTGGAACTTCCGAATACCCTCGGCATGTCTCAATACGCCGATGGCGGTGTGATGGCTTCGAAGCCTTACTGCGCCTCCGGCAAGTACATTCAGCGAATGAGCAACTATTGCGCCGGTTGCAAGTATGACCCTGCCGAAGCCACAGGTGCGAAGGCTTGCCCCTTCACTACACTCTACTGGGATTTCCTGCTCCGTCACGAACAGCGGCTGCAGAAGAACCAGCGTCTCAAAATGCAACTGCGCAATTTGGACCGTCTCGATGCCGGCCGGCGGAAGGCCATTCAAGTGCACGCGGCACAGGTCAGAGAAAGATACCAATGAAATATATCTACGAACGGCGCATAAGAATTCCGGCCCCGGCCGCACAGGTCTTTGCCTGGCACGAGCGGGAGGACGCATTTTCGAAACTGATTCCGCCGGGCGAACCGGTGAAGCTGCTGGAACGCTCCGGCGGCATCCGCGATGGTGCGAAAACGGTTCTCCTCACAGGCCGGTGGCCGTTCCAACTGAAGTGGATTGCCATCCACGACACCTACGTTCCGGGGCGCCAATTCCGCGATGTGCAGCAATCCGGCCCCTTCAAGACCTGGGCACATACACATCAGGTGATGCCGGATGGGCTCGGTGCCTGCGTGCTGATTGACCACATTGAATATGAACTTCCGCTGGGAGCTTTGGGTGAAAAGTTTGGTGCCAAACTGGTCCGCCGCAAGCTGGATGCCATGTTTGACTGGCGTCACCAGGTCACTTACAGGGAAAACGCGGAAGTTACTTCTCTTTAACGGCGCTGAGCACGCGCGTAATCACTTCCCGCGTGTCGAGGCGCTTGTTACTCCCCACGTTCCAAGCCGTGACCACGACAACGATGTCGTAATCCGGGAATACAAGCGGAAGTTGTCCCCCGAAGCCCGAACCGCCAAAAACCATGCGCGGATCGTCTTTCGAATAAGGATAAAGCCACCACTTGTAGCCGTATTTGGTTCCAGCAGCTTCGGACACGGTGATGGCCGGCGTGATGGAGGCCTTGACCCATGCCTCATCGAGCAACCGCTTGCCCTGCCACAGCCCCTTCTGCTGATAGAGGACCATGATCTTTGCCAGATCGTGCCGTTCCAGATAGAGTCCTCCTTCTGAATCCACCAGTCCGAAGGGAATCCGCTTCCAGTAGAAGTGCTCAATACCCAGCGGTGCAAACAGATACTTCGCCGCGTACTCTTCCATATCCTGTCCCGTTGCCGCAAAGAAGATATGAGCGAGCAGGGCACTGACTCCACTGCTGTAATTGAACTTTTCTCCCGGTTCGAGCGCCATGGGACGGTTGATCGTATACCCGATCCAGTCATGGCTCGCTTCCATCCCGCTGGCGGAGTTATTCGGATCCGCATAAGGCAGAGATTCATTCCAGTCCAGTCCCGCGGTCATGGTGAGCAGATGGCGGATTGTCATGCGGCGCTTCCGGTCATCCACGTTCTTGACCTTTGTCATATCAAAGAACTGCAACACCGGAGTATCCAGGGAAGGGAATTCCTTGCGCGTCACGGCGACCCCAATCACCGCCGAGGCTACGGTCTTCGTTACGGACTGCAAAGTGTGAAGATTGCCGCCCTGATAATACGGATGCCACCAGGCATTGAAGTAATTGAAAGGCCCTGAAAAATCGTGCGCATTCAGCGCGCCGGCTACCTTGGCCTGCGCTCCGTAGATGGCCCGGTAATCATGCGGATAGCTGCGGTCCAGCACCGTCTTGCCATGCCTGACGATCAGCAGACTATCCACATTCCCGTACTTGTCCCCGGCAATATCCTTGTCGAATTGCGCGAGCACGGCTCCGTCCATACCCTGGGAGGCAGGTGTTGCGGCTGGCCATGTCTGTGCTGTTGCGAAGACGGCCATGCTCAGGGCAAGTATTGGAAGCTTCATGTACTGGCTATATTAGCCTGCACGCTTCAGCACGGTGCAGACGCTGGCACAGACTGGCCCGCCGATATTGAACGTAGCCGCGAGCTTGGGATTGGCCACCTGCAACTCCTTCGGGACCCTCCCCAGCAGTTGCAGCGCAGACCAGCCGATCATGGCGATCCCTGTGGCACCAATCGGATGTCCTTTGGCAATCAAGCCACCGGAAGTGTTGATGCCGCACTCCCCGTCAGCAGCGGCTTTTCCTTCTACCCAATACCGCGCGCCTTTGCCAGCCGGGGCTTTCCCGATGACCTCCGCGCCAATCGCACCCATCACCGAGAAACAATCATGCACTTCGGCGACGTTGACATCCACCGGACTGGCTCCTGCCATTGCATACGCGTTCCCCATCGCCTTCAGCGCCCCGGCGGGATGCAGAACATCCCGGCCATCCTTCCGGATTGGATCTGTTGCCTGCCCATAACCAGCGATCTCCACGCAATCCTGCTTCGCCACGCCGAGCCGCTTCAGGCCCTCTTCGGTGGCCAGAATCAATGCTGCATAGCCATCACTGATCTGCGAACAATCATAGGTCTTCAGCGGCAGCCCATCGATGACGTAACGGTTGATGCCCTCGATGGCCATCGCCTGATCCACGGTGATTTGCACTTTGCTCATCTGCGCCCACGGGTTGAACTTCGCGTTGGCATATTCCTGCACGGCAATCGCAGCCAAATCCCTTTCTGCGACTCCGTGTTCCGCCATGTAACTCTGCATTATTTCCGCGAAGTGGTGTGGAAACACATAAGCCCGTCCCGCCCGTTCCTCAGGATGTGAGAAGTAACCCAGCACCTTGCCGACCAGCTTTCCATCCATCTTGCCTTCGGCATCACGCATCTTTTCGTAGCCGACTGCAATGCCAGTCTCACCCAGGCCCAGCTGCAGCTTCTGCATCACGGCGAGCACGGCCTGTCCGCCGGTGGCGCACGCATTCTCCACCGCCTCAATGGGCTTGCCTTCCATGCCTGGAACCATTGCGACGAGCCCAGCCAGCAACCCCTGCTCATTCAACGCGAAGTTACAGGCCGCACCTATGGTGGCCACATCCATGGCCGAAGCCGGTGCGCCAATTTCCGCCAGTGCTCCTTCCACCGCTGCCTCGATGATGCCCGGAACGGTCCGGTCCATCAGCTTTCCGAACTTTGACTGGTGAAATGCTGCGATATAGATCTTCTTCATAACTAAGTTCCCGTAACTACGCCACCATCCACGCTCAAAACCGTGCCGCTGATAAAGGAAGCCGCGTCCGAAGCCAGCCACACATAGGCGTTTGCGATATCTTCAGGTTGCCCCATCCTGCCCATCGGCGTATGATCCACCATATTCTGCAGGATTTTCTCCGGCATGTTGCGCAGGATCTCTGTCGCCACGAACCCCGGTGCCACCGCATTCACCCGGATCTTGTATTTACCCAACTCCCGGGCCCAAACCTTTGTCATCCCGATAACGCCGGCCTTCGAAGCCACGTAATTGGTCTGCCCGAAGTTCCCGTAGAGCCCTACGACGCTGGTCGCATTGAGCACCACACCGCCGCCCGCCTGGATCAAGTACGGCACCACGGCCCGCGTGCAGGCAAAGACCCCGCGCAAATTCACGTCGATGACCGCATCGAATTGCTCATCGGAAAGGACGCCGGCGAGCGAGCCTTCCTTCCACCGGACCAGCTGCCCGTCGCGCAGAATGCCCGCGTTATTCACCAGCACATCCACCCGGCCCCACTCCTCCGCGAGGGTCTTCACCGCCCGCTGAATGGATTCGCCATCGGTGACATCCACTACCTGAAATACTCCACCCGGCTGGGCCTCACCTTCCACCCGGTCCCAACTGGCGACGCGCGCGCCTTCCTGTGAAAACCGCTGTGCCGTTGCCTTGCCAATGCCGTTCGCTGCGCCGGTGACAATGACCGTCTTTCCCGCCAAACCCGTCTCAATCATGACAGTTGGATGATATCGCGGGGTACACTGGACGCTGATGAAACAGCGAGTCGCCTCCGCCCTTCTTGTCTTCCTGATCCCCGCCGCAATGCATTCGGCCGCGCCGGATTCCATCCGCGGCTTTGATACCAAGTCACAGTCCGATGAGCTGAAGTGGGAAGAGCAGGCCCGCGCGATTCCAGAAGCTGGACGCATCCGCACCTATATGGAGCGCATGTCCGCCAAGCCCCACCTCGCCGGCACCCCGGCCTCGAAGGCCGTTGCGGAATACATCGTCGGCCAGATGCACGAATGGGGCCTCTCCGCGAAAATCGAGACCTTCGAAGCGCTGCTTCCCACGCCGAAATCCCGTTCGCTCGAACTGCTTGGCCCCAAGCCTTTCAAGGCCAAGCTCGAAGAAGGCGTCGTGCCCGTGGACAAGAGCTCTTCGAACGAAGGCATGGTGCCTTCTTATAACGCCTACTCCGGCGATGGCGATGTGACCGCGCCTCTCGTCTATGTCAACTACGGTGTCCCTGCCGACTACGACATCCTCGCGAAAATGGGCATCGACGTCAAAGGCAAAATCGTGATCGCCCGCTACGGCGGCAGTTGGCGCGGCATCAAGCCCAAGGTCGCGCAGGAACACGGTGCCGTCGGCTGCCTGATTTACTCTGACCCCAAAGACGACGGTTACTATGCCGGCGATGTCTTCCCCAAAGGTGCCTACCGCCCCTCCGATGGCGTGCAGCGCGGCAGCGTGATGGATATGGTCCTTTACCCCGGCGACCCTCTGTCCCCCGGGTTCGCCTCTGAGCCCGGCGTGAAGCGCCTGCCTCTCGAAGAAGCCAAGACTTTGATGAAGATCCCCGTGATCCCCATTTCCTACGGTGATGCGCAGCCTCTTCTTGCCAGCCTGGAAGGCCCCGTGGTTCCCGAAGCCTGGAAGGGTGCGCTCCCCCTCACTTACCACGCCGGACCCAGTGTGGTGAAGGCACACTTCAAGGTCGCGATGGACAACTCCACCCATCCCCTGCACGACGTCATCATGACGATCCCCGGCAGCGTGTACCCGGACCAGTGGATTCTCTTTGGCAATCACCATGATGCCTGGGTCCACGGTGCGAGCGATCCACTCAGCGGCACCGCGCCACTCATGGAAACGGCGCGCACGCTCGCCGAACTGACGAAACGCGGCTGGAAACCGAAGCGCACCATTATCCTCGCGGCTTGGGATGGTGAAGAATTCGGACTCGTGGGCTCAACCGAATGGATGGAGAAACATGCCGTTGAACTGAGCCAGAAACTCGCGGTTTACATCAACTCGGATTCGAGCGGCAAGGGCCGCCTCAATATCGGCGGTTCCCATACGCTCGAAGCCTTCATGCAGGAAATTGCCCGCGACGTGAAAGATCCTGTTTCCGGCAAAACTCTTCTCACTGAGCTGATGGCGCGCCCCCGCCGCGGTGCCGCTGAAGAAGCCGGTGCTGACTTCCGCATCAGCCCGCTCGGGTCCGGCTCTGACTACACGCCCTTCCTGCAGCACCTTGGCATTGCGAGTCTCAACGTCGGTTTCGGCGGTGAAGGCGGTGGCGGCGTCTACCACTCCAACTATGACGATTTTTACTGGTACACCCACTTCGCCGATACCGAATTCGTTTACGAGCGCACGCTCGCGCAGGTCACTTCCACGCTCGTGATGCGCCTCGCCGGTGCTCCGGTTATGCCCTTCGAGTTCGGCCGCCTCGCCTCCACCATCAACCGCTATCTCGACGAAATTGACAAACTTCCCGGCCAGAAGAAGGCCAACGTCGCCGCCGTGAAAGCCGAACTGGAAACCCTGCAAAAGAATGCCAAAGCCTTCGATGCCGCTTACGCGGGGGCCTCGAACAAACTCTACGAAGCCGATGCGGCGAAGGTCGCGGACCTTAACGCTCTCCTCTACAAGACCGAACGCGCCCTTACATTGGACCCCGGCTTGCCCGGACGTCCCTGGTTCCGTCACCGCATCTACGCCCCTGGCATGTATACCGGTTACGCCGTCAAAACCCTGCCCGGAATTCGCGAGGCTGTGGAGGCGGGAGATATCGCGCAGGCCAATGATCAGGCTGCGCAGGTGGCCAAGGTTTTGAAGGCGTTGAATGCTCAGATTCTCGGTGCGCAGCGCCTGCTCTCTGCCCTATAACCCAAAATAAATGGGAGGTATTGGGGCTCGTTGGCGGAAATCTCGTGCTAATTTCGAATCAGGGAATGGCAATTTGTTCCCACACTTCTGCGAAAGAGTGAGTAAGATGAGTTCTTTCTTCCGGGGCCTTGCCAGCGTTTTTGCTTTGCAACCCCCCACCCGGCGCCGCCCGGAGTTCACATTCCGCGGGCAGAACATCCTTCGCCGCACTACCCTGCAAGCGATGCAGCAGGATTGGGCGGTTCTCGGCGGTGCTTTGTCTTCGGCCATGAACGCGCAGGGCGTGGCTGATGTTCGAGAAAACCGGAAACAATAACCTTCCGGCGACGCATCACAACTTTGAGATCCCGCTCCAGCGGCAACCTCTTCCACCGGGAACCATCGAGGTGACGGAGACCTTCTCCGGTCCACTCCCTCACCCCGATCTGCTCAGGAAATACGACTCGACCATGCCGGGTTCCGCCGAGCGCATCTTCCGCTATGTGGAACAGGAAGCCGAACACCGGCGCGTTCTGGAATTGACCGCACTCGGCGCGGAAGTGGATTCCGGGAAGCGCGATTCGGTGGAGGCCCGCCGGGGCCAGATCTTCGCCCTCACCATCACGCTCTTCAGCTTGACGCTGGGCGGTGTAACTGCGCTGTTTGGACACGAAGTCGCAGGCAGTCTCATCGGGATCAGCGGCGTCGGTGGCATCGTCGCCAGTTTTCTCAGCAAGCGCGAACCTTCCGCAGGCACAACTGTTCCAGGAACTCAGAAATAGTGCCCAGCAGTGACTTTGCCGTTGCTTGCTATTCTCAAGGCAGTGCGGTTTCTCGTCTTTCTGGCCCTGTTCGCCTTACCCCTCTCTGCTTTCACATTCCAGAATCCAGCACATGACGAAGAGGACGACCCGGCAGCCCGTTCGGACTGGTTCTACTCACAGCGTGCCTATCCCTTCCGCAAAATCCCCGCAGGGGTCCGGCTGCGCGCTCTTGATCAAACCCGCCGTCTGCCGCTGCTTCGACGAACCAACATTGCTGCACCATCCAACGTTTGGACCAGTCTGGGCCCTGCGCCCATCGCGACTGGCAACACGTTCTATTCCGGGCGCGTTTCCGCCTTGGCCGTGGATCCCCGCGATAAGAACGTTGTCTATGCGGGCATCTCCGACGGAGGCGTCTGGAAGAGCACGAACGGCGGCCAAACCTGGAACCCGCTCACGGACGATCAGCCCTCGCTCTCGATCGGGTCCCTGGCCCTTGACCCCTCGAACCCTGATATTCTCTATGCTGGCACCGGCGAAGAGAATAACTCCGCCGACAGCTACTACGGCGCCGGCATCCTCAAGCTTGCCGGTGGCACGTGGACCCAACTGCCCGGACCCTTTGCGAGCCCTTCCGGTGGCGCGCACATCGGTGCTCTCGCCGTTTCTCCCTCGGATTCCAGTCTCGTGATCGCAGCCGCATCGGGCTATGTTTCCGGGATTTTCCGCTCAGAGGACGGCGGCTTCACGTGGAACCAGACGCTCACAGGAGCCGCTGGCTCTGACCTCGTTTTCGAGCCGGGCAACGCCAATATCGTCTACGCAGCCCTCGGTTCCAACGTCTTGAATCCCAACAATGGTGTCTATAAATCCACTGATGCCGGAATCACCTGGACCAAACTCACCGGCACGGGTGCCAACCTGCTTCCCTCCGCCCGCGTTGGCCGGATTGCACTCGCCATCTCCCGCACGAATCCCCGCTTCCTGCTTGCCAGCATCGCCGATGTTACCGATGGCTCGCTGCTCGGCCTTTACCAAACCATGGACAGCGGCCAGAACTGGACGCAGCTTTCCGGCACTCCCGGCTTCTGCAACAACATCTGCTGGTATGCAAACGTGATCGCCATTAATCCCCTGAATCCTTCCGTTCTCTATGCGGGGGGAGGGTCGGCTGGCATGTATGCATCACTGAACGGCGGTGCCTCCTGGCAGTCCACTGGTTTCCCGCAACTGCACTCCGATCACCATGCATTCGCATTCTCTGCGGATGGAAGCCGGCTCTACGACGGCAATGATGGCGGTGTTTGGAGCACCGACCAAACCGCTGCCATTCCCAGCCTTTGGACCAACCGCAATGCAACGCTTTCCACCGCGCTTCTGAACCATGCCTTCGCGCAGGACCCCGGCAATCCGAACTCCATCTTTGCCGGCAGCCAGGATAATCAGTTGCTCCACTATTCGGGGACCAATGCCTGGGACACAATTTCCCCGTGCGGCGATGGTGGCCAAGTCGTCCTCGACCCTGCCGCCAACAATCTGCCGTTCACGGACTGTTACCGGATTCAACTCTACAAAGCTCTGGACCCCAGCGGCTCCTCCTGGCTTCCGGTGGTCCATGGCATAAATCCTGCTGAAATCACCCAGTTCTATCCCCCGGTCGCAATGGACCCAGGCCATGGGCTGCGCCTCTACTTCGGCGGCCGTTCTGTCTACCAGACGCTGGATGGCGGCGGCCTCTGGACACCCATCTCCCCGGACCTCGCTGCCCCGGATTCCAGCGCTTCCATCACAGCAATCGCCGTTGCCCCGGGCAATCCAAACCGCGTCTATGCAGCGACCAGCACGGGTGCATTCTGGTTCACAGGCAATGCTCTGGGGGATGCCACGTGGACGCAGTCCAAGAGTCCGCTGCCCGCCCGCTTCCTCTCGCATATCGCTGTCGACCCCGGCAATCCCGATACTGCATACGTTGCCTTTTCGGGCTTTGGCACCGGCCACCTTTACAAGACTTCCGACGGCGGCTTCACGTTCACCAACCTTTCCGCCGGACTGCCGGATGTTCCTGTCAACGAAATTGCCCTTGATCCCGATCTTCCGGGAACCATCTATCTCGCCACCGATACGGGGGTCCTTGCCAGCCCGGACGATGGACAATCCTGGACGCGCGCCGGAGCGGGCTTGCCGAACGCTGTGGTCCTTTCGGTTTCGCTTCACCGATCCTCCAGGCTGCTCCGCGCGGCAACGCATGGGCGCGGCATGTGGGAACTGCCGGTGCCTCTGGCAACGCCCGGACTCACTCCGCAAATCTCTGCACTGCAACCGGCCTCGGGAAGTGTCACAACCACTCCGCCCGTGATCACAGTGACCGGTAGCAACTTTACCTCCGAAACGACGATTCTTTGGAACGGTTTCGCCCGCGGCACCACATATGTCAGCCCGACGCAGGTCACGGTGACACCGGCTCCCGCCGATCTGGTCTTCCCCGGCAGAGCCACACTGACCGCGTCGAACCCTCCCCGCGCCGGCGGTCTATCCATTCCGGTCAATTTCGATATCGGTCCGGCACCCGCCCCAGGGCCACTGCCTTCGCTTTCGCCGGGTGGCCTGTTCACCATCTACGGCAAGAATCTGGCGGCGGGGCTTGCCCGCGCTGTTGCCGGGAGTCAACCGCTCACGCTGGCTGGTGCCATTGTGAATGTCAACGGTGTCCCGGCGGCTCTTTCGTACGCATCACCCACACAGATCAACGTGCAGGCTCCGTGGGGGTTGTTCTCCACCAGGGCCACGGTGGAAGTGATTGTCGGCAATCTCAGCAGTGGTGTACTTCCCGCCAACGTCGCCAGTGCCACGCCGCTGATTTACACCTTGAACGGCGCGGGGCAGGGAGCCATAGTGAACGCAATAACCGGGAATATTGCCGCTGTGCCCGGCAGTTTCCCCGGTGCCACGCCGGTTTCACAGGGCTCCTATATCTCCATCTACTGCACAGGACTCGGACCAGTCTCCGCGGCGCAGAGCCCTGGCGTTCCCGCCAGCAGCACGGTGCTCGCTTCCGTGTATAGTCCGGTCACCGTGTCGATGGCGGGCATCGGAGCCAAGGTGCTTTTCGCAGGGCTTGCTCCCGGCTTTGTTGGCCTCTATCAGGTCAACGCGCAAGTGCCGGCCTCCGTGGGACCGTCATCTGCGGTGCCCTTGAGCCTTACGGTCAACGGCACCGCTTCCAATACGGTGACCTTCGCGCTGCAGTAAATTACTTGACGGCAACCCAGGCTTGTTTGGCGCTGCTTTCGAGCACGGCATCCAGAATCTTCAACTGCCGCACGCCGTCCGCGAAAGTGCCGTATTCCACTGGCGCCGTGCGGTCTTCCACCGTGCGGTAGAAGCGACGGAACACCTGCTTGAACGTGTCGTCGTAGCCTTCGCTGTGGCCACCCGGCAGATCTGCGTAGCTGCGTGCCTTTTCGCTGAGCAAAGAGGGATCTTTGACTACCACCAGATTCGGCGTGTTGCGCTGGCCAATCCAAAGTTCGTCAGGCCGCTCCTGGTCCCAGGTCACGGAGCCCTTCGTGCCATAAATCTCAATTGAGAGCCGGTTCTTGCGTCCGGCGGAAATCTGGCTCGCCGTCATGGCTCCGCGCGCCTGGTCCCCCAGCTTGAAGATCATGCTGGCGAAGTCTTCGGTGTCGATCTCCACTTCCGTGTAATCTTCCGGCTGCAGCGCCTTGCCGGTGAACGTTTCCACACTCCGGTTCGGCATCTTGCGGGTTTTGTGGAATGTCTGCATGTCCGCGCAAAGGGATTGAATCCGCATGCCGCTGACGTGTTCCAGCATGTCGCACCAGTGGGTCCCGATATCGGCGAAGCAGCGCGATTTCCCGTTCTTGTCGCTCTGAATCCGCCAGTTCCAATCGGTGTCATAGAGCAGCCAATCCTGCGAATAGGTGCCCTGCGCGGCGTAAATCTCGCCCAATTCGCCAGACTCCCGCATCCGCCGCATATTCTGCACCTGCGGATAGTAGCGGAGGTTATGGAATGTGCAGTTGGCGAGCCCCTTCTCCGCTGCGATCCGGACCAGATCTTCGCCTTCCGCACTCGTCACTGCCAGAGGCTTTTCGCACAAAACGTGCTTGCCTGCTTCGAGCGCCGCCTTGGCCATCGGGTAGTGCAGGGCATTTGGCGTGCAGACGTGGACGGCCTGAATTTCGGGGTCCGCCAGCAGTTCGCGGTAATCGCCGGTGGCCCGCTCAATGCAGAGCGAGTCCGCGAATGCCTGTGCTGTTCCCTGCTTGCTCGCGGCGATGGCAGCCACCTCCACATTGCCCAGCCGGCGCACTCCTTCTGTATGCACGCGGCCCATGAAGCCGGTTCCAAAGATTGCGGTTTTAATTTTCGTCATATGGTGTTTTCCGTAGCGAATCCACTACGTTATCGCATTCGCGGTTCTGTGCGCCTGCCTGTCATCGGAATAACAAGGGTGCAAACGCCGCCAGATTCCTTCTCCATACCAGCCAGGTGTGCATGCCGGGAGTTTCAATATCCACATGCTTCACGCCCTTTTCCTGGAGCCAGGCGCGGAACTTCCGGTTGGGCTCAATCAAACGGTCCTCTGTTCCGCAAGCCACCCACAGCAGGGAGAGTTTGGTGTTTGCCGCGGCATTCACAGCGGGATAAGTCTTCTCATAATCACTCGAAGCCCCGCCCGCACTGAACGCGCCCACGTAAGCAAACTTATCCAGTGCATTCAGGCCCACGAACAAAGACTCTGCCCCGCCCATCGACAGCCCCGCAATCGCCCGCATCTTCCTGTCTGCCGAAACCCTGTAGCCTTTCTCGACCGCAGGCATCACCTCCTGGAACAGGGCATCCCGGTACTTCGTGTAGTTCTTATCGCGAAGCTCCGGTTCCCCCAGCGACGCGGTGCTGTTTCTGACGACGATCTCCGGTGCGCCATAACCCAGCGTCATCACCACCAGCATCGGCACGGCCTGCCCGCCGGCAATCAGGTGATCCAGAATAAAGTTCGCCCTGCCTACGGCTGTCCATCCGCTGGCATCATCGCTGTAACCATGCAGAAGATACAGCACGGGATACTTCTTCTTCGCTGCCGGATCATAACCGGGAGGCGTGTAGACGTAGTAATCGCGGTCATCGCCTACTACAACAGAGTGATAGTAACGGTGATCTACCGCGCCGTGTGGAATATCCGTGATCTCCCAGGGCAGTGTTGCCGGTCCCGGAACATGCACCATACTGCTGAGGCCGCGGATGTTGGGCTTCATCAATGACGTGCCGGGGTCCATCAGCCCCACACCGTCCACCTGAAACGTGTAACCGTAGAGATCCGGCTCCAGCGCAGGTGTTGTAAAGCTCCAGATGCCGTCGGCGTCCTTCACCATCGCCGACCGCTGGGAACCCTCCATGTTGAGAAAAACGGCCTTGGCGTTCGGCGCTTTCAAGCGGAAGGTCACCGTATGGTTGTCATGGACCTCAGGAGAAATCACCGGCTTGGGCGGTGGTGGAGCCTGCGCGAAGGCAGTCACGGCAAGCGTCAGGGTGGCCAGCAGTTTTTGCATAAGGTCCAAGCCTATCCCATGGCAGCGGCTTACTGGCCTTCCACTTCGAGACGCAGGGAATCATAAATCACCCCGGACGTCACTCCACCCGCAGGCACCGTCAAGGTGATCACATTGTTGCCCGCTTTGAGCAGTGCACCGTCGAAGGTAAGGTCCTTCTCCACCCAGCTGCCGGCGATGCCGTCCCGGTTGATCGTGGCGTTGTAAACCAGTCCGGTCACCGGACCCGCTTCGTGTCCGTTCACCTGCACTCCCAAAGTCCGGACTGAGACGCCGCAAAGGCCCATTCGCAACGTCGCCTTTCCAGAGGGAACCGAATTCATCTGGAACTGGATCGTCCAGGTTGTGGCCCGCCCGCGACCCTGCCCAGTCAGGTTCTCCCCGTCGATATGTGGCACCTGTTCAAAGAACCAGTCTTTCCGGTAATCACTCTTGCCTACCGTATAAGTCACGTCCTGGGGGAATAACTTCGAATACTCGAGATACCAGCCCCACTTGAAGTACTCGTCGCCTTTGAAGAACTCACTGCCGCTGCGGTTGGGAATTCCAATCTCCCAAACCTGCCGTCCATAGTGGACAGGCTTCCAGGTGATCCGGCCAAGTTCCAAATTTCCGCCCGGCTGCACATTGAATACCGCGCCGTTCAATTCGCCCATCACGCCATCCACAAAGGCATGGAGTTGATACTTGCCTGGCCGGACGTTTGGAATCTTGAACCTTCCCTGCTCATCGCCTTTCACCCAGAACTCATAATGCTTGGCGTCATTCTGCCAGTTCAGTTCCCCATCGGGGTAAGCCAGGCCGACCATCAGATGTTCAAATTTCTTGACTAAAGGGTCCTGCAGAACCAACTGCCCGGAGATCTCGGCCCGTTCCTTCTTCAACGGATAATCCACACCCCGCACCCAGGCATAAGGCCATTTGGCCTGCTCCCTGGGTACCTGTGCGAGTGCATCCTGATACATCGCGTTGCCGTCAGGCCCTTCGTTCACGTAGACGAAGATCGGGCCCACTACCTTGGTCCATTCTTCGCCAGCAGGCAGCGGCAGCGAACTCCCGCCATAATGCGTACCCCGCCAGTAATCAAGCAACGTCGGATCTCCCCCCGCGTTGTCATCCAGGTGGCCGGTCAATTCCGGATGAAGCGGTCCGGAACTCAGGTATTCCATCGACGGGTTGATGAAGTAGAGCCCCACCTTTTCCTTCGTGGACGCCCAGCCGAATGCGGGGATCTCAAACTGCACGGCGGAGTAGTCATACTTGTGTTCCGCGCGCCCGGCGAAACGCCCCGTCGTAAGCCGTCGCGCTTCCTTCATGTTGAGGTCCGTGCCGTGGTCCCAGTCATACCCCGTGGGCATGTAGTTGTTGCGTTTGGCGTCGATGGACATCCAGTCGAAGATCTTCCCGTTGAGCTTGGCGCCAAACCGGCTCTCGCCCACCTGTGTGAGTCCATAGCTCTTCTGGTGCGTGAAGATCGCGTAGGTGTAGACGCCCTTCTCCCCGCGCCCGATCGTGTAGCGGACCTCCAGATCGCAAAGCATTCCAGACACCGGTTTGCCATCGGACCAGCCCTTGATGGAGACCTCTGCGCGATCTCCGCCGTTCGACTTTGGGTCAATCGTGATCTTGGATTCGAGCCGCGCCGCGCGGGCCGTGCTCTGCTCCCAATATCCGGCGTGGTGGCCGCTGCCATAGCCCATGAGTTCGAGCCCCTTGACCTGCAAGCTGGTGAGATCGCCGGAGACGCGGTCCACTTTCGCGGTCAGGTAGCCATTCGTCAGCGTGAAGGTGCCGGGCTCCTCTGTCACCGAAACGGGCAAGTCAGCAGCAGAACTCAACGCAGATCCAAAACCAAGGCTGCATAGTAAAAATCCTGAAAGCAGAGCGCGATGCATCTCTCTACACTACCTCAATGTTTTCAACGAAACAGTACGAATTTCCTTCACTTTGGTTAGCGTTCTAGTCCTCTCCAAATGGGGATTGTTCAGGCTGTCCATTAGGGAGATCATTGTTAGTGAAGAAATGTTTCAGACAACCAAGAATCCGCGACGCGGCAGCAACATGATCGAGTTCTGCCTGTTCCTGCCCTGGTACATTTTTTTGTTCGTCGGGGCCTATGATTTCGGGTTCTACAGCTACTCCCTGATCGCTACGGAGAATGGCGCGCATGCCGCGGCACTGGTCACCTCACAGAGTTCTGCCAATGCCACCAACGCGACCCTGGCCTGCGGGTACGTGCTCGACAGCCTGCGCAACCTTCCCAACGTCGGTTCGTCTCTGAGCACCTGCACTGCTGAACCGGTCGTGGTGAATGCAACCTCCATTTCAAGTCCCGATGGCACGGGCGCGAGTGCCGCGCAATTGACCGTGACTTACACCACCCCAACGTTGATCTCGATTCCCGGCATCCTGCCCAATCGCATTACGATTACCCGCACCGTGCAGATGAGGTTGCAAAGCTGATGAAGATCCGGAATTCCAGAAAGGGCAACAGCCTGATCGAGTTCACACTGGTGGGTGTTCCGCTGATCTTCCTCGCGATTTCCATCACCAGTGCCGGTCTCAATATGTGGCAGTTTCATAACCTGGCCTATACCGTGGACCTTACTACACGGTACGTTGCGTCTCACGGCAATGTCTGTACCCAGACCGGTAACTCCTGTTACACCACGCTGGGGAGTATTTACAGCGTGATGAGCAAGACGGGCATGGCGCTCGATCCCTCCAAGGTCAATGTGACACTTACTTCTGCCAGTGGAGCCAATACCACCTGCCAGCCGCTCACCAATTGCTCCGGCAGTTCCACGCAGTGGCCCAGTTCCACCGATAACGCCATCGGCAATGATGTCAAGATTACCGCGACTTACAAACTGATCAATCCAATTATCATGTTCTTCCCGGATGGCAATAAGACTGCTTCCGGGCAATTTACTGTCGCCGCCACAGCACGTCAGAGGATCTTATTCTAATGCAACGCAACCGTGCGAAAACCCGTTCCGGACAGACCATCATCTTCGTCACCTTCAGCCTGTTCTTTCTCTTCTCGGTGATGGGACTCGCTGTCGATATGGGATTCGCCTACATGAAGCGTCAAACCCTGCAGGCTGCCGCCGATGCCGCTGCCATGGCCGGGGCGCTCTATGCTTCCAGTGCGGGCGGGACTTGTACTTCCGCGGTGCCCTGCGGTACGTATATCTGCTCCAACCCCGCGACTGTGCCAGCCACCACTGCACTGCAGGCGGGTTGTGCCTACGCCAGCGCCAACGGGTTCCTGAATGGCGGCAACGGCGGCAAGCAGACTGTCACCATGGCAGGCAACACCACCGCGCCGGCGAATTCCCCCGGTATGACCACGGCACAGTATTGGGTCAAGGCTTCAGTGAGTGAGAAACTACCGGGGTTATTCCTGTTCTGGGCCGGATACCGGACGGATAACATCACCGCAGAAGCTACTGCCGCAGTGGCGACAGACGCATCCAAGGCAGCGAACTGTATCTATGTGCTGAATACGACCGCTACTTCCGCGCTGCTCATTAACGGCTCGGACGTGATCACAGGTGACTGCGGGATTTATGTAAACTCCAATGCGAGTAACTATGCCACAGTGGTCAATGGTTCCAATACCATCAGCGTGTCGCAGTTCCAGATTGTTGGTGCTCTTTCGAACAATGGGTCCA
Organism: uncultured Acidobacteriia bacterium; assembly: GCA_903923395.1. GTDB lineage: Bacteria > Acidobacteriota > Terriglobia > Bryobacterales > Bryobacteraceae > BOG-234. Next base: position 22,521 of record CAIXXM010000051.1, read on the forward strand.
ACTCCATCTCACCCACACCGACGACCGGAGCGTCCGCTGTTGCCGATCCCCTGGCCAGCGTGCCTGCGCCTACTTATTCGAATACCTGCGGCTACACAAACTATGCGCTGAACAGCAGCGGCACAGCGAATTTGAGTCCTGGCGTCTACTGCGGCGGGATCACCATCAACGGTTCCTACACGGTGAACTTCGCAGCCGGAACTTATATCCTCCTGGGCGGCGGTTTCAATCACAACGGTTCGTCAATTCTGAATGGAAGCGGTGTCTTTTTCTATAACACCTACGATGCCACTCATGCCGTTGCACCCGTCACCTTCAACGGCTCAGCCACCATCAATTTCAGCGCGCCCACCAGCGGCACGTATAAAGGGATTCTCTTCTTCGGAGACCGCACCATCCCCTACCTCACCGCCAGCAACGCGCCGTTTACGAACAACTTCAACGGTTCCAGCAGCGGCACCACCGGCACCCTCTACTTCCCCAGCACCAGCCTGATCTACAACGGCTCACAGACCGCGCAGTTCCAGGCCGTGATCTGCAGTACGCTCACCTTTAACGGCAGTTCGGCTCTTAAAAAGGACACCACAGGCACGTACACAGGGCTGACGAAGACCGCTGTCGGAATGATCGAATAGAGCCATCTCGTAATTTATAAATTACATGTAGTAATTTATAAATTACATGCGCTCGCTGCTGCTTCTCCTCGCTTTCTCCGCCTCCGCTTGGGCGCAGGCCGGTAAATCTGAACTCTTCGGCACGGTTCTTGACCCCGCGAAACTTCCCATACAGGGGGCTTCGCTGACGGCGGAGGAGCCCTCTACCGGGGCGAAGTTCGTGGTGCAGTCCGGCGCTGCCGGTGCCTACCACTTTCTGGGTCTGCCGCCGGGCGAATACCGCGTTACGGTGACGCATGATGGTTTTCGTGAATTGAAGCGCAGCGGAATCCTGCTTCGTTTGGCGGAACAGACAGCCATCGATTTCACTCTGGAAGTCGGCCAAAAGACGGAGAGTGTGGATGTCTCCGCCGCTGCCCCTTTGCTGGAAACCGCTTCAGGAACGGTGGGTTTCCATGCCACGAAGGCCACGATTGAAGCCTTGCCGCTCGACGGGCGCAACTTTATCCCGCTGGTGACCCTGGCGCCGGGCGTAGCGTTGCCGGGGGGCGGATCTTTGTTACCCCGGATCAACGGGAGCCGTCCGCGCACCAATGAATACATCTATGACGGTATCAGCGTGTTGCAGCCGGAACCGGGCCAGGTGGTTTACTACCCGATTGTGGATGCGATGGAGGAGTTCAAGCTGAGCATCAACGCCTACTCGCCGGAGTATGGCCGGTCAAACGGCGGCTCGATTCTGGTCAGTGGAAAATCCGGCTCGAATGAGTTCCACGGCACCATGTTTGAGTTTTTCCGCAACGAAGCGCTGAACGCCCGCAACTTCTTCGCGCAGCCCGGCCCGAACCCCGAGTTCCGCCGCAATCAGTATGGCTTGGTCCTCGGGGGACCTGTTCGCAAGAACAAGACGTTCTTTTTCCTCGATTGGCAGGGCACGCGTCTGCGGACCGGTATCACGCGGTTTTCCACGGTGCCGAGCCTGGCGCAGCGCACCACTCAGGTTGCGGCACCTGACCCCGCGGCGCAGGCGATTCTCGCCCGGTATCCGCTGCCGAACCGCGCAGGCACGGCCAATAACTATGTCCGCACCGGCGTGGAACCCGATAAGCAGGACCAGGCAGACGGCCGCATCGACCATGTCTTCAACAGCAAACACAGGGTCTTCGGGCGGTATGGTTATCTGCGCGATGACGATACGCCGGTCACTCCACTGCCCGATGGTTCCGGCGTGATTTCCTCCGGCGTGACGGGACATGCCATCACGCGCGGTGACTCCGTTGCGTCAGAATATGACTGGACGATTTCGCCCAGCACGTTGAACCAGGCTCGCTTCGGTTATACCCGCCGCACACTCATCCAAAACGAACTGGCTGACAACCCCGCCATCTATACACTTACCGGGTTCGCGCAGATTGGGCCGACTTCCGCGGCCAACACCAACTTCAAGACCGACGTCACAGAGTATCTGGACACGTTTTCGACCGTGCGCGGGCGGCATACCATCAAAGCGGGCTTCGATATACGCAGGGAAGCACTGGACGTCTTCAACCCGGCGAACCCGGCCGGTTCGTACGCCTTCACTTCCATCGCCGGGCTGCTGCAAGGGCAGGTGAACTCTTTCTCGATTGATATCCAGCAGGGTGCGCTGCACGAGCGGGCACATATTGCGGAGTTTTTTTGTAGGTGATGAATGGCGCCTATCTCCCCGGCTGACCGTGAACATTGGCACGCGTTACACCCTTAACTTCCCTTCGACTGAAGCGAACGGGCACGGCGCAGTTTTCAATCTCAACACGCAAAAGTTGGATTTCAGCAACACCGCGCGCAACCTGGAGCCGCTGAACTTCGGGCCGCGGGTGGGTTTGGCTTACCGCGTGGCGGACAACTGGGTGGTGCGGTCGGGCTATGGGTTGGTTTTCTTTGAACAATCTGGCGTGACAACCCCGTTTACTCTGCCACAGTTCCCGTTCGTGCAGACAGTGAACCTGATTTCCCCGGACGGCACCACCCCCGCGTTTCTGCTTTCAAACGGACCGGTCTACACAGTGCGATCCACCAGTGATCCCAATGCCGGCCTGGGACAGGGTGTGTTCGGGACGCAGCGGAATAACGGTTCCGGCTATTCGCAACAGTGGAACTTCACGGTACAGCACACATTTGCGAAGGATTGGTCGATTGAAGCGGGCTATCTGGGTTCAAAGAACACCCGGCTCGGCTTGCCGGAAGCAAACCTCAACCAGTTGCCGGCGCAGTATCTTTCCATGGGGCCGGCGCTCTTTACCAAAGTGCCCTATAACGGCGGGATGATCGCGCAGCAGCAGTTGCTGAGAGCCTATCCGAACTTCACTTCGGTGGCTTTGTTCCGCAACAATGTGGGGCAATCCACTTATGAAGCCGCGCAGGTGAAGCTCGAAAAGCGTTTCAGCCACGGCCTCACGGTGAACGCCGCATACACCTTCTCCAAGCTGATCGACGATGCTTCGAGCTACTTTTCGCAGACGATTTTCACGGGGCCCGTGCTGAATAACTCCGGCGCGGCCGATGCCTTCAACCGTCACCTGGAAAAGGACCTTTCAAGCGGCGATATTCCGAGAGTGTTCTCGACGGGTTGGACCTATGAGATTCCGAAGGTTTGGAAGATCTCCGGGTGGCGTTTGGCGGGCCTGGTGCGTGTGCAGAGCGGCGATACCGTGGCCGTGACGCAGGCCACCAACAATAACGCCAGTCTGGGCTATGCACTGCAGCGTCCGAACCGCGTTGCCGACCCCAACGACTTCCCTGGCCGCAGCGTGGCGCAGTGGTTCAACAAGGCGGCCTTCACGGCGGCACCGCAGTTCGTTATCGGGAACAGTTCGCGCAATCCCGTGCGCGGACCCGGCCAGCAGAACGGCGACCTGATGCTGAGCAAGTACTTCAAAGTTCGGGAAGTGCTGGGCGTGGAGTTCCGGGCGGAGGCATTCAATGTATCCAACACCACACCGCTCAATGATCCGAACGGGTCGTTTGGGAGCGCGGCGTTTGGCACCATCACGAGTGCCGGCAACCCGAGAGACTTTGAGTTCGCGTTAAAGTTAAAGTTTTAGTAAGCTTGCCAGTATGAAAGTCCTGGCACTGTTCCTGCTACTGGCACAGACGAAGTATTTCGAAGAAGATCTGCAACTCTCGCGCCCGTTCCGGGAAGCGAACTACAAGCAACTCGATGGCTACGTCGCGAGCCTCCAGAAGGAGGCTCTGCGGACGAAGTTCAAGACGCTGATCGGGTATCCGGCACCGGGATTCCTGGATAAAGCGGAAGCGCCAAGGGTCGAGAAGATTGGCGAGGATGTGATTGGCGTCTATCACCGCATGTGGATCACGGTGGCGCCGGGCCTGGAAACTTACGGGCTCTACATTGTTCCGAAGAATGCAAAACTGCCTGCACCGCTGGTGATTTCGCTGCATGGTGGAGGCGGCATTCCGGAAGGCGCGCTGTTCCACGGCGGTACGAATTACCACGATCAGATCCGCGGTGCGGTGGAGCGCGGCTATGTTGTCTGGGCACCGCTGTTTGTGATGCAGCCGGGTCCGGACCGGGACAAAGGGACACCGGTTCCGTCGGAAATCCGCAAGATTTTAGACGCCAATATGCGGGCTGCCGGGACCAGCCTGATGGGCGTCGAATCCATGAAGATCACCAAGGCTCTGGACCGCGTGTTGGAACGCCCGGAGGTAAACCCGGCACGTGTGGCGATGATCGGGTTGAGTTATGGCGGCTATTACACGCTCTATATCGCAGCGCTGGAGCCGAGGATCAAGGTGGCCGTAGCTTCGTGCTCCTTCCGAAATACTCCGGCGGCGAAAGATGGCGTGACGGAGGGCAGGCCGCTGGATGTTACTTCCCCGGAGATGGTGGCGATGATTGCGCCGCGTCCGCTGCAGATTCAGGCCGGTGTGAGAGATACGCAGGCTCCGATTGAAACGGTGCGGGAGACGGCGAAAACCGCGAAGCAAATGTACAAGGGCGATAAGCTCGAGATCCTGGAATTTGATGGTGGACATGAGTGGCGGGGCGATATCGCCTGGGCCTTCCTGGGGAAGTGGTTATGAGAGCAGCGGGTTACTTTCCGAAATGCGCGGTGTTGTTCCTCGGGGCGGTCATGACTTGCTGGGGGCAGACCACAGTGTATGTGGCCCCAACCGGCAGTGATGCGAATGATGGGAGCCTTGGGAAGCCCTTTGCGACGGTGGCTCATGCGCGGGATGCAGTCCGCAAGTTGGATAAGAAGTCCGGGGTTACGGTCGCTCTCAGGGGTGGCGTGTATCCGCTCAAGGAAGCCGTGGTCTTTGGTCCTGAAGATTCCGGCGTGACTTACTCCGCTCATGGCAAAGAACACCCCGTACTAAGTGGTGGTGTATCGGTGCAGGGCTGGACACCGGGCCCCAAGGGCATTTGGACTACGACGCTGCCGGAAGTCAAGGCGGGTAAGTGGTATTTCACGCAGTTGTTTGTGAACGGGAAATATCATCACCGGGCACGCACGACGAATGAGGGCTTTCTCCGCGTGAAGGGCATGCCGGAGGGGACCCCGAAGACGGCGGATTACCACAAGTCCTGCCAGAGCTTTGAGTATGCGCCGGGGGATATGAATCCAGATTGGCATAACTTAAACGATGTGGAGGTGATTGTCTATCACTTTTGGACGGATCATCATCTGCCGATCGCGAAGATTGACCCTGAAACCCGTCTTGTGACGTTTCAATACAAGGCGGACAAGGTCTTCACGGATGATTTCACGGAGAACGGTGCCAGGTATGTGATCGAGAATGTCTATGAAGCGCTGGACGCGCCAGGCGAATGGTATCTGGACCGGCAGACAGGCTTGCTGTCCTATATGCCAATGCCGGGAGAAGATATGCGCACGGCGGAAGTGATTGCTCCTGTCGCGCCAGATCTCTTGCGGTTGAATGGCGACCCGGAGAAGCAGCGCTTTGTTGATAACCTGCATTTTCGCGGGATTACTTTCGAGTACACGAACTTCCAGCTGCCGAAGGGAAATTCGAATTCCACGCAAGGCTCGGCCAGTGTGCCCGCGGCAGTGACGGCCACAGGCTTGCGGAATTCCACCTTCGAGCACTGCACGTTCCGCAATCTGGGAACGTGGGCCATGGATTTCAAAGACGGTACCCGCAATAACAAGGTTTTACACAGCGAACTGACTTACCTGGCGGCTGGCGGCATCCGTGTCAATGGTGGCACAGAGCAGGCGCATCCATTGCGGGCATCATCCGGCATGGTGTTTGAGGACAACGTTTTGCACCATTGGGGTGAAGTGTATCCCTCCGCCGTGGGAATCCTGCTGATGAATACCAGTGGCAACACAGTGGCGCACAATGATATCCATCATGGCTGGTATACGGGCATTTCAGCGGGTTGGCGCTGGGGTTATGGACGCAGCATCAGCCGGGATAACTTACTCGAGGCGAATCATATTCATCATATTGGGCAGGGGCTTCTTTCTGATATGGGTGGGATCTACACTTTAGGGATCTCGCCCGGTACGGTACTGCGGGGCAATGTGATTCATGATGTGGACGCGAACCAATACGGCGGCTGGGGCATCTATCACGACGAGGGTTCCTCTTACATTCTGGATGAGAACAACCTGGTGTATGACACCAAGTACTGCGGCTTTAACATCCACTACGCCGAAGGTATCACTGTCAGGAATAATATCTTCGCCTTCGGGAAGATCGATCAACTCAATCTGGGTCTGGCTGAGCCCCACGTGAGCGCCTATTTTCAGAACAATATCATCTACTGGACGCAGGGCGTCCTGATGCAGAAGGACAAGCCGGATCAAAGTTATCAGTGGTGGATGAGTCCAAAGGCGAAGTTTGTGGAACAGAAGAGCACCGTGGATGCTGACTGGAATGTGTACTTCAATCCGCAGCAGAAGATCGAGGAGACGAAAATCGGGCCGAAGTCGCTCGCCGACTGGATGAAGCGGGGCAAGGACGCACATTCTCGGTATGCCGATCCGCTGTTCGTAGATTCAGAGAAGCGGGATTTCCGGTTGCGTCCAGAGTCACCGGTGTTTGGACTGGGCTTTCAGGAGTTTGATTGGAAGAGTGCCGGTGCGCGTGGTGTGGCTGGCGTCGAGTGAGCGCCAGCGCTGTTATACTTTGCGAATGCTGCGCACACCCCCGACCCTGCTTTTGCTCGGCCTGTTAATTGTACTGTCCTTCACATCCAGAGGCGGCCAGGCGGCTGGGGATAAGGTGGCACCGCGCGGCCGGATTCTGGGGATTGGAGGGGTCTTCTTCAAGTCCGCGAACCGGAATCAATCCAGAGAGTGGTATTCGAAACATCTGGGTCTGACTGACAAGGGTGGCGGCGCGATGTTACCGTGGCGGGAACGTGAAGATCCGTCGAAGGAGCACGTGACTGTCGTCAGCATATTCCCCTCGACGACGGACTACTTCGGAACCGGACCGGCCCCGTTCATGGTGAATTACATCGTGGACGATTTGGACGCTTTGATCGCCCGCCTGCAGTCGGAAGGTGTCAAGATTGACCCCAAACGAATCAATGAAGCCTATGGCAAGTTCGCTTGGATCTATGATGCGGACGGCAACAAAGTGGAATTGTGGCAACCGGTGGCAAAGGCGCAGTAAGTTCGAGTTACACTGTACCCATGCCCAAAGTCACTGGTATTGGCGGCGTCTTTTTCAAATGCGAGGACCCGCAGAAACTCTATGCCTGGTACGAGAAATACCTTGGCATCACCCGCAAAGACGGCTATGTAGCGTTTCAGCATGCAGGCGAAGGGATGACAACCTGGTGTCTCTTCAAGAAGCAATCGGACTACTTTGGTTCACCCGCTCTGCCGTTCATGATCAATTATTGCGTGGATGATCTGGATGGGATGCTTGCAGTGTTTGAGGGCGAGGGGCTTGATGTGGGCCTCAAGCGCGAAGATTCTGAATTCGGGCGGTTCGCCTGGATTTCTGATCCGGAAGGGAACAGGATCGAACTCTGGGAACCGCCCAAATAGCAGGTGTCTGGCCTGCGGTTAGTAACTGAACCGCAATCCCAGTTGCAGACTGCGGGGATCGCCGACGGCAGTCGGTTGTCCGAAGCTGGTGTTCGGATTGGATGGATAGGTTCCCGTTCCGAAGGTTCCGTTGGGGAAAAGATTATTGCGGTGGTTGAGGGTGTTGAAGGCTTCCAGAATCGCCATCATCTTCCACCGTTCTTTCCATTGGAAGCTGCGGGTGAGTCGGGTATTGACGGTGAACGTGTCGAAGCCCGTGCCAAAATTGCGCGGAATGAAGGTGCCATCGGGATAAGTGGGGCGTGCCGCAGTGGTTTGTACGGTGTTGGCTCCGGTTGTAATGTTAAACGGCAGCGCAGAGTAGTACTGCAAGGCTCCGCCGAAATGCAGACCAAAGGGAAGATTCGCGGTTCCTTCCACCACGACGCGGTGTCTCTGGTCATCATCGGAACGGCCGTAGTCCTTCCAGATATTGAAGTTGTCGACTGGCGAGCTGAAGAAGAATTCGCCGACGTTATCGAGCGCCTTGGAGTAAGTGTAAGAGATGCGGTAGTTCCCCCACTTCACCGGCCTCTGTATAAAAGACACCTGCAATCCGTCATAGTGGGAATCAGCCAGTGAAGAGTACTGTTTGTTATTCCCGAAGTTCGGATTCGGGCGGCAGCCGTTGTTGGTGCCCACTGCGGCGCACGTGGGTACGTTTTCGTTGACGGAAATGAGCAGGTGCAAGCCCCGCAGATGTTGATAACTTACCGCAAGCGTGGAGTTATTGCTGAGTTGATGTTCGATCTCAAAGCTGCCCTGCTGCGATTCTGCGTTCTGCATGTGCGGATTCATGGTGGAGTAATTGATCAACACACCAGAGGGAATGCTGTTCAGAATTGCGGGGAATGCGGGGGCTCCGGTTTGCGTCGGTGAAAGGCTGACGCTGATGAAACTGTTGGCGTTCAGAGTCGTTGTGTTGCCACTCGAAAGGAGAGCGTTGGCAACGGCGCGAAGCGGGATGCGGTCATAGAAGATGCCATAACTGCCGCGAAGTACTGTCTTGCGGTCCCTGAATGGTGTCCAGGCGAAGCCGGCGCGTGGCGAGAGATTGTTGGTATCAGTAGCGATGATCTTCAGGAATTGCAAGTCATACCGCACGCCGTAGTTTATGGTGAAGTTCGGTGTCAGCTTCCATTCGTCCTGCACGTAGAAGCCTGTGTTTGGGTTGGTCTGCGCGATTACAGGTGTTCCGAAGGACTGGGTAAAGGTGCTGTAGATACCCTTCTGGAAATTCGCGAGTGACGAGAAGGCGTAACTGCCGTGGATCGACTGGGGGAAGGTAATGGTCAGGTCGTTATAGAGATAATCGATGCCCGCACGGAAAGCATGTGCGCCCGCTTGATGGGAGAAGTTATCGACGAGTTCCAGCATCTTATCGAGTCGTCCCGTAGGTGAGCCGGAAAGCGTGCCGAAGGAAGCTACTCCGGAGATACTGACGGCGGGGCCTGTCGGATCATTGGGCAGAGCGCTCAGAATCGATCTGGTGAACTGCCCGCGCGTCTCATTCACAGTTCTGGGGGATAAGGTGTAGATGTTACTAACGGCGATGCTTTCATCGTTGTCGGCGAGTCCCGCCGCGGCAGAGGTGGCAGAAAGCGCACCTGCGCCGCGGGAGTTAGTGCTCGCCACATCATAGAGACTGTAGCGAAGACTGAACTGGTCCCGGGTGGAGAACTGATGATCCAGCTTGGCCAGGAAGTTTGTATTGTGGACCGGGTTTGAATAGAGACCCGTGTAGATCTGCGAGCCCTTGTAGCCATCCGCCACGAGTGTGGAATTGATCGCGGAGATGTTCGCCGGGGCGATGGTGATGCTGCCGCTCTGGTTGAGTTCCCGCTGCTCGAAGTTGGCGAAGTAAAACGTCCGGTCTTTCCGGATTGGTCCGGAGATACTGGCACCGTATTGTGCCTGCGTCAGGGGGAGCTTGGTGTTGGTGAGAGCATTATCCGCATTGAAGCGCTGGTTGCGAAAGTAGCCGTAGAGATCGCCATGCAGGTCATTGCCGCCACTCTTGGTGACCATGTTGATATAACCACCGATGGCGCGTCCGAACTCCGCTTGTCCACCGGAAGTTACCACCTGGAACTCATTGACCACGTCGAGACCGAAGAAGGTGCCGGTGAGTCCCGCGGCATCATCGTTGGTGGATAGCCCATCTACAATGAAGCTGTTCGAGAAGTTCCGCTGACTGGCGATAGAGATCCCCTGGCCCGGCACGGCGGAAGTCTCCGCGAAGAGCTGGGCACTGGCAGTGTTCGTGGGCGAGACGCCGGGAACCAGCAGTGCGAGGTCCAGGAAGTTGCGGCCCAGCAAAGGGAGTGCCGCGACTTCCTGCTGGGATACAGTACCAGCAATCTGACTGCGGGCTGCTTCCAGCACAAACGAATTGGCCGAGACAGTTACATCACTCTTGCTTCCTGCAATGCGCAGGATGAAGGGGAGTTCAAAGGCAGAGCCGACGGAAGCACTTAGCTTCTGCGTTTCCGGCGTGAAACCATCGCGGTTCACCGTGATCTCATAAGTCCCGGGCTTCAGATAGGGGAGGCGGAAGCGTCCATCTTTGCCGGTGACAGTTTCATTCGTAAGATTCGTGGCGGTCTGGCGGGCCTTCACAGAGGCACCTTCGACCACGGCGCCGGAGGGATCTGTAACACGTCCTCCCACGCTCGAAAACTGTATGGATTCCTGCGCCGCGAGCGGCAGCGCAAGAAGGAATATCAATGACTTCACTTTCTTTTCTCCTGAAAATTCGTTTTCAATACATTGCAGTGTGCAGCGATTGAAAACGGGCAGGAGGCCCGCGGAGAGTGATAGTGCGGTCAGTGGCAAATCGGAAGGGTTGCGCTTCGGCAGTGCGCCGGGCGGTGCACTGCAGCGGAGTAATGGCGTGATCGCACGCCGGTGCTTCGGCCGTTGCCGCAAGCGCTGGTTGTGGTGCGGCATGCGGATACTCTGCACAAGGGGCTGCACGGAATGCCGGCGTGTCATCGTGCGATGCCATGCCGCATTTATGTTTGCCTTCTTTGCGGCAACATGGCGGCAGTTGCGGCTTTGTGCTCCGGGCGAAGAGTGGTTGCAGCAACGCAAGAGACAGCACCGCGAATAAGATCGCGGCGGTTACTTGGCGAAGCTGCAGGCGGTAAGGCATGGGTTAGTTGAGCAGTTTGGTCTGGATCTTACCCGCGTCTTCCCACGCCGCGATCACTTTGCCATCCGGCAATGCCGCCAGGGCAGGGAAGCCGCCCGCTTCTGCCACATGTAGAGTAGCGTCTGACCCCGGCAAACGGGCTTCAATCCCCTTCGTGGTGGACCAGATGAAGACGGGTCCGAGCTTTGTCGCCGTGACTGCCACATCTTTGCCCGCAGCGAGAAGCACTTCGTCTTTACCGGGTTCGGCGAAGAAGAGTTCTGTGCCGCGGCGCCATGCTGAAATCAGCTTGCCGTTCAGACTTACAATGCCGCCCCCATCCATGGGACAGGCATTCAATTGCCAGCTGCCTTTGCCGAGTTTCTGCGCCTTGGAAAAAGTAGCGCCGTCCTTCGTGGTGGCGATGTATAAGTCGCGGTTCCCGTTGAGAACGTTGCGCCACATCACGGTGAGCGTGCCATCGCTATCCACGGTCAGTGAAGGGTCACAGCACTGGCAAATCGTACCTGCGGGTGAGGCGTAGATCAGCACGTTCCTGGACCAAGTCACACCCCCGTCGGTGGACTTCGCACCGTAGAGCTTCATTCCCGGCGTTCTTAAGTCGAGCCACGCAGCGAAGAGGTTGTCACGCGAATCGGCAACAATCGCATGCAGGCCTTCTTTCGCGGCACCGGGAACGTCATTGATGGTTTTGCCTGCTGTCCACGTCTTTCCATGGTCAGTGGAGCGCCAGGTTTGCAGATTGCCTTTCGGAGTATCGCGGCCAGTTACCGCGGAGATGAGCAGCGAATCCTTCAAAATCGTCAGCCGGGGGCCGCGATGCCGGCCTAATGCCAGCGCCTCACCACCGCCGACCTTTACCGGATCGCCGAATGTTTTGCCGCCGTCATTCGACGCAGCGAAATATATGTTGGAGCCAGAGCCGTAAGTCATCGCAATCTGGCCGTACGCAGCCGCCAATTGCGGCTGACGGTATTCTTCACCGTATACCGCGAGCGACAATGCGCCCATCAGCAATACGGCACGTGAAAATGCCATAGGAACCTCTCAGATAACAGTTTTCAGGGAGCGGGTGAAGGCCGAATCAGGCGCGTGCGGGAGGGGGTCTTTGGAAGGATTCTGCTTCGACAGGAGACGCAGCGGTATGTCTGCGGACTGCCATCTTGAGCGGCATGGCCGCGCGTATTGGCTGCGCTGTGGCAGCAGGTGGAACTAATGCCGGGGGAGTATCAAACGTAAGTGTGGCGCATGTGGAACCGCAGGCCGGTGTAGCTTCAAAGGCTGGCGACTGATGTTTGCCTTGCTTTTTATTACAGCAGGAACCTTTCGCACGCGTCTTGCAGCACGACATCCTGCACTGGGAAACCGCCGTGGTTGCAGCAAGCAAGGGGAAGACCGGGCCGAGCGCCGTCAGGCACAACAGCAGCCATGCGAACCACGAATGGAGTCTGGTCTTCATGTACAACGGAGATTATCGCATGATAGACACTCCGTCCAGCAGTGGTTCTGCCGGACGGAGGCTTTGGGCCGCAGCCTAATTGGGCTGAACCACACTGTCGATGACGTGGATGACACCGTTGGACTGCATTACATTGGCGATGGTCACCGTCGCCATGCCGCCCTTTTCGTCAGTCAACATGATCTTGCCGTCTTTCAAACTGGCGGTCAGGGTTCCGCCCTGCACGGTCTTCAGTGCGGCCTTGCCCTTGCCTGCCTTGATCTGCTGCTTGAGCTGTGCGGCATTGATGCGGCCGGCCACGACGTGATAAGTCAGCACCTTGACGAGAGTATCTTTGTTCTCCGGTTTGAGGAGCGTATCCACGGTGCCCGCGGGGAGTTTTGCGAACGCTTCGTTCGTCGGTGCGAAGACGGTGAACGGGCCAGTGCCCTTCAGGGTTTCGACCAGTCCGGCGGCCTTCACCGCGGCGACCAGAGTGGTGTGATCCTTCGAGTTGACGGCGTTGTCGATGATGTCCTTGTTCGAATACATGGGCGCACCGCCAACCATGGGGTTCTGGCCCGCCAGTGCGAGAGAAGTTACGGCGAGTAAGCCGATTGAGATCTGTTTCCAAAGCTTCATTTCAGGGTTCCTTTTCGGCGACTGTTGTGTCACCTGTAGAAACCTACGTCGGAAGCAGGGGGAACGGATTGCAGTCTATTCTTCGTCGTCTGGAATGACCAGCGCAGCGGCTGCTTCTTCATCGGCTGTCTTCTGTGCTTTCAAGATCGCCATGAAGCGTTCATTCAAGGGTTCGGGACTGGCATCGAGATCAACATCCTCCCGCGCGGTTTCCTCATTGTTGTAGAGGAAAACGGCAACTACGCCGGAAGCCGTGGGGCGGAGTTCGAGCTTATGTCCGCGCGCTTCCAGGCGCAGCGTGGAATTCATCCACAGCAGGTTGACCTTTGTGCGGATCGCGAAGCCGGAGCGCGTTGCCAGTTGCATCATGGTGGCAGCAAATGTGCCGCGTTTGAGCTTGTCCGCCCATGGTCCCGCAGCGACAGCCTCTTTGCGCTCGGAGTCGCGGCGGCGATGGTCGTCCATGCTGCCCTGTTCGCGGCCTTCGAGGGCTTTCAGGTTGTTTTCGAGATTATCGAGAAAGCTCATAAATTACAGTTTGCCATTGTCATACACGGGGTGGATTACTGTCGCCAGCGGAGGCCAAGATCCAATTGCTTTTTGGCATACTCCACGCTGCGCTCCATATGCTCTTTTTGCTGGGCTTTTATAGCTTCCAGGAACTGCGGCGCGACGGGCTGATTGGGCAGATCCTCAATCACGAGCGGCTTCTCATACGGACGCCCCTTTTGCGCGAGACTGACGAAGCGCGCGAAGTCATCGGCGCGGACGTCGCGGTAATTCTCCCAGAACTTTTGCTCGCGGTAGGGGAAGAGTTCTGGCACACGTCCTGTGATGGGCTTCACATAGGCGAAGATATCCGGCTTGACACTGTGGATGTGCTTCACGATGGCATGGAAGTCGATGACGCCCTCGCCAAGCGGTACCCACTGCACCATCGCCCCGCGCGGATGCTCATAGAGCACGGAATCGCGCAGATGAAGACAAAGCGCATGGGGGGCAAGGACCTCCACGGTCGTCATGGGGTCTTCGAGGATGAACGTTGGATTGCCTGTATCGAGATAGGAGCCGACGAATTCCTTCCCCGCAGCCTGCATGGTCTCTGCCAACTCGCGCGCGGTGAAGTCTTTATGATTCTCAATGGCAATATGCAGACCCGCATCCATGACCTCACTGCGCACGCTGCGGAACAGCTTCACAATGGTCTCGCGATGTTGTTCGACAGTGCCGGGAGGCAGGTGCGCGCGGTCTGAGGCATGCAACACACGGATGATCTTTGACCCGCAGGCCTTCGCGCGTGCAACGCCAGTCAGCAACTGCTTGCGCATGGGTTCCAGATCATTGGGGTTCTTCGGCAAAATGCCGCTCATCCCCGTCTCCACAGGCAGTCCCATCTCCTTGGACCACTGGCCGACCTGCTTCCAGTGATTGAGGTCATTGACCTCCGGGTCCAGCGAGTCTTGCAGGAAGAGGCCGTCGAGCTTCAGACTGGCGGCAAATTCGAAGTGCTGGCGGTCCCGCCACTTTAATGCCCGCAGGCAGTAGGTGTTGAGGCCGAGTTTTTGGTAAGCCATGCAGAAGATAATCTATCGCAAAGGAGTACACTATTCCCATGTGCCGTGTCATTGTGCTGCTTCTGCTGTGTGCCAGCGGGGCCATTCCCGCTGCCGATAACAGCTTGCGCGGCACTCTGGAAAGGGTCATGGAGAAGTCCCTGACGATTCTTCTGCCAGATGCCCGGCTCTTTGATTTCCGTTTGCCGAAGAAGGCGGATCTCAGCGCGAAAGCATTAGTGGAGAGGTTTCATCTGGGTGACCAGATCGAAATATCTTTCAAACAGATTCCTTCCTACTTCGATCTGGACGCCGAACTGCCAAGAAGCCTGGAGCTGAATAAGATCAAACTGATCAAGCCGGCGGATGCCCAGGATGTTAGAGCAGCCACCTGGACGCGCGACTGGCTCCGTCCGGGGAATCTGCTTCGCGGGCCGGACGTGCCCGTCCATGCTGTCTCCCAATGGGGCAAGCCGCCGGAAGATGCCGTGGATGCCGCTTCGATCCTTGAGAGAGGCCGGGCTCTAGCGCTCGCGCATGCCAGTAAGATGCCTAATTTCATTGCGGATGAGATTGCTGATTGCTATATGTCACCCACGTATCCGCCGAATTGGATGCTGCTCTCGAAAGTACAGGCAGAGGCACTCTTCGAAGGGATGGGCCAGCGCCGCAGAAACCAGAGAAGCGATGGACGAAAAGTCCCTGATGGTGTGCCTTATCCGAAGTGCATGGGTTGGGGTGGTGGCTTCGGCAACTATCTGCGCCCATTGTTTGAGCCGGAGTGTAATACCAAATTCACTTACACGAAGAAGATTGGACGCCCTGGCAGCGAAGGGTTTGTATACAAATATGAATCTCCGCCGGAAGGCTGCTTTCCCACTTCCTACGCAGGGCCGCAGCGGGCTTATGCATGGCGCACTGGTTCGATTGTACTGAAGTTGCCGGAAGGCGAATTGATTCAGGTGGTGGGCCGTTCCGAACGCTTCCCCCAGGCCTATCCGATTTTTGAGATTACTGAGACGGTAACTTGGGGGGATGTGAAGATCGGGGATAACTCCCATCTTCTGCCCATTGGTTATGAGAAGGTGATGTATATGCGCGCCGGTGCCCGGAACCGCGTGGTCGCGGAGTATTCCAACCACCGGCACTTTGAAGCGGAGAGTAATATCAAGTTTCCCGAATAACTACGGCAGCGTGAACGTTACAACGGCGCCACCTGAGGGTAACGTGATGTACTGCTTGCCATCAATGGCATATGTGATGGGAGCCGTCACAATGCGAGTGCCAAGGGAAACTTTCCACAGGTTCTTTCCAGTCTTCGCATCGAAGGCCATGAGATAGCCGTCTTCATCGCCTGAGAAGATCAAACCGCCGGCGGTGGACAAAGTTCCTGCCCAGGGTGCGCGGTAATAGCGGAAATCCCATCTGGTCTCCCCGGTCAAAGGATCCAGCGCTTTCAACAAACCCGATTCCTTCTCATCCGTCACACCCCGTGAGACGGACCCCCAGTATGGCTTGCCTTCCACATAAGTGGGTGGTGCGGCATAGTAAACGTCGCAGGCGTCGCGGACCTGAAAGTAGAACAGCTTGGTTTGCGGATTGTAAGAAGGTGCCATCCAGTTCGCGCCGCCAGCCAGTGACGGGCATACACGTTTGCCCTCGGGTGTTGGTTCCGCATTGCCGTCCAGAATCGGACGGCCCTTGGCGTCCAGACCCTTGGCCCACGTCTGTTTCATGAACGGCTTGCCCATCAGAAACTCGCCGGTTTCACGGTCCAGGACATAGAAGAATGCATTGCGGTTCGCTTGCACCACCAGCTTTCTGGGCTTGCCCTTCCAATCGAGATCCAGCAGTACTGGCGTTTCTTCGGCGTCCCAGTCATGTGTGTCGTGCGGGGTGAACTGGAAATGCCACTTGAGCTTGCCGGTATCGGGGTCCAAGGCGACCAGTGAGCAGGAGTAGAGGTTATCGCCCTTGCGAACGTCACCGTAGAGATCCGGGCCCGGATTGCCCACACCCCAGTAAGTCAGGTTCAACTTGGGATCATAAGTACCGGTCATCCACGCCGGACCGCCGCCGCGTTGCGCGGAATCGCCAGCCCAGGTATCGCCGCCCGGTTCGCCTTTGAGCGGGATCGTCCAAAAGCGCCACAGCCGTTTGCCGGTCTTCGCGTCATAGGCGTCAATGAAACCGCGCACTCCCTGCTCGCCGCCGGAGATTCCGACGAGGATCTTGTCTTTGATGGCAAGCGGGGCCAGTGATGCGTAGTGCGTGCCTTCATGCCAAGGCGCCATCTCAGACTGCCAGACTAATTTGCCGGTGGCGGCTTCCAGGGCGACCACCCAGGAATCGGGAGTCACCATATAGAGCGTGGTACCCAGTATGGCGAAACCCCGGTTGACGGCCGTCGCCTTCACTCCGGCGGGATATTTGTGTTTGTACTGCCACAACTCGCGGCCGGATTTAGCGTCCACGGCCATCGCCACGCCATCCCCGGCAGTGAGGTACATAATGCCATCCACCACCAGCGGCATGGTTTCATTTGAGCCGCCTCTGCCGGTTTGGTAAATCCAAGCCAGCTTCAGGTCCTTTACGTTCGCGGTGTTGATCTGCTTGAGTTCGCGGTGGCGGATAGCCGAGTAATCTCCCCAGTAAGTGAGCCAGTTCTGCGGTTCACCAAGGGCATTGTTGAGCCGCTCTGGCGTGACTTGTGCCGCAAGCGCTGCCGCGGAAAGAAGAAGTGCGAGTGTCGTCCTCATGGTTACTGAATCCCCTTGGCTTTGCCAGCACTGTCACCCGTCACAATCGAGCCGCGCAATGATTCCAGATATGCCAGCAGGTCATCGAGCGTCTTGCCTGAAAGTTTGTAAGGCGGCATGAGAGATTGCTTCAGCACCGTTACGGACTTCGCCGTGGTCTTGTCGAAGCTGGCGAACTTGCCATTTGGCAGCCGCAGTTGCAGCGTGAACGTATCTTCGTTGATCCGGATGCCCGTGCTCTTCTTGCCGGAGGCCTCGACGACCGTGACTCCTTCAAACCCGGCAGGGATGTCGGCGGATGGGTTCACGATGGATTCCTTGATGTATTCGAGGGACCTCCCGGAGCCAACGCGGGTGAGTTCGGGTCCATAGAGTCCGCCGGTGAAGCCGATGCGGTGGCAGGTTTGGCAACCGTTGGCGGCATAGGCCGCTTTTCCAGCTTCTGCGTCGCCGGTGGCTTTGGCTGAGGGAGTACCGGAACTGGCCAGGCTGCGCAGGTAAGTCACCAGCGGATCGAGGTCATCCTTTTCCAGGCTGCCGAACGCGGGCATGGTGGTGCCGGGGATTCCATTCTTGATGATGCCCCGGATTTCCGCGTCTTGCGATGCCGCCATATGCGCCGTAATCAGTGACGGACCCCGTCCGCCCCGCGCATCCGCGCCGTGACAGAAAGCGCAATTACTGCGGAAAACGGCCAGCCCCTGTTCCGCACCGAGCGGGACTGAGACTTGGGCATGCGCGGCGAGTGCGAGAGCCGCGGCGAGGGGAGGGAACCACAAAGTTCGCCGGATCATGGGGAAGCGGCCACCATTCTATCGGAAACCACGGTCAACCGAACTGTGCGAAGTTTTTTTGACAGCAACCCCGGTGAAACCCATTCTGCATACTCCTGTCACTTTCGGCTGCTCCAATTGGTTTTGTCCAGTCAGGAGCCTCTCAGAAGTGACACAGAAGAGAATTTCCCATCTCGCGGCTGCATTCATGCTGCTTGCAACTGCAGCTTTCGCCCAGGACCGTGCCTCGATTCGCGGAACGGTGACTGATCCTTCTGGTGCGGTGGTGCCGGGTGCCTCAGTTGAATTGAATTCGACCGCCACCGGACTCCACAGAATGGCAAGCACGGGGAAGGCGGGCATATACGAGTTCGATTCTCTTCCCGTAGGTGCTTATCAGATACAAATTCAGCAAAAAGGCTTCCGCCCCATCACTGTCAGTGCCATCACCTTGCGGTATTCCGAGAATAGAACCGTGGACGCGAAGTTGATCATCGGCGATAATTCCGACAGTGTCCAGGTCACCGCTTCGCTCGAAGGACTCAATCGCGCAAACGCAGAGGTCGGTGAGGTGGTGGATACCAAGCAGATGCAGGAATTGCCCATCAGCGGACGCAACTGGGCGGAACTCTCCCTGCTCGCCAACGGCGCAATCAACTACAGCGATGGATCACAGCGAAATGTCCGCTTCAATGGTCATTCGCTCGATGACGGCAGCATCACGCTTGATGGGATTGATGCCACAGGTATTCAGGAACAGACCATGAAGTCGGACACCCGCCTCGCTGTTGCCATTGATGCGATCGCGGAATTCCGGGTCACGACGGCCGTATACACCGCGGAAAGCGGTTCCGCGGGTGGAGCGCAAATCAATGTGATCTCCAAAACAGGCTCAAATGAACTGCATGGCAGTGCTTTCTACGCACTTCGCAATGTGGCACTCGATTCCCGCTCACCCTTTGACGGAGCGGTTCTCCCGTCGTTCAAGCTCAACCAGTTTGGTGCAAGTGTGGGCGGCGCTTTGATCAAGAACAAGCTCTTTTACTTTTTCAACTTTGAAGGGCTTGATCAACATCTCGGCCACACGTTCCAGAACACTGTTCCGAATGCGGCCTTCCGTGCGCAGGTGCTGGCGGCATCGCCGGCCATGGCACCGCTGATCAATCCCTATCCAGCTGGCGGAACCCCCATCGCGGGCACGGCGAACAATCTCGTAACCCTGGTGAAAAATGACTCGAAACGGGAAGATTCCGGCCTCAGCCGCCTGGATTACCGCCCGACCAGTAAAGATTCGGCCTATCTCCGCTACAACATCGACAATGCCTATGCCGACAACCCGTCGGACGCCATTGGAACCCACGCCGTGGTTCCCGTGATCCCGCAAAACATTGCTGCCCAATACCAGCGGGTGTTCTCCCCCACTCTGATCAATGAAGTGAAATTCGGCAGGAATCACGTGGACTATCACAACTGGACGTATGGCACTGCTCCCGTGTCCACATCACCCTACAGCTTTGATGGACTCAGCACGAATTCGCTCGATACCGAAGTGGGAACCACGCTCTCCTGGATCGACACGCTCACGAAGATCGCCGGCCGCCATACACTCAAGGCCGGCGTCGAGATACGCAACGTGGCCCTCAACAACTCGGGCAACACGATCACGACACAGTCCATCACTTACGCATCGGACGCAGATTTCATTCGCAATGCAGCTTCCGCAGCCACGTACCTGCAGGGGGAAGGTATCGCCCACAGCCGCCACACCATGTATATGGGCTTCGCGCAGGATGAGTTCAAGGTCACCCCGCACCTAACAGTCAACCTGGGCCTGCGGTATGAGTTCTATTCCGTCGTGCATGAAATCAACAATCACTCCGCCGTGGTTGATATTCAAGGTTGCGGTGGATTCTGCCCAGCGGGAACGCCTTACTATTCCCCCAACACCAAAGACTTTGGCCCCCGCGTGGGAGTTGCCTGGTCGCCTGCCTTGTTCAATGGCAGGACCACCATCCGCACCGGTTACGGCATCTACTACGGCGCCAACCAGAACGACGATTTTTCTGATCCCGCCGAAAGTTATGTGCCCCGGTATTCGCTGACCAATGCGAACTTCCCCGCGCTCAGCTATCCCCTGACAGCGTTCCTCGATCCCAGGAACCAGCTCTTTTCCCCCAAGGCGATCGCCCGGGACCGCAAGGACGCATACTACGGGAACTGGGACTTCCTGATCCAGCATGATCTTGGCGACGGCTTCATCGCACAGATCGGTTATGTCGGCTCAAAGGGGACGCATCTTTTCAATAAGTACACACTGAATCTCATCAATCCAGCCACCGGCACCCGGACGCTGTCACAGTTCAGTTCCTTTGGCGAAAAGGCAAACACCGGCAACAACAACTTCAACGCGCTGCAGGCCCAGATCCACCGCCGCTTCAAGAATGGGCTGATGCTGCAAAGCAACTACATGTGGGCGCATGGGATTGCGGACGCGTCTCTCGGTGCTGGTGAAGCCGTGACCATCCAAAACATGAGCTGCCGCACTTGTGACCGCAGCAGCACGAATATTGATGTCCGGCATTACTTCACGACCAATGCGATTTATGAGCTGCCCTTTGGAAAAGGCAAAGTGTTTGTCCGGGATGGACTGGGCGCGATGCTTCTCGGCGGCTGGGAACTGGCCGGAATTGCCAGCGCCCGCACGGGCTTGCCCGTGAACATTACTGTCTCGCGCAAAGCTGCTGCTCTGCCGGATGGCAACACTTCCAGCCAGCGTCCTAATTATGTGTCGGGTCAAAGCATCTATCCCGTCAACCAGACGATCAGCAGCTGGTTCAATCCCGCTGCATTCGCTCTGCCCGCAAACGGCACGTGGGGCAATCTGGGACGTTACGATGGCCGGGGACCAGGTGCGGTGGAATTCGACACCACTCTGCAACGCCGGTTCACCGTTACCGAACGGCTCAAGCTGAGCCTTCGCGCCACGGCCTACAACCTGGCGAACCACCCGGTGTATTCGAATCCCTCAGGTAATTCCTCGTCCTCCAGCTTCGGCCGCATCACAAACGTCATCAACACTGGCGCAACGGGTTCCGGCGCACCGCGGCGGATCGAGTTCATGCTCCGCGCGGAGTTCTAAAAGCCACATCAGGCGCACCTGAAATACAACACGACGGTTCCCATCCAGCAGCGGTGCCCCCGGCACTGTTGCTGGATCAATGCGTTCCCGCGCCCGTAAAGTTTTTTTGCCTTTGCCTGAAACACATGCCGGACCCGCTTCACTTAAGTTACGGAAAGTTAAGTTTCCAACTTTGCCGGTCGGGCCTTGTCGGAGAGGTGCCAACCCGCATTCAGCCTGGCGCGAGCCAGTCACGGTCACCGCATCCCGCGCGGCGTCCGCTGAGAGGGAATAGGGGATTGCTCGGAGGCAGTCCCCTCTTCCGCCCGCGCTGTATCATAAGATTTGCGCCGATTCTTACCTTTCGCGACTCCCGCGCTTTCCATTCTGCTGCTGTCCTGCAGTCCCGCTGCGGACAAGAAGATGGCGGAAACTCCCGAAAATCTGCCAATGGTGAATCTGGATTACGCCCAGACTGGCAGGATTGAAGGCGTTGTGCTCTTTCAGGGCACCGCACCGGAGCGCGCGACTCTCGATTTGTCTTCGAATCCCATGTGCGAGCGCCAGCACAAGGAGCCAGTCAAGGATGAAACCGTCATCGTCAACAAGAACGGCACGTTGAAAAACGTCTTCGTCTACATCTCCAAGGGACTTCCGCGCGTCAAATGGCCAGTGCCCCAGAATCCAAGGCAGTTGAACCAGTCCGGGTGCGTTTATACGCCGCATGTAGTGGGCATCATGCAGGGGCAGCAGTTGGAGATTTTGAACAGCGATCCCGTCAATCACAACGTCCATGCGGAATCGAAGGTGAATGAATCCTGGAATGAATCGCAGCCGCCCAAGGCCGAACACAAGTTCAAGACCTTTGGTGCGGAGGAAGTGCTGTTTCCGGTCACCTGCAGCGTTCATCCCTGGATGCGCGCCTGGGTCGGCGTCGTGAATCATCCCTACTTTGAGGTCTCTGATAAAGACGGGGCCTTCTCTATGAACAACGTTCCTGCCGGAACCTACACCGTGGAATCGGTGCATGAGAAATACGGCAAGCAGCAGGGACAGGCAGTGGTGACGGCGGGTGGCACCACGAAAGTGGAATTTAAATATGCGAATTGAGATGGGAACTTTGGCTGCTTTTCCCCGCGTGTTACGTTGGGTACCAGTGCGGGTATTCCCCGGAAGCAGTGACCACAGGAGCGCCGCCGCACACGCCAGGTCTCTTCAAGACATGTCCGCAATGGCCACATTTTAATGCGCGATTACATCGCACTCACGAAACCCCGCATCACCTGGCTCATTCTCATGAGCACGGGAATCGGGTATTTCTTCGGACTGAAGACAACCCTCTCCGGCTGGCCGGCCTGGCTGTTGCTGCTGCACACTTTGGTGGGCACCGGCCTGGTTGCGTCCGGCACTGCGGCTCTGAATCAGTGGTATGAACGCGAGGCGGACAGCCGCATGCGCCGCACGGAGAAGCGTCCTCTGCCTGCGGGCAAGATGCCCCCGGCCAGCGCCATGTGGTTCGGCATCCTGGTTGCCCTCGCCGGGTTGGTGGAACTCTGGTTTGGTGCAAATCCGCTAACGGCTCTGCTGGGCTTTGCCACGCTGGGCAGCTATCTTGGCCTCTACACACCGTTGAAGCAGCGCACCCACCTGGCGACCGTGATCGGTGCCGTGCCGGGTGCCATGCCTCCACTGATCGGTTACGCCGCCGCGCATGGCAGCCTCACGCTCGAAGCTCTTTCTCTTTTCGTGATCCTCTTCATCTGGCAATTCCCGCACTTCCTGGCCATCGCCTGGATGTACCGCGATGACTATGCACGGGCGGGCATACAGATGCTGCCGGTGGTGGAACCGGATGGCCACTCCACGTCGCGCCAGATTGTGGGCTATGCCTCCACCTTGATTCCGGTCAGTCTCTTCCCCGTTTTCCTGGGAATGAGCGGCAAGATCTACTTCTTTGGTGCTCTCGCTCTGGGGATTTGGTTTCTCTACACCGGAGTGCGCGTCGCCTTTGACCGCACCAACCAGCGTGCCCGGCAGGTGCTGCTGGTCTCCGTGATTTATCTGCCGGTGATTTACGGTTTAATGGTCCTGGACCGCCCCTCGTTCTAATGCGTATTGCCTGTTTTCTGCTCGTTTCGCTCGCGCTCGCAGGTTGTTCCCGCAAGCCGCTGCCGGTGTTTTCCCAAGTGCCTGATTTCGTGCTCAACACCGAGTCCGGCAAGCCCTTCGTGCGGCAAGGCCTCGCGGGACACGTCTGGGTGGCGGATTTTGTCTTCACCAACTGTGAAGGCCCTTGTCCACGCATGAGTTCCCGCATGCTGGCGATCCAGAAGCAGACGCCGAACTCCGTGAAGCTCGTCTCCTTCACAGTGGACCCTGTTCGTGACACCCCGGAAGTCCTGGCGCAGTATGCGAAGCACTTCAACGCCGATTCCTCCCGCTGGAGCTTTCTCACCGGCACGCCGGAAGTGCTGAATTACCTGGCGCATGATGTCTTCAAGCTCGGCAGTGTTGGAGCCGGTCTGGATCATTCGACGCGCTTCGTTCTCATCGACAAAAAGGGACGCATCCGCGGCTACTACGGGCTCTCCGACGGAGATGCTGTTGCGCGGGTCACTGCCGATGCCAGCCGTTTGGAGAACGAGTCATAACTCGAACGTGCAAGATCGCCCGGTGGACCTGGCCGGCGTGTTTGTCTACTGGATGCTCTTCCAGATGTAGTTAGAAAATCGCAATCGGATTCAATGCCGAACCCGTCGCATCCGGCACCGTCAGAGGCGCGGCGGAGATGACGAAATCCCAGCGCTTGCGCTTCGCGCACTCCACCGCAATCTGCTCCGTATTCACGTTGTCGAAAATCGGCGTTCCCATCGCGACCAGCGCGAGAGTATGCACCGGCTGCTGCACCCCATCCACCCGCGAGGGCTGCACATCCTGTGACGCATCGCCGCCGAGAATCGCGATATCCCGCTGATGCAGCCAGCGCATAGACGTCGCATGCAGGCCCGCGCGTTCCGCCAGATTCCAGGCACCTATCTCTGCGCGGCGGGCCCACCGTCCCGTGCGCACAATCACCACATCGCCCTGCTTGATCTTCAACCCGGTCTTCTTCTCCCAGGAATCGAGGTCAGCCGGATAGATAGGGGTGCCGGGTTCCAGATAGGGAACGCCCTTTAGCAGAGGAATATCCACCAGAATGCCGCGGGCGAAAATGCCATCGCGGGCGATTTCGATATTCAGATGTTTGGCTCCGGTGGCAGTGACATCCGCCGGCGAAAAGCCGTTGTACTGCTTGCCTTGATACGAGAAGTGACACATGGCATCCATGTGCGTATGCGCGATGCCGTGCGGAGCAATGGTCAGCGAATCGGTAAAGATCTCCGCGCCGGGCTTCTCGGAGGATGTCAGCATCTGGTGAATGTAAGGCCGGCTGTTATCAACCGACTTCTCCTTATCCGCTTCCCTCGAAAGTGACACAGCAAAGCCCTCGCGGATCAGTTTCGCCGCTGCCAGCCGGCTTGCCGGCGTGATCAGGTTGAGCGTCCCGCGTTCATCGCCCTTGCCCCAGCGGCCCCAATTGGAAAGCTCCTTCATCATGGCGTCGAATGCAGCCACCGGCATGTTGGGCGATTGCGGCAGGGCAATGACTACGGTGAGAAACAACAGCAGCAAGGTTTTCATCCGATGCCCAGTTTACTGCGCTTTCTTCCGCCGTGCGTAGGCCGCCACTTTCGCGCGATTCCCACACACATTCATACTGCACCAGCGGCGCAGACCTTTCTTGCTGGTGTCATGGAAGTGCAGTTCACAGGCGTCGCATTTGCGGATTCTGGCTTGCTCTGCGGTAAACAGGGTCAGCACGTCTTCGAGGATCGGTTCCAGGGCATCAACAGGCTGTTTCGGCTGGAAAACCCGCTGCCTTTCACAACCGTGAGCGGTGACGGCCAGAGCCTCCCGGACGGGGTGCTTGTAGAGCAGGCCGTTCAACTCTTCCACAAAGCCGGGCGGCAGAGCGGCACCGGCCTCATGCCGCACCACCGCTTCCCGCAACTCCTCCCGAAACTTCCGGATTGCCGCCAGATCCTTCGTCCCGCTCCACTCCGGCGCGATATAACCCGCAGCCTGCAGCCATCGCGCCAGGTCCCGGTTGTGCTGAAGCAACTCCACGGGCTCCCCTGCAATCACCGGCCGGGTATTCAAGAAGTCCAGGCAGAGGCGGTTCCCCAAAAAGAGGAAGCCGTCCCGCCAGTCGCTGTTGTGTTCCATGGATTCTCCCCGTGCAAAATAAATTTCATTATTGCACACCTTTCTAGAATCGTTTTAACGGTTAGTGTCGTCTGAGGTTGTGAAGGCGGAAGAAGCCGCCCACAGGAGAAAGACAATGACCTACCACCGCAATGCCGTAATTGACGGCCAGAATGTTTTCTATCGCGAAGCCGGACCCGCGGATGCCCCCGCCATCGTGCTGCTGCACGGATTTCCGTCTTCGTCGCACATGTTTCGCGATTTGATCCCGAAGCTGTCCGGGCGCTTCCATGTAATTGCTCCGGACTACATTGGTTTCGGTTACAGCGACGCCCCGGCAGCGGATGCATTCGATTACAGCTTTGACAACATCACCGCGCATGTGGAGAAACTCCTGTTTGGTGTTCTGGGCCTGCGGCAGTTCAGTATCTATGTGCAGGATTACGGTGCTCCGGTCGGCTTCCGTATCGCGTCCCGCCATCCGGAAGCGATCACAGGCATTGTGGTGCAAAACGGGAATGCTTACGTGGAAGGGATCAGCCCGGCCTTTGAGCCGCTGCAACCCTTCTGGGCAAACCGAAATGCGGAGACTGAAGTGCCTGCCCGTGCGCTTTTGGCGAGGGAAACCACCATCTTCCAGTACACTCACGGTGCGCCGGACGTGGAAGCGGTCAGCCCTGATTCCTATAACTTCGACCAGGCCTTGCTGGACCGTCCCGGGCAGGACAAGATACAACTTGACCTCTTTTATAACTACCCTTCGAACCTTGCCCTGTATGACCAATGGCACAGCTACTTCCGCACATATCAGCCGCCAACGCTGATCTTGTGGGGGAAGAACGATCCTTTCTTCACGGCGGAAGGGGCGAAGGCATTCCTGAAGGATTTGCCGCAAGCTGAGTTACGTCTTCTCGACGCGGGCCACTTCGCCCTCGAAACCCACGCGGACTTCATTGCAAGCCGCATCAATGCATTTCCCGGCAACGTTGCCGCCTAAGGAGAATTCCAATGACCGCCTCTATTCAGAACTCACAAACTCTTCCTCTTACCGCAACCCAGGCCATTGCCTGGGGAGGCCTGATCGCCGGCGCGCTGGACGCCACCAACGGCGTGGTGGCTTATGGCTTCACCGGACTGAATCCGGTACAGGTGTTGCAATACATTGCCAGCGGAGCACTTGGCCAGGCTTCTTTCCAGGGCGGACTTGCCGCCGCCGGGCTGGGTGCCTTGCTCCACTTCTTGATCGCCTTCACCGTCGCGGCGGTATTTGTGCTGGCAAGCCGCTTGCTTCCTGTGCTGCGATCCCACGCCGTGGTCAGCGGACTGCTCTACGGTGCCGCCGTTTTCTTCGTGATGAACTACGCAGTACTGCCGTTCAGCGCGGTTGCTCCCAGCGTATTCTCCTGGCCGATGTTCCTTGATGGTGTCATCGGACATGCGCTCTTTGTCGGGTTGCCGGTGGCACTTTCTGCCCGCCGGGTGGCATGACAACCGTCATCGGGCACTTAGTGAGCAGATACAGCGCGGACCAAGCGGGCTAAGTTCGCCTTCACGCGGAGATCATCTGTCCGCCCGGAGAAGTAACGTTCATTCAATTCCTCGCGGCCCAGGTCTTCAGTGATCTGCAAGCCCAGCGGTTCCAAACGCCCGCGTAACTGCTGGGGTTCATAGAAGAGCCGGAAGGGTTCCCCAAGGTTCTTGACCCTGGTGGATAGCGCCGCGAGGGCTTTCTTTTGTACCGGATTCAACATGCTCACCGGCACCCCGTAATCAAAGACGATCACCGTCCCAACGGGCAGGGAAGCGACGAAGCGCAGCGTCTGGAGAAATGCAGGCTCCGTGAGGTAGGGCACCACCCCCAGCCACGAGAAGAATGCCGGTTGATCGAACTGAAAACCCGTACCGCTGAGTTCCTCCTGCAGCGTATGGTGTTCGAAATCAGCCGGCACAAACGTGGCACTTTCGGGGATCGCGATCTTCCCCTCCGCAAGTCTTTCGCGCTTCCAGGCTTGCGTTGCGGGGTGGTCCACTTCAAAGACCTTCAACCCCGCAGCGTGGAATGGATTCCTGCAGGCAAATGTATCGAGGCCTGCACCCAGCACCACATATTGCCGGATGCCCGCCGCAAACGACTTCGCCAGTTCGTCTTCGGTATAACGGCTGCGCACGGCCATGTAAGCACGGAAGGATTTCGTCAGCTTCTGCCGCCGCGAAATCTTTCCCGGTTGAATCGAGGCCAGCGTTTCTTCGTCAAGAATACGCAGCGACAGAGGGTCTTCGAAGACTCCCGGTGTATCCAGCAGTTGATGTTCGGCGCGGCGAACGGCAACTCTGTAGGCGGTATTGCTGGCTTTGGTCTGGTGCATTCGTTATTTTCGTTCTCTTGTCGCTGGCCCGGAATTAGTTCCGTCCCAGCACGATTCCGTCCATCGGCTCCAGCGTGACCTTCGTCACCGCGGACCCATCGTTGTATCTCGACGCTGAACGGATATGCAGTGCATCCGCGATGGCGGGTCCGGCACCCAGGTTACGGATTCTTACCACTGGTGCATCCGCCACGGAGAGTGGTACAGAGGCAATGGTGTGCCATTGGTCGCCGCCGGTCGATTGATCCACCGTCACGCTCGAAACCACTTTGCCAGCGGCCACAACTTCGAAGACCACCTGCTTACTCCACGTCGTGGCGGAGGGTGCCGCGGGCCACCAGGCATCTATGGTGTAACTGTCATCCGCCCGCAGCGAGAGATCCCATTGCGCCGTTCCAGTGGTGCCGTCGAGTTGATGGCAGGCCGCGCCCCAGGTGTGAAAGTAAGGGCCCGCCGCTTTCCAGGTCCCGCTGTCGTATTGTGCGGTATGCCACGGGCCGCTGGCGGTGAATTGTGGACTGGCATCGTCAATGATGTATTCGTAACGCGGGGCTTGCGTGCCATTGATGCGGTGGAAGCCGCTGCCCAGATCAATGGTCTGCTGTTGCCGTGTGCCATTCAGCAGTGCAATGCCATTGGTGAAATCCCGCCGGTAAACATCGGGAGGATGCTGCGCAAGCTGAATTCCATCGAGCCAGACCTGCCCGGTCTGCTGTCCGGCCCAGAATTGAATGCGTGCATCGGTGACCGTTTCGTTGGCCTGGAAAGTGGCGGTGTATTGCTTCCAATCGGTGCCGATGTTGATGGATTGAGAAAGGCCGTAGTTCCGGTAGTCGCCGCCGTTTTTCTGCGAATCGACTGCGATCACACGCGCGGTGTCGGCCTTGGCCCAGAAGGTGAGGTCATAAGTGACGCCCCGGGTCAGCTTGCGGTTCTGCTGTTCGAAGTCCACGTGCCAGTTCGTGCCGTCCACACCGGTAACATCCAGACGCAGGGAGGCGTTGCCCTCCACGAAGGTGGAATGATCCACCGTAGCGGTTGCGGCCGCCCCGGCGGTCTTGGTAACTTCGAGCAGCCATGTCCCCGTCAAAGAGGCTTCGAAGCCCGCGTTGTCCAACAGGTTTGAGGGATCATAACTGCTGACAGCAACATTCTGCGCGGCCCCCAGCGGCTGACCGAGGTTGAAATCAAACTCGTCATACCACCAGTCATTGCCATGCCAGGTGTCACCGAACTCATAGGCATAATAGCCATCATTCATCAGGGTCACTGCCAGGGCGAAGCGCATGTAAGGGTAATAAGTGCGGGCGAATTCCAGCGTTGACGGCGGAATGTTGGCCTGCGGGTTATAGCCATATCCATAGCCGATTTGAAACGGCGGTGCACCTTCCACCATCGTGATCACAGGCGTGCGCCCGATGCTCCACCAGTTTTGGTAAGCTGCCTGCAGACTGGCGAAGGACACCGTGCCATCCGCTGTTTCAGGAGCAAGAAAGCCAATGCTGTCCCCGTTGAAGATGGTGCTGAACTCCGCCGCGGGCGGACGCGGCAAATGGCCGGAGGCAAAGGCATTCGGCATCAGTTGCCGGAATGTATTCAGTTCGTGATAGACACCGTCATGCCATGCCCCATCGAGCCACGCGGGGTCATCGGGAATCCCGTCTTCATTGGCATCGATCTGCACCGGGTTGCCGTAGATATCTGTTTTCAGCCAGGATTGCGTAGTGAAGAAGTTATCGAAGAAGCATCCATCCAGCAGCAGCCCGCTGTTCAGTAATAACTGGTAGGCGAAGTTCGCTTGATACTCCGCGACGTAGCTCTTCGTCAGATTCAGGCGGAAAGTGCCGGGCCATACCTCAATCCGCTTGCCGTGGATGTCATGCAGGTAGTAATCCTCGGCAAGGCCGCTGTTCTCAACTGTGTTAATGCTGTTCAGAATCAGGATATTGGGATTCTTCGCCCGTAACTGCTGGATCTGGCCCTGGGTGAACGTTGCCCCCAGATACATATCAATCCGCGCAGCGTGATCAACGCCGCCAGCCCAAAGTCCGGAAGAGCCCCAGAGATTGCTCTTGCGGGGGAAATCAGGGTTCACAGTTGGTACGGAACGGTAGAGCAGTTGCATGGCATAATCCGGGGAGTTATCGCAACGCACATACACCTGATTGACCTTCGCTGGATCTGCAGTTAGACCGGTGATCTGCGTCTGGTGGGCTGACATGCCCTGGCCGGAATCAAACGGCGTCATATCCTGCAGCGCAGCCGCCGCACCAACGGCATAACCGCAACTGGCGGGCTGGCTGGATTGTACGGAAAGCTGCAGAGAGGTTGTTCCCGGAGCCAGCAAGGTGCTCGCTGGATTCGGTGCTGTAACTGGAATGCCCTGGTAGGCAAACGTCGGCGAGGAACATGCCCCGGCTTGAAACACCAGGCTGTCTCCGGCGGAGTAAGTGCCCAGCGGCAGCCAGACCTCATCATTTGCCGGGGGCACAGTGCGTGAGGCATTCGCGGTGATTTCCGCCGCCGTCATCGTTCTGGACCAGAGCCGCACTTCATCGATCCAATAAGCGGCCGGTGTGCCGCCGGGAGTCTGGCCCAGATAGAAGCGGTCGCTGCCTCCATCCGGTGGAAGATAGTGACCCTCATTGTTCTCCGCGGTAAGTACGCCATCCACGTAAAGCCGCATGTTATTCGCGGCGGCGGAGTAAGTGAAGACCACATGATGCCACTCTCCGGCATTCCACGCCGACATCGCCGCCTGTCCGCCATAAGCCGATTCCCACTTCCCGGCAATCGCCCCGCCGCCGTATATGATCCCTGCCGCGGATTGGGCCACTTTCATGTAGTCGCCGTTCGGGGCCTGGTACTGAAACAACACGTGCTCCCGCGCGGAATAACCAGGGTCATTGCCAGCGTTGACAGGCGCGATCCACATTTCGACGGCACCCTCTTTGACGTCATACGCTCCTGTTCGCGGATAACTGAGATGCCCGCCGTTTCCCACGGTAAGTGCGGAGCCCCAGCGGCCCTCGCCGAAGGACACGCCAGACGAACTGAGTGGTGCAATGCCTTCCGTGGATGTGGTGTCGCCGTCTGCATGCAGCAGAAAGGTTTGCGCCACCGTGCCGGGCGTTTGCGCGTTCCCGTTGATGCCCCACTGGTAGGCCGTCCCGGCTGGCACGGGATGATCGGCGGAGGCAATCAGGAACTTGTAGTCCGCGGACGGCGCGGCACTCCACACGGGGCAGGTTTGCCCGCTGAGGAGGGTACAGGCCAGACCGAAGCAGACCAGCAATCTCATAGCTCAAAGTTTATCTGGTATGCCGATTGCATCTGGAGTTACCGTGATTCGACATCCTCAACATGCTCCCCGGGATTACTCTGTATCCCCCATGAATGTTTATTGGGAAATGACGCAGGCCTGCGCCCTCGCCTGCCGCCATTGCCGCGCCGCCGCGATCTCGACCGCGCATCCCGATGAGTTAAATCACGAAGAGAGCCTGGCGTTTCTGCGTCAATTGCCGGAATTTGGCGCACCTTACCCGCAGTTGATTCTCACAGGGGGCGATCCACTTGCCCGTGCCGATCTCTACGAACTCATTGATGAAGCGCGCCGTCTCGATATCAGTGTCTCCATCACGCCGGCCGCCACGCCTGCTTTGACGCGTGCAGTGCTCGAGAAGCTCAAGGCGCATGGCGTGGAAGGGCTGGGCCTGAGTCTCGATGGTTCCACGCCGGAGCGTCATGACTCCATCCGCGGCGTTCCCGGCACCTTCGACCGCACCATGCAGGCTCTGCAATGGGCGCAGGAACTCGGGCTTCCCGTGCAGGTCAATACTTTGGCCGCGGCGGAGACGGCCGATGACATGCCCGCGGTTTACGAACTGCTGAAGCCCTTCGGCATCGCGCGCTGGAGCCTCTTCTTCCTCATCGCCGTGGGCCGGGGCAAAGTCCTGCAGCCGTTGACGCCGGAAGAAGGCGAGCATCTGATGGAGTGGATCGCGGACACTTCCCGGATCGCACCGTTCATCGTCGCCACAACCGAAGCGCCGTCTTACCGCAGGGTGGCGCTGCAGCGCGCCCGCGCCGAAGGCATGACCGGGGAACAAATCAAAGCCAGTGGCGCAACGCGCGGCTACGGCATCCGCGATGGTCATGGCATCGTGTTCGTCTCGAACACCGGCGAGATCTGCCCGGCGGGTTTTCTGCCCATCACCACAGGAAATGTGAAGCAGCACCGGATCGCGGAGATTTACCGCAACTCACCGCTGTTCCAGCAACTGCATGACCCTGCGAACTTCGAAGACCGCTGCGGCGTTTGTGATTACCGGACTCTCTGCGGCGGATCGAGAGCGCGCGCCTACTCCGCGACAGGGAATCCGCTGGCGTCTGATCCGTTCTGCCAGTTCGAACCGGCGCACGCTTCCTGAGGAAATCGAGCACAACGGACTCGCCGTGACATCCGGTTGGTTCGCGCAGAAGCACGCACGCCAGAATGACGTGCGAACAAGCCTCAACGGCCCATACTGGAAATCATCTCGTGTTTTCAACGGATTAGTTCGTGCGCCATTTTGGCGCGCGTCTTCCGGTTACAAAAAGCACGCAGGCCAGAATGACGTGCAAACAAGCCTAAACGGCCCGTACTGGAAATCATCTCGTGTTTTCAACGGAGCCGCTAAGACAGCAGCAGTTCCAGGTCTTCCGGCCGCAGATCACGAATCAGAGCATTGTCCTCACCGATGATGGCGGCCGCGAGGTCCTTCTTGCTCTTCTGGAGTTCCAGGACCTTTTCTTCCACCGTATCCCTGGCGATCAGACGATACGCGAAGACGGCCTTCAACTGGCCGATACGGTGCGCACGGTCGACCGCCTGAGCCTCCACTGCCGGGTTCCACCAGGGGTCCAGCAGGAAGACATATTCGGCGGCCGTCAGGTTCAAGCCGAGGCCGCCAGCCTTCAGGCTGATCAGGAACAAGTTACAGGCCGGGTCATTCTGGAAGCGTTCCACGGGAGCCTGCCGGTCTTTCGTCTTGCCGTCCAGGTATTCGTAGACAATGCCTTCTTTATCGAGGCGGCTGCGTACGATCTTGAGGAAGCTGGTGAACTGCGAGAAAACCAGCGCTTTGTGGCCGGACTCCAGAACTTCGCTCAATTGTTCGAGCAGTGCGTCGAGCTTCGCGCTCGGTTCGCCGGACCGTTCCGCATCGATCAAGCCGGGGTGACAAGCCGCCTGCCGCAACCGCAACAGCGCTTCGAGCACCATGATCTTCGATTTCGCCAAGCCTTGATGACGGACCTTCTGCAACAGATTGTCCCGGTAATGCTGCCGGAGTTCGTTATAGAGTTTCCGCTGTGGCGGGTCCAACTCGCAGATCAGCGTCTGCTCAGTCTTGGCGGGAAGCTCCCGGGCCACTTGATCTTTGGTGCGCCGCAGAATGAAGGGGCGCAAAGCCTGCCGCAGCAACCGGCGCGTATCTTCGTCCGCATTCCGCGCTGCGCCGCCCGTATTCTTGAAGACACTGGCGGAACCCAGCATGCCCGGGTTGAGGAATTCAAACAGAGACCACAACTCGCCCAAATGATTCTCCACCGGGGTGCCGCTCATGGCCAGGCGGTGATTCGCGCGCAACAACCGCACGGCTTTGGCCGATTCCGAACTGGAGTTCTTCACTGCCTGTGCTTCATCGAGCACCACATAGTCAAAGGCAATCGACTTCAGGTGAAGAATATCTTTCCGCAGCGTTCCATAAGTCGTGAGGACCAGGTTGTATTCCGCGAAATCACCGCTTTCCCGGCCTGCGCCACTGTAATCATGGACGCGAAGTTGCGGTGTGAAGCGCTCTGCTTCCTGCTTCCAGTTGAAGATCAGTGACCGAGGCACCACCACCAGAGACGGACCCAGGTTCTGTTCCCGCCTTGTCTCCAGCATCGCCAGCACCTGCGCCGTCTTGCCCACGCCCATGTCATCGGCCAGACAGCCGCCGAAAGAATAGCGCCGCAGGAAGTCCATCCAGCCCAGGCCTTCGCGCTGGTAATCCCGCAGAACGCCCACAAAGCCATCCGGCTGGCGCGATGATTCCACGCGGTCGAACTGCTTCAGCTCCGCCCGGATCTGCGCGAACTTTTCGTCGTATGAGATCTCCGGCTGGGCGGCGAGCAGCGCATCGAGCAGACCGGTCTGCGTTCTGCGGAAACGGAAATGATCTCCAGACTCCTCACCCATCCCCGCCAGCATGCCGATCTTCCGCAGCCACTCTTCGGGCAGGATGCCGTAGCTGCCATCGTCGAGCAGGACCGTGGATTCCCCGCGGCGCAGCGCTTCGAGCAATTGCGGCAGCTTGGCCGACACGCCTTCGAACTGCACCGAACCATGCAGTTCAAACCAGTCCACGCCGCTGGTGACTTCCAGTTGCGACGTGCCCGGACGCCGGAACACCTGCCCGGCCACGTCCACTCGCCAGCCCGCATCGAGCAGTGTTCTTACGCCCCGCGGCAGTTTGGCCGCCGTGAATTCCCACTCCGGCTTGGCCCCCGTATAGTTAGGCGCTTTGTACTTGGCCCCCGCTTCGGTGAGCAGTTCCGCGGCAGTGTGTTCGGCCGCTTCGTCGCGCAACAGCAAGCGGCGGTTCACCGCATCATAGACGCCGCGGCCTTCCGACTGCGCTGGCACCGTGCGGCCATCGTAATCGAAACTCAACTGGCCCAGCAGCCGGCCGTCGCGCGAGAAACGGTCCACTTGAATCCAAATGGCGGGGCGGGGAGCAACCGTAACTTCCTCAAACCGCAGATCCTCCGGCACGCGCAGCGGTGGCACGGATGCCATCCCCAGCAATGTCGCCAGCAGTTCGTGACTATCCTCCACCGGCGCGTTGATACTGCCCTGACGGCGCATGTGATGCAGCCATTCCACCCGCGCGTCGTCGGCCAGTGGTGCCACTTTGTCTTGCCGGAACACGAAATCCTGCGTGACCAGGCCGGCCTCGGTCACCTCAATCTCTTCCGTGCCTCTGCGCAGTTTCCCCGTCACCAACAGCGCATTCCCGCTGCGGTCTTTCTCAATGGCCAGTTCAAAACGCCAGGGCTCGGCTTCCTCCCAGAGCAGCGGGACCATTTCCGAGGCGGAATTCGTTCGCACAAAGCAACGTCCGGTCTGGATGGCGAGCGGCAAGACGTGGCGCGCCAGCGGATGCCGGACGGTGACCAGTTGCGGCAGGTCGTTATACTCGGCATCCAAATTCCCATACGCCCGGTTCACCCCGCCGCCCACCAGGGACAGCACTTCCCGGTCAGCCATATGCGGAATGAAGGGGATCTGCCCGCGTTTCAACGCCAGCGGCAACATCTTTGAGTAACTGCCGTTCAGTTTCCGGTCCCTGGTATACAGTGCAAGCACCAGGCTTGCTGCGGCGGTGCTGGCAGCCATATCCACCACATACACGGCTTCGCGCTTTTCGGGCCAATCCAGGGGGAAAAGGAGATTACGACCGTCCACGCTGGTGAGGCGTGACTTCCACAGCGGCGGCTTCGGCGGTGCAAGGATCTGCTCCGCCGCTGGTGGCATCGCTTCCAGAATCAGCGACGGCCCAATATCCAGATTCGCGACTTTGCCGACCGCGCTGAGGTAGGAAGTGCCGTCGGTTGCGAGAATTGTGGCCCAAAGATGCTTGCAGGGGCCCCGGCCCTGAAAATCCAGACAGGAGCAGAACAGCAGCAGATCGCCGTCTTCGAACTTGAGTTCGACGTTGTACTTTTGCGAACCCCGCACAAAGGCGTGAACTTCACGCTCATTGCCGAATTCAATGCTGACCGCGCGGCCCCAGAACAGACTTCTCCCCCGGGCTCGAATGTGTTCCGGGAAAAGATGCTGGAATTTATGATTTACAGGAAACGCCATCAGGTATCGGTGCAGCGGGAACGGTTACTTCGATCTTACATGGCGGGCTGATTCGCCTCAGTGGGGATGCAGCAGATCGCCCGCCTCGAATTCACCTTTCGCTCACCACTTCAACCCGGCATCTTCTGCCGCGCCGAGGCAGATCCCGGCCGCGTCGTAGCTCTCCAGGCCCTTCGCCATCATCGTCAGGTAGCGGTCAATCAGGATGTTCAGCGTCGGCATCGGCACGCGCGCGTCGGATGCCGTCTTCTGCACCAGATGCATATCCTTCAAAATCAGCGGAATATTGAAGCCAGCCGGTTCGAATTGCGCGTTCACAATAGCCTTGCCATAGTTCACGTAAATGGGGCAATTGAAGAGTGTGGAGGTGAACATGTTCAGCAGCGCCGCGCGGGGTACGCCATTCTTTTCCGCCATGGCTGAGGCTTCCGCCATCGCCTCCGTCGCCGCTGTCAGCAGGAAGTTGCCCGCGAGTTTGACCACATTCGCCGCTCCCGCATCTTCGCCGAAATCAAACACACCCTGGCCAATCCAATCAAAGACCGGCTTGGCTGCTTCCTTGGCCGCTGCCGCGCCTGAAGCACAGATCCAAAGTTTCCGGGCTGCGGCCGCTTCCGGACGCCCGAAGACCGGTGCCGCCACCAATTGTCCGCCATACTTCGCGTGCCGTTCCGCCAGTGTGCGGCTGGTTGCGGGAGAAACCGTACTCATGGAAATATGCACGCCGTTGCCCAGCGCGGCGCAGAATTCTTCATTCGCGATTTCGAGGATCGCACGGTCATCCGAGACGATGGTGACCACGATCCCGCCCGGCACAGCGGCATCGACCGGTGTGGCGGCCGCGACAGCGCCCTTGGCCAGCAGTGCCGCCGCTTTGTCCGCAGTGCGGTTGTAGACGTGTAGCGGAAAGCCCGACTCCAGCAGGTTGGCGGCGATTGGAAACCCAAGTTTTCCCAGTCCGATAAAGCCCAGTGTTTGCGTCATTTCTCCAGTATTACCCTTCCCCTCACGCCTGGGTTTTCTCTGGCTCACGAAATGGCTCCACGTCGATGGGCGCATACTGGACTTCCAGGATCGTCAGTTGCTCCGTGCCGCCGGGCGCCTGCAGCACGACGGTATCGCCCTCCGCAGATTTAAGTAACGCCTTTCCCAGCGGCGAAACCCAGCTGATGTGGTTGCGGCTGAGGTCCACCTCATCGGTGCCTACAATGCTGACCACCCGCTCCCCGCCCGCGGCATTGGCGTAACGAACCGTTGCCCCGAAGAATGCCCGGTCAGAGGCCTGTTTGGAGCGGGGGGCTGCGGGGTCCACCACCACGGCGGCTTCGATGCGTTTCGTGAGAAAGCGAATCCGTCCATCAATCTGGCGCAGGCGGCGTTTGCCGTACTGATAATCAGCATTCTCACTGCGGTCGCCATTGCCAGCAGCCCAGGCCACCACTTCGGTCACGGCTGGCCGCTCCTTAAGCAGGAGATATTGCAGTTCGAGTTTGAGCCGCTGCAATCCGCCGGGGGTGATGTAGTTCTTGACTGCCGTTCCCGGTTCGTCCGGTTTTGGTTTTCTGGTAAAACCTTTCCGCATGCCTTCAGCCCTTCGTCACGCCGGTGGGTGCCTCTTGGTTCAGCATATCCCTGTGGGGGTATGGTGTGGGAGAGGGGAACAGGGCAACTATGCGGTTGGCTTGGCCCCGGTCACAGCGATCCACCCGCGCCGGCGGTTTTCCGCGATCTCGACCCCCTCATATCCGGCTGCCAAAAACAGTGCGCGGTGGTCGTCCCCACTCAAGCGGGATGAGCCCAGCTGTTTCATCACCGGTCCCAGTAAGGCATCGTGGCGCGCGCCCTTGTAGCTTTCCGTAACGACCATAAGGCGCCCGCTCGGCTTCAGCACGCGCAATATCTCTCTCATGTTGCCCTGTGGATGCGGCCAGTAATATTGGGTCTCAATGGCTGTCACAAGGTCGAATTTGTTGTCTGTAAACGGCAACCGGGACACCGAAGCCCGTTCCACGTGCACACGGCCTTCGGCAATCAGCCGTTTGTTATCCGCGTGCGAGGCTGCGACGCTTCCAGGCGCATAATCGATGCCGTAAGTCTGAATCGCCTGTTCCGCCAGCTTGTGGATCGTCCGCCCGCCGCCACAGCCTACGTCCAGCGCCGTAGCGCCCCCGGGAATCTTCAACTGCGCAAATGCCCAATCGGTCAGTGCCGCATGACTGCGGTTCATCAGCCACGCAAATAACCTCCCCGCGAAACGGTCAGGTTTCTTCACCTGGCGAATCAGGTAGGCCGCGAGACAAAGTTCCGCGGAATAACGCAGGGCAAGCAGGTAAGGGGAATGCACGGACTTTCTCCGATCTGTGAATGCTGGTGAACTGTCCGATCATATGACAGCCACACGTGCCGGTCACCTCTGGAATTGGACAAATACCGGGGTGCTCTGCCATGTCCGGTGGCGAAGGAACGGAGCCCTTGAGTTATCCAATATCGACTGGCTGTTATCACACCCGGTGGTATTGGAGCGTGACTCTGCGTGTCCGAAAACGCGTTCCGGGTGTTTGCGGATATACCGAATCCATGCGTCGTAGATCACTGATTCTCCTGGTCCGCGGTTACCAAGCGCCGAAGCCCGGTGGTCGATTTCGTCAGCACGTGCCTGCAAACCTGCTTGTTGCAGAATCTCGTACGGATCGCCGTCGCCCTCTTTATGGCGCGCCAACAGGGGCTCTGAGGCCAGGTGGAAGTCTACCAATCGTTGCCGCAAACGTGCCATCGCCACTGTATGGATCTCCGGCCGCATAGGTCGTGAGGAGCCGGTTGACCTCTTCCATTACAACCGCGTCTTCCTTCAGAAGCATGGGACAAGGCGTATCCATTTAGACCAGCATACTCGGGCGGCCATCCTTGCCAGTCATCCCAGAGGTAAGCACACGCGCCCTTGGAGCAACAGCACCCCCCTGTTTACCGGGGAAGCGCATAATCGGAGGGCTTGAATTTGGCTTGCTCGAGGATCTCGGCTGGATATTCCGTAATCCCTTGGATCTCAGCACGGCGGTAGTAGACTTCGGCTCCTTCAGACTGCAATTGGATTTGTCCGGCGGTCAACGGATAGAGTGTCGGATCATGTGGCAGTTCGACGGCGGTGTTTCGCAGCACCTGCAGCACGTGGCCATTGACAACAAAGACCGCAGTTCTTCCCAGCGTATAAAGTTCCAGCGTGGTCCACTCTCCCATCGGAGACTCGTAGGAACCGGGCAGATGTTTCACCCTCCCCTCCTTGCCCTTCTGCTTGAAATTCACCAGTTCACCGGCGGGGTCATACTGCATATGCCGCGGGTCGTTGGGATCGGCTTTGACGGGAACATCGGCATGTGTTCCCTGGAGGAAAAAGAGATCGGCGCAGTTCGTGTCTTCGATCTGAAACTCCAAGCTTCGTTTCCAGCAATGAAAGCTGCTCCCGGCAGCACCGTGCGGGCCGGTGCAATGAAACAGGAGGCCACTGTCGCGATGCGCCCGCTCCTTCGGCGGCCAGCGCAACTGCCCCCATTTCACCTGCAGCCGAAGATGATAGTTCGAGAAAGAGGACAAGGTCGTCAGCCCGCCATAAACTTCACCGGTGATATAAACGACCGGCTCACCTAAAACCATCTCCACATGGAAGACATGTTTCGGATCGTTGTTCAGTCCATAGGGCTGGCCTTTCGATCTCACCTTGCCGCCGGTCGATTTATCCATATCGGCGTCATAAGCAGCGCCCATCCAAAGCTCCCACTGCGTTAGCTTTTGATCGAAGAGGGGCTGCCACTGTTTCGACAGGGTTCGGATTGGCGCGACTCCGAGATCTGGATTCGCAGGTGTTGGATCGGAGAGCAGGGAGCCGATTCCCAAGCCCCAGACCACCAAACTGATTCCTAACATCCGCGGGACTCTTGGAAATTTTGTGATTGTCATCTTATTTAGGTCTGGCTGCCGCTGCTGGTCCAGTTGTAGAACACGATGATTGGCCGGTCAAGTAAGTTCACCGGTGAACTCACAGTGAACTGCCGGAGTTAAGAGTGGCTGACCGGGCTCCCAGGAATCAGGAAATGGTGGCGGCTGGTGCAAGCAGGAACGGCGAAGCGACAATCGCGCGAATCGTGCTGTCATTCCACAGCTAGAACGCTACTCTGCTGTAGCTGGTGTCATATCGGCTCCCCCGCACTCGGCTGTTTCCAGCGAGAAATCCACGGGAATCGGCGGATCTTCCGTTCAAGAGAACACGCAGTGGTACCCACGGGCGAAGCAACCCGATCTTGCGTGCGTCGCCGCGGCGTCCTAAGTTCCCGCCCGCATGCCTCTTCTCGAAGAGTCACTTCTACTCGGTCGGAGGAAGTGAATGCAGCGTCAAACACGCCGGGTAAAGCTTTTTGCTTGCCTTGTATCGAGTGAATCGTCGGAGCATTCTGCGGTGATCCATCTTCGGACAGCGATATCGATACGGAAGCTTGATTGGCCGTTTCGAGTCGATTTTCGTGCCACAGGTTTCTTAATAGCGGACCACGGGTCAATCGGGGTGAGCGTCCGACGGCGCGCGGAATCAGCACGCGGAACTCCGCCCGACTTCTTTTGGGATCGAAACACTGCGTTTCAGAAGTAGGATGGACGACTGCATTGAAAGCTAACACGATCAGGTTAACTCGACTCCTGGAGTTTCACTCGCACGAAGAATTCGAATCCACAGCGGGATCACAGCCCGCCAGGCTCATAACTGCAATGAAGTCTGTGCTGGTTTCCTTGGCTCCCCGACATGGATTCGAACCACGATTCACGCCTCCAAAGGGCGCTGTCCTACCGTTAGACGATCGGGGAGTGTCTTCGCTATTGCTCCGACAAGACCAGTTTAACCTACGCTGCTACAATCACCAAGGAAGCCAGTCTTGGCCGGTGCTGGGTCCGGGCTTCAAACCCGGCGGGCGTCACTGAGTGTCGCTGGTGGGTTCGACTCCCACTGGCTTCCGCCAAGCCTTTTCTATCCCGATCCAATGCCCGACCAACCGACTCATGGCGACGTCACCTACTACGACCAGCTCGGGGTCGAACGCACCGCCACCACTGAAGAAATTCGCCGTGCTTACCGCAGTCTCGTCAAAATCCTGCACCCTGATCACCAGACGGATCCGGAACTCAAACAAGCCGCCGAAAAGCAACTGCTCCGCCTTAACCGGATGCACTCTGTCCTCTGTGACCCCACCCAAAGGGCAGCCTATGACCAGTACCTCGTAGACGAAGTTGCCCCTCCGATTCCAGTCGAGGAGGATGACCACAAAGTCAAACTCCGCAAATTCCTCATCCGCGCTGGTTTCCTCGCCGCTGCCCTGATGACGCTCGCTCTGATCTTCTGGCTTGGGTCGCAGAGCTCACCCTCGGAAATTCCCTCCACCCCTGTTGGGAAACAGACTGCTGCCAGAGGCGCGGAACTGGACAACCTTCGCAAACAATTGCAGCAAACCACCAAAGAGCGCGACCAGGCCAGAGCCGAGCTGGCGCAATTCCGCACCCCTGTCCGCACCGGACTCACAACAGGAAGAGTGCAGTTCCCGCCCCTGCCCGTCGGCCAGAGCAAGCCCGCAGTGCCCGTGATGACGGAACTTCCCGCCACGGCCGCCGCCATGCCGCAACTGCCGGTTCCTCCTCCCGCTTTGCCGGATGCAGCAGCCCAGCCTGTTACCAGAAAGCTGGCCGGACTCTGGATTTATGTCCGCCCCAAAGAAGGCCAGCGCAATGAGAACAAGCTGCTCTATCTGCCCGAGTTCATTGAAATGACCATCAAAGATGACAACGGCAATCTGCACGGGAAATACCGGGCCCGCTACCGTGTGCCGGACCAGCCTCTTTCCCCGGACGTAAACTTCGAATTCACCGGCAAGAATATCAACGGTTCCTGCGCCTGCAACTGGACCGGCATCGGTGGCGCCCGCGGCCCCATCAACCTTCAAATCACCACTGACAAC
Organism: uncultured Acidobacteriia bacterium; assembly: GCA_903923395.1. Taxonomy (GTDB): domain Bacteria; phylum Acidobacteriota; class Terriglobia; order Bryobacterales; family Bryobacteraceae; genus BOG-234. The sequence goes on from CAIXXM010000051.1 coordinate 64,140, forward strand.
CGCCTTCGCTTTGACTGGTTTGCAACGGAACGGGGCCAGCAGGGTCTCACCAACGGCACGGCCGTTTTGATCCGGCGCCCGGAGTAGGCCCGGTTTACTTCGCTGCCCGGGCCTGAAAATAGGCCGCAGTAGCCTGCGCAATCCGGCCGATCGCTTCTTCCAACTGTCCGCCCTCCCCATAGTGGTCGCCGTCAAAAATGGAAATCACCACACGGTTCTTCGGGCCGAGTTCCAGCACACCAACATCGTTCCCGATGTAAGGCAGGAAGTCCCCTGTCTTGTGTGGCACCGGAACGTTGGAAAGGAATCTCGGAATACGGGTGCGGTAAAGCTGTCCGCGCATGATCTGCAGCATCTGTCTGGAGGACTCCTCATCCACCAGCATCCCTTTCTCCATCATTTCGAGCAGCGTGCCGATATCTTTGGCGCTAGATAGTCCGTAAGGGGTCTTCTTCGAGCGGTAGAACTCCACCGTGCTGGGGGCCGCCCGAAGCGCCGCGAACCAGGCGCTGCCCGGCGCCACCGCACGTGTATTCTTCAGGCCAAGGCCGGACATCCTCTGGTTCACGGCTTCGATGCCGCCAGTCATGCGGAAGAGCAGATCCGTGGCGGTATTGTCACTTACGATGATCATGAGTGTAACCAGATCTTTGACCGTGACCACAGTGCCGGGGTCGAGGGACCGCAGCACGCCTGTACCCGGACGCGAATCCTCCCTGGTTACCGTATAGCGGTCCGCGAGCTTGAGCCTGCCTTCTTTGACCTGATAGAAAACCTCAGCCATGAGCGGGATCTTGATGACGCTCATCGTATCCATCTGCCGGTCGGGGTCGAAGGCGATTTCTTCTTCTGTGTCGATGTTACGGATGTAAATACTCCACGTAGCATTGACGGATTTTGTCATACGCTCAATGGAGCCTTTCAACTGATCAAGTGGTGCCTGCACGGGACGCTGTGCGAACAGGGCTGTGGCAAAGAAGAAAGTAAGATACCGGAGCATAAGAAAGTATCCAACTTCCGGGTAGCATTTGGGAAGCGATTTCCGTGGCTGATGTTAGGGTCGGTTCTTATACTTCTCGTATAACTGCTTCTGGCGTGTGTCGATACTTACCGGCTTGCCGTCAATGAACACGTAGCTCACTTTGGTATTCGCTTCCATCGGGTCGCCATCAGTAACAATCAGATCCGCCACTTTGCCTTCGTCAATGGAACCGTAGCGCTTGCCGAGACCGAAGATTTCGGCGGCATTGAGTGACACGGCTTTGAACGCTTCGTCGTGCGGGAGTCCGTAACCCACAGCAGCGGCCGCCTGGTAGGGAAGGTTCCGGGTGGAAAGCGCGCTGAACGTGGCGATGCAGAACTTCACTCCGCCTTTGTAGAGCAGCCCCGGCGTGGTGTTACTGCGGTCGTAGGGATCATCTTCATCGAGCGGCAGCGACAGGGTGGGGCCCAGCACGACCGGGATATTCTTCGCCTTCAGCAGTGGAATTGCTTTGTATGCTTCATAACCATCTGCCAGGATCATCTTGATCTTCTGTTTGTCCGCCCAGGCCACCGCTTCCCGGATTTCGCGCTCGCGCACCGCCGTAATCAGCAGAGGCTTGGTCCCTTCGAGCACAGGCAACAGCGCTTCATAGCGGAGATCCTGCGCCACGTTCTTCCCCTTCATCTGCCGGGAACGACGGTAGCGCCGGGCATCTTCGAAGAACTTGTTCAGCGCCCGCAGTTTGACGTCGTACTCCTGTTTTGCCTCGGCATAGGGGCGCGGTTCCGGTTCGAGCGGTTCGTCATCGTCCTCTTCCGGTTCATATTTGCGGCGCGGCAGCAGCTCAATGGCGGGGAAGCGCAAGTGGATGGCGGTAAAGCTGTCCGCGACCATCGCGTCGTTCGTTCCCGGCTGCATGTGGACCAGTGACATCTGTCCGGCGAGCAGTTCGCCATCCGGCATTTCAATCACGGTGGTGACGCCGTTGGCGCGCGCGCCGGGAATGTGCTGGTTTTCGGGATTGATGGCCGTTGCCGCACGGATCTGCGGGTTGAAGAGCCCCATCTCCTTCGCGTCTGAGGCCTGGTCGGCGGAGGGCTTCTGCAGCCCGATGAAGGAGGCGGCATCGATCATGCCGGGGTAAACGTGCTGGCCGGTGATATCGATCACCTGCACGCCTTCCGGTGCCGTGAGATTCTTGCCTACGCCCACAATCTTGCCATTCCGGACCAGCACCGAACCGCTTTCAATCGTGGCACCGGAGACCGTATGGACCGTGCCGCCCTGCAAGAGAAAAGCCCCTGTGTCGGGAGGCGTGTTCTGGGCTGTTGCCGCAGTAACAAAAAGAGCAAAAGTGAAGTTACGAAGCATCCTCGATAGCCTTCTGGAGGAAGTAATTCAACTGTTCCTCAGTCAATTCTGTTGAAATAAACAATTCCTGCCGGGCACCGTTGCAAAGGGCGATGGCCTTCCAGCCATTCTGCACCGGCACGGTAATCCGGATCTTGACCGGCCCCTTCGCATCGCGGACCGGGCGGATGACACCGGGAATGATGGAGCGTATGTCCTCTTCCGCCACCAGCTTGTTCAGCACCGGGCGCAGGTTGTCGAGAATACTATGCTCGATTTTGAGCTTGCCCTGCGCGGTCCGAAGCCGGAATGCCATCTGAAACTATAGTACGGCAGAACAAAACGCGCGATACTGGATGCATTATGGCCGCTGTCGCCGAAGCCAAACTCGCGTTGGATGCGTTCCACGCCCGCTACGGGCAAGAGAAGCCCTACTTCGAGTTTTGGGACGGGGAGGCCATCCAGAAAAGCATGCCCACTGGAATTCACGGGCTCATTCAAATCATCCTGGGCCAGTTACTTTTTGAAGCAGGATTACTTTCCGCTGTCGAGGTCCGGCTGAAACTGCGGGAGGCATTCGAACCGGTTCCCGATGTGATCGCATCCGCCGGAACCGCGATTTTCCCCTTTCCAACGCAGCCGTTTGAAGTGGTGATTGAAGTTCTTTCTCCCAGTGATTCTTTCCACCATCTGGTTCGGAAGTGCCAGAAGTACGAACTTTGGGGCATTGAACGTGTGGTTTTGATCAATCCGGAGACACGGGAAGTGTGGGCCATGGTCCGCGGCGATCTGCAGCATACTGATTTCATCGCGCGCAGCGGAGCCAAGTGCATCACTACTGAAGCTCTGTGGGGCGAACTCGACCGCCGCCTCGCGATGTTCCCCGGGCTTACACTGGAGGCGTGAGCCACCACATTACTCTCCTGCCTGGCGACGGCATCGGTCCTGAAGTCGCGGATGCAACTGTAAAAGTGATTGAAGCCCTTGGCGTGGACGTGGTTTGGGACCGCGTCGACATTGGGGTGGAGGCAGAACGGGCCACAGGCAAGTTCCTGCCGGACACGGTTTATGAATCTCTTGAGAAGACGAAGATTGCGCTGAAAGGGCCCGTTGGCACGCCGATTGCCAAGGGCCATCCGAGCGTCAACGTCGCGCTGCGCAAGCACCTGAATCTCTTCGTCAATTTCCGCCCGGTGAAGATGCTGCCCGGGTTGCGGACCCGCTACTCGGATGTGCCCATCGACCTCGTCATTTTCCGCGAGAACACGGAAGATCTCTACAGCGGCATTGAGCACGAAGTGGTAACCGATGTGGTTGAGAGCCTGAAGGTCATAACGAAGACAGCCTCCATGCGGATCGCGAAAGCTGCCTTCGAATGGGCCGTACTCGAAGGCCGCCACAAAGTAGTGGCGGTTCACAAGGCCAACATCATGAAGATGTCTGATGGCCTTTTCCTCCGGTGCTGCCGGGAAGTCGCGGCGGGCTTCCCGCAGATCGAGTATGGCGAGTTGATTGTCGATAACGCCTGCATGCAACTGGTGATGCGGCCGGAGACTTTCGATGTGCTGGTGACAACGAATCTCTACGGTGACATCGTCAGCGACCTCACAGCCGGCCTGGTTGGCGGACTCGGGATTGTTCCCGGTGCCAATCTGGGGGACACCTGCGCGGTGTTTGAAGCCGTGCACGGCTCAGCTCCGGATATCGCAGGCAAAGGCCTGGCGAACCCGACGGCACTCATGCAATCGGCACGGCTCATGCTTTCGCGCTTGGGCGAACGCGAAGCCGCACGCAGAATGCAAAAAGCCATCGAGGCAGTGTATGCCGGAGGCAAGCACCTGACACACGACGTCGGCGGGTCTGCGGGAACCAAGGAGTTCACGCAGGCTGTTATCGACAAACTCTAAGTGCAGGGGACTTACCCCATATACTTCATCGCGGCCAGAATGCCGCCAAACAGCAGCAGTGAGACACCGGCTACACTGCCGTATAACATCATCCGCTCCCTGGGCGAGCTTTGCGCCTTCAGGTCATGCTTCAGTGTTTCGTCCAGGCTATCGAACATGGGCAACCTCCACGGGGAAACGTAATCGTTTCGACCTGATATTACTCCAGAGATATCCCAAAGGGAAGCGTTTTCTTTGGTATGAGTGCAACCGTTTTTAACGGTTGTACTTCGGCGTAATCCCGCGCAGGCCCTTCCAGACCGTCTCGCAGGTTTCCAGTAATTCAATGGGCAATGGTCCATCCTGCAGCGCCGCCAGATTCTGCTCCAGTTGCTCTGCACGGGATGCACCCAGGATCACGCATTCTACTTCCGTGTGATGCCAAACCCAGTTCAGTGCGGTACTCACCAGTGTCCGGCCTTCCTTAGTGGCGGCTGCCTGTAACTCATCCACCGCAGCAAAGTAAGCCGGGTGCCAGTAACGGTCCAGATATAGCTGGTTGTTGTCAAAACGGCTGCCTTCGAGCGGGCGGCTCTGTTGCTGCTTGCCCGTCAACAGTCCGCCGGCCAGGGGATTATAGATACAGTTCGAGATACCGAAGCGCTTGCACATGGCAAGATACTCCTGCTCAATGCCGCGCGCGAGCATGTTATACATCGGCTGACCCACAGTCGGCGGTACATAGCCATGTTTCTCAGAAAGCCATAACATCTCTGTCACCTGCCAGGAGGCATAATTCGAGAATGCCGGGTATCTTACTTTGCCCGCTTTGACGATCTCATCCATCGTCGCCAGGGTCTCTTCGATATCTACGGTGTGGTCCGGCATATGCAGATAGTAGAGGTCGAGATAGTCCACGTTGAGCCGCTGCAGGGTTTCGTCCACGGCCCGCAGCATGGCACGCCGGCTCAGCCCTTCCAGACCATCGGCCATCTTCGCGCGGACCTTGCTCGCGAGCACAATCTTGTCGCGCTTTCCGGCCAGGCACTTGCCAAGAATCCGCTCTGCCTCGCCGTTGTTATACATGTTCGCGGTATCGAAGAAGTTGATCCCGTGATCGATGCATAGGTCAACCATGCGCTGCGAGGCAGCCTGATCGGCCTGCGAGCCGAAGGTCATGGTGCCGAAGCAGGCGCGCGAAACGTTGAGTCCGGTCTTGCCAAGAGTTCTCATCTGCATGAAAACATCATAGGCGACGGTAGTAGAGGATCTGCTTCACTGGTTCCTCGCGCAGAATCTTCTCTTCGATAATGGGCGTCCAGCCCGTGGTGTCTGCCCATTTTGGCACCTGGCTGGCGAAGACCCACTTGGCGCCCGTGGACCGCATGGCATTGTAAACACGTCGTTTCGTGGACTCATCGGCGGCCCAGAACTCATCGATCTTTTCCCAGGTAAAGCGCAGCGGGCGGCCCCATTCGTTATCGATGTGGTAGAGCCGTGCCGGGACCGCGGCGGATTCCTGCCCTTCCAACAACTGCAGATACTGCACACCCAGTGTCATCCCGATGAGGCCGATCCGGTCCCCCGGCTGGAAGCCCTGGTGTTGCATGTAGAGGCAAACGTCGACCATGTAGGCATCGTCGGCGCGCTCTAAGCCCCGGAATTCCTTCCATGCAGCCATGACCCCTTCATCCCATTCGGTGGAAAGGGAGAACCAGGCGGAGGCAAGCAGCACGGCAATGCCGGCCAGGCGCGTCCAGCGGGGAAGTTCAATGTTCCAACAGGCGGCAAGTAAACCGAAGCCGAAGAGCATGAACGGCCCGGCGGTATAGCGGGATAACACATAGACGAAACAATAGGAACCGGACATGGCCAGTGCCGGAAGCCACAGAAACCAGGCGCTGCCAAGCTGGAACCGGCGCAGGCCGAAGGGCAGGAGCAACGCGGTCAGCCACAATGCCGGGCACCAGCGGAATTCAGAAAGGGTCTCCGGAATATTCGCCCGCAGCACCATCCACTGGCGCTCCCAGTTGATGTTCGCCGGGTAGCCCGCGCACCACCAAAGCGGGTCAAAGTGCACGGGCGTGGTACCGACCATGTGATCCGTGAACGAAATCACGCGTGGGGATTCGAGCAAGTGGGGAATCGGATGGGGAATGTTCGCCGGGGCAGGGAAGCCTTCCTCCTTGTAGCCCTCCACGCCGTAGCCGGAAACCTGCCAGGCGTAGTTCATTTTGCCGGTGTCACTCAGCGCGAAGCGACCCTTCGTCAGCGACGCGGGAATGACGAACGGCAGCAGCGTGAGGCACAGCGCTGCCGCGGCTGTGAGTGCGGCCGGTTTACGCTTCCAGAACAGCAGGATCAATATGACTGGAATGACGGTGGAAAATGCCGCTTTGGCGTAGAATCCGAAGGCGAGCACGATGCCGAGTGTGATCCAGTCCCGCCGCGTATCTGCTTCGCGCCAGATTCGTGTGAGCAGTGCGGCCGTAAGCAGCAGGAAGAAAATCACGGCGTCATCGGCGGAGTTGAAGTCCACGCCGGCGAGATCCAGCCCCGTCCAGCCGATCAGCAGGTAGCCCGCGGCGTCAATGAGCGCCCATTCGCGCGGCGCGCCCTTCCAGGCTTCCCACTCCCTTTGCAGCCATTCCCAGGCCAAGACCATGCCGAGGAATTCAAACCAGCAGACGGCGTGGGTGAGCGGGATCACCCACTCCGGCCCCGGCTTACCCACACCGAAGACCAGTGTGAGAAGCCAGGGATACAAAGGGCTCCAGTAGGTGGACAGAGCGTTGGTCCAGTCGCCGCGCAGGTAACAGCGGGCCACGTCGATATAGGACATTCCGTCGGGGTCGAGCGTGAAGCGCGTGCTCCATGCCATGACGGCGGCAAGGGTCAGAATGAACACCCGCAGAGCCCAGCGCAGGGTTGCTCTCAATTTCACGTCCCTGTCATTGAGTGGCGGCATCTGTAATCATGGAATCACATGAGTCCGAATCAACCGGGCAGCGCCCCGAAGCTGCCTATTCCTGGAGTGCAGAACCTGATCGCCGTCGGCAGCGGCAAAGGCGGCGTTGGCAAGACCACGGTATCCGTGAATATTGCCATCGCGCTGGCGAAACTGGGCCACAAGGTCGGTCTGCTGGATGCTGACGTTTATGGCCCGAATGTGCCGCTGATGATGGGCACCAACCAAACGCCTTCCGCGATTGGCGAGCGCATACAGCCGCTGGAGAATTACGGCGTGAAGCTGATGTCGATGGGCTTTCTGAGCCCGGGCGACAAGCCGCTGGTGTGGCGCGGCCCCATGCTCCATTCCGTGATCCAACAGTTCCTGCGCGGTGTGGATTGGGGAACGCTCGATTACCTGATCATTGATCTTCCGCCGGGCACGGGCGATGTGCAGCTTTCGTTGATCCAAACCGCTCCGGTCTCCGGCGCAGTGGTGGTGACCACGCCGAGTGATGTGTCGCTTGAAGACGCGCGCAAGGCGATCCACATGTTCGAAAACGTGAAGGTGCCAATTCTGGGCCTGGTCGAGAACATGAGCTGGCTCGATTGTCCGCACTGCAATGAGCGGATTGATGTGTTCTCCTCGGGCGGCGGCAAGAGCACGGCCAAGGCGATGGGGATCGAGTTCCTGGGCGCGTTGCCGATGCATCCCGCGGTGCGGATTGGCGGAGATACCGGCCAGCCGGTGGCCGTCTTTGGGCCCGATGACAAGCGCGGCAAGGCGTTTTACGATCTGGCGAAGCTGGTGGTGGAACGCGCCGGAGCGGTGGATAACTCCGGGCCGACGATTACGATTGCGGATTAGCCGCACAGGCGCAAGGGCCGCGCTGAAATCCTAAAGCAAGAGCGGAAGGATTCTGGCGGCCAGAAGGCGTCCGTTGTGCGGATTGTTTCTCAGCAGAAAACGTCTTCGCTGGAGAAAATCTCTTCGAGGGTGAAGGTGATGCGGCCGTCCGCGGCTGCGATGTTTTCCTTAACCTCATGCAAGCCGTGAATTGCATCCACGACATAGGCTTTGCGCTCCAGCGGATCGAGCAGCCAAACGGTTGCAACACCCATGGCAAGGTAATCTTCTGCAACTCGGGCGGTGCGATGGATGCGGTCTTCCGGGGAAAGCACTTCGATGCACAGGAGTGGTGGGTTTTTCAAAACTGAATCTGTTTGGCGTTCTGCGTAGGCGCAGATGTCCGGGATCCGATAGCGGGTTGCAGAGACCTTCAGCCGGGTTTCGATATACGCCGCGAACCGCTGCCGCTTTAGAAGATAAGAAACTCGCCACTGCAGTTCCCCGTGTTCCCGTTCCCCCACATTGCGCTCCTCGATATGGCCATCCACGAAATCCACGTCAGGATGGTAGGCGGTGGAGAGATACTCGCGCTCTGAGATTAATGTGTCGAGCATGCAGTTGCCTCCCTTGGTGACAGTTTAGCCGATACCTGCACAACGGTGATGTCATCGTCCTGGCCCCAACGCCGCGCTTCTTCTGCAATCACTGACGCGGGCTTTGCTGTCAACGGACCTGTGCGCTCAAACCCCAGTAACTCCCCCGCGCCGTTGCGGGCTTCCACCACACCATCCGAGAGGAATGTTACCGTCCCAAGGGCCAGGCGCGTAGTGGTTTCATACTCCATGTCCGCGATGATGCCGAGCGGGGGGGCGGAATCCACCTCCACTTCCGAGCCATCCATGTAGGGCGAAATGTGTCCAGCGTTGGCGAACTCGACGTTTCCGTTGCCATCAAAGAGCGCGCAGCCGCAGGTCACGAAACCACCTCCGGTCTTGCCGAGAATCGCACGGTTGAGATGCGCCAGCACTTCGGCAGGCTGGCGGGAGGCGAGATCTCCCAAAGCGCCAATCACCGTCGCGACGAGCATCGCGGCATCGAGGCCCTTGCCGCTCACATCCCCGACCACGACCAACAGACTGCCATCGGCTGCGGGAAGGCATTGGTAGAAGTCGCCGCCAACATCATTCGCCGGCACATAGGCAGTGGCGATTTCATAGCCCGGAATATCGGTCTGCGCCGGCACCAGACGCTGCTGCACGTTCCGCGCGGCATCCATGTCGCTCCGCAATTGCTCCCGCTCCCGGCCAACGCGGCGGAAGCGCAGGGCGAGTAGAACGATGAAGAATATAATCGCCGGAGTGCGGAGGGCCGAGAGTAGGTTGTTGGCCCCGTAGAGATGGATTTCCTGCCCGATCCAGGGCAACTGCACAAATAGCGGAACTCCCGTGGCCAAAGCCCAGATGCCACCCACCACGACGGCCAGCCACTCCGGCCACGACCGGTTCCGGTAGGGCAGGAAGGCGGTGATCAGACAAGCGGTATTGACGAAGCCCAGCGGCACCGCAACATAATTCAGGACAAAAATGCGAGCCGGTGTGAGGGCCCCGTTTGCCACGAAGGGATCCACCAGGAGCGGGAGATACGCTGCGGCGACAATGACGCGAAGCCACCGGTAGAAGGCCGGGACCGGCTTGCCCTGAAAGGCGTAGATGAACCACGGCAATGCAAAGTTCAGGACTTGCGATAGCCACCACAACACGAGCGGCATCCAAATCGGGAGGGGCAACTGAAACGTGAAGGGAACATCCGCGAGCTGATAGATCAGCAAACGAAGACAGAAAATTCCGAGCCAGAGTGTTTCTCTATGCTTCTGGTCGGCGATGGACAGGATGAGCAGGATCAGCCCGGCAATTCCCATCGCATAACTGGCCACGCGTGTCCCGAGGCCTTCAAGGATGGCATCGTGAAAGACTTCGAAGCGACTCACCTCGAGTTCCTGCGCGGTGCCGAGAACTGGCTTGCTGAGCAAGCGGTACAGCAGGGGACGGTCCCCAACCCTGACCGCGATTAGAAGCTCTCCCCGGGCCGGTTCTGCTGGAATTTGGCGCTGTTGAATGGTATCCGCAGTGGCGAATCCCGATGCTGGATCACCGAATGTTCCGATCTTCCGTCCGTTTGCGTAGAGTTCCCAGGCAGCGCTGAGGTTCAACTGGACGTACAGCGGGGATGTTTTGACGGGGAGTGTTCCACGGCACCGCATCCAGAGCCCGCCGGGGAGGCCGTTCGGGGTTCTTGCCCAGCCGCTGTCGTCGTAGCCAACTGCGGCCCAGGCTGGATCATCGCCGCCGCGATAGACGCAATTCGACATCTCGACCGTCTGGCCGAATGCTGAAACCGCGAAGAGCACCGCAGCGGCGAACAGTTTCAAGGGTCAGTTACACCTTCGGCTTCGGGGCAGGCAAATCGCGGGCCACCACGGGGTCAGAGAAGCCATTGCGGGCATGCGCACCGTCACAGAACGGCTTGTTCGCGGAAAGTCCGCAGCGGCAGAGACCGATTGCCGTGCGGCCCCCCAGGCCAAACGGCGTACCGGTGGGATCTACGATTTCAAAGTCACCCTCGACCTTGATGGAACCGTTGTTGTTGATCGTGATTTTTGTTTTTTCAGACATCGTGCCGATGCTAGCACGCGGCCCTACGGTTTCTTGGTTTCCGGTTTGACTTCGTCGCCGAACGTGATCTTCGTTTCTGCTCCGAAGCGCTTATAATCCTGATACTTCACGGTCATGCGAATGCGCTGCGACAGGGTCTTGAAGTGCAGTGTGTCATTGGCGCGCGTATAAGTGGGGAACCAATACTTGCCGTCGATTTGTTCGCGGTAAGTCTCAAACCGGGGGAACTGGTTGTCTTCCCCTTTTTTGAGCAGGCCCACACCTTTGCCGTAGGTCTTGACGATCTGGAAATCGCGGTCATCCACCCAGATCTCGCCCTCGAAGTAGCGCTCGCCTTTGACCATGGTCTTCGGGCGAACATCGAACTTATAACAGGGAATCTCATCGGCCTTGTCTTTGCCGGTGTACCGAATGTCGTACTTGTTGATGTCATCAGAGGTCAGCACGAACGGCTGCACGTTGCGGAGATCCTGCTCGTCCTGCGGCGTGAGAATCAGATTGTGAAGCGTGATCATCGGCGCACGGACCACCTTTTCGGTCCGCTTATTATCGGCCCCGAAGATGATGTCTGAAACGATTTCCCACTTGCCGGTGGTACTGCCGTCGGCGTCGAGTTCCTCAAGCTTGACAGACTGCCGGTAGGTGTAGACCTCACGGGCCGTCTTGAATTCCTTTTCCTTGGCGGCGAACTTGCGGATAATTTCTTCCGGACTCGGGTCAGCGGCTGGCGCAACCGCTACGAACAGGGCCGCAAGCAAACTGGCTGTCAACAAAGTACGCATGATCTCTCCAGAAAGACGTTGCCCTTAGCCTAACAGTTTCCTGGCAATCGTCATCAATTGAATATTGCTGGTGCCTTCGTAGATTCGGCCAATCTTGGCGTCGCGATAGAGCTTCTCGACAGGATAATCCTTCGTCACACCCACGCCACCGTGGATTTCCACGGCTTTGGACGCGACTTTCTCCGCGATCTCCGAGGCGTACCACTTCACCATGGCGGCCTCTTTGATATACGGTTGCCCGGCATCACGAAGCCGCGCACTGTTGTAGACGAGCAGGCGGGAAGCCTCCACGTCAATTGCCATGCGGGCCAGGTCGAATTGGACTGCCTGGAATTCGCCAATCGCCTTGCCGAATTGCTTCCGCTCTTTCGCATACTTCACGGCGTGGTCAAGAGCGCCCTGGGCGAGACCCGTCATCTGCGCGCCAATGGCGATGCGCCCTTCGTTGAGTGTTTCGATGGCGATCTTGTAGCCCTTGCCCGGCTCGCCCAGAACGCTGGTTTTCGGCACACGGACGTTATCCAGGATCAGTTCGCACGTGGAAGACGCGCGTAGGCCGATTTTGTCTTCTTTCTTGCCGACTTGAAAGCCGGGAGTATTCCTGTCCACCAGGAATGCTGTGATGCCTTTATATCCGGCGGCGGGGTTGATGTTGGCGAAAAGCACAAACAGTCCGGCTTCGGCGGCGTTGCTGATCCAGAGCTTGCGCCCGGTGATGCGGTATTCGCTGCCATCCTCCACTGCCGCTGTTGTGAGGGCGAAGGCGTCCGAGCCGGCACCGGCTTCCGACAGCGCGTAGGCACCAATGGTATCGTTCGCGAGGCGGGGAAGGTACTGGCGTTTTTGTTCTTCCGTGCCCCAGCGCATTACCGCATTGTTGACGATGCTGTTTTGGATATCGACAACAATCGCCGCGGCAGGGTCCACGGCCGCGAGTTCTTCAATGGCCAGCATGCACTGGAAGAAGTTGCCGCCCTGTCCGCCATACTCTTCAGGGATCTCGATTCCCATTAGTCCAAGTTCAAAGAACTGTTTGAGAATCCCTTTGTCGAGAACACAGGCCTCGTCCATCTGCCGGACCAGCGGCTGGATGCGCTCCCTGGCAAAGCGCCGGACTGTGTCGCGGAAGAGTTTTTCGTCTTCGTCCAGGTGTGTAAGTGCAGCAGCGGTCATGGTTAGAAAAGTTCGGCGAGCGGGGTGAACTCGCGGTCCTGGGATTCGGCCACACCCTGGTAGGTGAGCTTGCCGTTGTATGTGTTGACGCCGGTGGCGATTGCGGGATGCCCGGCGCAGGCATTCTTCACGCCCTTGTTCGCGATTTCGAGCAGGTAGGGGAACGTGGCGTTGGTCAAGCCGAAGGTGGAGGTGTGGGGTACGGCCGCCGGCATGTTCGAAACGCAGTAGTGCAGCACCTGATCGACGAAGTAGATGGGGTCCGTGTGCGTGGTGGCATGAGAGGTTTCGAAGCAGCCACCCTGGTCAATGGCGACGTCCACCACGACCGAGCCACGCTTCATGTTCGCGATCATTTCGCGGCGTACAATTTTGGGCGCGGAGGCACCGGGGATGAGGACGGCGCCGATGACCAAATCCGCGTGCTTCAGGGCTTCCGAGATGGTCCAGGAGTTCGACGCGAGAGTGACGATCTGCCCGCCAAAGATGTCATCGAGATGGCGCAGGCGGTTGAGGCTGCGGTCGATCATGGTGACGTGAGCGCCCATGCCAAGAGCGATCTTGGCGGCATTCGTACCCACCACGCCGCCGCCGATGATGACGACGTTCGCGGGTGCCACGCCGGGGATGCCGCTGAGGAGAATACCGCGGCCACCGTTCGGGCGTTCCAGGTACTGTGCACCGATCTGGACGGACATGCGCCCGGCCACTTCACTCATCGGGGTGAGCAGGGGCAGGGAACCATCTCTCTCGACGATAGTCTCGTAGGCAATGCCGGTTACGCCGGTGGAGAGCAGTTTGTCGGTCAACTCGCGGAGTGGGGCAAGATGCAGGTAGGTGAAGAGGTTGAGCCCGGGCCGGAAGTATTGGTATTCGGAGACTTGCGGTTCCTTGACTTTCACGACGAGGTCGGCCTTGCGCCAAACCTCGGCTGCGCTCAGGGCAATGTGTGCCCCGGCGGACATATATTCTTTGTCGGAAACCGAACTGCCTTCGCCGGCATGGGTTTCGACAAGCACTTCATGGCCTGCTTCGCGGAGCGCGGTTACGCCGCTGGGGACAAGGCCGACACGGGTCTCGTGGTCTTTTACTTCTCTGGGTACGCCAATGATCATGACATCTCTATCGTGCCACCACGCCAGCGTTGGTGTACAGGTGGTTTACTTTGCTTCGCCCGGAGCGGGCGGCGGGGACACGGCGGGCGTGGGTACACCCGTGTTGTGCTTGGGGCCCAGGCCGAGGTCAATCAGCGACGGCGCATTGACCTTCCCCGTTGGTGTGAGCTTGCGTTCCGACTGGAATTGCTTCATCGCTTCCTGGGATTCGGTGTCCCAGACTCCGTTCGGCTGCGACTTCAGGTAGCCCTTGTCATAGAGCGCCTGCTGGATTTCTTTGTAGCGTTCTGGAGAAGGTGCTGTTTGTCTGTTCCGCCAGGTGGTGGAGGCAACGGCTTTTTTGCCAGTTTTCTTCGAAGATTTCGAGGACTTGGCTTGAACAGTGCCGGTTTTTGAGGCCGCTTTTTTCTTGGTTGCCGCGTTCTTGGTTGCAGTGGACTTCTTTGCCGGTGCCTTCTTGGCGGTCGTGGATTTCTGCACCGCAGCCGCCGCCGTAAACACCAGGATCGGCAGAAGAAGTGTCGGCAGGAGCCGCTGGATGGTGGTGCGAGTCATTGGGGAAATGAAAAGGGGCTGCCGAAACAGCCCCTGATTACCGTTCGATTGTATCCGATGTTACTGTGCTGCGGGTAAGGAGCCCGCGAGGAACACAGGCTGCCAAGTCACTCCGGGCGTGGAGCGGTTGAAGCCCTGCACCGGTCGCATGACTTTGAATGCTACGGCATCGCCGGGCTTGAGATTGCCCTGGATCTGCTTCACATCATCGACACTCTTGATCGACTGGCGGTTAACTTCCACGATGATGTCGCCCTTGCCAATCCCGATGTCATCGGCGAACGAACCGGGCTCGACGGAGGTGACTGTGACCCCCGCACCCTTGTAGCCGGTACGGTCGCCCTCCCGCAGGTTTTGGATTGTGATGCCGAACCGGGCCTGCGTGGTCTCCGGCTTTTCGCTTTCCGCGGACTTGGCGAGGCCATAGTTTTCCGCGTAAATCTTGACGCGGTCGCCCACCACGACGTCCAGAGTCATGGGACGCTTGTCGCGCATGATACTCACCTTGATGGAGTTGCCAACGGGGGTATCGGCCACGGCATCAATGAGATCCTGACTCTTCAGAATCGCTTTGCCGTTGATCGACGTGACGATGTCTTCTGCCTTCAAGCCTGCCTTTTCACCGGGTCCGCCTTCCGTGGTGGACTGGATGAAGACGCCGTGATCCGCGCCATAGACCTTGAGCAGTTCCTTGTTCGGGTCAGAGATGCTGACGCCAATGGACCCGCGGGTCACACGGCCCGTCTTGATGATCGCGTTGTAAACCTTCGCGGCCGTATTGATGGGCAGCGCAAAGCCGATTCCCTGGTTGCCACCGCTGCGGCTCGCGATCATCGTGTTGATGCCGATGATTTCGCCATTGATATTGGCGAGCGGGCCACCGCTGTTGCCGGGGTTGATGGCAGCGTCGGTCTGGATGAAGTGCTGGAAGCTGTTCTTCATGTTGCCCACTTCACTGGGCACGTCGCGGGAAAGCGCGCTCACGATTCCCGCCGTGACGGTGGCTTCGAAGCCGAAGGGAGAACCGATTGCGATAGCCCAGTCACCCACCTGCACGGCATCCGAGTTTCCGATCTTCGCGGGCATAACGTTCTTCTTCTCGACCTTGATCACCGCGAGGTCAGTGTCGACGTCCGTGCCGATCACCTTGGCAGGATATTCCACGGTGTCGTTATTGAACTTCACCGTGATCTTGGTGGCCTTTTCCACCACGTGGTTATTGGTGATGATGTAGCCGTTCTTGTCGACGACCACACCAGAGCCAAGGCTGGCACTGCGCCGGTCTTCCATTTGGCCCATGCCACCACCGGGGTTGCCGAAGAAGCGCTGCATGAAATCCTGCATGCCGCCCTGTTGATCTTCTTCATCGTCCTGCGGAACGGCGCGACGGCGCTGTTGCTGCCGGGGCTGGTTCTGCGTGGTTGCCTTCTGGGGAATGTATTCCGTCGAAATGTTAACAACGGAAGGTTCCAACTGCTTGGCCAGTTTGGAAAAGGAATTCTGCAACTGCACCGGACTCGGGATGCTCAGAGGTGTAGCGTCCTGGGCCACTGCCTGATCCTTGGCAGCCTTTGCACCGGTCTGCGCGACGGTGCCGATGACCACGCCGACTGCCAGCATAAAAAGCATCAGCGTGAAGGACAGGTATTTTTGTCTCCGCACTTTATCCAAAATGTTCATCTGTGAAATGGCTCCTTGCGCTTGTATGCCTGTACAGACTATAACCTTCCGCTACGAGGCTGCCGCGCTCTCTGTATCTGACTGATGTTCCTTACCTTTACCACGTTTCAATTCGACCATTAAGATGCCTCCAAGAATCAGGAAGGCGCCAAAAACAGCCCGTTGTGACAGCTTTTCGCCCAGCAACAGGTACGACGTCACCCAAGCCACCACCGGTTCGAGCGAATAGATCAGTGCCGCCCGTGTCGCCGACGTGTATTGCTGCGCCCATGCCTGTGTTCCAAACGCCACCGCCGTAGCGAAGATACCGCACACCAGCACCGCTGACCAGACTGCGAAGGTTGGTTCGAACCGGACGTGTTCGGCGAACCGGAACGTTCCCCATCCCAAAATGGCAGCAGTGCCAATTTGAACCACGGCGAGTGTTTCAAAACCGATCATGGACGAATAGTGACCTACCACTACAATATGCAGCGCGAATGCCACGGCGCAAAGCAGGCTGAGGAAATCGCCCCGGCTCAAGTCAAACCTGCCCGGGGGCAGCGTCATCAACCCCATGCCGAGGGTCGCGACGAGAATTCCCGCGACCTCAAAGGCGCGCGGCCTGTTGTGATAGACGAGCGAACTGAGCAAAGGTACCATCGGAATCGAAAGTCCGGTCAAAAAAGCTGATTTTGAGGCCGTGGTGGTTTCGAGACCCGCTGTTTGAAAGACATATGCAATAAACAGCAGGCCGCCAGCCATGACTGCGGGCCACATTCTGTCCCGCCGGACTGCTTTTCTGTAAAGCACGAAGAGTGCCAAAGCCGCCACCGAAAATCGCATGGAGAGGAACAGGAAAGTCGAAACCTGTTCCAATGCATTCTTGACCAGGACGAAGGTGGTTCCCCAAATGATTGCGACACCGAGTAATGCCAGTTCGGCGCGGGTTCTCAACGGCATCGGGGGCACAATTCCAGTGTAGCGGCAGGCTGAACCCCTACCAGACGCGGCAAGCCTTTTCACTCACCATCGGCTGCCCGGCCTTGCAGCCGAACGCCTGCTGGAACTCCGGCATATTCTGCACCACGCCATTGGTCCGGTAGAGCCCCGGCGAGTGAGGATCGGTCTTGGCCTGCACCCGCGCCGATTCGGGCGTCGCATTCGCACACCAGATCTGCGCGAAGCCCAGGAAGAAGCGCTGTTGGGGCGTGAAGCCGTCCTTCTCCGGGGCAATGCCGGTATGGGCCGCGAGCGAATCCATCAATGCCATGTAGGCCAGCCGGACGCCGCCGTTGTCTGCCCCGTTTTCTCCGAGAGTCAGGCGGCCGTTCAGCTTCACATCGCCCACGGCCACAAAGTTTCCGTACTCGTTGACGATGCAGTCGGCACGCTCCTTGAAGGCTTTTGCATCTTCCGGTGTCCACCAATCGCGCAAATTACCCTCGCCATCGTATTGACGGCCAGAGTCGTCAAAGCCGTGGGTCAGTTCGTGTCCCACTACGGCACCAATGCCGCCGTAGTTCACTGCCTCATCTCCACCCTTGTAATAAAACGGAGGCTGCAGAATTCCGGCTGGGAAGTTGATGTTGTTCTGGGATGGCATGTAATACGCATTCACGGTCGGCGGCGTCATGCCCCATTCCGTCTTGTCGACTGGCTGCCCGATCTTGGCCAGCGCGCGCCGCACCAGGTAAGAGGAGGCATTCCGGTCGCTGGCAACCAGATCGCCCGCGATGATCTTCACACTTGAATAGTCACGCCACTTCTCCGGATAGCCGATCTTATTGGCGACCGCATCCAACTTCTTGATCGCCTGTTGCTTCGTCTCCGGGCTCATCCAAAGCAGAGAGTTGATATCCTTCTTCATCTCGGCTTCGATCTCACCCACCATGCGAAGCGTCCGTTCCTTGCCATCTTTGCCGAAGGCCACGTCCACATAGGCTTGGCCAACCGCCTCGCCGAGCAGGCTGTCGACCATGCGCACGCAGGTCTTCCAGCGGGGTTGCTGCTCCTTGGTGCCGCGCAGGGTCCGGGAGAAATAATCAAAGTCTTCCTGCACGAATGGCGTGGAAAGCAGATTCGCGTGCGCATGAACGACGTGCCAGGCGAGATACGTTTTGATGTCGTCCAGGCTGGTTTTTTCGAGCAGCGCGTTCAAGCCTTTCACAAAATCCGGCACGGCGACATTCAATGTGGGCACGAACACGTCCCGGTCTTTCATGTAGCCCTTCCAGTCGAAGGACGGGCCCAGCTTCGACAGTTCCGCGACGGGCATGCGGTGGTAGCGGGCATTCGGGTCGCGGAGTGCGACGCGGTCCAGGGAGACGTTGGCGAGTGCTGTTTCCATTGCCACCACCACCTTGGCTTCTGCTTCTGCCTTGGCTGCGGGATGGCCCAACAGGATGAACATTTTCTGTATGTGGGCTGTGTATTTGCCGCGCAGTTCAACGGATTTCGGGTCTGTGGCGACGTAAAAGTCTTTGTCCGGCAGACTCAGCCCGCCCTGAAATGTCTGCGCGATGATCTCCGCCGAGTTCTTGGCATCCTGTCCCGAAGAAAAAGAAAAGAACGCAGGAATCCCCATGGAGTGCAAGCGGGCGATTTCCCCAGGCAGAGCAGCCTTGTCACTGATCTTTGCAACGCGGTCCAGCAGCGGTTGGATCGGGGCGGCGCCCTTCGCATCAATTGCCTTTTCGTCCATGCAGGCGCCGTAGAGATCCCCAATCTTCTGGTCATTGTCAGAGCGTCCGGGACGGACCACGGCGGCCTTCTCCAGAATGCTTTTCAGAATCAGCTGGTTGTTTTCGGCGAGTTCATTGAAGCGGCCCCAACGGGATTGATCCGAAGGAATCGGGTGGTTTTTCACCCAGGTGCCGCAGGCGTACTGATAAAAGTTCTCGCAGGGATTCGCCGCGCGGTCAATCGCGCCGAGGTCGACCCCTCCTGCGTTTTGCGCCGCGACCGGTGTTGCGAGCAGAGCGAGGATGGAAACCGCCGAAAAAGCGTACAAGTGCATGGTGGAACCAGAATAACAACGCAACATAACGCCTGTTTACTCTCCTTCCCCGGGCAACAACAGACCGAGCGTCAGCAAAACTCGCTTCAGCCCCAAATCCCGCCCTTCCGGCTGGAACCATTCCGCCGTTGTGTGCGCCCCGCCGCCAGTTCCGCCGGCACCAATGGAGATGGCAGGAATTCCCATGGACAGCGGGATATTTGCGTCGGTGGAGGCGCAATCCAGACGCGACCGGATTCCGAGATGCGCATCGACGGCGCGTACTGAAGCCAGTAACCCGGAATCCGGTGCGAGCTTGGCCGCCGGACGGTTGCCGATCTCTTTGATTTTCGACGTGACCCGGCCGGCAACAGCCCGGCGGTTCTCCGCTTCCTCACTTTTGGCAACAGCCTGAAACAGCACGTTCACCATCTCCTCGATCCGGTCATTGTTCTCCGAGCGGATATCCACTTTTGCCCTCGCCGCCGAGGCAATCGCGTTGACTCCGGTACCACCATCGATCAGCCCCACATTGACGGAAACCTTGGCCCCGTCCCGCAACAGCGTGCGGGTTTCCACAGCCTTGGAATCCACAAAGGCTGTCATGGCGCGGGTAAGGGCATGGACCGGGTTTCCGATACCAAAATCGCTCCAGCTATGCCCGCCTGGTCCAGCGAACGATACTTCGAAGCGGCGGCTGCCCAGAGCCTGCACCGTAATGTGATCTGTCGCAGCTCCGTCCAGCACGACGAAGGCTGAGATTCGTCGCGCCAGATCGGGCTGCCGGCACAAGTGCCGCATGCCGCTCAAATTGCCCTCGCCCTCCTCCCCGACGTTGGCAACAAGCAGCAATCTGCGGAATAGATCGGCGGAATCGGGGTGAACCTTTATAGCGCGGGCAATCGCAATCAGTCCGGCGAGTCCGGCACCGTTATCAGAGACACCAGGGCCGTGAAAGACACCGCCGGGGTCCACAAAGATGTCATCTTTGGTGCGCGGTGCCAGGACGGTATCGAGATGTGCGGTCACCGCAACGAGGTTGCCTTCCGGGGTCGCTTCGAGGGAGGCCAGGACATTTCCGGCACGGTCAATACCCGTGTGCCAGCCAAGGTTCCGCAGTTGCTGCGAGACCCATTCGGCGCGCTGCTGCTCCAGAAATGTCGGTGACGGCACCCGGCAAAGCTTCAGGTGGATCTCATTGACCCATTGTTTTTCCCGCGTGAACCACTGGAGTGCCTCACGCATGCCGGGACGATCGGCCAACGCGCCGGCCGCAGCGGCTGCAGGCATTAGATTGACTGCCACAGTTTGAGTGTAGCGGGAGGGCGGATGGTGACCTGGGTGGTTCAGAAAGCGCGGTTCAGAAAGCGATCGGCTTGGCCACGCTTTGGCTGGCGAGAACGAGTTCCCGCATCTGCCGTTCGAAGTCCCGGAGAGCATTCTCGTCATCGGCCGTTCGGCCTTTGACGTAGAGCAGGTGCTCCAGTTCAGTGGCGAGTCGTGCCACTTCATTAGCTGCGATGTAGTCCCCAGTATGGGCACCGTCATAAAGAACTTTTCCCAAAAGCATGGGGAATGACTCAGCGAATTTGGACAGCATAGTATGCAGCGCCGAAATTTGGGAAATGTTACCGAGACGGCGGGTGATAAGTTGAAACCGCAATCCATGTTCGCAGCCCTGTGCCAGCCACTGCTCCAACAGGGATTGGTTCGGGCCTGCCTGCTCCCATCGAAAATCGATTGCTCCACTATCTTCCACGTAAACGAGTTCCGGCTGCGCGGGTGGCACAGCTTTGCCGGTCTCATAGCAATTGCAGTAAACCACCGCGTCCAGTCCCATTACGGTTCAACCTCGCAGCTTATCGCGACTCCGCCACCCCGCGCCGGGCAGCCTGTCTCCGTTTGATAGCCCTGGATGAGTAAGTGCGTGCCATCGGGCCAGCTAACTCGCGGCGGATGCGGACTACTATAAACGCGGCTCGCCACAGGGCTCCACCAGGGGCGCACGGAGACAATGAAGCTGTCCTCGTCGAGGGCGCTGCCTAAGATCCTGGTGATGATGGCGACATGGTGTCGATCTGGTGAGTAGAGGACGGGCTGGTGCACGGTGCAGCCGATCTCGGATAGTGTCATGAAGGCGACACAGATTGCACCGGCACAGACAGTAAGCGACGCGGCGAAGCGGAACGGCAGCCGGAGCCATCTACGGGCAACCT
Organism: uncultured Acidobacteriia bacterium; assembly: GCA_903923395.1. Lineage (GTDB taxonomy): Bacteria > Acidobacteriota > Terriglobia > Bryobacterales > Bryobacteraceae > BOG-234. The sequence continues at coordinate 85,330 of CAIXXM010000051.1, forward strand.
TTCCTGCCCCTCGGAAGCCGGCAATCCCTGCGGCGGGGATGAGATAGAACTGCAAGTAAGTAACCGCCTCAGAGATATCCACGATAAGTTATCCCTCTCTGAGTCGAAGAATCATATGTTCTTCATCAATGTAAGTTGTGCCGATCTTCAGCGCTCTGGGTTCCAAGCCGAACGTTTCGAATCCCAGCGAACGGTACATATGTTTCGCGGTGTCCTGCGTGGAGCCGACGGCGAGGAGGATCTGCTCAATCGACGGGACTCCTGCGGCCTGCCCGATCGCAGCTTGGAGCAGGCGTTTGCCGATGCCCAAGCCCCGGTGGGCAGCCTGGACATAGACGCCATAGATATGAGCCTTGTGGCGTTCTTTCGCCGAACTGTGGCGCAACAGAGTAACCATGCCGATGAGACGGTCTTGTTCGAATGCGCCAAGATAGCAACTGCCCGGCTCGACAGTACGAAACCGTTGCGCAGCTTCGTCAGGCGTGGTGGCGCTGTGCTCCTCTACTGTCTTGCCGAATGCGAAGGGTTGCTCACGCAGCGATTCCAGGCGCAGATTCCACCAGTCTCGTGCGTCGGCTTCCTGCAGGGCGCGGATTTCCATTGGCTTTGCACACCAGATTACCGCAGTGCTGGTTTGGGAGCACGCTGCGTCGGAAGTACCATGCGATGAAGGTACAACAGTCCTGTGTGGCCTGCCACTGAGGACTCATAGAACTATAACTCAAAAAAACTATTTGCCAGTACTCGACGCAACCCGCGGGAGTCAGTTAGACTCTGAGCAGGTAACCACTTTATGTACCCTGCTCACCAAAGGATCGCTGCCGGCCTGCCAGTCCGAATTGGCGGAGACGTCGTGACATGTGCGGGGGACTAGTTCTTACCTGAATTTGAGGACTTTCCAAACCCGCCACGCTAATCGCGCTGGCGGGCTTTTTGTTTCAATCAAGCAATCCCAAAATGCCCTCTGGAAGGGCAAGTGGAGGAGAAACATGTTTCGCTTTACACGCGCGGAATTTCCGCCAGTGTTTATTTTTGTCCTTTCTTTGGTGTTGATTGGCGTCACGGCATCCGCAGTGGGTGTCAAAGGCGCTGACAGCATCATCACTGTTGGTCTCGGTGCTGTTGGCTTTGTTCTTCATGGCCGCCGCGATGACAAGAAAGAGGAACCGCAGGGTTCGAATGAACCCGAAGGATAGTAAGAAGGGGAACATCCTGTGATCTTTACGGGTACAAGCCGGGAACCTGCTTGTACCTGATCCTGGCCCTGCCCAGCCGCTTCGGAAGCGGTTTTCCTGGTTTTTCAATAAGTACTTACCCGCGTCCTGCCGGGCATTGTCCTTTGAAATAGGGACAGCGGAAGCAGTGCGGTCCCTCCACCAGCGGGAACACGCCGGTTTCCTGCGCTTCCGTTAACTCCCGCACCAGCGATCCCGCGCCTTCATAATCCAACTCCACCTCCACAGGCTGGTCCGTTTGCAAGAAATGCAGCCAGGCCCGGACCGGTTCCTTCTTCAGTGCCATCGCATAAAGCGCCAGCTGTGGAGCATAAGTTGCCGCCCGGGCTGCTGCTTCCGAGGGGCGGATGGAATCCGTCTTGTAATCGACAATGACCGTCTCGCCTTGATAAGTGAACCATAGGTCGATGACGCCGCGCACCAGAATACCTTCAATCCCGACGATGAACTCCCACTCCCGCGACGCCTGCTCCGCCGCTGCTGCCTGCCGTGCCAGTTCACTCTTCTGGAAGACTGCGGCAAGGCGCTTGGCCTCCGGCGGATAAGGCCCATCAATGCCGGCGAGCAGCGCGTGAGTCAGCGTCCCGAGTTCCGCTGCTGTGGGCGGCTCATCGGTGTCAGGCAGGTCCTCCATCACTTCTTGCGGCTCGGAATCCGGGTCCCAATCCAATAACCTCCCCGGTCTCGCACTTACATATCTCTGTAAGTAATACTTGCGCGGACATTGCCCGAACACCGCAAGGGCTGTTACATTGACCGCGGAATCATATTGCCCTGTTACCCTTGGACGCCGCAGGATGAGCACTCCTTCGGAATCACGGGCCTCCTGCGGATCAGAAGTCAAAGCGGGCGGCTCCGAATCCACCACACGAAGCAGGGTTTCGAAGGTATCCGTCGCATGAATGAACGGTTCTGGCGAGGGTGCCTGTTGTTTCAAATCATAGAAGTTATCCAGATAGGCTGCCCAGCCGCCAGGTGAGCCTTTGGATGCCGGGTAAGACAGGATCAGATGTTCCTCTGCCCTTGTCATTGCGACATAGAGCAGGCGATTCATTTCCGCATCTTCTCTGGCCCGGACGACTTCACCGTTGGCCGCATGCCAGCTATCCTTAACCCCATCGTCGTTATTCGCGGGGTTCCGCCAGCGTATCCCCAGCCCAAACTGCGGCGTGAAGTTAATACTGCCGGTATCATTCCTGCCTTTGGTTCCCATGGCCGCGACAAAGACCACCGGGAATTCCAAACCCTTGGCCGCATGTGCGGTAAGTATCTGTACGCGGTTGCCCTGATCTTCATCGGCCAGCTCTGCTTCCTTATCCACGGCTTCGGCGAGGTCATCCAGTTCGATCAAGAAATCCGCGAGAGGCATGGAGTTGCCTGTCGTACGGGCCAAGTGCAGGAAGTTCTCAATGTTACTGCCAGCCAGGCTTTCCGGCGGCCAGTCATAACCCTGATCCTGCAGTGCCCGGACTAAGACCAGATCAAGCGGCAAGACCAGTTGTTCCTGCCGCCAGCGGTTCATGTTAGCCAGGAAGCCGCTGAGTTTGGAGTGGTCGTCTTCCGCGAGTTGTGCCTCGTCCAAGCGGCGCAGGGCATCGAAGATCCCGCGTTTTGTGATGAGGCGCAGAGCCAGCAGCGCATCATCAGAAAGACTGACGAGCGGCGACCGCAGTACCGTTGCCAGGGCCACTTCATCGCGGGGGTTGGAGATAACATGCAGCAGTGCGGTGAGGTCTTTTCCCTCGCGCGAGATCAAAAACGAATCCTTGCGGCTCGAAACGTACGGGATTCCCGCTTTCTCAAACGCCGCAATGATGGGCACCATGGCTTCCCCGGTGCGGGTAAGTACGGCGAAGTCCTTATAATCAGCCGGATGGGTCTTGCCGCTCTGGCCAACATCGATCCGGTTGCGCATCTGCAGCAGCCGCCAGGTGATCCACTGTGCCTCGAGTTCCGCAGCCCTGTCTTTGTCATCGGACACAGCGCGCAGCACCTCAATGAATGGCCCCGGTTTGTCTGGAAACGCAAGGCCCGCGACAAGCTTCCGTGGTTCTATCCCCGGCTTATTTGCCAGGATCGCCTCGACCGATGCCAGCACCTCCTTCCGGCTTCGGAAGTTTGCAAATAATTCGGTGTAATGCTTGTCCGCTGTCTCCTTTTGATACCGTTCGAAGATCTCCGGTTGGGCGTGGCGGAAACCGTAGATCGACTGGTTGATATCGCCGACAGCGAAGAAGGTATCCGGTCCGCGGAGCAGTTTGAGTAACTGCCACTGCTGGTCATTGATGTCCTGAAACTCATCCAGCATGATTTGCCGGAACTGCTGCTGGATGCGTTCTCTGACTTCATCACGGGTTTCCAGCAGCTGGATTGCGCGGCTCTCCAGATCATTGAAGTCCAGCGCTGCCAGTTCGTACTTACGGCTTCGGTAACTGGAATCAAAGCGGGCCATCGTATCGAGAACCGCTTCCCGCAAGTGCAGATATTGGCGGTCAGCCGTGGAAGAGAGCAGTGCCGGGAGGGTAACTTCGTAGAGTTCCCGCATTGTCTCTTCCTGGCCCTGTGCGATGCCCTGGCGCTTGGGTCTGCGCTTATTCCACTCCCACAGTGACGCCACCGTTTCTATCTTTGGTGCCGTGGCGATCCACTCGGAAAGTTCTGCATGCCGCGTGGTTTGCGCGGTGCTGCTGGAATTCCAGTTCCGCAGGACGCCGCGCAGGATTGCAGCAACATCCGCAACGGTCACGGCTGCTCCCGGTACTTTCTTCGCGCGCACTTCTTCCACGCTCATGCCGGAGGAACGCATGGCGTCGAAAACACCCTGCAGCGGCCCTGTCAATTCGGCAGCCTGCATGGCTTCAATCAACTGCAGGGCTTCCGCGCGGCGGGTCTCCGCCAGATGATTCACGGCCTCACTTAAACATTCCTGCTGCAAGCGTTCGGATTGTCGTGCATCCAGCACCGTGAAGCGGGGATCAATCTTTGCCGCCACCGCATTCTGTTTCAGCAGGCGGGAACAGAAACCGTGGATCGTGGACACATAGGCCGATTCCAGTTCCTGCCGCCGCTCGTGATCATGCTCAAACTCTTTGGCGAGCTTGCTCATCATATTCGCGGCAGCCTTCTCAGTGAAGGTGATCGCGAGTATCTGGTCCGTGGTGAAACCTTCCAGCCGCAGTAAGTTCGCGTAGCGCTCGACCAGGACCGTGGTCTTGCCGGAGCCGGGGCCTGCCACCACGCAGGCATCCTGTCGCAGATAAGTGGAGGCGTGGCGCTGTTCCTGAGTAAACTGGGGCATTTAGGCTGGAACTCCCGCCGTCAGCGTCTTCTTTTCGGCCTCATCGACACGGCACCCATTCCGGAAATCGCAATACCGGCAGGAGTCGCTGTTGGCAGGTTGCGGTTGTATAGCACCACTTAGGTACAAGGACAGCTTCTCCACGGCCTTGTCGGTGGCCGTATCCATCCAGTCTTCCGGCATTTCCAGCAGTTTGAGTTTTGCGCCCGGAATCTGGCCCCAGCCATGCTGCTTATCACCGTTCAGTGCCCAATAGAACATGGCGATCGGTTCCAACTGCAACAGGCGGTTGGCAGCCAGAGCATACAAAGGCCCCTGCAGCTTGGTGGTATCTTCCAGTAACTTCTTGACGTTGTTGGCGTTGCCGGATTTGTAGTCAATGATTACGCACTGATTGCCGATCACATCGATCCTGTCCACACGGCCTTTCAGTTCGATGCCTTCCATGATGGGTAACTGGATTTCATGCTCCACCAGGATTTGATCTGCTCTCCACTTTGGAGTCAGGTCGAGCGCGGCGATGATCTGCCGTTTCTTGAAGCGTTCCACTTCGAGCTTGTAACTTGCGGGGATGCGGTGCGCAGTTACGGCATCATCAAACGCCTGCTCGTAGAGTTGCAGGATATCCGGATTCGTCTGTTCCGCCCACTCTTTCATGACGGCATGAAGAATATTTCCCGCCACAAGATGATTGAAACGGTCTTCCGGCCGGTCCGGCGCGGCTTTCAAGCGCAAGGCTCTGCCGGCAAAGAACTGGAAGTGGCATTGGGCCAGACTCTCCAGCCCCGTGGGACTCACCTGGGCATGTAACTGCACCAAAGATGCCGCAGTGATTCTTCCGAGCCGCCCCGGTGCCGGTGCTTCGCGGCGGGGCTCCGGCCGCACCAGCCGCCAGGAAGTGTTGCGCTCCGCATAAGGCAGCAGGAAGCGGGAGACCACAGCGGACCGACCGGCCATATCTTTCGCCGGCGCGGAGAGCACTAATATCTCGCGCGCACGCTGCATCAGGGAAGGGAAGAGCTTGGTCTCCTCGACGTCTTTCTCCTGCGCTGTGCGGACACGAAGCCCCAGGCGTTTGATTTCCCCGTCCGGGAACAAGAGATTTTCCTGGTGGCGCCGCGGATAATCGCGGTCTGACATGCCGCAAACAAACAGCGCCCGGACTTCCCACTGCCTGGCCTCGAAGGCGCTCATCACATGCACCACGTTCCGGCGGTCATCGGCCACGCGCAGGCTGGCCCCGGCCATGCATTCTGCGGCCACGGCCCAGAACGCTTCGAGGGTAATGGGGCCTTGCGTGGCAGGCCAGAATGCAGCCGCCTGTGCAGCTGCGTCGCACCATACCTGCGCGGCCGCGGCATAGGATCGCGCTGCTTCAATGTTGACGAAATCCGGCTCCACGGGTGCGGACCGGTCATCCATCAGCTCGGTGAGGGCTTCGAACTTCAATTGCCACTGCGCGGGAGTCAGTGGCTGGGTGCGCCAGCTGTCAAGGCGCAGGCAGTGCAACAGACCCTGGCGAAGACGGTTTTCGGGGTCCTCAAATTGCCCTTCGATGAAGCTTTTCAGGGCGTCCACGCCTTTGCCCGGCATCGCTTCCCGCAAGGCGAAGTCGAAGCGGTCAAAGCTGTTGTTGCCCCGCCATTTCGGATGCGCCCGAAAGGCTGCCAGTGCTCTTGCGAAGTCCCAACCCTCCAGGGCGGCCTCCAGCAGACCTTTCAAAAACTTTGACGCCGGGTGCGCCGCGAAAAACGTGGCGAAGTAGTAGCGGGCGGGAATGCCGAAGCGTTCAAAAGCAGTCTTGAGCAGGGGCAGATAGACCGCATTCTCGCGAAGCGCCACCCCGATTTCGCGAAACGCATAGCCGCGTTCGGTCAATTGAATGATCCTGCGGCAGACCTCGTCGACTTCGCGCGTCGGCGTGGTGGGTTGGAAGGTTTCTATCACTGGCTTGGGGCGGCTGCCGGGAAGCAGGCGGTCCCTGGCGCTCAGGGTGAGTGCGAACTTCTGCGCCTCCAGCGCCTCTGGACCCACGGGCAGGGAGAGCGTGAGCGCGACCTTTTGATCCAGTTCCCGCAGGAATTCCCGCTCGATCTGGCTGAAGGTCAGAAAGCCATCCATCCAGACGGTGTCCAGTGCCAGGCTGGGCAATCTTCGCGCGGCTTCTCGAAACAGATCCAGACGGCTGACAAAGCCCCGCTTTCGAATCTCGCTGTCCACCGCTGCCCAGACCTTGAAGAACGCAGCGCCAAGCGGTTGCGGACGTTTGCCCTTCGCGTTGGCGGGAATCAGCCCCGCATTCTCGAAGAGAGTGATTGTTTCGATCACGGTGGCCGCCAGACCCTCCGTGGAGGCTACTTCTCCAAATTCCTCGGTGACGCCACTGCGCAAAACATCGCGGACGATTGCATAACGGAGGCCATCGGGAATCACTTTGACCTCCGGCGCACACTCACCTGCGAAGCGTGTCAGGGTCAGGATTCGTGCGGGAGAGAAGACGGCACCATCGCGCGCCAGTTCATGCCGGCAATGCCGCACCAGCGTGGCTGTGGGCACAATGAGCCGCACCCCCGCGCGCCCTTCCTGCATGGCTGCTTTGAATTCCTGAAAGATAATCGCTGTCTTGCCGGAGCCCGGCTCGCCACGGAGGAGTTGCATGGGTATCTCCTACTTCGCTGACGGCACGATGCCGCCCTGCGGTACCCGCCCGCCGTCCGTCCAGGCCTTCAATTCCTTGAATGCGTCGAGGGTCTCCTGCGGCGTAATCACGCAATGACCGTCATGTTTCACATATTGCTGGACGAAGCGGCTGGACGCGCCGGCCGTGCGGGTCAGTCCGATATAGCGGTCTGGAATCCAGGTGGGCACGAGCGGGTCATAAGTGGTGTGGACGGCCAGCATCGGCGCGGTCAGGTTTCCCGTCGGCGTATACCAGGCGGCGATATATGCGGCGGCCTGAGGCGCGGCCTTGTAGCGCTTGATGTTGTCATTCAGCGTGTTGTAATCGCCCTCAATGGTGTAGACCATGTCCTGATTTTCAAAGGGCAGGCCACCGGCGCGCTGGGTTAACTCGCGGATCATGCCATAGGCGAAGACGGTATCGTTAGCCAGATCCATTTCAGACTTCAGATGCCCGTACCGGACCAGTGCCTGCGCCGCTTCCGGCTTGGTCTTTAACGCCGCGAGGATGGTGTCCCGGAGTCCAGTGGGCTGCTTGATTTCGAGAATGCGTGCGGGGTCCGGCAGAATTCCCGGGAAGTAGTAATCGAAGAGAACATAGCCGTCGAAGGCGCCCCGGTTCATGAATTCCGTGGAGGAACTGAGCGGCCCACAGAGGGCGAGTCCACCCTTGTATTCTCCAGCAGTCCGCTCCATGGTCATCATGGTCAGAAAACCGCCCATGGAGTGGCCCATGATGAAAACTTCTTTCGCCGGACCATATTTCCGGAGGAAGAAGCGCTGCAGTTCTTCCGTATTCTCGAAGGCTTCTTTCACAGTCCAGCCGCCGGAAGCATAGCCGGATTGCGCCACAGCATAGCCCTGGGATACGAAGACTTCCGCGAGAGGAATTGGCCGGTCATTGAAGCGGCCCGGCGTCGCGGCATAGCCATGGCAATACATGATCAACGTGCCATTCCAGTTCGCCGGCATGTCGATCCGGTAGTTGGCACCGTTCAGTTCGCCGGTGTCGATCTTATTCTGTGCAGTGAGAAAACCAGCGGGAATCAGCAGGGCGAAGAGAAGGAGAATTGCGGGACGCACCTGCTTAGGTTAGCACCCGCAAAAACAAAAAAAGGCGGCCCGTTTCCGGACCGCCTCCAGGGGATGTGTTTCTTGCCCTTACTGCTTGATGACGCGGCCCTGACCGATGATTCCCGGTGTCTGATCCGGGGTGCCGCCTGCGGTGCCGCTGCCGGTGGGAGGCAGCACCGTGACGATCACGGGCGAGGAATAGGTCCCGGTGGAGAGTGAGCGGACCTGCACCACGTTGGTGCCGCTGTTCACTGTGGCAGGGATCTGCGCCTGGATGGTGCCAGCCGCCGTCTTGATCAACGGCAGAGCCACATCGTTGAAGAGAACACAGGAGCCGCCCAGCACGGTGGGTGCCGGGGTGGTGGTCGCGGTCACTGTGCCCGCAAGGTTTGTGCCGTTGATGGTCACAAAGCCGCCGACTTTCAGTGCAGCCGCGGTGCCTGTTGTGGAATCCACAACGCCCTTGGTTGCAGCGATTGCCGGAGCCTTCGCGCCACCCACGGTGAGGGGGGCCACGGTCAGCCCGGACAAAGTGATCATGTAAGCCAGACCAGCTTTGGTATCCACCACCATGCTGCGGGGAGAGACGTTGAAGCGTGTCGTGCCGAAGAGGGTGTAGCGGGGATTTTCCGCCAGCACGCCCAACTGCTGCACAGAGTTGGAGGGAATGTTGACGAGTTCCAGTTCCGGCCGCGGCTCATCGGTGCTGGTCGCGGTGATGTTGGCCCGGATGGTGGTCGAGAACCGCACATAGTTGTTGGCATCGTACGGAGCCGTTGCAACGATGTTGCGGGTCGCCAGCGGAGATGCGTTGTTGGCGGAGGGGTTCGAGGCACCGCCCACCGTGGTCAGCGAATTGTTCAACACGAGGGCGTTCGAGAGCAGATAGTTCTGGCCGCTCGAAACGCTCATCGGGCCGTAGTAGCTGATGATCGGGTTGGAGAACAGCGCGCGGCTGGCGATGTAAGTATCGTTCAAGCCGTTATAGAGATAAGCCGTACCCGTGCCTCCCAGCGTCAGAATCGTCTGGTTATCCGGCGAATTCATCATGAACGCAGGTGTCGGAATGGTGTTGGTGTTGTTGGTCTGCTTGGTGACGGTATCCGGTGCACGGGGCTGCGCCACATTGCCGACCACTTCCCATTGGGTGCCGTTCGACATGATGAACTGCAATCCGTAAGTACCCATGGCAAGAGTGAGCGGTGTGATCAGTGCCGCGGTCGCGCCGCCTGCCTGCCGGGGCAGTGGCGGATAGGAGACCGTGCCAATGACTGTATTCACGTTGAGATCCACGATGGAGATCAATTCCCCGCCGCTGCTGCCGACGTACAAGTACCGGTTATCCGAAGTCATCGCCATCTGGTTGGGCAACTGGCCTACGGCGATCGGCGTCAGGAACTGCAGCTTGGTGGTGTCGAAGACTTCCACACGGTTGTAGCCTGCATTCGTGATGTAGACGCGGCCGCGGCTGGAATCGAGCATGATGTCCCGCAAGCCCTGGTCGCCTCCAATCAAGCCGGTGTTGCCGGTGATCTGGGTAGCAGTCGGCGAATTGTTGGGGATGGTCGGGATGGGATAGATAATGCCGCGCTGATCCAACTGCCGGTAATTCATGTAGACACGGATGGTCGGCGGGATATTCACGGCTTCATGGGATGCGAGGGTGACGTCAAAAGGCAAGCCCGAGAGAGTGGTCGCGCCGGTGGCCAGGTTCGTTCCCGGCTGCCGCACGATATTGGTTCTGCCCGGTTCCATGGTGAAGGTGATGGTTGCGGGAGCAACACCGCTCGACACACTCGCCACCAGAGCATTGGAAATCGTGGCGACACTGAAGGTCAGCTTGCCCTTGCCCAGATTGTTGATCTTAAGCGTTGCCGAGGCGATGCCGGGGTTGCAGGCGTCCACTGCGAGGAAGACTTGCGTCGTTTCGGGCACCAGCAGCGGAGAACTGTAGATGGTGCTGAGCGGCAGATAAATCATGCCGGATTCCGAAAGGCTCCAGGCTTTGGAACCGTCTGCCGTGATCACCACTTTCGCCACAATGCTTTCCGGCATCTTCAAGCCAAGCTGAATGCCCAGGTTGCGGGAATCTGAGACGAGCAGCGTCGAAGCATTGGTTGCGGCGGGAGGATTGGAAAACGGGGTCACGTTGAAAGCGCCGAGGATCGTGCTGCCATCGGGCGAGAAGACGCTGCCGCCGATGTTCTGGCGCGTGTTGAAGTTCGCGGTGAAGCTGAACGGCGCATTCGCTACGTTCATTTGTCCGATCACGCTCAGCGTGGAGGTGTCGTAGAGCGTGAAGCCGGCCATGAAGCGCGAGCCGTCAGGAGCGATGGAGAGGACGGTGGATTGTCCAGTCACTGTGCGGCTGCGGAGAATCGTGCCGGAGGCGACTTCATAAACGAAGAGATAAGTGGATGTCGTCGAGGGGTTCGTCAACCCGACGATGTACTGCCCGTCAGGCGTGCGGATGAGCTTCGAAGGGAACGTAGTGTCCGGTCGGGTGAGCGTCGTGGTGGGCAGGACGTTGGAGGGCGATGGCGGCGGGGGCGTGATCACCGCAGTGACCGCATTCGCCGCAGCTTGCGTCGGGTCCACGATCACCAGGGTGTTCGCTCCGCCCGTGGTACCTGCCGTGCTGACCAGAGCCCGTCCGTCGGCACCAACTTCCACACCTTGCGGCGCGGCCGGAAGGCTGATGGTCTGGATCACGGCGAGAGCGTTGAGATCGATAATGCTCACGCTGGAGTCTTGCTGGTTGGTCACCCAAAGAACAGATTTGTCCAAAGACATCGCCCCGGCGAGCGGAATGCGCCCGACTGGCACGGACTGGATGACTGTCTGTCCGCTGATGCTGAAAATATCGACCGTATTGCTGCCGTTGTTGATCAGGTAGATGCGCTGGCGGCTTTCATCCAGCACGAGATCGGACGGGGTATACCCGAGGGCGAGCACCTGGCCGAATGTCGCGGAGGTGTTCTGGGCGACAGCCGGAGTCAGGGAAACGGCGACAGTGGCGGCGAAAAGCAGATGGGTAAGAATTCGGTTCTGGATCACGCTAGTCCTTCAAGTTTGGGCAGTCCTGTGGGGCAGACCCGGGATTCGGTTCGGTACCGTCTACAGCGAACCAGCATTATAACCCGTCGTGCGCTGGAAAGTTGTATTGTCCGTAACTATTGAAGGAAGAGCGTGTTATAACAGGGAACTTGAAATTCGTTGTGCGCAATGTGACCCGGGACACGGTTGTCGGCTGGTCCGTGGTTCTAGCCTCGTCGAGCGATCAGCGGCGGACTGGATTGTTGAAACATAAGGGTTTAGGTGTCGGGGAAGGCCTCTGGATTGTGCCGTGTGAAGCGATCCACACCTTCTTTATGAAGTTTGCGATTGATGTTTTGTATGTGGATCGCAAGCGGGTTGTCCGGAAAACTGTGCGGGCATTGGGTCCGTGGAAACTTTCTGGATGTTGGGTGGCAAACTCGGTACTGGAACTTCCTGCCGGGGTGATTGATGCCACCGGGACACAGCCCGGCGACCAACTGGAATTCGTCAAAATTGAATAATCTGATCATGTTGTCTCCCGCCAATTCGAAGTCCCGCCCGATGAGTGTGCGGCTGCTCGCGCTCGCCGCTCTGTCACTCGCCGTGACGGCTTGTGCGACCAAGACGACGGTCACTTCGTCCTACGGCCTGCCGACGGCGACGTCGAAGAGCACTACCCCTGTCGCCTCGACAATCGAACGGCAAGTGGTCAATGCCGTGGAATTGCCGGATGGGGATTTGGAGTTGAAGCTCCTCCGCCGGAAGGTGACGGACAATCCCACAGATTTGAAAGCCCGCCTCGCTCTTGTGAACTACTACCGCGAGCGTGGCTTCGGCGAAATCGCAGCAGAGCATCTGCGTCTGGCTTGTGAACGTACTCCTGATTCCGCTGAGGCGCATGTGGAACTGGCGCGGCTGCTGCACCGGCAGGGTGACCTCGAAGAGAGCTTGGCGGTTGTGAAGACCTTCGCTGAAAAGTATCCCGCCGCCGCGGCGCAGAGTGTTGAGGTTTGGGCCTGGCTCGGTCTCTTGCAGGATGAGTCAAAGGATTTCAAAGCCGGGGAAGCCGCGCACCGGAAGGCTCTGGCGCTGGCACCCAAACGGGACGATCTGCACAACAACCTCGGGTATTGTTTGCTGGAGCAGGGCCGGAAAGAGGACGCTGCCGCTGAGTTCCGCGAGGCGCTCAAGCTCAACAAGAACTCCGTCTTCGCCCGCGATAATCTCGGTCTAGCCACCACAGCCAATCCCAAAGAGGCAGTGCTCCACTGGCAGTCCGTGTCAGATCCGGCCTCGGCACATAGCAATATGGCCGCTGTGCTGATCGAAGAGGGGAAATACCCCGAAGCCAGAAAAGAAATTGATGCTGCTTTGAGTTATAATCGGCAGCACCGCGCAGCCTTGGAAAATTTGGTCTTGCTTTCCCAACTCGATGGAAAGCCGGCAGCAGTGAAGCCTGTCGGTTCCAAGGCAGGGTGGTCTAAATTCCGCGCCGGATGGCAGCGGTTTTGGACCGGCAAGCCAGAAGATAAAGTTGATTCAACAGATTCCGGGAAGGCAGTCGCTTCCCGATAAAACCGGAGAAATAAAAGTCATGAAGCTCTCGTTTCGCAATATCGCCAGCTTTACCGCCCGCTTCGTTCAGGACGAACAGGGTCAGGATCTCGTGGAGTACGCTCTGATCGTCGCGGCCGTCGGCCTCGCGCTCATCACCACGGTCAACCAGTTGAGCCAGGGCATCATCAGCCTCTACTCCAGCATCACGGGTGATCTTTCGAGCATCGGCGCCACCGCGCAGTAAGTCTTTCTCCGGCAGATTCCAAGGTTCATTGGTGCAGGCCATTCATACATCTGCGTCCACGGGGACACGTGTTTCCAGCGTGTTCCCGTCAGCGCGTCCGGCAGTCCGCCAAAGCGGCATTGCAGCGTCATGGCTTCTGCCTGACCTTGCGATGGTGGCCGCGTTCGCGACGCTGGTGTATCTATTCGCCATGTTTGGCGGGATGACTGCTCTGTTCCGGGATTCTGACGCCGGCTGGCATATCCGCAACGGGGAAACCATCCTCGCCACGGGTCTGCTGCCGCGCGTGGACCCCTATTCGTTTTCGAAGGCGGGCTTGCCCTGGGTGAGTTGGGAATGGGTCGCGGATGTGGCTTCTGGATGGGTCCACCGGTCATGGGGACTTTCTGGAGTCGCCTGCATGTACGGCCTTGCGATCGCTGCGACAGTCTGGTTTTGGTTCAGATTGAATTGGGTGGTCAAAGGGAACTTCCTGCTGGCCTGCCTCTTCGCCGCACCCATGCTCTCCACGGCGAATCTTCATTGGCTGGCCAGACCGCATGTGTTTGGCTGGCTCTTTCTGCTGGGTGGCATCTGGTACTGCGAGTCGCTGCGCAAGCAGCCCGGCAAGTTGGCGCTGGCCGCGGTGCTGGGCATCTCTGCATTGTGGGCCAACACGCACGGCAGCTTCTTCCTGGCTCCCGTCGTCGCCATGGTTTATGCGTGCGGCCACTGGTTCCGCGGGCTTCTTTGGGTGGATGCACGCCCCAGTTTTACGAAATCATTCTTACTCATTGCCGCAGCCTCCCTGCTGGGGACTTTCCTTAACCCCTACGGCTTGGACCTGCACCGTCATGTGCTGGCTTATCTGGCGGATTCCCAATTGCTTGATCGAATTGGGGAATTCCAGACCTTTAACTTTCATGCAGAAGGTGCGGAGCAGATCATTCTCGCGCTCGGCCTCGGTTTCGCCGGCGGTATTGCGGCTCTGGCGGATCGCCGTCCGGAACGCTTTCTGCTGGCCGTTGTTTTGTTCGCCATGGCGCTGCGGACGGCAAGAACTCTGCCCATCGCTGCCCTGGTGCTGCTGCCTTTAGCCAACGGTTCTCTCACCGCCGTGCTGCGGGGTGCTGATGTCCGGTTCCGCAAGGGTTTGGCGTCGGTCCTTGACTACGGTGATTCTCTCCGCCGGCTCGATTGCCGCTTCCATGGGGCCGCGTTGGTGCCGGTGGTCGCGGTACTGCTGTTCGCCGCGTTGAGAACTCCTGTAGCGCAGGCACAAACCGGATTTCCGAAAGATCAGTTTCCGGTGGCTGCCTCGCAAGCCGTGGAAAGTCTGCCTGCGGAAGCGCGTTTGTTTTCGCCGGATAAGTTCGGTGGCTATTTGATTTACCGTTTTGCCGGTCAGAGAAAAGTCTTTTTCGACGGCCGGAGTGATTTTTATGGAGCCAGCTTCCTGAAGGATTACGGACGCATGGTGCAAGTACGGCCTGGCTGGGAACAGCAATGGAACAGCTGGGGATTTACACACGCGCTGCTGCCGCGCGATTATTCGCTGATTCCCGCTCTCGAAGCGGGCGGCTGGAAAGAGATCTATAGGGACGGCACCTCCGTCCTGCTGGAGTCCTTGAGGAACTGATGGATCGCCAACGCATCATTTTGCTGTTTGCCGGAGCCTGGATCTCAGCTGGTTTGCTGAGCTGGTTCCTCTATGTCAACACCATCGCGCCCAAGCCCGATGTCCGCACGGCGGTAATTGCCGTGACCAAGGACCTCGACGTTGGTGCCATGGTGAGAAAGGCTGACTTGAAGCGCATCTCCGTGCTTCAGAAAGATATCCCGAAAGGGGCCATCTTCTCGGAGAAAGACGCTCTCGGCCGCGCGGTGCTTTATCCTGTTGCCGCGAATGAAACCCTGGTGACCACGAAGCTCGCGAAACTCGCCGGCGCGGAAGGAATCCCCGCCACGATTGACGCCGGAATGCGTGCTGTCTCCGTGTCCATCACCGATGTCAGCGGCGTGGGAGGCCTGATCCTTCCCGGCTCTCACGTGGACGTGCTCTACACTCACCCCGGCAACGTCACCGAGGCGATCACCACCACTCTTCTCGAAGACGTGAAGGTTCTCGCTTACGGCCGCCAGACGCAGGTCGGCCAGGTGATTGACCCGAAACTTCCCAAGATGCCAGTAGCCACGCTCGTGATGAATCCAGAGCAGGCACAGAAGCTGGAACTGGCGAAGAATGAGGGCAAGATCAGTTTGTCTCTCCGGAATCCGCTCGACAAATCCTACGCGACCGGCCTCAAGCCCATGGGCGCCGATGTGCTGGATCCGGAATATCAAGATCGTCTGGACAAGGCGCGCCGCCGCGCCGGTATGCGTACTGCTGCCGATATTCAGAAAGCCATGGCAGATGCCGGCCCCAAACCTGCACCTCCCGTCAAAGTTGTGAAAGCAGAACCGCCGCCACCGCGCGCCGTCGTTGACGTATACCGCGGTGAAAAACACGTCCAGGAAGTTTTCCATGATTAATCGGCACATGTTGTCCGCAGCCCTGCTGCTGGTCCTGCCGCTCGGTTGTCTGCAAGCCCAGACCACACCTGCGGCGAGTTCTCCCATCAAGCTCGAAATCATCGCCGGCCGCGGCGAATTGAAGACCTTCGCCACTGACGTGAAGCAGGTTGCCGCGGCGGAGCCCAAGATTGCCGATGTCATCGTCATTTCGCCCCGCGAAGTGATGATCAACGCCAAGGCAGCGGGCAAGACCACCGTCATCATCTGGGAAGGGACCAAACCTGTCCAGTATCTGGTGGACGTGGTTCCTGACAACGGCGACTTCGACACCTTCAAAGCCGACCTGGCTGCTCAACTTCCCGGCGCGAAGATTGTTGTTTCCGGCAAAGGGGAAACCATCACCCTGACCGGCACCACCACCAGCGCAGCGCAAACCAAACAGGCCGCTGCCATCGCACAGAGCCGGGCCAAGACGGTCGTCAACATGTTGACGAATCCGCCGGAGCCGGAACCGCGCCAGATCGTCTTGCAGGTGAAGTTTGCCGCGCTCGACCGCAGCACGCTCACGCAGCTCGGCTTCAATCTCTTCAGCCGCAACGGCACGCTGATCGGCGAAGCGACAACGCAGCAGTTCCAGAGCCCGCGCTTCAGCCAGTTGCAGTATCAGAACGGCGCGTTCTCCAACACCTCTGTGAACTTTGCCGATCTGTTGAATTTCTTCGTCTACCGGCCTGACCTGAACATCGGTGCCACCATCAAAGCGCTGCAGGAGAATGACGTTCTGCAGATCCTCGCTGAACCGAATCTCATCACCGTGGAAGGCAAGGAGGCCAGCTTCCTCGCCGGCGGTTCGTTCCCCTTTCCCGTGCTAACCACCACGTCCACCGGCGGTTCCACTTCGCCTGTGATCACGGTGCAGTTCAAGCCCTTCGGCGTGCAGTTGAACTTCACCCCGACGGTGACGCCGCAGGGTTCCATTGACCTGAAGGTGGCACCGGAAGTCAGTTCTCTCGATTACTCGAACGGTGTTACCCTGCAAGGCTTCCTGATCCCTGCGCTCTCGCAACGCAAGGCCGAGACCGAAGTTGTCCTGAAGGACGGCGAAAGCTTCGCGATTGCCGGTCTGATTGACAACCGTGTCGTGGAGACCATGTCGAAGGTCCCCGGTTTCGGTAACATCCCGATCCTCGGCAAGCTCTTCAGCAGCCGCTCCACCACCAAGAGCGAAACCGAACTCCTGGTTGTGGTTACTCCGCGGTTCGTGAAGCCTCTCACGGCGGAAGAAAAGGCAGCGATGCCGGACTTCCCGATCACCTTCCTCCCGAAGCCGGTGGACAAGAACAAGAAGAAGAAAGCTGCATTCGTTGGACCCCGTGGCCAGCAGGAACCCAATTAAGCTTGCGGATGATCTCCAGCCGCGCCGGGGAGCAGGCAACTGCTCACGGCGTGGTGCCATGTCCATTCAGTTCCTGATCATCATGGTTCCCGTGATCTTCGGGATGATGGGCTTCGCTCTCGATCTGGGCCGCCTCTATCTGGTGCGCTCGGAATTGACTGACGCAGCCACCACCATGGCTGTGGCAGCCGCATCCCGTTTGAACGGAACTGTGCAGGCTTCTTCGACAGCTGGATCCATCGCGCAATCCGTTCTGGATGACACCCTGGGCACGGCGGCCAAATTCAATTACGGCAGTGTTTTGCTGGGAGACAGCAGCAATTTTCTTCAAAGCACCACACCACAGGTATCGCTGTTCGCGACTGCCGCTGATGCCATTAGTTCGGTAAGTACTCCGTCCGCGAATACTGCGGATGGCACCACTGCCCGCCATGTTGCCGTGAATGTGACGGCGGAAGCTCCCTTGCTGTACTGGGCGCTGCTGGCGCTGGGGCAAACACGCAAGACGACCATCGCCGCTGCCGCCGTGGCTGGAGTAAGTGCCCCGGTCTGTACCGCCTGCGCCATTGTCCCAATGGCGATTGCCGCGATCAGCACCGCGGATACGACCGACTTCGGCTTTGTCGCAGGCACACGTTATTCCTTCAACATGCAGTGTACAGGCGCACAGCCTGCGCTCCTTTCCGGTGGTGTGACGCGGGTGCCTTACCTGCTCATTGACCGCTATGACACCTCCAGTGCGTTTGATGAAACGCAGCAGTTATTCCGCGATGGTGCCCAGGGCATGGTTTACTCCCCGAATATCACCCAGTGCTCCACCATCGGCACCACGGAGAATATCTGGGCGACAGCCACTCCGCGCGGTTGCAATGCGGGTGTTTCTCCTTCTGTGCTCGACTATCTCTGCGGGATCAGTTCCCGCATGGATGACAATACTCCGTCAGGCTGTTCGGTAGTTACAGATGTGGCGACCATCGCCACGGCTTATAACCAGGACATTGATCCGACGGACCTAGACGATTACACGCAGTACGTGGGCAATAACCGGCGCGTGATTACCGTCGCGATTGTGGATGCGCTCTCCACCGCTGCTTCCACCATGAACGTGTTGGGCTTCCGCCAGTTCCTGCTGGAACCTACACCCGGCAATACGGCGAACCCGACCGCGAATAACCCTTCAGATGCGAACGGCCGCTTTGTCGCGCTCTATCTGGGCACGGTCATGCCGGTCCAGAGCGGTAGTTTTGGCGGTACCTGCGGCGTGACTTCCGGCCCTGGAAAGGTGGTTATCCACAGATGATCTCCGCTTTCCGTTCCCGCAAGGGCAGTGCTGTGATTGAAGGCCCTGCCGCTGCTCTGATTATTGTGGTTCTGATGGCCGGCATGGTCGAGGTGGCGAAGATCGGCATCACTTACTACAGCCTGAAGAAGACCATGTTCACTATCGCCCGCTATGTGGCGACGCAACAGGGCGTAAACTTTTGTGATCCGGCTGACCCCACGGTCACTGCGGCGATCAATCTTGGCATGACGGGAACCACCGATAACTCCGCACCGGTGATTATTCCGAATTTAACGCCGGATATGTTCGCGATTACCATTGAACGCGTTGACCCAAGTGCTTTTGCTCTGACTCCCTGTGATTGCAGCATCACCGGCTGCGATATTTCGCAGGGCGGCGGCTTCCCGGATTATGTCGTTGTTACCATGCCCAACGGCTATACTTTCTCGCCTAAAATCCCCTTCACCACAGTGGAACCGTTTCCGCTGAAACCAATCGTGAAGATTCCGTTTGGGGGCTCTTAACATGCCCAGCAGGAATCGTTCTTCGCGCGCCGGCCAGACCATTGTGGAATTCCCGCTGCTTTATGTCGGCATCCTGCTGCCGCTGACATTCGGCATCGTTTATGCAGCGCAAATGTACTGGGTCTGGAACAGCATGGTGGAGTTCACGCGCCAGGGTGCCAGGTATGCCGCCACCCACTGCTGGCAGACAGACACCAGCAATGTGATTACGTATATGCAGGGCAATGTGCCCCTGACCGTGGATATCGCCCAGTTCCAGAATGGACAGGCGACCATCAACGTGAACTACTATCAGCGCGACCCCTCATCTGGCGTATTGAATCCTTTTACCTGCGATGGTGATTGCACCTCCAACTGCGTGCCGGATACCGTAACCATCACCATCAGCGGTTACCAATTCAGTCATTTTGTGGGCTTTCTCAAGCTCCCCCCGGTTGTCATGCCGGAATTTCTGACTACCATGCCCATTGAGAGCAATGGGTGCGACCCCGAACTGAACGTTTGCAATCCCTGAGAGGCAGCCGAAAACTATGTCCACCCCCTTCGTTTTGATGATCGCTTCGAGTGACGAACACTTCCGTGAAATGGTGAAGGACAACCTTCTGAACATTCCGGATTCGAAGGTCGCTTCTGAATATCAGGAAGTCTCTCCGAACCTCTATGTCCGTGTGCTGCAGGATGCGGAGCGCCATCCGAACTCCGCTGTAATCATCGACCTCGCCGGCGATACGGAACAGGGTCTGAAGTCACTGGAACGGCTCAAGCAGGCGGCTCCGGACATGTATGTCATCGCTTCCCACTATCACGTGGATTCCGACACCGTGATTGCCGCGATGCGCATGGGGGCAAATGATTTCCTCTTGCAGCCGCTGAAACGTACGGAATTCCGCGAAGCCGTGGCCCGCTTTGAGCGCGCACCGAAGCGCGTCATCACCACGGAAAGCAAACTCGGCAAGGTCTATACCTTCCTCGGCACGAAGGGAGGTTGCGGCACCACCACTCTGGCCGCGAACTTCATCGCGGTGCAGGCGCAGCGAAAGAACAGTGTGGTCGGCATTGATTTGGACTGGACCGCCAATGATCTCGCGATGCAGTTCGGCGTGACGGCACAGAACTCCCTCGCCGAAGTTGGCGACAATCTGAACCGGATGGATCAGGCGCTCTTCGAAAGTCTGGTGACCCGTGAGAACCTCGGTTCGTACCTCATCGGACCGCAGGAATCGCTGGAAGCGCGCGGCTATTTCTCTGAAGCGATGTTCCGCGACCTCGGCACCTTCCTCATCGAAAACTATGACAACACCGTGGTCGATGCAGGCAAGATGATTTCCGATGAGGTTGTGCTCGCGGCATGCGAGGTTTCGACCACGATCTTCCTGGTGGTCACGCAGGAATACGCATCGATCCGGAATGCGCAGCGCTACATGGGTGTGCTGGTCCGCTCCGGCTACACCAATGAGCAAATCAAAGTTGTGGTGAACAAGTACAACAAGAAGGCCAGTTCGACGCTTGCTTCGCTTGCACAGATCCAGCAGACGCTGAACCAGCCGGTGTTCTACGGCATTCCTGATTCCCCGGCCTTTACGGCGGCGATCAACAAGGCGCGGCCTCTGGTGACGGATCGCCAGGCGGCGCCGGAAGTGGACAAGTCGTTCCGTGCGTTTGTGGACAAGGCAACCAAGGCGCAGGGCCCGGTCCTTGCGAAATCGGCGTAGTCATCATGCGATCATGTAGCTCAAGGAACGGGGATTCTATAGCATGAGCACACGGCCCATGGTCCGCCCGCAGGGCGCTGACCGCTGGTTTGATCTCAAACACCAGGTACATCTCAAACTTCTCAATACTCTCTCGCCGGATCAGCTGAAGGCGCTGAACAAAGAGGGCATCAAGGCGCAGATCGGCATCATGGTGGAGCGAATCGTCGTGGACGAAGGCGTCCCGATGACGATGCCGGAGCGCGACCGTGTCATTGAAGAAATTCAGGATGAAGTCTTCGGCCTGGGTCCGCTGGAGCCTTTGCTGAAGGACAACTCCATCAGCGACATCATGGTCAACGGCTACGACAACGTCTATATTGAACGTGGCGGCCGTCTGGTGGAAACGAATGTCCGGTTCAAAGATCAGGCGCATCTCCGCATGATCATCGACCGTATTGTGTCGAACGTTGGCCGCCGTATTGACGATTCCTCCCCTATCGTGGACGCCCGTCTTGAAGACGGCTCCCGTGTTTGCGCCGTGATTCCGCCGCTGTCACTGATCGGCCCCTGTATGTCGATCCGGCGTTATGGCAAGAAGCTGATGAGCGTGGATGATCTTCTGAAGAACTATACGTTCTCCAGCGGCATGCTCGACTTCATCAGCGGTTGCGTGGAAGCGCGCTTGAATATCGTGATCGCCGGCGGTTCCGGTTCCGGCAAGACCACGATGTTGAATACGCTCTCCCGCTTTATCGGCGAGACCGAACGCATCATCACCATCGAAGATACGGCCGAACTGCAGTTGCAGCAGGTTCACGTGGTGCGGCTCGAAACACGTCCGACCAACATTGAAGGTGCCGGCGGCGTGAGCGCGCGCGACCTTCTGATCAATACTCTGCGTATGCGTCCCGACCGCATCATCGTCGGTGAATCGCGCGGGCCGGAAGCTCTGGATATGTTGCAGGCCATGAACACCGGTCACGACGGTTCCATGACCACGGTCCACGCGAATACTCCCCGTGACGCCTTCTCCCGTCTGGAAACCATGGTGATGATGGCCAGCCAGAATGTGCCCGACAAGGTCATCCGGCAGCAGTTGGCTTCGGCGATCAATCTGGTGATTCAGTGCGTCCGTCTCGCGGATGGTTCGCGTAAGATTACGGCCATTGGTGAGGTTACCGGCGTGGCGCGGGATCAGGTTGAAATGCAGGATATCTTCGAGTTTGAACGCACAGGCATCAGCCCGCGGGGCAAGGTGGTTGGGCGTTTCCGCGGTCTCGGGAATACACCCCTGTGTCTGGACCGTTTGCGCGGCTATGGCATCCATCTGTCCAAGTCCATCTTCAATGAAGTAGTGGAGGTCAACGACAAGTAATATGTTCACCTTTGTGGTCTTCCTCATCTTTTCGGGTGCGCTCTTTGGCGTGGCCTACTATCTGTGGATTGTTCCCGAGCAGGAAGCCGCAAGGATTCTGGATGCCCGTCTGCGTGGTGTCAAAGGCAGTTCGGGTGGCGGGCGGCAAGACCGTGCCGTCGACTTGATGCGTCACGAAAAGCGCGGATCGTTCGCATTCCTGGGCGATATTGTTTCGTGGATTGGCATCATCAAGAAGCTGGACATGTACATCCTGCAGGCAAATCTGGGATACCGTGCGGCGGATGTCGTCGGTGTCTGTATCGCGATGGCGCTGGTTTCCTTCGTGATTCTTGGTTTCTTCCTCGATATATGGGTGTTGCAGCTCGGCGGCGCACTGGGCGTCGGCTATCTTCCGATTTTCTACATTCTCAAGAAGCGCGATGGCCGGATGAAGAAGTTCGAAGAGCAGCTGCCTGACGCCATCGATCTTTTCACCAGAACCATGCGCGCCGGACACAACCTGCACAGCGGTCTCGATACCATGGCGCAGGAAACCTCTGATCCCGTCCAGATGGAGTTCAAGAAGGTGATGGAAGAGCTGGCGCTCGGTTCACAGATTGAGCCTGCCCTGCATAACCTGGGTGCCCGTGTGCCGATTATCGACTTGAAGTTCTTCATCACCGGCCTGATTCTGCAACGCCAAACCGGTGCCAACATGGTGTCCGTACTTGAAAATCTCTCGCTGCTCGTCCGCGAACGTTTGAACATGGCGGCGAAGATGAAGGCGCACACCGCGCAGCAGCGCTTCTCGGCTGGTTTGCTCTGTCTGCTTCCTGTGGTTGTGGGTATCGGCTTCTGGTTCCTGAAGCCGGATTACGTCCGCTTGCTCTGGACCGACGAAATTGGAAAGATCGCCTTCACTTATGCGATCTGCTCGGAAATTATCGGGATCATCGTGATCCGTCACTTCTCGAATATCAAGGCATAACGCGATGTTACAGGCACTTTTGTTCTTCCTCTTGTCCGGTGCGACCATCATTGCCCTTGTTTGGGTGACTCCGCGAATGCTGGAGCCGCAGGAAGATCCGCTCGGCGACCGGCTGACGGAACTACAGTCGGCGGGCATTGTTGGCGGTGCCAGCGCCAGCCGGCAGCGGCGCAGAGGCGGGGGGTTCTTGAACAGCTACCTCAACATGCTCTCGTCCATCCCTGGTGCCGATGACTGGCTCAAGGGCTGCGAAAAGAAGCTGCGCATGGCAGGTTACCGCAGTGAGAAGGCTGTCGGCATTTACGCCATGGTCTCCAACAGCATTCTCGTTGTGGCCGTGATCGGCATGCTCTTCCTGCAGCGCAATAATGACTTCTCCGGCATGCTGGCCGGTGTGGTCGCCGCAGGGATCATGGGCTTCATGATGCCGAACTTTGTCCTGAGCAAGATGTCCAAGGGCTACAAGAAGCGTCTGCAGGAAGCTCTTCCTGATACGGTCGATCTGCTGGGTATCGTGCTGGGAACCGGTCTTGCGCTTGATCAAGCCATGTTGCGCGTGAGCGAGGAAATGCAGTACATCTATCCGGAACTGGCCAATGAGTTCTACACGGTCGTGATGCAGGTTCGCGCCGGGCAGGACCGCGCCAAGTCATTCAACAGTCTGGTCAAGAGAACGGGACTCGAAGATATCAAGTCTCTCTCCGCCATGATCATTCAGAGCGAACGGTTCGGTACCAGCTTGTCGATGGCCCTGAAGGTTTATGCCGACGCGCTGCGTACCCGCCGCAAGCTGCGCGCGGAAGAAGCCGTGGGCAAGGCCGGTATCAAGATGCTGTTCCCGATCGTGATCTTCATTCTGCCCTGCCTGTTCGTCATCACGCTTGTCCCCGGCATGCTCAGCGTGCTGCATGACATGAAGATGCTGGGCGGCGGCCGGTAAGTTATTTGATATCTTCCCGGTCGTTGTGGCTCGGCGGCTGGGAAGTTACCACAAGGTCCAGTGCGGCTTTGGTTTCGTTCTTGACCCGGTGTGCGGTGCCGGGAGGAACTTCAAAACCTTCTCCTGCGTGCAGGATCGTACTTTTCCCATCGTGATCCAACACGGCGGTGCCCTTCAAAATCAGGAAAAACTGGCGCGCTTTGGCGTGACGGTGTAGTACTTCCGCGGTACCTGCAGGCATGCGTTCCTGGATGATATGCATGGCATCTGTCTTCAGCAGATACCAGCCGTCGCAGTTATCGCCCCACTTGTAATGTTCTGCATTTGCAGTACTTACAGGCGTTTGTGCGCAGAGCAGGGCAGTGGTGATCAGGATGGCGGCCGGGAGGCTTTTACGGAGTCTCATGGGGAGACTGTCAGGGTAGCATGAGACAGAAGTACCTGACTTGCTGGACAAACCCCGTTAACCTTGGACAGTCTTGTCAGCGCTGCCGGTTGAGCATAAACTTCTTTCGTGGATCACTCAGTCAATCTAGCCGAGCTGCAGCAGGTTCTCGGCAAATACGTCGATCAATATCAACTGCTGCCCGCTGCCGGACCTCTTGCCGCCGCCAGTCTCGCACGGCTTGTGCTGGGAAAGAACAAGGCCATTAGTATCGCGGTCAAAGGAAGTGCCGCCTGGTTTGCCGTGAAAGAGATTTCCGGCCCGGCATTGCACTTGATGAACGACCAGTTTGGTTATCTCCAAAATATCTTTGGGATGTTTCGGCACTAATATGGCACGCTTCGTAAAAGTTCATCACCGCATGATCAATATAGATCAAATTGCCTACGTTGACTTCCTCGATTCCGGGCGCGCCATGATTTTCATGAGCGGACTTTCCCTGGAGAAGCAGAACATCCCCGTCGAGCCCGAAGAAGCCCGCCGCCTGCTGCACTTCATGGAAGGGGAACGGGCCGATGTTGCTCTGCCCGCGCCGGGAACACCTGCGCTGCCGCCCCGGACCTTCGTCGCACCACCGCTTCGCAGTTATTGAGAAGCGATCCCGGCTTCCATCTCGTCTTCCAGCATCTGGCGGGAGACCAGTCCGCTGTAGTAGCCGCCCATCCCGCTGAGCTCGTCGTGGGTTCCGGTTTCGACCACCTTCCCATGTTCGAGGACCACGATCTGGTCCGCATGCCGGACCGTCGAAACGCGATGGGAAATCAAAATGACCGTGCGCCCGGCGAAGACCTTCGCGAGGCCCGTCAGGATGCGGTCTTCCGTGAGGGTATCCACGCTCGCCAGGGCATCATCCAGAATCAATACAGGTGCCTGGCGAATCACCGCACGGGCAATGGCTGTGCGCTGCTTCTGCCCGCCCGATAACGTAATCCCCCGTTCTCCAACAATAGTCTCGTAGCCTGCTGGAAAATCAGCGATGTCACCCGCCAAGCCCGCCGTTTCGGCAGCTTCCCGGATCGCGGCTTCCGAAGCGTTGTCGCGGCCAAACGACACGTTTTCGCCGAGGGTCGCACTGAACAGGAAGCTTTCCTGCGGAACGAAGCCAATCGCCTGGCGCAGAACAGCCGGATCATACTCGCGCACGTCAATGCCATCCATCAACACACGGCCCGCGGTGACATCGAGTAGCCGGGGAATCAAGCCGGCGAGTGTCGACTTGCCAGAGCCCGTATGTCCCACGATCGCGATGGTTTGTCCCGCCGGAATGTCGAAGGTGACATCGCACAGGGCGTAAGTGCTCCCAAACTTCACGGCCACATTTTCGAACCGTATATTCCCGCGGATTTCTACCGGTGCCTTTGGTTCCGGCGGGGCGGCAATCGAAGGCTTCTGGTGCAGCACCTCCACAATCCTGCCCAGTGAAGCGGTGCCGCGCTGGATCAAGTTCACCACCCAACCCAGTGCGATCATGGGCCACACCAGCATCCCCATGTAGGTGTTGAACATGACGAACTCACCCAGGGACAGCTTGTGTTGCATGACCTGATACCCGCCCGCCCACAGGACCGCGAGGAAGGTCAGTCCGATCAACAGTTCGAGCAGGGGTTCGAAGATGCCCTGCAGTTTCACGAGCCGCAGGTTCTGCCGGATGTACTCCCGGTTCAAGCTCTCAAACTTCGCGATCTCTGCCTCTTCCTGTGCGAACGCACGAACGATACGGACCCCCGCGAGATTCTCCTGCACCCGGCTGCTGATATCGCTGAACATGCCCTGGATCTGCTCAAAACGCGAGTGGATTCGCTGGCCAAAATAGATCACCGCGAAACTGACCAGCGGGGCAGGGATGAGCGCAAGCGTTGTGAGACGCCAGTCGATTCCCATCATGATGGAAACCGCGAACAGAGTGGTGAGCGTTGTTTCGGAGAGATACATCACGCCCGGCCCCAGCATCATCCGCACGGCGTTCAAATCATTGGTCGCGCGCGCCATGATGTCACCGGTGCGCTGGCCCGCGAAGTACTCTGGCGGCAGTTGCACCAGGTTTCCGAAGAGATCGTTCCTCAGGTCATATTCAATGTCCCGCGAAACCCCGACCAGCACGAGCCGTGTGAAGTATTGGAAAATCCCCTTCACCACGCAAACACCCAACAGCAGCAAGGCCAACAGCGCGATGGAGGACCCGGGTTCGCCGCGCGTCAGGGCATTCACACCATTGCGCAGCACCAGGGGAGCACAAACTCCGGCACCATTCTTGCAGATCAGGCAAACGAAGCCCGTCAGGAACTCGCGCCTGTAGCGTTTCGCGTAGGGCAGAAGGATGCGGATCGACTGGCGGAGTGTAAGACCCGATTCAGACTGACTACCGCTCATCGCTTCCCGAGTTGCGGGGGTCGATATTCCCAACCGTTTTCAGCAGGAAGTAGAGTCGTTCCACTTCTTCTTCATCTTCCGGCCGCAGCAGACGGTAGCGGGGCGGTGCCATCTTCTCGGCTTCGGCGGCGTTGATGATTTCGCCCCAATACTGCCGGTGGGGAATGCCATCAATGGAGGCGTCGCGCGAGTACTGGCGAATGGTGCGCAACAGGTGCTTGCAGCAATCCACTTCGCCGGGGTAGACAATCGTCACCACTTCGTCGTCATACAGCGTGAGTTTCACGATCAGGGGAGAGATCCAGCCTGTGCGGTCCACGCGGCGGATGTCAGACCAGGGGATGACCCGCTTGCCGATTTCGAGACAGCTTCCGGTGACTTGGATGGCAGGGCGGAAGGCCATCACCAGCAGCAGGGCTCCGGTAAGGACGAAAAGCGCGGACGGGATGAACGCGGGGTGCCATCTCCAGCCAAGCCAGCCGGCGAAAGCGGCAAGTCCGAGGGCCACGACTCCAAATGAAATGTAATGGCGTGCGGACACGTAGCGGCTCATAGGGACTCCGACTCTCTAAGACTACTCCCACGCGTGCGCCAAATCAATGCTTGCGGAGATAACAAATTCCCCGCCATGTGTAGTGGGCTCCGCTGAATGCGGTGAAGCAGGCTGTGATCCAGGAAAAGAACTCCGCGGCGTCGAGAAAGACAGCTTCTCCGTAGGCTCTGGCGGCAATCGTTCCCACGGCGGTCATGATCTGGCAGAAGGTGCTGAGTTTGCCCCAGATGCTGGGTTTCAAGTCTGCTGTGGCACCGATGCGGAAGGCCCAGGCACTCATCGCTAAAATCCACAGGTCCCTGGTGAAGACTAGAACGATGAGCCACACCGGCAAGGCTCCACCGAGTCCGAGGCCCAGGTACACCGTGCCGAGCATCAACTTGTCGGCAATGGGGTCCAGCAGTTGGCCGGCCTTGGAGTGCCAGTTGAATTTGCGGGCGAGCGTGCCGTCGGCGATGTCTGAGATTCCCGCTGCTCCCAGCATCCAGCCTCCGGCCAGCCAGTGTCCGCGGGACAACTCCAGCAAAATGAACGGGGTAAGCAGAATACGGAACAGCGTGAAAGCGTTCGGTATGGTCAGCCAATTCACGTTCTTTCATCATATGCCCCCACCCTCCCGTGCGTCCGTTGTACTCTCAATTCACAGATGACCCGACGCACAATTCCGACGTTTCTTCTTGCCGCGGCACTCTGCGCCGCCGTTGCCGGCTACAAGGTGACTGCCCATTGGAAAATTGGCGGCGAAGGCGGCTGGGACTATGTTGCCGTCGATTCCGAGGCGCACCGGCTCTATGTTTCGCACGCCACGAAGGCCGTGGTGCTGGATACGGATTCCGGCAAAGTCGTGGGCGAAATTCCCGATACGCAGGGGATTCATGGCATCGCCATCGTGCCCAAGGCCGGGCTCGGATTCACGTCCAACGGCAAGGACAACAGCGTATCCGTCTTCGATCTCAAGACGCTGGCGGTGAAACGCAAGATTAAGGTGGGGGCCAACCCCGATGCGATTCAGTATGAGCCGCTATCGAATGTGCTGGTCACGTTCAATGGCACCAGCAAAGACGCGACCGTGATCTCCGTGGAAGGCCTGGCCGCCTTGAACAACATTCCTCTCGGTGCCAAGCCGGAATTCTCTGCAGCCGATGGCAAGGGCAACATCTGGGTGAACCTCGAAGACAAGAATTCCGTGGTGAAGATGAGCGGTTCGCCGCTGAAGGTGGTCAACACCTGGCCGCTGAGTGGCTGCGATGAACCTTCCGGCCTGGCGCTGGATGCGAAGAACCGCCGTGTCTTCTCCGTCTGCGGCAACAAAGTGATGACGGTGCTGGATGCGGATTCAGGCAAACAACTGGCGAAATTGCCTATCGGCGACGGCGCGGATGGCGTGGCGTTTGACCCCATCGGCATGAATGCACTGGCGTCTAATGGCGCGGATGGCACGGTCACTGTGGTGCATGAAAGCTCGCCCGATAAGTTCAGCGTTGCAGGCACCATTCCGACTATGAAGAGCGCGCGGACGATCGGTATCGACCCCGCAAATGGCCGCGCTTTCCTGCCTGCCGCGGACATGCTTCCTCCGGCGCCGGGCTCGAAGCGGGGCACCGCCAAGGCCAATAGTTTCGAGATCCTGGTTTTAGGCCGTTGAAGCGGTTTGTGTACGCTAACATGACTAGGTGCTGAACGGTACCATCCTTGGCCACTACACCATTCTCGAAGAATTGGGTGTGGGCGGCATGGGGGCCGTTTACCGCGCGCAGGACAACCGGCTGGGTCGGGATGTGGCGCTCAAAGTGATCCTGCCGGGGCAGGTTGATGCCACCCTTCGACGCCGCTTCTTGAATGAGGCAAAGGCGGCATCAGCCCTGAATCATCCAAACACCGTGACCGTGTATGAGGCCGCGACGGTGGAGGATACGGACTTCATCGCAATGGAGTTTCTGGCGGGGGAAACGCTCTCGGCGCGGATCAAGCGCGGCGCCCTGTCGTCGCCTGAAGCGCTGTTCATCGCCTTTCAAATTGCAGAAGGGCTCAACGCTGCTCACGCCGCCGGCCTGGTGCACCGGGATCTCAAGCCTTCGAACGTCATGATCCTGCCGGATGGCCGCGTCAAGATTCTCGACTTCGGCTTGGCGTTGCGGACCGAAGACGCAGTGGAAGCAGTCACCGGTGAGGTGGGGCAGTTGACCCGCTCTGGAGTGGTTGTGGGCACGCTGGCTTACATGTCTCCGGAGCAGGCACGCGGCGACGCCGCCGGGCCGCTGTCCGATATGTTCTCTTTGGGCGTGCTGGTCTACGAAATGCTGACCGGGAAACACCCGTTTGCCGGTAAATCCCAGCTCGATGTCTATCACCAAATCTGCTTCGAAGAACCCGCTCCCTTGACTTCCCGGCGGGCTGCGCTGCCTTCCGCGGTCCCGGAAATCATCGCCAGAATGATGGCCAAGAAACCGGCGGACCGTTATCCGTCAATGTCCGCCGTGGTCGAGTTGTTGCGCCCGCTGGCCTTGGGGTCCGCCCCGCCAAAGAGCCGTGCCTGGATGTGGGCAGCTGCGGCGCTGGCGACGGTCGGCCTTGCCGCGGCAGCCTGGCTCTTCCTGCCGAAACCCGCGGCGATCCAAAGGATGATTCCGATGAGCGCTTCCGAGCATGTGGTCCGGGGGCAAGCCTACCTGGCGCGCCGGGAGCAGAAAGGCAATATCGAGAACGCGACCACTGAGTTCGAAGCAGCCTTGAGCCAGGACGGCGAAAATGCGGCGGCATTCGCAGGCCTTGCGGATGCCCGGATCGCGAAGTACATCGAAAGCCCCGACGCTGCTTTGCTCGCGCTCGCCGGAGACAGTGCGCGCCGCGCGGTGAAGCTGAATCCGGATCTGGCGATCGCGCACGCCAGCCTGGGTTCTTACTTGTCGCGGGCCGAAAAGCTTCCCGATGCAGCGGTTGAATTGCAAAAGGCGGAAACTCTGGATCCGCGTAACGCGCAGATCCAGTGGCAACTGGGAAACCTGCTGCACAAGATGAAGCAGGACGCGGCTGCCGAGGTCCATTTCAAGAAGGCCATTGACGTTGCTCCCCAGAGCTGGGAAACGCACGAAAACTACGGCGTGTTTCTGTTCAGCAAAGACCGCTGCGCTCAAGCGGTGCCATATTTCCTGAAGGCCACGCAACTCGCGCCGGATAACTATGCGGCCTTCCGCAACCTGGGTGCCTGCTATTTCCAACTGGGCAGGAATGATGAGGCGATCAGTGCGCAGCAGCGTTCGCTGGAAATCCGGCCCATGGCCTCCGGCTATTCCAACCTGGCGACGATCTATTACTACGAGGGGCGCTTTACGGAGTCCGCCGAAACACTGCAAAAGGCTGTGGACATGGGCACCACGGACCCACGCATCTGGGCGAACCTCGGCGATGCCTGGCACTGGGTGCCGGGTGGACGGGAGAAGTCCACGCAAGCTTACAACACGGCAGACGAACTCTTCCGTGCTCTGGAAGCGAAGGGCAGGCTGACAACAGATGGCCGTGCGACGCTGGCGCGCGTGCTCGCGTTTTCCGGCCGCCAGGAAGACTGTAAAGCAGTTCTCAAGCGACTGCAGACAGCGCCGCCGGTGACTTCGACCGGACTCTACAACATGGGCCTCGCCTATGAGCTCACAGGGAATCGGGAAGCTGCCCTGTCGGTGTTGAAGCGGGCCTTCAGTGCGGGTCTTTCAAGGGCAGACGTCGAAATCGAGCCTGCCCTGCTGGATTTGCGGCGGGATGCGCGGTTCCGTCAAATTCCCGCGCAGCATTAATGGCTGCCCTATGACCCGGTGTTCTCACAGATGATATCCGGATCGCCGGGCACAACATAGGTGTAAACGGCGGACGCGGTGGTCTGTTGCAGGATGACCATGAACCGGATCTTGAAGTGGAAGTATCTGTATTCCGGCACATTCTGGTCCAGGGCCATGATGATGACCGGAAAGACCCAATCCGTGGTGCCATCGTTGGGGTTCTGTGCCGCCACGGGAGGATCGAGTTTTCCCAGCAGCGGCGTGTGGTCGGCAGGTTCGCATTCAAACGGTGTCGCCATCACAGTCATCTGGGTGGAATCGTCGCCATAACCGATGGCTAAATCCTGTGTGCTGAAAACCTGGTAGAACTCGCATGTCCAGCCAGTTGGGTCAGCAGTAGGGACATTCGTCAAACGCACCTGGAACTGCATTCCTCCCACCGCTGGCGTTGGAACCATGAAGGGGCTTGCCGGTGTTACCGTGAACCCATTCAGGCTGCCCACAACGGTTGCTGCGGGTTGCAGGATGGCGGAACCGGCGCTTTGGGGATAGGGTACTTGTATTTCGAGACCGTAGATTGGTGTCGTATCTGTGGCGGCGGACATTGGTGGTAACTCCTCAAGGTTGGGTAACCCGTTCAGATTCCGAAGTTACAGAGAAGCGCCATTCTTTTTTCAGATCCCGGCCAGGCGCACGCGGGCTTCGTCAATGTTTGCCAACCGCTTCGCCACATCCTTCACCAGGCACTGTTCCACCACGTGGAGCAGGTGTTGCGGCACATCCCCGCGCGCAACCGGCGCGGGCTCTTCCCGCAGAATCGCGGACATTGTTGCCAGTGTCGACTTCCGCTTGAAAGGCGCGCGGCCTGTGATCATTTCATAAAGCAAACTGCCGAACGAAAAGATATCGGATTGCACGGTGACGCGCTCGCCCCGCACCTGCTCCGGCGACATGTAGACCGGCGTGCCGATCACGAGTCCCCGGGCCGTGCTGGCCGCGGTCACTTCGTTCTCCGGATCGCGATAGAGTTCCTTTGCTGCACCAAAATCAAGCACACGGGTGAGGCCGGTGTTGTCGATCATCACGTTCGCCGGTTTCAGATCTCTGTGCACAATTCCCTGCGAATGTGCTGCCGCGAGGGCACTGCAAATCCCGGTCGCCGTGCGCTCGATGAGGCTGAAGTCCATGCCTCCCGGCGGGATATGTGCCGTCAGCGGTTGCCCGTCCACCAACTCCATCACAATGGCCGCCAGATGTTCCTGTTCGATCACTTCCAGAACACGCACGATATTGGGGTGCTGTAACTTGCCAGTGAGTCTGGCTTCGCGGAGAAAGCGCTTCCGGTCAGCAGTTTCAAACAGCGCATGCCCGCCGATGATCTTGATGGCAAACACAGCTGTGTTGTCTTCCCGCGCGGCTGCAAAGACCTGCCCGAAGCCACCTTCACCGAGCTTCCTGATCATCCGGTAGCCTGCCACCGAATCTCCTGCCTGGAACGCGGGCGGTGTCCCGGTATGCAACTGCTCTTTGATTTCCTCCGCGCTTTCCTCCGCGCCTCCCCAAAGCGCGGCTAGAAGCGAATCCATGCCGGGAGGCTCGCGGCGGCGGGCCTTGTCGAAGACATCACGGACCTTCT
Organism: uncultured Acidobacteriia bacterium; assembly: GCA_903923395.1. Lineage (GTDB taxonomy): Bacteria > Acidobacteriota > Terriglobia > Bryobacterales > Bryobacteraceae > BOG-234. The sequence continues at coordinate 117,904 of CAIXXM010000051.1, forward strand.
GCCAGCGGGAGGGATTCATTTGCGGGAAACCTACAGCATATCGGTTCCCCGGGGCTGTGTAACCACTTCGGTTTGGCCCGTGGCAAGAGTTTCGCCTGACTGAAAGAATTTGAAGAAAATCACCCGTTGCTGTAACGATCTTTCAGATTTCGTGAATTGCTTTGCAGGCGCCACAATGACAGACCAATCCGGTGTTACCCTTGCAGCAATCATGAAGCAGACAGTGCTCACGTCCTCCGGTTTCCCCGCCACGCGCTGGACACTGATTCTCGCCGCCAGGTCGCTCGATTCCCGCGAGAGCCGTTCTGCTCTCGAAACGCTCTGTGCCGGTTACTGGTATCCCATCTATGCCTACGTTCGCCGCCGCGGTCATGATCCGGACCGGACGCACGATCTGACGCAGGAATTCTTCCTGCGCTTGCTCGAAAACCCAACTTTCTCCGCGGCTGACCCGCAAAAGGGCCGCTTCCGGGCCTTCCTGCTCTCATCAGTCAAGTTCTTCCTGTCCAACGAATACCGCAGCACGCAGGCCCAAAAGCGCGGTGGAGGACTCCAGATTCTCCCCTTCGAAATCGTTTCCGGCGAGGCCAGTTACAGCCGCGAGCCCTCCCACGACGAAACTCCAGAGACCATCTATGACCGCCGCTGGGCGCATGCTCTTCTCGACCGTGTGCTCAACCGTCTGCGTGATGAGTTCGCGGCCAACGGAAGAGTGGAGCATTTCGATCAGTTGAAAGGCTGCCTGCTGGACCGCAGCGACACCCCCTATGCCGAACTCGCACTGCAAATGAAGACGACGGAAGGCGCGCTCAAAGTGGCCATCAGCCGGCTCCGCAAGCGCTATCGCGATCTGCTTCGTGCGGAGATTGGAGATACCGTGAATGATCCCGCCGAGATCGACGGGGAATTCCGCTATCTGGTGGCGGCACTCGGGCGGGCGTAATTATCTTTTTGTTGAACGCGTTCAAATTGTTCTTGACCTGGCCGCTGATCGGGCGCAGAATGAAATTTGAACGCGTTCAAGATGCGTTCTCCAAAGGAGACAAAGGATGTATACGGTTGGATGTTATCTCGCCTATCTGCTGATCAGCATGGCAATCACGGTCTGGGTGGCACGCACTTTGCATAAGAACGGACGCGTTTTTCTGATCGATTCTTTCGGCGGCAATGCGGAAATTGCCGACTCAATTAATCACCTGCTCGTCGTCGGGTTCTATCTCATCAACATTGGCTGGATTACTGTCACGTTGCGTACCGCGGGAGACCTGCAGGATTTCCGCAGCACGCTGGAACTGCTGAGTGAAAAGACGGGTGGCGTTTTACTGGTGCTCGGCATCATCCATTTCGGCAACATCTTTGGGTTCTCACGCATGCGGAACAGGGCGCTTTCCCGTCCCCAGCCGCCGCTGCCTGCATAATCGGATCATGGCGAAGCGCGCGGCACAGAAGAACGAGATTACGCAAACCAAGATTATGGAAGCCGCGCTTGTGTTGTTCCGCGAGCGCGGCTTTGAGAACACAACCATGCGGGAGATCGCCGCAGCGGCCGGGGTAGCCACGGGAGCCGCCTACTACTATTTCGACTCCAAAGACGCGATCGTGATGGCGTCTTACCAGAAGGCCCAGGCGGAACTGGCTCCGCAATTGGATGCGAAGCTGGCGGCGGCAAAGTCACTGGAGAGCCGGCTTCGAATTCTCATTGAAGGCAAGCTTCACTATTTCGCTGAGAACCGCCGTCTGCTGGGCGCGTTGACCGGCCACATCAACCCGCGCGAACCACTGTCCCCCTTCAGTGAGGTCACTGCTCCAGTGCGCAACGACGATATTCAGCGCTTCTCGAATGCACTGGCCGGAGCGGCGAAGGTGCCGGACGATCTTGTTGTTGTGCTGCCTGAGGTCCTGTGGATCTACCTGATGGGCATCATTCTTTTCTGGGTGCTCGATGAATCCGAAGACCAAAGCCGCACCAAACTCCTGCTCGACAAAAGCCTCAAGCTGGTGACTGGTTTGATTCAATTTGCAGGCCTGCCCTTAATGAAGCCTTTGCGAAGACGAGTGGTGGAACTGGTTGGGATTATCCGGCAGTGACCAGCCGACAATTTGCATGACACTGCTCTTACATTTGCAAAGCGGTTGTATTACCAGTTTTTCCCATGGCTCTGAATAAGTCTTTTTGATAACACATTCAGTAATACCGGTGTTACACTCGACGAATATTCACAGGTGCGAAATGCACCTGGGACCGTGTATTCCAGGCTTCGCCGCCTCTCGTCATTGCGGCTCCCCGTCCGCCCTGGACTTGCCCCCGACCCCGTCGGTCATGCTGGCTTCCTGCTGAAGTAATGAAGTCTTGTCAGTAATTTTAGGGATCAAATTTTCATAAAGGGGTAGTTTCGCATGTTATCACCAAGCTTCGCTGCCGCGCGGCACCGCGGCATTATCGCAGCAGTTGCTCTTCTGGCTTCCGCAGTCTCATTGTGCGCGCAATCGTATTACGGTTCCATCCGCGGCAATGTCACGGACCCGAATGGCGGCACTGTGGCCAGCGCCAAAGTCACACTCATCAATGAGGGCACAGCGGAACAGCGCTCTGCCGTAACTTCTTCCGTCGGGGAGTTTGTCTACAGTGAAGTGGTTCCTGCCACATATTCTGTTTCCATTGAAGCGCCGGGCTTCAAGAAGTTCACGCGCAAGGGCATAATTCTGGGCACGCAGGAACAGGTGTCTCTCAATCTGAAGATGGAAGTCGGTCAGGTCTCCGAGAGCATTCAGGTTACGGAGTCCGCACCACTGATTGAATCCGCCACTGCATCCCAGGGGCAGGTTCTTGATAATCAGAAGCTAACGGACCTGCCTAATCTGGGCCGCAATCCCTTCATGCTCTCAAAGTTGGCGCAGAACGTGATTCCCGTTGGCAACCCGGCATATAATCGCATGGAAGATCAGAGTGGTTCTTCCTCGATCTCCATTGCCGGCGGACCGGTCCGCGGCAATAACTACCTGATTGACGGTGTGCCAATTACGGATTCCACCAACCGCGCGATCATTATTCCCTCGCTCGAAGCCGTGCAGGAAGTCAAAGTGCAGGCGAATACGTATGATGCCGAAATGGCCCGCACGGGTGGCGGCATGTTCAACACGCTGATGAAGTCGGGTACAAATGATTATCACGGCAGCTTGTATGGCCACCTGCGCCGCACGGCCTGGGATGCCAACAGTTTCTTCAGCAACGCCGCGGGAAGCAATGCGGACGGGACGCCCAAGCAGCCGATTACAGATCAACCGAACAGCACCTGGGGCGCGAGCTTCGGTGGTGCAGTACGCGTTCCCAAGGTCTATGACGGACGCAACAAGACCTTCTTCTATCTGGCTTATGAGCACTATGACGACACGCAGTCGGCATCGTCGCTCTTTGCCGCACCTACGGCGGCCGAGCGCACCGGGGATTTCTCAAAGAGTGTGAACTCCAAAGGTGTTGCGCTCGTGATCAATGACCCGATCAACGGTCACACCCCCTTCCCGAATGGCATCATTCCTTCGAGCCGCATCAATACCGTCGGCAAAGCGCTTGCTTCTTACTATCAGGCACCGCAGACGGCACCGGCTTACTATGGCGCAAACGATATCACCGGTTCGGCCAGCCTGCCGGCCCGCGCGGCGCAATACACCGCCAAACTGGATCAGGACATCACAAAGTGGTGGCGCGCCAGTGTGAGCTATCTTCGCTACTTCTCGCTGGAACCCGGCAACACCTGGTTCCCGGGCCCTGCCACGGTGGACGGCTGGCGTTTGCAGCGCCGTGTGGATACCACCCAGTTCAACAGCCTCTTCACCGTAAATCCGACGACGATTATTACGGTGCGTTACGGCTTCAACCGCTTCCCGAACTACACCTATGATGTGAGCCAGGGCTTTGATCTCGCGAGCCTGGGTTACAACCCTGCGATCATTAACGCGGTGCCTTCTTCGAAGACACAGTTCCCCTATGTCACCACCAACAACTTGATGACACTGGGCGTGAATGACAACAACTCGCTGTTCGTTCTCTCTTCCAATAACTTCGGCACCAGCGTGGCGAAGTATATGGGCCGTCACAGCCTGAAAGCCGGTTTTGATTACCGCAAGATCAAAGCTGCCGGGAATGACTTTAACAATGCGGAAGGTGACTTCGCCTTCAATGGCGTCTTCAGCGGCAATGATTTGGCGGACATGCTGCTCGGCTATCCTTCGAGCGGTAACATCTACACCTCCACCAAGCTCTCGCAGTTCGCCAACTATTATGGCGTGTATCTGCAGGATGACTTCCGCGTCAACAACAAGCTGACGCTGAATCTCGGTATCCGCTGGGAGCATGAACTCGGCGTCGGCGAACAAAATAACGGCATTGTCGTGAATTTTGACGGCAAGGCCACGAACGTTCTGGCTTCCGGTGTGACCGGTATTTCGCCCAAGGGTGCTGTGGTTTATGCGGGACAGAATGGAGCTCCGACGACTACCGGCAATCCGTTCACCAGCAAGTGGGGGCCGCGTATCGGTGCGGCGTATCAATTTAACCAGAAGACCGTTTTCCGTGCCGGCTACGGCATCTTCTTTGCCCCGCAGTTCGCGCTCGGCGGACCCATTGCCACAGTTGGTTACAACCAGACCACCGGTTATGTTGCTTCGAATGACAGCAACGTCACACCCGCGAATTCCCTCAGCAATCCTTTCCCTGCGGGTATCCTGCCGCCTGTAGGCAATACGCTCGGTGCCGCAACTGGTTTGGGCCAGAGCTTCTCTCTGATTGATCCCCATGCCCGTTCGCCCTACGTGCAGCAGTATTCCTTCGATATCCAGAGGGAACTGCCGTTCGGGATCAGCGCGGAGGTTGGCTTTGTAGGTTCCAAATCAAGCCATATGATCCTCGGCGCAGGGGCCATCAATATCAATGCGCTCGATCCCAGCTTGTTGAGCTCCGTGGGCGTGGCGGCTTTGACGAAGTCCGTGCCGAATCCCTTCTACGGTCATGGCGGTACCGGCGTGATTGCCGCGGCCAACGTGGCGCAATCGCAGTTACTGCTGCCCTATCCCACTTACAACGCCATCAGTCTCACTTTCCCGGATAGCAACAAGGCTCTCTATGATTCGATGATCATGAAGGTTCAGAAGCGGATGGGGATGGGGATGACGCTGCTTTCTACTGTGACTTGGTCCCGGAACCGGGATGAATCGAGCGGTGGTGTTGGCAACACGCTGAACAGTGGTGCCAAGGCTCCGCAGAATCCGTATGATCTGGCGAGCGAGTATGCTTTCTCGAACATCGATTCGCCCTGGCGCTGGTCAACGTCTTTGTCATACCAGTTGCCGTTCGGCAAAGGCAAAGCGTTCCTCAACAAGAGTGGCGCGCTGAACTACGTGGTGGGTGGCTGGAGCTTCAACACAGTTTCAGTCTTCCAGACCGGCTTCCCGCTGCAGATTACCCAGGCGACCAATAACAACTCCACCTTCGGATACGGCAGCCAGCGCCCGAATGCGACGGGAATTTCCCCGTTCACCACCGGCAGCCTGGAAGACCGCTTGAACAACTACATCAACCCGGCGGCCTTCTCGACTGCGCCCATCGGCACGTTTGGCAACCTGAGCCGCACCATCGACATGCGCGGCCCCGGCCAGGTGAACTGGGACATGTCCATGTTCAAAGACGTTCTGATCAAAGAGAAGCTCAAGGCCCAGTTCCGGTGTGAAGCGCTCAACGCTTTCAATACGCCGCTGTTCTATGGCCCGAACACCTCGTTTGGCAGCAGTTCGTTTGGCAAGATCACCACGCAGGCGAACTTCTCCCGGCAGTTGCAACTCGCGATCCGTTTGTCGTTCTGACGTATTTTTCCCACAGGAAGAGGCGGGGCTTCGGTCCCGCCTTTTTTTGGTGTTTTCTTGCTATAGAAAATTTTTCTTGCGCCGATAAGGAAAACAGTGAATCATAGGGACGGTAGCAATGTTTGCTTCCAGATCCCTGTTGGATCGGTTGTCCATGGCGACAAGAATACTTTTCTCACTGTTCCTAGGCGCGTGCGCCTGTCTATCTGCGGAAACTCCAGCCTCCCTGCCGGGGGAGCCGACCCTCATTGCTGTTTTCTACTCTTTTGACCAGCCACCTGCGCCCGATGTTGTGGCGACTATGCAGACGGAGATTGGTCGAATCCTCGCGCCTACGGGTGTCCGTGTCGCGTGGCGTCCGCTTTCTGATTCCTCACCGGCGGAGAACTACCCCGAGATCATGGTGATGCGGTTCCATGGGGCGTGTGATGCGCAAATGCCTATTATTTACAGTGAGTTGGGTCCGGAAGGGACGGTGCATGAGTTGGCGGAAACGCAGCGCGTGGATGGCAAAATGATTCCTTTCGGCTCCGTGGAATGCGATCAATTGCGGCGCTATTTGGCTCCGGTTGCAGTGAAGGACCGTGCGGAGACCCGCAACAGTGTCTTCGGCAAGGCAGTGGCGCGCGTCCTGGCACATGAGATGTACCACATGCTGACCGGTTCGGCGACACATGCGAAACAGGGCATTGCGAGGGCATCTCACTCGCGTCAGGACTTGACGGCGAAGACCTTTGATTTCGGGAAAAGTGAGACGGAATGGCTGCGGAATTGGCGAAGCCGGTCGTTGATGGCGGGCGAAGGTTTAAGTCCGTCTGATATCAATCAACATTAGGGTGTTTCGGATTCGTCTGACAATGATCTTCAAGATAATCGGATGAGCCTTTCATCGATAAGAAACTTCTATCTAATACCCCTGCGGAGTCTGTCATAATCTTGCATTAGAGCGGGCGCGTCGCGTCCAATCTATTGCCCGCCAAGACCCTGCCGTCTCCCGTGCGTGCGCCAGTCGGAATCCCTAGATCAACCGGAGAGCGTAATATACACATGTCGAACATCATCACCCTCGAAGAGCAGAAGGAACTGTTGAAGCGGGGCTTTTCGCGCCGCGCATTCGGTCGCTTCGCGACCCTGCTGACGGCCGGCGCCACGCTGCCGTTCTATAACGAAGCCGCGATGGCTCAGCTCTCGCAGGTTGGCAACGTGCCGGCCGATGCGGTGCGCATCAATGCAAACGAAAATCCACTCGGTCCCTGCAAAGAGGCGGCTGAAGCGATGCACGGCATCATCCAGGGTGGTGGCCGTTACCAGTACGACATCACCGGAGATTTCACGAAGACCCTGGCTGCGATCGAAGGCGTGAAGCCCAGCTACGTGATGCCCTTCGCCGGTTCGAGCGATCCTCTGCACCGTTGCGTTCTCGCGTTCTGCTCGCCCACCAAGAGCCTGGTTGTCGCCGACCCCGGTTATGAAGCCGCTGGCCGCGCGGCGGAATACATCTCCGCAAAGACCTACCAGGTGCCCCTGACCAAGACCTATGCGCACGATGTCAAGGCGATGATCGCCAAAGACACGAACGCGGGTATGATTTACATCTGCAACCCCAACAATCCGAGCGGCACGCTGACCTCGCGCGCTGACATCGAATGGGCACTTGCCAACAAGCCCGCCGGTTCCGTCCTGGTTCTCGACGAAGCCTATCTGCACTTCTCTGACGCTACCCCGGGTTCTGACCTGGTGGCCAAGGACAAGGACGTTGTCGTCCTCCGCACCTTCTCGAAGCTCTTCGGTATGGCCGGTCTCCGCGCCGGTGCCGCTCTTGGCCGCCCCGACCTGCTTGAAAAGCTGAAGCCCTTCTCCGCTGGCGCACTGCCCATCACCGGCATGATCGGCGCCAAGGTCAGCCTCGAACAGAAGTACCTGGTGGCAGAGCGCAAGAAGAACATGCGTGCCATCCGCTCGGAAACGTTCGACTTCCTGGCGAAGAAGAACATTACCTTCATCCCCTCTGACTCCAACTGCTTCATGATGGACGTGAAGCGCCCTGCGCGCGAATTCATGGCCGCCATGATGAAGGAAAAGGTGCTTGTTGGCCGCGCATGGCCCTCCATGCCGACCTATTCCCGCATCACGGTTGGAACCAAGGAAGAAATGCTGAAGTTCCAGGCTGCCGTTTCGAAGGTCATGGCCTAACCCGGGTTCGCCCCGGTTCAACCCTTTCCCCGTCGGCCGCGTCCGCTGGCAGAACAGTTTGGGGCGAATGCACCTCAGCATTCGCCCCTTGTCTTTCCCCACCTTCCTTCAGACGATGCCCAATTTTGGTTTCCAAACCAGGAATTTAAAGAAGTACAGCTGGTCCGCGTTCGGCGGGGACCTCTCCGGCGGTTTCATCGCCTCTTTGATTGCCTTCCCCTATGGTTTGGCGATGGCTGTTGCCATGGGCCTGCCTCCCGTTCTCGGCGTCTATACGTCGATCCTAACTGCCCCCATCACTGCTTTGCTTGGCCGGAACGCCGTCCTGATCGGCGGTGCTTCATCGGTCACCATCCCCTTCATCGCCGTGGCTGTCCGCTCGCAGGGCATTGGCGGTGCTGCCAAAGTGTCGCTGGTAGCCGCCGTGTTGATGCTGGTGATTAGTACGCTGCGTCTGGGGCGGTTCATCATGAAGATCCCGACCCCGGTCATGGCGGGGTTCTCCTGCGGCATCGGCGGCATGATGGTGGTCAGTCAGTTACACACAGTTCTCGGTTTGATTCCTCCAAAGACTCCCGCACCCGGGGAGCAGTTGATTGATGCCGTCAGCCGCCTTGGATCCACGAACCTGATCACGCTGGCCATTGCTGCCGTTGTTGCTATTGGGGCCACGGTGTCGGCCAGGATTAATAAGAAGCTTCCAGCCCCGCTGATCGGGATCGCCGCTGCGTTTCTGCTTTCAAAGATCACCGGTTGGCATTCGAAAGAAGTGGGCTGGCTTCCTGCGGCTCTCCCGCCGTTCGCCGGCTTTTCTTGGGCCCCTTCTGACGTTTTGAATGTTGTGCCCGCCGGCTTTGGTCTGGCCATTGTGACTTCGGTCAATTTGCTGGTGACATCCCGCGTGGTGGAGCACTTCCGCGGCATGCACAAGGCCATGAAGAAGACCGATGCGGACCAGGAGCTTGGCGCGTACGGAATCGCCAATCTTGTCTCCAGCATCTTCGGCGCACCGATGAGCGTGGGAATTCCCGCGCGCAGTCTCGCCAATGTGCAATGTGGCGGTTCCACGCGGCTCTCGAATCTTGTGCACGCTGGGTTCCTGCTGCTGTTCGTGGTGGAGGGTGCGAATATCATCTCCCACATCCCCCTGGCCGCTCTGGCTGCGGTAACCGCCTGGATGGGTGCCCGGCTGATGGAATGGAGCACCTGGCGCAGACTGCCCAAGATGCGCCTGACGGATTCTTCAGCGTTTCTGCTGACGGCACTCTCCGCGATTTTCCTCAATGCCGTTTTCGCAGTCATGATCGGCTGTGCCTGTTATGGAGTTCACTACATTTGGGTGAATTATCTTTCGCGGCGCATCGCCGATGATGTGGCCGACGTCCGGATCGCGTAGTTGATTTTTCAGAGATCTTTCTTCGCAAGTCCGCACTGTTTCATTGCGGACCATGAACGACTACGACGTAACCCTGAAACGAATCCTGACCCGTCCCGGCAGTGGACTGCTCAAAGCACTGACCGGCTACTCGGAGCTTCGCTGGCTGAACGTCGAGTTGCCGGAGGTCAATAGCCGAAGGATCGATCTGCTTGGCGAAGCGCCAGACGGCGAGTTAATTCACATTGAGTTGCAGAGCACCAATGAGCCGGACTTTGCGGACAGGATGGGCAGCTATCTCTTCCTCATCAAGGCTCAATGCGGGCGCTATCCAAGGCAGATCGCTCTTTATGTGGGGGACCGCCCGCTGCGGATGTCCGGGTCGATTGAGATTCCCAAGCTCTGTTACAGTTTCGATTTGTTGGATATCCGGGACGTCGATGGCATTCCTTTGCTCGAAAGTCCGGATCTGAGTGACAATGTAATTGCGGTCCTGACCAGGCTTGGCACGGAGAAGGGTACTCTGCGGCGCATTGTGCGGCGGATCGCGGAAACCGAAGGTACGGAGCGCGATAATGCATTCGCGGAATTGGGCATTCTCGCGGGCCTGCGGCAGTTAAGGAATGAGTTGAAGGAGGAACAGCGGATTATGCCGATCACAGAAGACATCATGGAGAATGAGTTCATCCGGCCCTTCATCGAGCGGGGAATCGCGAAGGGAATGGAGCAGGGACGTTCTTTGGGTTTGTCGCAAGGTCTGTCGAAAGGCATTACGGAGGGCCGCCTCGAAATCGTCACGGGCTTGCTTGAAGAACGGTTTGGCAGTGTGCCTCCGCAACTCCGCACCCGGCTCGCCTCGATGGATCTGAGCCAGCTCAAGGCTGTCAGTTTAAGCCTGCTGCGTGCAGAGCGAATCGAAGATCTTTTTCCTGGTCCGTCTCAGCAGTAGCAACGCAGTCCTGCCAGTCAGGAAAAGCAGGCAATCGCGGGATCTTCCGTCACAACGGCAGTTTGGTTTTTCTTCAACTGCCTTTTCTGTCCTTGACAACACACTTCGGGTCGGATATCACTGAAGTACCCAACATGTCTCAAGGTCTCTCACGACGCCATTTTTTCTTTGGATCGCTCCTCGCCGGCGCGGTTCCCGCTGCCGGTTTTGGCAGCGTCCCTTCTTTGAAAGCCCTCGGTTACAAGCCGTTCTATGAAAAGCTGAACGTGGCCTCTATCGGCTGCGGCGGGCAGGGAGGTGTGGACCTCATCGAAGCGGCGAAGACGGAAAACATTGTTGCCCTCTGCGACGTGGACGACAACCGGGCTTCGGCCAACTTCAAGCGTTTCGACAAAGCCCCGAAGTACAAAGATTTCCGCGTCATGCTGGAAAAGGAAGGTAAGAACATCGATGCCGTTACCATCGGCATCCCGGACCACATGCACGCCACGGTCGCGCTGGCCTGCATGCAGCACGGCAAGCACGTCTACCTCGAAAAACCGCTCACGCGTACGCCTTGGGAAGCGCGCCTGCTGATGGAAGCTGCCGCCAAGTACAAGGTCGCCACGCAGATGGGCAACCAGGGCTTCTCTCACGAAGCGACCCGCGTTGCCGCGGAGATTCTTTGGTCCGGCGCGATTGGTGATGTCCGTGAAGCCCACGTTTCCACCACGCCTGGCACCCATCCCACGGGCCGCCAACAACAGCCGGAAGCGGAAGCTGTGCCGTCGTACATCGATTTCGATCTGTGGCTCGGTGGCGCTGCGCCCCGGCAGTACAGCTCCGAATACACGCCATACAACTGGCGTGGATTCTATGATTTCGGTACCGGTCAGATTGGGAACTGGGCGACGCATACGGCTGGTCCGATCCATATCGCGCTGCAACTCGGCGCACCGACCAGCGTTGAGTGTATCGCGGTTCGCGGCAAGAGCAGCATCACCTTCCCCGATGGTTGCGTCGTAAAGCTTGACTTCCCGGCCCGCGGTTCCATGCCGCCGGTCTCTGTCTACTATCACGACTCCGCCCGCACTACGGACCCCGATGCCTTCCATGTTCCCGGCATGGAGAACGAAACGATCCTGCCTCCCGTGAATAACCTGGGTGACAAAGGCCGTCCCGCCCGCGGCGCACGGCAACAGCAATTCCAGGGTCCCCCGGCGGGTGGCAATGCGCCGCGCCCGGCGCGTCAGGCGGGTGTCCGGCAGGGTGCAGGCGGTCCCGGCGTAAAGGTGTTCGGCGAACCGGCCGGTCCGTCGCAGCCCGGTGTTCTCACGGGCAATGGCTCAGTATTTGTGGGCAGCAAAGGCATCATGGCTACTTCGTCGCGAGGTGAAGGTGTGTGGCTGCTGCCGGAATCGCGCTGGAAGGATTACAACCTCCCGCCGGAGATTCTCACCCGCTCGCCAGGTCACATGCTGGATTGGGTCCGTGCCTGCAAGGGCGGCGATTCCAGTTGCTCCGACTTTGCGATCACTGCGCCTTACGCGGAATGGCTTGCTCTTGCCGCGATCGCGATGCGCGTTCCCGGCCAGAAGTTGATGTGGGATGCCAAGAGCATCCGAATTACCAACAATGAGGAAGCGAACCGCTTCGTGAAGCCCGTCTTCCGCAAGGGGTGGGACCTCAAACTGTAGGGATCTGATTCGGAAAAACACCGGTACAGAAGCCGAATTGCTTACAGTTCGGCTTCAGGCCATAATAGAATCAGTCTGATTGGTCCGTGCGCGGTTGCTCTGCGCCCCGGAACGGAAGGAGATTTACTTGAAACGTGCTGGATCGGACGACACTCTTCGTTGTTCTTTTTGCCACAAGAGCCAGGACGTAGTTGGAAAGCTGATCTCCTCCCCGAGTGATTACCCTCGGGCATATATCTGTGATGAGTGCATTGCCGTTTGCAACTCCATCCTTGAGGATGATAAGCCGGAACCCGCTGCCGCGAGTCCCAACAAAATCCCCAAACCTTTGGAAGTGAAAGACTTCCTTGACCAGTACGTCATCGGTCAGGAAGCTTCCAAGCGGAAGCTCGCTGTGGCCGTATACAACCACTCCAAGCGCATCCACATGAACCGGATGCGGAACTCCGATGTGGAGCTTGGAAAATCGAATATTCTGCTGATTGGCCCCACGGGTACCGGCAAGACCCTGATGGCGCAAACCCTCGCGCGCATCCTCGACGTGCCGTTTGCAATCGTTGACGCCACCACGTTGACGGAAGCGGGCTATGTCGGCGAGGATGTGGAGAATATCATCCTTAAGTTGCTGCAGGCGGCCGACGGTGATGTCCAGCGCTGCCAGCAGGGCATTATCTACATCGACGAAATCGATAAGATCTGCCGCAAGGATGAAAATCCCTCGATCACCCGCGATGTCTCAGGCGAAGGCGTGCAGCAGGCGCTCTTGAAGATTCTGGAAGGCACGGTTGCCAACGTTCCGCCGCAGGGTGGACGCAAGCATCCGCACCAGGAATTCACCCCGATTGATACCACCAACATTCTTTTCATCTGCGGTGGTGCATTCGTCGGACTGGAGCGTGTGATTGCACGGCGCATCGGGAAGAAGTCCATCGGCTTCCTGGAAGAGGCCAACCCGAACGTCAAGACCATCGGGATCTCTGACCGCCGCGATATTGATCTTCTCCGCAATCTGCAGCCGCAGGATCTGATCAAGTACGGTTTCATTCCCGAATTCATCGGACGTTTGCCCGTGGTGGCGACGCTCGAGGATCTGGACAAGGCTGCACTCATTCAAATCCTCACCAAGCCGAAGAACGCGATCATCAAGCAGTACCAGCGGCTCTTTGAGTATGAGAACGTGCGGCTGCGGTTTACTGACGACGCGCTGGATGCGATTGCCTCGCTTGCACTGGAACGCAAAGTTGGTGCCCGTGGTTTGCGGATGATTCTGGAAGACCTCATGCTGGACCTGATGTACTATCTGCCCAGCTACAAGAAGGTCAAGGAATTCCAGGTTACCCGCGAAATGGTGCTCACCCAGAAGATCAGCCTCACCCTGCTTGAGAAGGCGGGTTAAACGAACGGGACCTGCCCGAACAGGCAGGTCTCAGTTCTGAATCCGTGTCTCCCGTACTGTAATCGGAGTAATAGGCCCGCGAAACAATCCGCGCCTGCATTACACGCTTTACAATGGAGTTTCAATCCAGCTTGCGTCCGTTGCGGGAACAGACGCTCGCAGTTCTTTTTCCCGCAGACTGAAAACTAATGCTGACTTCACGCGAAAAGTCCGATACACGCCGTCTTCCAATGATGCCGATCCGGGAGATCGTGATCTTCCCGTTCATGATGACGCCCTTTGTTGTGGGGCGGGAATCCAGCGTCCGTGCTTTGGAAGACGCCATGGCAGGGGACAAAAAGATCTTTCTGGCCACCCAGCACGATGCCTCGGTGGATGAACCGCGGCCGAATGAAATTTACTCCGTCGGGTGTATCGTCAACATTGTGCAAAGCCTGAAGTTGCCCGATGGCAACATCAAGGTGCTCGTGGAGGGCGTCGAACGAGCCAAAGCTGTTTCCGTCACTGACGAAGACGGCTATTTCCGGGCTCTGGTCAAGACATCGCACTTCAAGGTCGAGCAGGGGCCGCAACTGGACGCTTTGACGGGACGCGTGACGTCTTTGTTCGAACAGTACGTCAAGCTCAGCCAGAATCTGAATTACGAGACGATGGTCGCGGCGATCCGTGTGGATGATCCCGGCAAGCTGGCGGATACGGTCGGCGCGAACCTGCAACTCACCATGGAGGAGAAGCAGGAACTCCTCGAAATCTTTGACCCGGTAGACCGCCTTACGCGTGTCGCCGAGATGCTCGACATTGAGATTGAAAAGCTCAACGTCGACCGCACGATCCAGGGTCGCGTCAAGCGCCAGATGGAAAAGGCGCAAAAAGAGTATTACCTCAACGAAAAGATCAAGGCGATCCAGAAAGAACTGGGCCGTGGTGAGAAGAGCGAAATCGATGAGCTGAAACGGCGCATCGATATGTCGGGCATGACCAAGGACGCGGCAGAGAAGGCTCACGCCGAACTCAAGCGCCTCGAAAACATGCCGCCGATGTCCGCCGAGTCCACGGTCTCCCGCAACTATCTGGATTGGCTGCTCGCTGTGCCCTGGAAGCGGCGCTCGAAGGAAATCAAGGAACTCAAGCACGCGGTGGATGTTCTCGAAGCCGATCACTACGGGCTCGAGAAGATCAAGGAACGCATCCTCGAATTCCTCGCGATTCGCCGTATGGTTAAGAATCCCAAGGGTTCGATCCTGCTGTTCGTCGGGCCTCCGGGTGTGGGTAAGACCTCGCTCGGTATGTCGATTGCGAAGGCGACCGGCCGCAAATTCGTGCGCATGTCGCTCGGCGGCGTTCGCGATGAAGCGGAGATCCGCGGCCACCGCCGGACCTACATCGGCGCTCTGCCCGGCCAGATCATCCAGATGATGAAGAAGGCGGGCACGAAGAACCCGGTCTTCATGCTGGACGAGATCGACAAAATGTCGACGGACTTCCGTGGCGATCCCTCTTCGGCTCTGCTCGAAGTGCTCGACCCTGAGCAGAACTACATGTTCGTCGATCATTACCTCGACGTCGAGTATGACCTCAGCAACATCTTCTTCGTGGCCACGGCCAATGTGCTGCACACCATTCCGGCCGCATTGCAAGACCGCATGGAAGTGATCCGTCTCTCGGGCTACACCGAGATCGAAAAGATGGAGATTGCCAAGCGCTTCCTGGTCCGGAAACAGATGGAAGCCACCGGCCTCACCGCAGCCGATATCGAGTTCACCGAAGAGGGCCTCAACTCCCTGGTGCAGTTCTACACCCGCGAAGCCGGTGTTCGAAATTTGGAACGCGAAGTGGGGAACGTCTGCCGCAAAGTGGCCCGCAAGATTGTCGATGCCGAGAAGCGGTCCAAGATCGTCATCAACGGGTCCATGGTGCAGGAACTTCTGGGACCTGCCAAGTTCCGCGATTTGACCACGGAACGGAAGAACGAAGTCGGTGCGACGACGGGGCTGGCCTGGACCGAAGTAGGCGGCCAGATTTTGACCACCGAATGCATTTTGATGGAAGGCAAGGGCAAGCTGACGATTACCGGCAAGCTGGGTGATGTGATGCAGGAATCGGCACAGGCCGCGTTCAGCTACGTCCGCAGCCGCGCCCATCAACTGGGGCTGCCGCGCGATTTCTACCGTAATCTCGATCTGCACATCCACGTCCCGGAAGGTGCGATTCCGAAGGATGGTCCATCGGCAGGTATCACGCTGGCGACCACACTGGTCAGTGCTTTGACGAAGATTCCCGTGCGTGGCGACGTTGCCATGACCGGAGAAATCACTCTTCGCGGCAAGGTTCTGCCGATCGGCGGCTTGAAGGAAAAGCTGCTGGCTGCCCACCGGCACGGGATCACCGAAGCCATCATGCCGAAGGACAACCAGAAGGATCTTCCAGATATTCCGGAATTCATCCGAAACACCATGAAGCTGCATTTCGTGGAGCATATGGATGATGTTCTGCGGATTGCGCTGGAACGCGAATTGGTCGCCCTGCCGACTCCCGTGACTGGAGTCGAACTGGGTACCATCGCTGCGGAAACCGACCTGGCTCACTAAGTCGTAAGATGTAGCGGGCGGTGATCACTCCGCCCGCTTCACATCCATGGATTCCATCGCTCAACTCGCGGCCACGAAGGGGTATCCAATCCTCGCGCTGGTGGTTTTTCTCGAAGCGATCGGCATTCCGATTCCTGCCTCGATTGCGATGCTCCTGGCTGGCGCTGCCTCTGTGAAAGGGCCCCTGCATTTGACTCAGGTGATCGCGGTGTCAACCGGTGCGCTGCTCGCTGGCGACCTCCTCATGTACACCCTGGGCCGCTTGACCGGCTGGTGGCTGCTGGGCATTCTCTGCCGTCTCTCTCTCAACCCGGAATCCTGTATTCTCAGCTCCGCCGATTCCTTTTACAAGCGCGGGCGCAGCGTGTTGCTGGTGGCGAAGTTTCTGCCCGGCGTCGGCACCATGGCGACTCCTCTGGCGGGCAGCATGAATATGCCGCTCTCCCAGTTCTTTGCCCTCGATCTTGGCGGAGCGCTGCTCTATGTTTCTGTCTATTCGGTGGCCGGTTATGTTTTCAGTGACTTTCTCAGTGTGATTCAGCGGGGTGTCTCCACCGTTGGAACAGCGCTGGGGATTCTGGTCGCAGTGGGTGTCGTGCTCTGGATCGGCAACCGGATTCGAATCTGGCTGGGCAGCCGCAAAGGGGAACCGGTGGAACTGGTTGCTCCGCATGAGATTCAGGATTGGGAAAACGTGGAAATCCTCGATGTGCGCAGTCACGGCTACTATGACAGTGGCTCGATGCGGATCAAGGGGTCACGCCGCCTGGAACCGAATGCTCTGCAATGCCAGGCTTCGACGGTCTCCCGCCAGAAGGAAGTGGTTCTTTACTGCACCTGCGTGAAAGAGGCCACAGCGGTGCAAGTGGCGCGCGGGCTGCGGCAGCGCGGGATCGCGGTGAAGGTGCTGGCGGGCGGTTTGCGTGCCTGGCAGAAGGCGGGGATGCCGATTGAGCCGGTGCCTGCGGGGGAAGTGGTGCCGCTGCCGAAGTTTTCCTGACAGGTCCTGTCGGATGGATGTCTTTTCCCGGGTTCAGACTTCCGGGGGATGAATCACGGTCTGTTGTAGAAGGCTGGCGTATCCGGCAGCAGGCGGAAGAAGGATTCGATTTACTGGATCTCATCGAGCGCGACCCTGGCGGACATGCCGAGCCCGTTGTGGATGAGCGGCCGTGTCGCGACGGCCCAGAGTCGCTGGATTGCATTGTTGGCCTCCGGTCGGGAAGGGTGATCCCACTGCGCACTGCGGAGCAGCAGGTTCGTATCGACAAGAAAGCTCATTCAGGGTCTTTGTTGATTTCGGTTACCATTCGTCGTCGTAAATTCCTTCGCGGGTCATGGCGAAGTCCGATAGCACCGGGACGTCTTTGGGGAAATGATCGCGGTTTTCGAGCCATGCCGCCGCGCGTTCCGCAGGGCTGAGGTGCGGGTTGGGCAGCGGGGGCAGCGGCAGCGGCAATTTGTAATGATCCGCCTGGATCACCGGGGCTGCCTCGACCAGCGACGCGATGTAGCGGGCAACATCCAATGTCACCGTCATACTGCTTCGATTGTAATCCTCCCGCCGCGTCACAACTCTGCACTCCTGTGTGCTATGCTTCGGTTTGGAGCACTTCGCTCCCGCCGCCGGTTGTATTCCCCCCAAAACAAAGCCCCTCTGGTGTAGTAAACTTGGAAGCAGAATTCATACGAAGCGCCAGCAGTCCGGAGCATTTCCCCGCCGATGGGATGCCGGAGATCGCCTTTTTGGGGCGCAGCAACGTCGGCAAATCCAGCTTGATCAATGCCATTTGCGGCGTGAAAAAGCTGGCGTTTACAAGCAACACCCCTGGTCGCACGCAAGCGATCAACTTCTATCGTATTGAGCGCAGTAAGTACTTGGTGGATTTGCCCGGTTACGGGTACGCCAAGGTGCCGCTCGGCACGAAAGATGAATGGGCAAGACTCATTGAACAGTATCTGCGGGAGAGAAAAACTCTGCAGCTTTCATTTCTGATTCTCGATGCCCGGCGTGGCTGGATGGAAAAAGACCTCAACCTGAAAGACTGGTTGGAGGAAAATAACCGTCCATACCGCGTGGTGGCGTCGAAAATCGACAAACTGAACCAGTCAGAGCAGTCGCAAAGCTTAAAGGCTATCCGCCAATATGCCGAGCCGCTGCCGTTCTCGGCCGTCACAGGCCGGGGAGTGAGGGAAATTTGGCAAGCGATAACGAACAAATCAACAACATAGACACACCGCCCCAGGCGACGGAGACACCGTCCAACGGGAAGACCGCAGAGACCGCCTCCCCGGCGTCGCCTGCCGTGACAAAGAATGCGGAGGGCGAAGCAGCACCTCCTCCCCGGCCCAGGCCAAATGACAGGCCGAGATCCGACCGGCCCCTCCGGCCTACGGACGCCAACGGCAAGCCTCTGGCGCCTCCCATGGCCGCGGCCGCCCCGCCACCCGCGCCTCCCGCGGCTGCAACGGTTCCTCCACCAGCCCCTCCGGCTCCCGCAGCGGAAGCCACCCAGGAAATCCAGAATCCCAACCAGCAAGTGCCCGGCGGCGTCGCCCCGGCCATGCACCCAGGCCAGCAGCGGCGCAAGCAGCAGCAGGGCAAGGGCGGTTCCCTTGACCTCGTCGAATTGAAGGACATGAGCATTCAAAAGCTCAACGACGTGGCCAAGACCATGGGCATCCTCAACGCCGCCGGTCTCCGCAAACAGGAACTCATCTTCAAGATCCTGCAAACGCAGGCGGAGAAGAGCGGGCACATCTTCTCAGAAGGCGTGCTGGAATGCCTGCCCGATGGCTTCGGCTTCCTGCGCGCTCCAGAATATAACTATCTGCCGGGCCCCGATGACGTATATGTCTCGCCTTCGCAGATCCGCCGCTTCGATCTCCGCACCGGCGACACGGTTTCGGGCCAGATCCGTCCGCCCAAGGAAGGCGAACGTTACTTCGCGCTCATCAAAGTGGATGCGATCAATTTCGAACCACCAGAGGAAGCGCGCAACAAGATCTTCTTCGATAACCTGACGCCGCTGTATCCCGACGAACGGTTGAAGCTCGAAACCGTGAAGGATAACTTCTCGGGCCGTGTGATGGACCTGGTGACGCCCATCGGCAAAGGTCAGCGCGGTTTGATCGTCGCGCCGCCCCGCACCGGCAAGACGATGTTGTTGCAGAACATCGCCAACTCGATCACCACCAATCATCCGGAAACCACGCTCATCGTGCTGCTGATTGATGAACGCCCGGAAGAAGTGACGGATATGCAGCGTTCGGTCCGCGGCGAAGTCATCAGTTCAACCTTCGACGAACCGGCAACACGCCACGTGCAAGTTGCGGAAATGGTGATTGAGAAGGCCAAGCGTCTGGTCGAGCACAAGAAGGACGTTGTGATTCTGCTCGATTCCATCACCCGTCTGGCGCGTGCTTACAACACGATTGTGCCGCCCTCCGGCAAGGTTCTTTCCGGCGGCGTGGACTCCAATGCCCTGCAGCGCCCCAAGCGCTTCTTCGGCGCGGCCCGCAATATCGAAGAGGGTGGTTCGCTGACCATCATCGCCACCGCGCTCGTCGATACCGGCAGCCGCATGGATGACGTGATCTTTGAAGAATTCAAGGGTACCGGCAACATGGAAATCCATCTCGACCGCAAGCTGATCGAGAAGCGTGTGTTCCCGGCCATCGACATCAACAAGAGCGGCACCCGCAAGGAAGAACTGCTGATGCCGAAGGACGAACTGAACCGCGTCTACGTTCTGCGCCGGGTGCTGAGCCCGTTGAATCCCGTGGAAGTCATGGAGTTGTTGATCGACAAACTGAACCGCACACGCACGAATGTGGAATTCCTGGCCGCGATGGCTGGATAGTGGCTGGAGCTGCGGAAGGCCGGTTCACCCGGCCTTCCGGGGTACGCTGGACGACTGCGTTGAAGAGGAACTCGGATCGATGTTCCAACTTCATATGCTGGACAGCCTCGGAAAGTATTCGGACCGTGATCGGTATTCACACTACTTAAACTCGATTGTTCATGAACTCCATACCCGGCATCCACATTTGGAGTCGTTCATGCCGCCGGAGTTCCTGAAGGACGTGCAGCTTTCGGATCAACGCACCGCCTATCTGGAAATGGCAGCGATGCTAAACGGCCTTCCGAGTTCAAACAAGGCTTACATCGGTAGACGTTTGCACGACATACTCACCGGACTGAAGGGTACCGGCCAATGTGGTTGCGTCGCGCATAAGCGCCTCTACGAGGAGCGTGTTTTCGTCTTTTGCGGTTTCTCCAGCATGTCGCGTACTGTTCGCATAAGGAACATGAATCGGCTGGTGGAATCCGCCCAACTCAAATACCGCGTTAGCGAGGCTTTGGGAATCGCTATTGATGCAAATGATGAAAAGGTCGGTTACGATCTGCGCTGGGTACGGGGAACACCAGAATCTACACCGGACCTTGAGCGGATTGCAGAGGCCGTCTTTCCCTGCGAGATTGAAACCTCAATAGCAAATCCGTTCGGCGAAGCCCGCTCATAGAGCCGCGTAGAGCCTGAAAAAATTGGTCGGGGCGAGAGGATTCGAACCTCCGGCCTCCTGGTCCCGAA
>CAIXXM010000052.1 GCA_903923395.1 uncultured Acidobacteriia bacterium
ACCGGATCAGGTGTTGAATGCGGCGAAGAAGTATCTTTCGCCTGAAGATGACACGGTGGTGATTGTGGGTGATGCCGCGAAGATCGGCAAGAGCTTGTCAGACAAGCTCGGCACGTTTGAGATTGTGAAGCCAAAGCAATGAAGATACTCACATCGAAGGAAGTCTACCGCTGCAAGATCTTCTCCGTGACAGAAGATGTTGCCGCTGACAAGACGGGGTTTGAAATCCACCGCAGTGTGATTCATCATGCGGGGTCCGCTGTGATGATGGCGGTGGATGCGGAGAAGCGGATTCTGCTGGTGCGCCAGTACCGGCTTCCAGCGGGGAAGAACTTATGGGAGCTGCCTGCCGGCAAGATCGATGCAGGCGAGACTGCGCTGCAGGCCGCGAAGCGTGAACTCATTGAAGAGACGGGTTACCGTGCGAAGAAGTGGAAGAAGCTCGCATCGTTCCTGCCGAGCCCGGGCTACATGGAAGAGAAGATGACCATCTATCTTGCAAAGGATCTGGAGGCGGGCGAAGCGCAGCCCATGGATGATGAGCGTATTGAGAAGAAGTGGTTCACGAAGAAGGAAGTAGTGGAGATGCTGCGCAGCAACAAGATTGTGGATGCCAAGACGATGATCGGCTATCTGTACTGGGCAAAGCTGTAGGCAATAAAAAAGGGGCAGGCGCGGCGGCCTGCCCCTGTGAGTTGGGTGTGTGGAGAACTAAGCCGATTTCTTCGGAGCAGCCTTCTTGGGGGCAGCCTTCTTAGCGGCGGCCTTCTTGGGAGCTGCCTTCTTCACAGCGGCCTTCTTCGGGGCGGCCTTCTTCACTGCGGGCGCAGCTTTCTTCACTGCGGGAGCAGCTTTGGTAACTGCGGGAGCAGGTGCTTTCACCACCGCCGGAGCGGCCTTCTTCGCAGCGGCTTTCTTGGGAGCCGCCTTCTTGACTGCAGCCTTCTTGGGAGCTGCTTTCTTCACTGCCTTTTTGGTAGCCATCGTTTGTGATTCTCCTGTTCCCTCATTATGAATCGAAACTTCAAAAGTTACACCAAAAAAGTTGAAAAATGTTTTAGAGTGTGTATGCCGCACAGGATCACACGGAGTCGCGGGGAGAGATGAAAAAGGTTCAACTGATTACTGACGGCGCATGTTTGGGCAATCCAGGCAAGGGTGGCTGGGCCGCCATTCTCCGTTATGGGGCGCATACGAAAGAGATGTTTGGCCATGAGCTTCACACCACAAACAACCGCATGGAAATCACCGCGGCACTGGAAGGTCTGCGTGTTCTGCGTGAGGCCTGTGAAGTGGAGATCGTGACCGACTCCGAGTATGTGAAGAACGGCATCACGCAATGGATACAAGGCTGGAAGAAGAAGGGCTGGATGACCGCTGCAAAGAAGCCCGTGGTGAACCGTGATCTGTGGGAACAGCTGGATGCTGAAGTGAGCCGCCACAAGACACAATGGACCTGGACCAAGGGGCATGCTTCCCATGAAGACAACAACAGAGCTGATGCTCTTGCCTCCATGGCTGCAAAGGAACAGCGCTCGTCAGAGTGACCGTCTTCGTGATCACGCTACACTTTTCTCATGGCGACTGAAACCTACGCTGTTTTCGATACCACTGAGGGCCTCTTCAAGGTCAAGCTCCTGACAGAGCAGGCTCCTCTCACCGTGCAGAACTTCACGGACCTTGCGGAAGGCAAAAAGACGGGCAAGCCTTTCTATGATGGATTGATCTTCCACCGTGTGATTCCTGACTTTATGATCCAGGGCGGATGTCCGGAAGGCAGTGGCCGCGGCGGTCCGGGTTATAAGTTCGCCGATGAGTTTCATCCTTCGCTGCGGCACAGCAAGCCGGGTCTGCTCTCCATGGCCAATGCCGGTCCCAACACCAATGGCAGTCAGTTCTTCGTGACTGTCGCAGCCACGCCGTGGCTGGATAACCGCCACAGTATTTTCGGTGAAGTGGTGGAAGGCTATGCAGTCGTGGAGAAGATCTCCAAGCTGCCCCGCAATGCGATGGACCGTCCGAAGACGGATGTGAAGATCAACAGCGTGAAGATCGAAAGAGTGTAGTTGCACGCATGGGCCGTATTGCTCTCTTCGGAGGCACGTTCGATCCTGTACACAACGCGCACATAGCGGTGGCCCGCGAAGCTGCCGCGAAGTTTTCCCTTGGCTCCGTGATTCTTGTGCCGGCCTTCCAGCCGCCGCACAAGGCCGGAGCCAAGGCTTCTTATGAAGACCGTGTCCGTATGTGTGAACTGGCCTGTGAGGGCGGGCCAGGCTTCTTTGTATCGCGCGTGGAAGAGGGTACGGAACGAAGTTACTCGCTGTTGACCATTGAGAAGCTCCAAAAGGAATATGACTGCCGGCTGAGCTTTCTCATTGGTGCCGATGCCTTCGCGGAACTGGGCACCTGGTATCGCTCGGCCGATGTAGTGCGACTGGTGGACTTCATTGTCGTGACCCGCCCCGGCGCCGTGTATGCCATACCGGAGGGTGCCTCCGTGGAAGAACTTCCTGGCGTGGATCTGGCAATCTCATCCTCAGAGATCCGCGGCAAAATCGCACAGGGTGACTTCGAGGTGCCACTGGCACCAAAAGTCATTCAATATATCCGCACACATGGCTTGTACGGAACGCCTGCCCTCTGAATGCGGCTGCTAATGCGTCATCGCGTAGATGATGTAGTTGACTCCGTACTTATACGCCAGGGTTGTCATTTCCGCTGGATACTCGGGGGCGTCTGCGTACTCCCATGCATCACCCACATCTGTATTGAAGTTGATGGCGACGATCATTCTGTTTTTGTCGTCATACATCGCGCGCCAGACAGGGTCACTGCCCGGCGGTTGTTGCACTACGGTGCGGCCGTTCGCGCCCATCCGCAAGTGTCTTGTGCCGGGAATGAAGGTGCGGTCCTTATCTTCAATGTCGTAGAGAACGTGCATAACGGCATCCTTCGCCGCGATGTCGTAAATGGGCCGTTTGGGGAGCGCCCGGTTCATGGTGGTTTCGAAGATCTCCCATTGTTCCGCACCCCAGAAATCATCGGTCACCAGGAAGCCGCCGCGGAGAAGGTATTCTCCCAGGCGTTTGACTTCCATGTCGGAAAGACCCCACCAGCCCGCCTGCGTGACATAGATCCAGGGATGATCATAGATCGAATCATCCATCAGGCTCATGTGGTGCGGTTCTCCCGTGGCGATGCGGGTTAGGCGCTGGATACCGGTGGTGAAGTGGTCATCGGCTTCCGGCCAATCCACCATCCACCAGCCTTGCCCGGTGGCTCCGCGCGAAGCGAAGCCAAAGCGGCGGTGGAACTGTGGCAGATCGTTGTATTCCAGCCGGACGAAGTGAAATTCGCCGGTCTTGGGGAACTCAGGCCGGGGGCCGCTGTCCTCGCGTGCTCCTCTGCCGAAGCGTTGCGCGGCGGCCAGAGAGGCCAGTACAAGCACTGCGATCAGAACTCTTCCACGCATTCGGATACACTCCTGTTGATTCCGGTATTGTAGCCCGGTCACACGTGTTGAAAAAAAACTCCAAGTGCCCGTATTTGTTTGGGTTCAGCGTGTTCAGGCCGTCTTATAGGACCTGGTTTTTCCGCCGGAGATGGTAAAGCTTGGCCAGTGAAGAACATTCACCATCTCACGGAGGTCTCCATGCGGATCGCCCGCATCGTATTTGCAATCGCAGCCTGTGTTCCGGCACTCGGACAGACGCTGACCACAATTCAAGACACACTTTTCAAAGCCGACGGCACGCGGTTCAGCGGATCATTGACGATCCACTGGACCACCTTCGACGCGGCGAACCTTGGCACGGTTGTTCAGCAGAGCCGGTCCGTTACCGTTGTGAACGGAAACCTGCAGGTGCAGCTTGCACCGAATGCGAACGCCACGGCACCGGCAAACGTCTACACGGTGTTCTATCAAAGTGACGGACGCAATCAGTTTGCGGAGACCTGGACCGTGCCTGTCAGCACGACAGCACTGAAAGTGGCAGCGGTCCGCACGGGAACACTGGCTTCGACCGGCGGGTCTGGCGGTGGCACGGGCTCCGGCGCGCAGACGCCCATTCTTGAGACCGATGTTACTGGACTGGTCAATGATCTGGAGCAGCGTCCTGTGAAGGGCTCAGGTTATGGCACGGGCAGAGCCGCAGTGATCAACCAGAATGGCGAGGTCGAGACGGTGGTTGGTGACGTGTCGGATTGTGTCCACGTGGATGGCACTTCCGGCCCCTGTAACTCCACGCCGCAGTTCTTTGATGCCGAAACACCCGGTGGAACCGTGGATGGCTCCAATGCCACGTTTACCCTGGCCAATGCGCCCAGCGGCAACAGCATGCTTCTGTTCCGCAACGGCCTGTACATGACCCCTTCGTTTGATTACACACTGACAGGAAACACGCTGACCTTCGTGACCGCGGATATTCCGCAACCCGGTGACACGCTGACTGCCTCGTACCGGATCGATCCCGGTGCTCCGGCAAATGTGGCCGCACTCAATGCGGCAGGGAACAGGGTCGTGATCAGCGCGGCCCAGGTCTTGTGCAGTGCCACGGGAACCTCCGTGCTGACGAATACCTTTACCAGTCTGGGCAGTTGTACGATTCCCGTAAGTCAGATCCGTCCCGGCGACCGCATTGAGCTTCAATTCACGCTTTCCCACTCCGGCACAGCTTCGCAGTTTGATGTCAAGACGCTGTTCGGCACCACGGCTCTTATCCAGAGGCACGGCTCCACGCAGGATTCCGCCATCATTGGCCGGGTAAGTGCCGCCGTATCGTCTTCGGGAATCACAGCCTCTACGGAGAGCTATGGCACGGTCTTGACGCTCCAACCAACCATCCTGACGATTGCCTCTCCCACAGCCGCTGTAAAGCTGGACATTCAGGCACAACTCAGCAAGGCCGGCACCGCGGACCGGCTGACCCTGCAGAACTACACTGTGTTGCGCTATCCGGGTAACTAAGCAGGCCGTTACTTGACGTACTTGCCGATCTGCGCGGCGAGGTTCGCTTCCGAGAGATCATCACCGTCTTCAAAATCCGCGCGGATCATGCCTTGCTGGTCAATGATGAACAGGTGCGGAAAGTGGACGGAGGGGTTCGCGGGAGTGATCTTCAAATAAGACGCAATCACCTGGCCGGAATCGAAAAGAACCGGCCAGGGGATGGCGTGATCTTTAATGAACTGCCGGACGGTATTGACGTTATCCGCACTCATCGTAACGATGGACAGCACGGCCACCTTGTTGCCGTATTTGGCGGTTACCGTCTTCAGGTTATCGGCGAGCTTCTGGCAGTGCTCGCAGCCAGTGATCATGATGTCGATCAGCAGAACCTTGCCGCGGAAGTCCTGTGTATCGTACTGTGCGGCCGTCATGTCGGGAATCGAGAACCCCGGTGCGCGCCGGTTGGAGTACTTGCCTTCCGCGCTCAGCAGAAGCGCAAATCCCAGCATCAAAGTAATCAGTTTCATTTCTTGACTCCCAGTTCCCGCAGCGATTCCGTATAAGGGGCCCGTGCCACACCCCGCTCCGTAATGATACCTGTCACATACCGGTTCGGCGTGACATCAAAGCCGGGGTTGCGCACCGCCGTGCCTTCCGGCGCCACTTGCACACCGAACACCCGGGTGACTTCGTTTGCACCGCGCTCTTCAATGGGAATCATGCTGCCATCGGCCAGGGTAAGATCCAGCGTGGAGACCGGTGCGGCCACATAGAAGGGCACGTTGTTTTCTTTGGCCAGTACGGCGACGGAGTAAGTGCCGATCTTGTTGGCGACATCTCCGTTGGCGGCGATGCGGTCCGCGCCGACGACCACACAGCCGATCTTCCCCGAGCGGAGATAGTGGCCGGCCATGTTGTCTGTGATCAACGTCACCGGGATGTTGTCATGCTGCAGTTCCCACACTGTGAGACGCGCGCCCTGCAGGAACGGGCGGGTTTCATCGGCATAGACATCGATATTCTTGCCGGCTTCCACCGCCGCGCGGATCACGCCAAGTGCCGTGCCGTAACCTGCCGTCGCCAGAGCCCCGGCGTTGCAGTGCGTCAAGACAGTCTTGCCATCCGGTACCAGCGGCGCTCCGTGTTGACCCATGGCGCGGTTGATAGCGATATCTTCGGCATGCACCAGCTGCGCTTCCGCAATGAGCCGCGCCGTGATTTCCGCATGCGGCAGTTCGCGAAGGGACAGATAGAGCTTCTTCATCCGGTCAATGGCCCAGAACAGGTTCACGGCGGTGGGGCGCGTGGCAGCAAGCACGCTGCACATCTCCTCCACTTCCGCATCCAGGCTGGCCGTGTCTGCCTGCGAGACACCCAGGGCGATACCCATGGCGGCGGAAACACCAATTGCCGGTGCGCCGCGGATGATCATCGACCGGATCGCTTCGGCGACCTCACGGTAATCCCTGCAGGTGACGTAAGTCTCTTCGGCCGGAAGTTTCGTCTGGTCAATCATGACCACGCCGGCATCTGTCCATTCAATCGTACGAATCATTGGTTTGAGGTAAGTTACTTCTTGGCGGGATCGCCCGCCGCCAGCATCAACAGGAACAGCACTGAGTTATAAGCAATGTGGACCGCCGCGGATGCCCGTGTGGAACCGGTGAGATGCCGCACAATGCCAAGCACCAACCCCACAATCATAATGCCCAGGCCCGCCTGCCACTGTCCGCCGTATTGGCTGAGGTGCATGCCGCCGAAAACTGCTGCTGTGATCAGTATCCCAGGCAGCACGCCGGCCACCCGCATCATCACCGGCTGCAGGAATCCCCGAAAGAGCAATTCTTCCGCAATGGGCCCGAGCGTGACCCCGAAGAGGCACACCGCAATCCGTGTCGCCGGATCACTCAGCAGCTTTTGAAATGGAGTGTCCTGGTTGGGGGTCCGCAGAATCAGGGCGGTGAAGATCATCACGAAGACCGCCAGCCCCAGCCCCGCGACTGCCAGATTCGAGACCGCAAAGCCATGCTTCGTCCAGCCCAGGGACTGCAGCAAGGGCTTTTCGTGATTCACCGCGAAGATCACAAACAGTGCGCCGAACAAGAGCAAATAGCCTGCGATCTCACCGAGCACGGAAAGCACGCCCTGCGGCAGCCGCAGATGCAAGGCGGCCGTCGCTGCCGTCACTCCGGAGACGCCGACCCAGATGGCCGGGAAGAAGAGTGCCACTCCCGCGAAGATCTCCGCGAAGCCCCATTCGGGGTAATCCGGTTCGGCCAGAATGAGCGGTTCGCGGCTATTGGCCGCAGTTTGGGGTTCACGGATCATCAAAGCCGTTTATGCCGCCTTGCCGGGCTGCAGCAGCTTGCGCAGCGCCTCCGCTGTAAAGCTCTTGCGGGATTTCATGACCTGTTCCGGCGTGCCTGAGGCAACGATCCGTCCGCCGTTTTCGCCGCCGTCAGGACCAAGGTCCAAAATCCAGTCCGCGCTCTTGATGACGTCGAGGTTGTGTTCAATCACTAATACAGTATTGCCGAGGTCCACCAGCCGCTGCAGAACCTCCAGAAGTTTGCGCACATCTTCGAAGTGCAGCCCGGTGGTTGGTTCATCCAGAACATAGAACGTTTTCCCGGTTTGGCGGCGGCTCAACTCTTTCGCGAGTTTGATGCGTTGCGCTTCTCCGCCCGAAAGTGTCGTCGCGGACTGGCCCAAATGCACGTAGCCCAAACCCACATCGAGCAGCGTTTGCAGCTTGGGCCGGATCTGCGGATTTGTCTCCATCAGCGGCAGCGCTTCTTCCACCGTCAGCGCGAGCAGATCCGCGATGGAGTGGCCCTTGAACTTCACCTGCAGCGTTTCATGGTTGTAACGCTTGCCGCGGCAAACATCGCAGGTCACGTACACATCGGGCAGGAAGTTCATTTCGATGCGCTTCAGTCCGTCGCCCTGACAGGCTTCACACCTGCCGCCTTTGACATTGAAGCTGAAGCGCCCGGGCTTGTAGCCCCGCTCGCGGGATTCAGGCAACATGGCATAGAAATCGCGGATGGGGGAAAAGAGGCCCGTGTAGGTGGCGGGGTTCGAGCGCGGGGTTCTGCCGATAGCCTGCTGGTCAATGCGGATCACCTTATCCACATTTGCGATTCCCGCGATGGAGGCATGCGCGCCCGGGGAATCATGCGATCCATAGATCTCTTTGGCGAGAGCCCGGTAGAGGATATCGTTGATCAGCGTGGATTTGCCGCTGCCGGAGACGCCCGTCACAACGATGAGCTTGCCCAGGGGAAACTCCGCATCCACATTCTTCAGGTTGTGTTCCGCCGCACCTTTGACGGTGATGAATT
This sequence comes from uncultured Acidobacteriia bacterium, assembly GCA_903923395.1. Lineage (GTDB taxonomy): Bacteria > Acidobacteriota > Terriglobia > Bryobacterales > Bryobacteraceae > BOG-234. The sequence goes on from CAIXXM010000052.1 coordinate 8,296, forward strand.
GGCCGGTCCCGGGACGCCTGGTTTTCGGCACCGGGACCTCTATCCCGCCGGAGAGATACTTGCCGGTGAGTGATGCCGGGCAGTTCCGGATCTCTTCCGGTGTGCCTTGGGCAACGAGTTCTCCTCCCAAGCGGCCGGCACCGGGGCCGAGATCGATCACATAGTCCGCCCGTTCGATGGTTTCCGCATCATGTTCCACCACCAGCACGGTGTTGCCCATGTCGCGCAGGGACGCCAGCGTTTGCAGCAGACGCTCGTTATCCCTGGGGTGCAGGCCGATTGAAGGTTCATCGAGAACGTAGAGCACGCCGCGCAACTTGGAGCCGATCTGTGTCGCCAGGCGGATGCGCTGTGCTTCTCCGCCGGAAAGAGTGGCGGCAGACCGTTCGAGGCTCAGGTAATGCAGGCCGACGGCATCGAGAAACTCCAGCCGGCGGCGGATTTCATCCAGCACGCGACCGGCAATCTGCTCTTCCCGCGGGTTCAGCTCAAAGGATCGGGCGGTGAGCAGGGCACCGGACAGCGGCAATCCGGTAAATTCCGCAATGGAGACATTCTTCACCCGGACAGCAAGGCTGGCGGGGCGCAGTCGTTTGCCCCGGCATGCCGTGCAGGTCACCGGCGACATGAAATCCATGAGATAGTCCCGGTAATCTGACGAGGCATCTTTGAACATGCCTTGTAACATGTCCAATAGTGCCGTCAACAGGATCTCTTTTTGCGCACGCGGAAGCTTCTCCCACGGGGTCTTTAGCTTGATCTTTCCGGCCTTCGCCGTTTCTTGCATGCGGTGTGCCACCAGAGCTGAACTTGCTCCGGGGCCGAGCGCACCTTCAAGCAGCGGTTTGGTGGGGTCTGTAATGACTTTATCCGCATCAAACGCCCACGTGTTGCCAATTCCCGAGCACTCTTCGCAAGCGCCGTAAGGACTGTTGAATGAGAACGAACGCGGCTCCAGTTCGGGAACACTCGTCCCGCATTCCGTACACGCCAGTTTTTGAGAATAGAGCCGCTCCTCTCCGTCCACAACCGAGATAAGAACCGTTCCTGCTGCTAATTTCACCGCAGCTTCGATTGCTGCCTCCAGGCGGTTCTCAATTCCAGGCTTGACCAGAAGCCGGTCCACGATAACTTCGATCGTGTGGTTCTTCCGCTTGTCGAGTTCGATATCTTCGTCGAGCGAGCGGATCACGCCGTCAATCCGGGCTTTGGAAAGCCCCTGCCGCACGACCTTCTCCAGTTCCTTCTTAAATTCGCCTTTTCTGCCCCGCACCAGAGGCGCCATGACCAGGATTCTGTCATCGGGCTTGAGCGACAGCACATGCTTGAGAATCTGCTCCGTGCTTTGCCTGGAGATCTCCTTATCGCAGACCGGGCAGTGCGGAATACCGATGGAGGAATACAGCAGGCGAAGGTAGTCGTAAATTTCAGTGATCGTGCCAACGGTGCTCCTGGGGCTGCGGCCGGTTGTCTTCTGATCAATCGAGATAGCAGGACTTAGACCATCCACGGAATCCACGTCTGGACGTTCCATCTGATCAAGAAACTGGCGTGCGTAAGTGGAAAGAGTTTCCACGTAGCGCCTCTGCCCCTCTGCATAAATTGTGTCGAAAGCAAGTGAGGATTTCCCGGAGCCGCTCAGCCCGGTGATGACTGTCAAGCTATTCCTCGGTATTTTGACACTGATATTTTTCAAGTTGTGCTGTCTAGCACCAACTACAGTTATATTGTTTAAAGCTTGTAACTTTCCGGTCCGTTTCAAAATCATAAAGGTGTACTATCCTTGTAGCGCCCAGTGGCGGAATAACCATGTTCAGTTGTCAAAAGTGCGGGTCACTTGTCAAACGCCGGCGTCGCGCCGGTATGGAAAAGATTACTTGCAAGGCCTGCTTTGTCTGTACCGTGTGTAAGGCTGACGTTCGTAAGTTCAATACTATCTTTCAGTTCCTTCAACACCATGCGGAATGTCCCCGTTGCGGCACGGCTGATATTGGCAAAACCAAAGGCATTGACAAGATCGACAAGATGACCCGTAATCCTCTGCGGCACCTGCTTCGGATGTTCGGCGCTCCTCTCTATCATTGTCACTATTGCCGCTATCAGTTCTACGACTACAGGCCCAGGCATCCGAAGCCCGTTCGCCCTGCCGCCGTCAGCGCCACGGCCAGAAAATCCGGTGAGTCCGATCAGGACGAATAAGGCCAGGCAGGTTTCGCGAACAAGCCCCCGTCCACCCAAATGGTCTGGCCGGTCACGAAGGCAGACTCATCCCCCGCGAGAAAACAAACCGCCGCAGCCACATCACTTGGATTCCCCACGCGTCCGATTGGTGTCAGATTTGCCCAGGTCTTTCCATAATCCGCTGCTTCCAGTTTGGTGCGCTCGATTTCCACGGCACCTGGTGCCACGCAATTGACTGTGATGCCGTATTGCCCCAACTCCGCTGCCGCCACCTTGGTCAGCATCTCAATGCCGCCCTTGCTTGCCGTGTAGCTGGCCAGATTGGGGAAGGCCAGCTTGTTGGAGCCGGATCCGATGTTCACAATGCGGCCGGATACTCCCTGTTCGATCATCCACTTTGCCGCAACCTGCGTGCCGAGAAAGCAGCCTTTCAAGTTGGTGCGCAGGACACGATCCCAGTCTTCATCCTCCAAATCCAGCAGCGGTTTCCAGGTTTGGACTCCGGCATTGTTGACCAGAATGTCGAGTTTGCCGCGGAAACGGCGCGCCTCGCTGCACATGCGCTCCACCTCACTGCGGTAACCCACATCGGCCTGTACCACAAAAGCATCACGACCCAACGCACGGATTTCCGCCGCGGTGGCCTCCACACCGGCGGCATCGGAATTGTAGTTGAGGATCAGATCGCAGCCTTGTTTTGCGAGGCCCAGAGCGACACCTTTCCCAACACCTTTACTCGCACCGGTGACGAGCGCTGTTTTTCCCTGCAATGAAAACATTCAGCGCCGATTCTACCGCGATCCGTCACAATTGAATACAGGATGCAATTGACGGCGGGAACAGCGGATAAAGGCAAGCGGCTGGATGCAATGTTGCACGAACGCATGCCGGAGTTCAGCCGGTCACGCCTGCAGACCTGGATCAAAGCCGCGCGTGTGCTGGTGGATGGCAAGCCAGGTAAGGCTTCTTATCAACTGCGGGGTTCGGAGTCCATTGTGGTGGATGCGCTGCCGCTGCCGCCATTGAAAGCGGCTGCTGAAGACATTCCGCTGCAAGTTCTTTACGAAGATGCCTGTTGTGTGGTGATCGAAAAGCCTGCGGGCATGGTGGTGCATGCCGGCGCGGGGGTGCACAACGGCACTCTGGTGAATGCGCTGCTGCATCACTTCAAGAGTCTTTCCGCCGTGGGTGGCGATCTCCGGCCCGGCATCGTACACCGCCTGGACCGCTTCACCAGTGGCGCGCTCGTCGTGGCCAAGGAAGATGCCTCACACCTGGCTCTCGCGAAACAGTTCGCGGGCCGCACGGTAGAGAAGATTTACCTCACGCTGGTGGAAGGTCGCATGGAAGGCAAGGGCCGGATCACCAAGCCCATCACGCGTGACCCGCGCAACCGGGCCCGCATGACAGCCCGGCTCGAGACGGGACGCACAGCACTGACTGACTGGGAAGCCGTGGAGCACTTTCGGGCGCACACTTTTCTGAAAATCAAAATCGGCACGGGCAGAACGCATCAGATCCGCGCCCACATGGCAGCTCTTTCGCATCCTGTGGCCGGGGACAAGTTGTACGGGGCGAAGGTCTCGCCCTGGAACCGCTACTTCCTGCACGCGCACCGGCTTTCCTTTGACAGTCCGGCGACCGGCGCGCGGGTAGTGGTGGAATCGCCGCTCACCCCTGACCTCATGGAGTGGAAATCATCGCTTTAGTGAAACCGGGCACAACAGACTACCGCCTGGCGTCAGCGGCAACTTGTGCGCTGAATGGTTAGAATGAGGGAGATATGAAAGCCAAGCTGCTGCTCTGCGGAATTGTTGGATTGTTTTTTGCCGTCATCATGACCGGCCAGCAACAGCCGAAACCCGAGAATTCCGATTCCCGCATCGTGCTCGACGTGACCCGCGTTAACGTTCTCTTCGCCGTCACGGACAAAAAGGGCCGCTTTGTCACAGACCTGGTGAAGGACGATTTTCAGGTCTTCGAAGGCAAGAAGCAGCAGGTGATTCAACAGTTCACCGCGGAGTCTGACCTGCCTCTGCGCGTTGCGATTCTGGTGGATACCTCCAACTCCATCCGCCAGCAGATGAACTTTGAGCAGCAGGCCGCTATCCGCTTCGTGCAAAGTGTGCTGCGGAATAAAGACGACAGGGTCATGCTGGTGAGCTTCGACGCTGTGGCGCAACTGGTGACGGACCTTTCGAACGACATGCCCAAGTTGGAAGCCGGCATCAAAGGCCTTCGCTCCGGCGGCGGCACCGCACTCTATGACGCCGTCTATTTCGCCTGCAAAGAGAAGCTGATGAAAGATCAGCCCCGCGACAAGTTCCGCCGCGCGATGGTAATCGTTTCCGATGGCGAAGACACGGCCAGTAAGTACAGCCGCGATCAGGCTCTGGAACTGGCGCAGAAGTCAGATACCGTTGTGTACGCGATTTCCACCAACACCACACGGGATGACAAAGATGGCGACAAGATCCTGCGCTACTTCGCCGAAGAAACAGGCGGGCAGGCCTTCTTCCCGTTCAAGATTGAAGATCTGGACCAGTCCTTTGAAAACATCGCCAATGAACTTCGTCACCAGTACAACATCTTCTACCGCCCGGAACCGTTGAAGGCGGACGGCTTGTACCATCCGGTGCGTGTCAGCCTGAAGAACCGTTCCGGTCTACAGGTTCGCGCCCGCAAGGGATACTACGCGCCGAAATTCTAAGTTCGTGCGCCATTCTGGCGCGCGTTCCACACCTACAGGGGAAACCCCGCACAACGGGCGCCTTCCGGTCGCCAAATCCGCTCCGTTTGTACTCCGGATTTTTCTGCGGCCCTCGCGCCTGTGCGGCTAACTACGCGCAACTCAGCATTTCCGGGGCCACCGCGACTGCTTCCGCGGCATGATCCTCCCCGAAGAAACGCTCCACCGCTTCCATGATTTCCGCCGGATGCTTCGTCTGGTAGATCTGGACCCGCAGCTTTGCACCGCCGCGGACGCCATGCGTGAAGTAGGTTGCGAACTGCTTCATCTTGCCGATGCAATCGTCTTCGCCGTGTTCGAGCAGCATCGCGTAGTACGTCCGCATCATTTCGTAGCGGTCATGCTGGGAAGGCTGTGTGTAGGTTCCGGTTTCCAGATACTCCTGAATTTGGCGGAAGATCCACGGGTTTGAGGAAGCCGCGCGCCCGATCATGACAGCATCGCAGCCTGTCTGCTGCACCATGCGGACCGCATCCTCCGGCGTGACGATGTCGCCGTTGCCAATGACGGGGATCTTGACGGCCTGCTTCACCATGGCGATACGCGTCCAATCCGCCTTGCCGCTGTAGCCCTGCTCGCGCGTCCGGGGGTGCAGCGCGACCGCCTGCAAGCCACAGTCTTCCGCGATGTGTGCCATCTCCACCATCACGAGTTCCTCATCGCTCCAGCCGGCGCGGAACTTGCAGGTGAACGGAATGGTGATCGCCTTCCGCACGGTTTGCAGGATCTCCGTCACCAGCGGCAGGTCGCGCAGCAATCCCGACCCTCCGTTGCACTTCACCACTTTGTTTACCGGGCAGCCGAAGTTGATGTCGAGAATATCGAAGCCCAGATCCTGGCAAACGCGTGCGGCGTCGGCCATCACCTGCGGGTCAGCACCGAATAACTGTGCGGAAATGGGACGTTCCTCCGGCTCGAAAGCCAGATAGCGGGCGACAGTGCGGGTGGGCTTCTTCGCGCGGATGGACGCACGGATGCCATGGGAACTGGTGAACTCCGTCATGAGAAGGCCAGTGCCACCGAGATTTCGGATAAACTGCCGGAAGATGGTGTCCGTGACACCTGCCATCGGCGCGAGCACGGTCGCGGGCGCAATCGTGACGTTTCCGATTTGAAAGTTTTGCGGGAAACTCACTATTTCAGTTTAGCGTCGAACTCCTTGAAGAAGGGATTTTCGCGATGAAGCCATTGCATGTTGGACTCCTGCTCGCCGGTGCCGCCATTGCCGGGGGCCTCGCCGTGAAGCTGACGCAGCCAGTGCCCGTGCCCGCACCTGTGCAGGTGGCGGAAGCACCCAGGGAAGCCCCGAAGGTTGAGCCGGTCACTGCGCCGGCAACCCCTCCCGTGACGGAAACAGCCCCTGAGACGGCTCCGCTAGCCCAGGTGGCAGTCACTGCACCCCCTGCGGCCTACAAGAGCCCTAAGCCGTCTCCTTTGCGTAGCAGCGGCACTCTTACACCTTCTCCTGCTCCGGTTTCACCGCCTGCGGCTACTGCGACCCAAGTTGCCACCGCCACGCCGCCGCCTTACCCTGGTCCCGAGCCGCCTGCGCCGGGCACACACCCGGTGGAAGATCCCGGCCCCGCTGTGCCCCAGCCTGCTCCGGTGCTTGATCCCCGAAGGGTCGTGCTGCGCTCCGGCATGGAAATCCCGGCCCGTCTGATGGAAACTCTTTCGAGCGACAAGGTGAAGGCTGGTGACCGCTTCGAGGCAACGCTGGCCGAACCGCTTGCCGCGGATGGTTTGGTGATCGCCGAGCGTGGCGCAAGGGTTTGGGGGCGCGTGATCGCCGGTACTATAGCGGGGAAATTTCAGGGCGTTTCGCGGCTGGAACTGGCGGTGGAGAGCTTTGAATCCTCTGACGGCCAGCGCGTCGCCGTTTCCACCACACCCTGGGTGAAGCAGGCAGAAAGTCCGCGCAACGGGGAAGCGGCGAAGGTCGGCGGCGGTGCGGTGCTTGGAGCGATTATCGGGGCGATTGCAGGCGGAGGCAAGGGCGCAGCCATCGGCGCTGGCGCTGGTGGCGCCGCGGGAGCGGGGGCTGTTGCCATTGGGCAGGCGAAACCTGTCACGCTGCCAGTGGAAACGGTGGTCCGCTTCCGTCTGGCAGCGCCGGTAACAATTACTGAAAAGCTTTAAACCGCCAAAGCTTCGGCGACCAGCTTGTTCTGTTCTTCCGCATGCCGCTTGGCGGAACCTGCCGCCGGGCTGGCATTGCTGGGGCGGCCGACGTAATCCAGCTTCACGCTGATCTCACGGAAGCGGCCGGAGACAAAGCGCCAGGCACCCATATTGCGGGGTTCTTCCTGACACCAGGCCACCTTCACACCTGGTGAGTAGCGGGCCAGAACATCAGCCACCTGCTGGCTCGGGAACGGATAGAACTGTTCCACGCGTACCAGCGCCACATCTTCCACATGTTTCGCATCGCGGGCTGCAAGAAGGTCGTAATACACCTTGCCGGTGCAGAACACCACCTTTCGAACCTGTGACGGGCTGAGGTTATCCCCAATCACTTCGCGGAATGCTCCGTTGGTGATCTCCTGGAACGAGGAGACAGCCTTCACGTTGCGCAGCAGGCTCTTCGGCGTGAAGAGCACCAGCGGCTTGCGCTCCGTGACCACCTGCCGGCGCAGGATATGGAAGTACTGCGCGGGAGTGGTGCAGTTCGCGAGCCGGATATTGTTTTCCGCGCAAAGCGTGGTGAAGCGTTCAATACGCGCCGAGGAGTGTTCCGGTCCCTGGCCTTCATAGCCGTGGGGAAGCAACATCACGAGGCCGCTTTCCTGGCCCCATTTCTGCTCGGCGGTGGTAATGAACTGGTCAATGATGATCTGCGCGCCGTTGGAGAAGTCGCCGAACTGCGCTTCCCACAACGTCAGCGTGTGGGGGTCCGCCACACTGTAGCCGTATTCAAAGCCCAGCACGCCGAACTCGCTCAGTGAGCTGTTGTAGACGTCGAATTTCGCCTGATCGGGCGACATGTGTTGCAGCGGGATGTAGGGCTTGTCGTTCTCATGGTCAATGAAGACCAGATGGCGCTGGCTGAAGGTGCCGCGGCCGCAATCCTGACCGCTCAGACGCACTGGATTCCCTTCGAGCACGAGGCTGCCGAAGGCCAGAGCTTCGCCGTAGGCCCAGTCGATGGGGCCGTTCGAAGCCAAAATGTCCCGGCGCTTCTTCACGAAGCCTTCGAGCTTGGGATGAATGTTGAAGTTGGAGGGGATGAACGTGATGCCATCCACGACTTTGTGCAGCGTGGCAGTGTCGATGGCGGTCGAATGCACATCCACAATCTGGCGGGCGCGCGGTTGCAGCACCCAGGGGCCGCTGGCCTTCACATGATCGAAGGAAGAATTGAGTGCGTCAGAGACCTTCTTGCGAAGGGCTGCGGCATCGGCCGCCGCGAGGGTCTTCTCAGCCACCAGCTTGTTGGTGTACTGCGTGGCAACCGTCGGCTGCGCTTCGATCTTGCGGTACATCACCGGCTGTGTGTAGCCCGGGTCATCCCCTTCATTGTGACCATGCCGGCGGTAGCAGATCATATCGATCACAACGTCTTTGTGGAACGCCTGCCGGTACTGATAAGCCAACTCGAGAACGCGGACCGAAGCCTCCGGATCATCGCCGTTCACATGGAAGATCGGCGCTTGAATCATCCGCGCGATGTCCGTTGCATAGGGCGTGGAGCGCGAATCGGTGGGCAGCGTGGTGAAGCCGATCTGGTTGTTGATCACCAGATGGATGGTGCCGCCGGTCGAATAGCCGGGCAGCAGTGAAAGGTTCAGTGTTTCCGCCACTACACCCTGGCCGATAAACGCCGCATCGCCGTGAATGACAACGGGGATCACGCGGGAGCGGTCCTTGTCATTCAGACGTTCCTGCTTGGCCCGGACCATGCCTTCCACCACGGGATTGACTGCTTCCAGGTGGCTGGGGTTGGAGGCCAGCGAAACCACAATCTCTTTGCCCGACGCCGAGTGGCGCACGCCGCTGGCACCGAGGTGATACTTCACGTCGCCGGAACCCTGAATCGAGCCAGCGTCAATGTTGCCTTCAAATTCCGAGAAGATCTGGCCGGTCGGCTTGCCAACAATGTTCGCCAGAATGTTCAGGCGACCGCGGTGAGCCATGCCGATGACGATTTCATGCGCGCCGGTTTCCGCCGCCACATTCGTCAATTCCTTCAAGATCGGAATTGCCGTCTCCGCGCCTTCCAGAGAAAAGCGCTTTTGGCCGACGAAACGCTTGTGGAGGAACTGTTCAAACTCTTCGCCTTCATACAAGCTCGAAAGCACGCGAACCTTCTGCTCCTTCGGCAGCGGCCACGCAAAGGCGCGCGGTTCGATCTGCTGCTGGAGCCAGTTCACTTCCTTCGGGTCCTGGATGTACATGTACTCCGAACCGATCTTGCCGCAGTAAGTGGCGCGGAGGGCGTCAATGATGTCACGCAGCGGGGCGGAACGGCGTCCACCGAGGGCCGGTGCCAGATTGCCCGTGTAGAAGGGGCGGTCCATGTCCCAGATGTTCAGGCCATAGGTCAGGGGATCGAGGTCGGGGTTATAGGCCGGTTCGCCGCCCAGCGGATCGAGATCGGCCATCAGATGCCCGCGCACACGGTAGCTGTGGATGAGACGGATGACCGCCGCTTCCTTGACGATTTCGGGGGAAGGTTCGGGGTCTGCGACAACTGTGGCACCTGCAATCGCAGGCCGTGCTTTATCTTCCACCCAAACGATCGGGTTGTAGGGAACCTTCAGGGCCTCGAAGATCTCGTCGTAGAAACCGTCGGCACCGTCCAGCAGCGACTGGATCTTGCCCAGGAACATACCGGATTCCGCACCCTGAATAATGCGGTGATCGTACGTGCAGGTGATCGACATCACCTTGCTGATGCCCAGCGCGGCAATCTTGTCGGCGGAAACACCGCGGTACTCGGCGGGATAATCCATCGCGCCAACGGCAACAATTGCACCCTGCCCGACCATCAAACGGGGCATGGACGCCATGGTGCCAACCGTGCCGGGGTTGGTCAAAGAGATGGAAGTGCCCTGGAAATCCGGAAGGCCCAGTTTGCCAGTGCGCGACTTCGCCACCAGGGAATCGAACGCGGCCATGTATTCCGAGAAGGTCATGGCATCGGCCTTCTTGATGTTCGGAACCACCAAATTGCGCGCGCCGTTCTTGCCCGCCACATCCACGGCGAGACCGAAATTGATGTCCTTCTTGACGATGCGGAAGAGTTCGCCGGCGGCGTTTTGCGTGAAGGCGTGGTTGATGGCAGGGTTGGCCTTGGCGGATTGAATAATTGCCCAGCCGATGATGTGCGTGAAGGACACCTTGCTCTTGCCGAGCAAGCCGCGGTGGTGGTTGATCAGGCGGCGGTTTTCATCCACAACCTTCACCGGGATAATGCGCTGCGATGTGGCCAGCGGAATCGAGATGCTGGTCGCCATATTCTCAGCGATCTTGCTGGCGGCACCGCGCAATGGCATCAATTCTTCGGAGCCGGAAATGGCGACTTCGGGAACCTGCATCACGGGAGCGGGTGCAGCCACCATCGCTGCGGTCGGTGCCGGGGCTGGAGCCGGAGTGCTGCTGACCGGTGCCGCCTGTGGCGCGGGGGAGCCGTTCTGATCGAAAACTTGCTTCCAGCTTGAGTCGACCGACGTGCGGTCATGCGAGTAATCCTGGCGAAGTTCTTCTTCAAACCAGCTGTTTATCGAATCCATACGAGCGGAGGTTCTTCCGCTTTCATGATACAGGAACCATCGTCCCCGCTACTTCGGACGGTTCGCCCAGGCCCAGGCGGTCTCCACAATCTGATCGATGCCGGAATACACCGGCGACCAGCCCTGTTCGTTTCGAAGCCGTGACGAATCGGCTACAAGTTCCGCCGGATCGCCCTCGCGCCGCGGCCCCATGGTGTGCGGAACCTTCTTGCCGGTCACCCGTTCCACGGCGTCCAGAACTTCCTTCACAGAGAAGCCGGAGCCTGTGCCGACGTTGTACTTCTTTGATTCGCCGCCCGCCGAGAGGTGCTTGACCGCTGCGATGTGCGCACGTGCCAGATCCGTGACGTGAATGTAATCGCGGATGCAGGTGCCGTCCGGCGTGGGGTAGTCATCGCCGAAAAGGGTCATCGGCGTGCCGGTCTGGATGGCGCGGAGCATTAGCGGGATCAGATGCGTCTCGGGGTCATGATCTTCGCCTGCGCGGCCTTGCGGATCCGCACCTGCCGCATTGAAATACCGCAGGCAGACGCTCTTCATACCGTGAATTTCATCGAACCAGCGCAGCAGTTGTTCCACCATCACCTTCGATTCACCGTATGCATTGATCGGCGCGTAGGGGAGATCTTCCGGAATGGGAACCTTCGAGGGCATGCCATAAACAGCGGCCGTGGAGGAGAAAACAATCTTCTTTACATTGGCCTTCACCATGGCTGTGAGCAGGGAAAGCGAACCCGCGGTGTTGTTTTTGAAGTAGAGTTCGGGCTGCTTCATGGATTCGCCTACCGCAATGTAGGCGGCGAAGTGGATGACCGCTTCAATGGGCTGTTCTGCCATCACGCGCAGCAGTCCTTCGGTGTCATTCAGGTCCACCTGGCGGAGCCGTTCCGGCAGAACCTTTTCCCGGTGGCCCCGCGAGAGGTTATCCGCCACGATCACGTCATATCCTGCATCCAGCAGTTGCAAGGTTGTATTCGAACCAATGTATCCGGCGCCGCCGGTAACGAGGATTGTGCTCACAAAGGCATTGTATGCGGCGCATATAGTAAGATCGGCACGCATGCCCACCGGTGCTCAGTTATTCGTCCGCGCAATGCGCGATCTTGGCCTCGACACGATGTTTACTCTGGTGGGGGATCACCTCAATGATGTGCTGCGCGAGGCGGCACTGGCGGAGATCAGAATCATCGATATGCGGCATGAATCCGGGGTGACGCATGCCGCGGATGCTCATGCGCGTATCACCCGGAAGCCTGCGCTGTCGCTGGTCACGGGCGGTCCGGGGCACACCAATTCGCTCACCGGTATTGCGACGGCGTTCCTCAACGCTTCGCCGGTGATCGCCGTCTCCGGTTCGCGCGCCACCAGCGTGGCGGACCGCGGTGCCTTCCAGGACATACGGCAGGTCGAGATGGCGGCACCGGTGGTGAAATGGGCTGCGGAGACACCATCTGCAGGGCAGATTCCTTTCTATCTCGCAAAGGCGTACCGGGAAGCCAGTGCGGGCCGGCAGGGCCCCGTGCACCTCACCATTCCCACGGATCTCTTCAGTGGCAACGCTGCCGCAGCGGAAGATGCCCGGCTGCCCGCGGCGTCGGTTCCCGGCCCGGATGCCGGGGCCGTTGCCAACGCGGTCGCACTCCTGCGGGAAGCCAAGCACCCGGTGGTGATTGCCGGTTCAGGCATTTGGTGGGCGCATGCGGAGACGGAACTGCTGCGCTTTCTGGAACATACGGGTCTGCCCGTTTACACGGCCACGCTTGCCAAGGGCGCGGTGCCGGATGCCCACCCACAGTGTTTCGGCTACCCCGACCCGGCCCTGAATCAGGCGGCGCGGCGCGCGTTTGCGGAGGCCGATGTCTTCCTGATCCTCGGCAAGCGCATCGATTACCGTCTCGCCCTGGGCAGTTCGAAACTCATTCCCGCGGATGCCAAGGTGATCCAGATCGATATTGAACCGCGCGAACTGGGCTTGAACCGCAAGCTGGAAGTGGGTATCTGCGCCGATTTGCGTTCCACCCTGCAACACATGCTGCGGGCGGCGGGCGTTGCGGCCTGGACGCCGTTGCCATGGCTTGCAACGCTGCGGCAGTACCGTGCGGAGTGGGAGGAAGAACTCCTGCGCCGTTCCCAACTCCCCACCGCAGGGCTCATCCATCCGGCAGCTTTCTTCTTTGCACTGCGGAAGCACCTGAATCCGGCCTCTGCGATCTCCTGGGACGGCGGTGATTTCGTGCAGTGGGGCCGCGCAGTCATGCCTGCCAGTGGACCGAAGCAATGGTTGCGGCTCGGACCGCTGGGGACGATTGGCGCGGGGCTTCCGAATGCCATCGGCATGGCAGTCGCGAATCCGGGCGTGCGCCACGTCATGATTACCGGTGACGGCTCGCTGGGTTTTTATATCGCAGAGCTTGATTCCCTGGTGCGGCACAAGATCCCGCTGATCATCATCGTCGGCAATGATGCGGGCTGGGGTCTGGAGCGCGAATTACAGGGCGTGACGGATACCGTGGCCTGTGAACTGCTGCCCACCAGATACGACAGGATCATGGAAGGCTTCGGCGGGGCGGGGGAGACCGTAACTTCAGTGGACCAGTTGGAGAGTGCAATGGCCCGCGCCTATCAATCCGATGTGCCGTATCTGTTGAACGTGCGCATTGCAGGCAGACCTTCGCCGTTCACGGAGTGGCAACTGGCGGGAAAGAAAAAGTAGCGGCCCGGGATGAATTCTTCTGCGGCGTGACTTATAGAGGGTATGAAGCAAATTGCACTTTCTCTTTTTGCCCTCGCTGCATTGACCGCCGCACCTGCTCTCCGGGCCGCGGAACTGCCAGCCGAAGGCGCCAAAGCCGCTGACTTCTCCCTCAAGAGCCAGGAAGGCAAGACCGTCAACCTGAAGGATTTCAAAGGCCAGTGGGTCGTTCTCTACTTCTACCCGAAGGACATGACTTCCGGCTGCACCATTGAGGCACATAACTTTGAACGCGATCTCGCGCAGTACACGGCGAAGAAGGCCGTCATCCTGGGCGTGAGTGCGGATACGGCGGAATCCCACCAGCAGTTCTGCACCAAAGAAAGCCTCACATTCAAACTGCTCGCCGACCCCGATAAGAAGACCATCGGCGACTACGGTTCGCTCTCCGCCAACGGTGCCGTTGCCGCGCGCAACACCTTCCTGATTGACCCCAAGGGTGTGATCCGCAAGGTCTACACGAAGGTCAACCCGAACCCGCACAGCGCTGAAGTGCTGGCTGCTTTGGCTGAACTCCAGAAGTAGCTGTCCGCCGTTATACTGGCTGCGGATGCCGTGTTGAATTTCCTTCGAACTGCTTCGCAGCCGGAATTCGAGTTACTCGCGCTGCCGCATACTCCTTCGCTGCTTCGTTTCGCGAAGCGGCTCACAGGGGATGTGGCAGCCGCGGAGGACCTTGTGCAGGATACTCTGCTGCTGGCCTGGCGTGGATTTCACAACTATCAGCGCGAGACCAATATCCGGGCCTGGCTATTCCGGATTCTGGTGAACACCTTTCACCGGCAAGGCAAACGCAAGGTAGCTTTGGAGCCAGTTCCCGGTGCGCATCCGGCACAGGCAACGGTTCAGGAAAGCCTGGAAATCCTGCAAGCCTTGAGCCGTCTCCCGGAAGACCAGCAAGCGGTTCTGTTGCTTTGCATCGTGGAGGGTTTCACCGCCCGTGAAGCAGCAGAGATTTTGGCGATTCCCATGGGCACTGTCATGTCCCGTCTCAGCCGTGGGCGCGATGCACTGCGCACCGCCTTGACCGTTGAACCTGCTCAGGAGAAAAGATGACCGACGACGAACTGATCGCCGCCATGCAAGCGGAGTTGCCAGACACATCCGCGATTGAGCTGCGTGTGCGCCGGCGAATCGCCAGGGAAGCGATGTGGCGGCAAGCTGCAGCTGGATTGGCCATTGTGCTGGTCTTCAGCTTCTCCATGTGGCGCATGCTCCGCCCGGACCCTGTCTTCGCCGCCGCTGCGAGGGACCATCAGCGCGAAGTCGTGGAGCAGCAGCCCCGCCGCTGGAAGACAGGCAGCGAAATGCCATTGCAGGCCTTTGGACTCACACCGGAAATCGCGAACCGCTTCGCCGCAGCGGGCTATCAACTGGAGCACGCCAAAACCTGCGGCCTGGACGGCCAGCGAAGCTTGCATCTGGTTTATAGCAATGGGCGCAGCCGGTTCTCTTTGTATCTCCGCCCGGGAAGTGGTTCCCCGGCGACACATGCGGCACGGGTCGGGCAGGAACAGGTCGCCGGATTTGCGGCACGGGGCTCGCAGGCCCTGCTGGTGACAACGGCCGACAGCAAGGAATGCGAAAGTTTGGCACGCACTGCGGCGGCTTACCTGAACTAAGTGCCGTTTAGCCCTTGACGATGCCTGCTTTTACAGCCTGTTGATACTCGGCGTAAGTGCCCTGGAAATCCTCAATCCGGCCATCTTTGAAGTGCCAGATCCGGGTGGCTACGGAGTCGATCAGGTCTTCGTCATGGGTCACGAGGAAGAGTGTGCCGTCGAACTTCTGCAGCGCGGCGTTCAGAGCGTTGATGGCTTCGAGGTCCAGGTGGTTCGTCGGTTCGTCGAAGACGAGAATGTTGGGCTTCTGCATCATCAAACGGCAGAAGAGCAGGCGCGCGGCTTCGCCACCGGAGAGTGCGTCGGTGGGTTTGAAGCCTTCGTCGCGTGCAAACAGCATCTGGCCCAGCAGTCCCCGCAGTTCTTCGTTGGTGATTTGCGGGTCGAAGGCCTGCAGCCAGTCGAATACGGTAACGCCCTTGGCGATGGAGTTCTTGTGGTCCTGCGCGAAGTAACCCACATTCGCTTCATGACCCCATTCGACCGTGCCCGCATCGAACTCAAATGGATCATCCACGGCACCCGGTGCATTCAGCATCAGCGACCGGATCATGCTCGTCTTGCCCGCACCGTTGCGGCCCATCAGGGCTATCTTTTCGCCGCGGGTAATGCTGGCGGTGAAGTTCGTGATCACGCGCGGGCCGCCATCATAACTCTTGGTCAGCCCCTTGATTTCCAGCGGATGCCGTCCGGAAGGCCGCTTCTGTTCGAAGCGGATGAAGGGACGCTGGATGTTGCTCTTCGCCAGATCACTGGTCTGCAGCCGTTCCACTTCTTTCTTACGGGAATTCACCTGGCTCGAACGCGTACCTGCTGCGAAGCGCGCGATGAAGTCATTCAACTGCGCGATCTTCTTTTCGCGCTGGGCATTTTCCGCTTCCAGGCGCGAACGGATCTGCGTCTTCGCCATCACCATGTCGTCATAACCGCCGGTGTAGGTGATGATCGTCTGGTAATCGATATCCGCGATGTGGGTGGTGACGCTGTTGAGGAAGTGACGGTCGTGCGAGATCACGATCACGGTGCCGTTGTAGCGGTTGAGGAAATCCTGCAGCCAGTGGATGGATTCCAAATCGAGATAGTTGGTCGGTTCGTCCAGCAGTAGTGCATCGGGGTTGCCGAACAAGGCTTGTGCCAGCAGGACGCGAACCTTTTCACCGCCCTGCAGTTCGCTCATGTGGCGTTCGTGCAGGGATTCCGGGATATCCAGACCGTCCAGCAGGATTGCGGCGTCGCTTTCGGCGGTATAGCCGTCATTTTCGGCCACCACGCCTTCGAGTTCCGCCAGACGCATGCCGTCTTCGTCGGTCATGTCCGGTTTGGCCCACAGGATTTCCCGTTCCTCCATGGCTTCCCAGAGGAATTTGTTGCCCATGATGACGGTGTCGATGACGCGGTATTTGTCGAAAGCGTACTGGTCCTGCCGCAGGATGCCCATGCGGCGGGGCCGGGTCACGGAGCCCTTTTGGGCCTCCAGTTCACCTGTCAAAATCTTCATGAACGTCGACTTGCCGGCGCCGTTCGGTCCGGTTAAACCATAGCGGCGGCCAGGGATAAACTGGACGGCCACTTCATCGAACAGAATCTTCGCGCCGTAGCGCATGCTTACGTTATTGACTGAAATCACGGCTGGAATGTCTTTTTGGGGGGCTCACTTCAGCGTAGCAGGTAAGGGCGGTTTCGCGGCAGTTTCGCGGGAATTCGCGGTTCTGGAGGAATGGCGTAACTGCCCGTGGCCCGGGCTCCGCGTACTCGTGGCGCTATTACCAGCAGGCGCACTGTAGATTAAAACTTATGCAGCGACGGGTAGTGCTCACCGAACTGCGGCCGGAGTGCCGCAATGCCTATATTGAAGCTCACAAAGCTGTCTGGCCGGAGTTGCTTGACCGCTACCGCGAAGCCGGCTTCCATAAGATCACCTGCCACTTGCTCGGTACCACGCTGGTGGTCATCACGGAAGCAGAAGATATCGAAGCCGTTTCGAAAGTGATGGCTGGTGACCCCGTGGATATCCGCTGGCAGTCCTGGATGGCCACGCTGCGTCTGGAAGGTGCGGACTTTGTACGCGCCGAAAACGTCTACGAAGTAACGCTTTAGTGCCGCAATCGTTCGCCGGCCGCGCGCTCCGCCCTTGCTTCCTGCGTCCGGCCCATCACTTCCAGCACACTGGCAAGAAAGAGATGGGGTTGATACCAGTTGGGTGCCAGTTGAATGGACTCCCGTGCTTTCTCTTCAGCGCGGGTAAGATCACCGAACGTGACAGCCACCACTCCGGACTGTAACGCGGCGGCGAAGGGCTCTTCGCTCTCGATTTCCGCGCGTGCGGCGAATTCTGCTGAGGTCCGCCAGGCCACCTGCGCCTTGGGCGTGTTGCCCAGACTTCTGCCAAGGATCGCCAATTGCCTCGAGAAGAACAACTGATATCCAGGCAGTCCGAAGCCGTTCGAGCGCGCGAGATCACACGCCCGGTAGGCTGCTGCCTGATCTTTCCTGGCGACGGCCCGCAGCAGGCGCTGGCCTTCGATATCGGGAACGGTCAATAAATAAGCCGAGGCGGCAATCACGAAGCCGGCGATGCCAGCGATCGTCGCCGCCCACTGCGGCAACTGGATTCTTCCCCCGCTGCCGGGGCGGGCCAGACCAGCCAAAGTCCAAAGCAACAGCCACTCCATCAGGGTGAAGGAAGCGAACAGCGAACTCACCCAGATGCCGGTGAGCGCGGCTTGCAAGCCGGAGTGCCCGGTTCTTGCCGTGATCCAAAGCAGGCCCGCCAGCACCAGGATGCCGGGAACACCCTGCGCCACGGCGGCATCGAGAAAAACATTGTGTGGCGTTTCGTGGTAGAAATCCGGATAAGCCCGCGACATTTCCGCGGATTCGATCTTCCGGAACTCAATGGCAAATGTCTCCGGCCCCGTGCCTGCCAGCGGGTGAGCCAAAAACAACTGCGGCGTCTGCTTCCAAAGCATGGCCCGCGGACCACCTGGATCCTGTTTCCACTGATAGAGCCGGTTGCTGAAACGCTTGCCCGGCGGTGTCAGCGCGAAACCGGCAGCGAAGAGCAGGAATGCCGGCATCGCCCAAATCAGCGCTTTTCGAAGACGGCGCTCCCGCAGCAGGAATAACAGGACACCCGCAGCCAGTGCCAGCACAGCGCCGCGCGTTCCCGAGAGCAGGACCGCGATAGTGCCGAGCAGCGCAGCAAGGGTGTGTACTCTGCGCCATAGCGATACTTCCCCCGCCGCCGACCAACCCGCGAGCAGCGTGACCGGTACCAGTCACGACGCGAAGTAGATCGCATGCCCCATGGTGGCCGGCGGGCGCACGATGCCGCCGAAGTAGGGGATCGCGTAGAGTGTCTGGTCCAGAAAGGGGTCGAAGCCGAAATACTGAGCGATGCCGTAGCTGGCACCGACAGCGCCGGTGACGGACATGGCACGGAATAGGACAAGTTTCCAGCGGTCCGAGGCAAACCCGGCTGCAGCCATTGCGATCACGAGGACAGCCGTCTGTTCCACAACTCCGAAACGCCGCCATACGGTTCCGGCGAAGGAGAGGCCCGGGCGCGTGGAGAAGGCCGCGGATAACAACAGCGAGGCAACTTCGAGCGCCATCAGCCCGTAGAAAAGCCGTTCCGGCCGGTGCACCCAGCGGGGCAGTGTCAGCAGTAACAACGCTGCGGTCCAAGAGAGCAGGATCACCTTGGGCATCACGTCATGGCTCAACAGCAAGCCCGGCCACAACAGCAGTGGTGTGCCCGCGATGGCGACAATCACAAGAATCCTGAGAAGCGCCCAACCCGCCTCTGGCGACGCCGGTTCGGTGAAGTAACCCGCGATGCCCAAAACCGGAGGCGAGTCTGTTGTGCGCGGGTCCCTCAAGAGTCGCTCCATTGGCAAAGATCCATTGTCATCCAAAGAGTGATACGATCTTCTCGACGCCTATGCAAATGACCCGCCGCGACCTCGGAAAAATCGCTCTTGCCGCTCTGCCCGCCGCCCACCTTTTCGCCAAGCCGAATTCGAAGTTCGGCGGGGTACAGATTGGGATCAATGCCCCGTATAGTTTCCGCGGCATGCCCGGCACGGCGGATGACATCCTCACCTACATGGACAAGCTGGGTGTCAACGGACTCGAACTCCGCTTGCAACCGGTGGAAGGCTGGCTCAAAGCTCCCGTGGTTCCCCCCACACCGCGCGGCAAAGTCACCCTTACCGATGAGCAAAAAGCACAGCAGAAGGCCGCCGCGGAGGAACTCAAGAAGTGGCGCCTGTCGCTTTCCATGGACCGCATGAAGGAATTCCGCAAGAAGTATGAAGATGCGGGCATGCTGATCCAGATTGTGAAGTTCGACGGCATCAATGACATGGACGATGACGTGGTGGATTACTGCTTCAACACGGCCAAAGCTCTGGGCGCGAAGGCGATCTCCTGTGAGATCCCGCTGAGCCGCACCAAGCGTCTGGGCGAGTTTGCCACCAGGCACAAGATGATGGTGGGCTATCACGGCCACGCCAAAATTCATGATGCGGAAGCCTTTGCCAAACCCGAAAGCTGGGAAACGGCGATGAGCTATTCCAAGTACAATGGCATCAATCTCGATATCGGTCACTTCATGGCCGGCAACAGCACCTCGCCGATTCCGTTCCTGAAGAAGTATCATGACCGCGTCACCCATATCCATCTGAAAGACCGCAAGAAGGATGACGGGCCAAACCAGGTTTGGGGCCAGGGCGACACTCCCATCAAGGAAGTTCTCCAGTTGATGAAGAAGGAGAAGTACACTTTCCAGGCCACCATCGAGTTTGAGTATCCGACTCCGGCAGGGTCTGACGTGTTGACCGAAATCGGCAAGTGCGTGGATTACTGCAAGGCCGCTCTGGCGTAAGGTTCCGCTGGTTTCGGCGGGGCGTGAAAAATATCTGAAATTTTACATTGCAGTGCGATACACTGGCAGCCGGAGATCGCGTTATGAACCGGCGCAAGTTTTTCGCAGGCCTGGGTGCCACCGGGTACTCACTTACTGTTTTGGCTGATCTGTTGCCACGGGCGGAAGCGCAGCAGGCGCCGGGCTTTGTCCGGCCGGATTTCAGCACAGTCACACCACCGAACCCCGCCTGGGCGACCGCACTCGCGGAACCCCACATGCGCCTGGTCGATCTGGAAACAGACGTGATGGTTGCCGGTGGCGGGCTGGCTGGTGTCTGCGCTGCCATTGCCGCGGCACGACAGGGGGCGCGCGTCATTCTGGTGCAGGACCGTTCCCGTCTCGGCGGTAATTCCTCCAGCGAAGTGAAGATGCACGTGGTCGGGGCGAATGCCCATACGGGCCGGCCTGGCTGGCGTGAGGGTGGCATCCTGGAAGAACTCCGCCTCGCGGATGCCGTGAACAATCCGCAGCGCTGCTGGGAACTCTGGGATCTGCTGCTCTACGACAAGGTGGTCAGCGAGAAGAACATCACGGTGATGCTGGAAACCGTGCTCTACTCCGCTGTCATGAAAGACGGCAAGATTCACCAGGTGCTTGCGCGTTGCGATAAGAGTGAGCACCTGTACCGCATCTCGGCAAAGATGTTTCTGGATTGCACCGGCGATTCGCGGCTTGGACTCGAAGCCGGCGCGGAGATGCGCAGCGGGCGCGAAACCCGGAATGAATACGGGGAGTCTCTGGCACCCCTCGTTGCCGACAATGAGACGCTCGGTTCCAGCATTCTGTTTACCTCCAAGCTCTACCGCAAGCCGATGCCTTTCACGCCTCCGGTCTGGGCGCGCAAGGTGACCAAGGAGATGCTGAATCACCGCTCTGTCAACAGCTGGGAGTATGGTTACTGGTGGATTGAGTGGGGTGGCAACAAAGACGTCGTCCATAACAATGAGCTCATCCGCTTTGAGTTACTCAGCATCGTGATGGGTGTTTGGGATTACATCAAGAACAGCGGTGCTTACCCGGACAGCGCCAACTGGGCGATGGACTGGGTGGGGATGATGCCCGGCAAGCGCGGCGGCCGCCGGATTACCGGCGACTATATCCTCAAACAGCAGGATCTGATCTCGGGTAAGTTCGCCGATTCCATAGCGATTGGTGGATGGCCAATGGATGATCACCCGCCGGGAGGCTTTGACCGCTCTGACCTGCCGCCGAACACGTCCATCAAACCGCCGGAGGTCTATGAGATTCCGCTGCGTTCTGTGTACAGCAAGAATATTCCGAATTTGCTGATGGCCGGACGTAACATCAGTGCTTCCCACGTGGCCTTTACTTCGGCCCGTGTGATGGCCACCTGTGCCGTGATTGGCCAGGCTGCGGGAACAGCGGCAGCACAGTGCGCCATGGCCGGTATCACGCCGCGCCAGCTTGCAAGTGATCCCAGGAAAGTGATGCATCTGCAACAGACGCTGCTGCGGGATGACCAGACCATCAAAGGTCTGAAAAATGAAGATCCGAAAGACTTCGCGCGGGAAGCGGCAATTACTGCTTCGGCGGAAGAGGGCGGAGCCAGGGCAGCGCTTGTGATTGACGGCATCACCCGCGATATTCCAGATAAGCGCGGCGACCCCGCCGAGATTCATCACTGGGCCGCGCCATTAGTGGAAGGCAAGTCTGCGTGGATCGAATTAAGCTGGAACACGCCCAAACGTCTCCGCCAGATTCAACTCACCTTTGACACGGGTTTCAAGCGCCAACTGACACTTAGCTCGCAGGATGCCGTGAATAACAGCTGTCTGCGCGCGGCACAAACCGAAACGGTGAAGGATTACACCGTCACTGCGGTCACTGCAAGCGGCGCGTCGAAGACCATTGCCTCCGTGAAAGGAAATTTCCAGAGAATCAACCGGCTCGCCGCTGACCTTTCGGACGTGAAGCGTTTGCGTGTGGAAGTTACCGCCACGAAT
This sequence comes from uncultured Acidobacteriia bacterium, assembly GCA_903923395.1. Lineage (GTDB taxonomy): Bacteria > Acidobacteriota > Terriglobia > Bryobacterales > Bryobacteraceae > BOG-234. The sequence goes on from CAIXXM010000052.1 coordinate 30,226, forward strand.
GGTCTGGAACAAGCCCGAATCTTTGAGATTCGCTGTTACAGTTAGGGCTCCGCATGCGGTGCTTTGTATCAGTACTCGTCCTTGCGCTGGCGCTTGGCAGCAACGCACTGAATCAGCCGGACCAGAAACCGCGTGTGCTGATTCTGGGCGATGAAACGGCACAACCCTACGCGGCGGGAGTCCGTGCGGAACTCCGCGGTGAAGCTGTTGTCGAATGGCGGGGCGGTGCACATGCTTCCGTAGCGACAGCGTTGGGGGAACTCGATACCTTGCTCGGAAAAGAGAGCTGGGCAGTAATTCACTTCAGCATCGGGGCAGAGGACCTTACTGCGCCGCCAACTGTGTTTGAAGAGAACTTGCGCCAGCTTGTGACCCGCCTGCAGAAGACAAAGGCAGCACTGCTGTTTGCAAACACGGTGCCAGGCTCTCCCAACGGTTCGGCTTACTCTCGTGCCGCCGAAGCGGTGATGCGGCAGGCTGGCGTGGAGCTTGATGATATAGCCAGTTTCCAGCAAGCCACCGGCAGCGGCGGCGCGGCACTGGCCGTGCCCGCCGCCATGAGCATCCGCAGAGTCTTGCGCGGCTACAAGCTTCTGTTTGAAGAGAATTTCTCCGGCAAGACTCTGAATGAGGAGAACTGGAAATACCGGGAAGGCAGACGCTCCGGCCCGGGCATTGACGGAGAGAACTTACCGGCGAACGTAACTGTATCTGATGGCGCGCTGCACATCGCCGTGCGGCAGGAGTTACAGAACGGGAAACTGCAAAACACCGGAGGCGGCATCATCAGCCGCAGCCAATTCGGCTATGGCTACTATGAGTCCCTCTCCAGACCCTTTATGAGTGGGCACGGTGTACATTCCGCATTCTGGCAGGCCGGTGGTGCCGTGGCGAATAACGATGTCTTTGAAATCGATTCCTACGAGATCGATTCAAAGAGCCCTCTGGGATGTAACAACTTATATCTGCACCTTTCACCCAAAGGTATGTCTGTGCCCTGGCCGAGCCGCGCCAATGTTCCCATCCAGTTTCTGCCCGGCGGCTGGTTTCTGGATAGCTACGAATATACGCCGGAGGGTGTCATCTTCTACGACAATGGCAAAGAGGTGTCCCGCGCGGATTGGCACGAACTGACCGCGCAGCAGGCCGTCTGGTTGACCGCTCTGAACGGGGTCGGCAAAGTGGATGCGGATCAACTGCCGGGCGAGACCACTTTCCGGTATTTCCGTTACTATGCGAAGGATTATCCGGGCGTCAACCTGTTGCCAAACGGAAACTTTGAATACAATGGAGACCGGATTGACCCCGGGTCACCTGTTGCCTGGCAGCAATCCGGCACAACGGGGGCCGCAAGGATCCTGCGCGGTGACGCAGCCCGTGACCACTATCTGCTTCGCCACGGCCTGCCCGATATCTACAGCGAGGCGGTCACCAGCCAGCAGCTTGAATTTCTTCCTTCGGGAACTTATGAACTGACCGCGAAGGTCAGAAGTTCGGGCGGGCAGAGTCAGGCGGAATTGAGTGTAACTGGTTCTTCCGGGCAGGGTGCCTGGGGCTATGTCAAGTCGGTTCCCGCTTCGCGGAACTGGACAGAGATTCGTATTCCTGAAATCCACGTTCCGGGGCATAGTGCGACCATCGCGATTCAATCCAAGTCTCTTGCCGGGCAGTGGCTTGAGGTGGATGATATCGAGTTCCGCAAACCGGGACCAGAACGCAGAAAGCTGCCTTTCCAGATGATTGGGGACCCTGTATGGACACAGGCTCTTTCGGGTCCCATTCACTTCGCCGGAGACGGAAAGTTTTATTTCTTCGACCGCAGTGTCGGCCTGGGAGACGCTATTACTGTGGCGCTCGATATGAATGCCGATGTGCCAGCGGATACTTCTCCCCTCGCGCGTATGCCCAAGACCGGCCATTCCGGCTGGGCGGTGCAACTTACAAAAACTGGCGGAGTCATCTTGCAGATCGGGAGCATTGCAGACCACCGCAATGTGATTGCGGAACATATCTATGTGCCCGGCAAAACACTGCGTCTGGTGTGCACACTCGAGAAGGGCACGGCTAGTATCTACGCCGGCGGCAAGCTGGTTTCGAAACAGACCAACATCACCCAGGACGCACTCGACACCACTGCGCCTGGCCGCATGGGTGCAGTGGATGATGCTTATCTCGCCATAGGCGACGTGATCGCACGCAATGAGGGTGCGAAGCAGCGGGCCGTCCGCTTCCGTGGTTCGCTTGCGAATGTGCGCATCCACAACCGGGCTCTGCCAGCCGCTGAGATCGCGGAGATTCCATGAGACGAAGAACCTTTCTCCAGACACTGTCAGCAATGCCCGCATTCGCCGCGGTGGATAGCGAACTCGACTTTTCGAAGCTCATCCAGCCCGTGCCTTTGCGGGCTAAATTCATCGATGAGCGCTATTACATTTGGTGCGGTGCGCCGGTCCGTTCTGACGATGGCGGCTATCACCTTTACTATTCGCGCTGGCCCAGGGAATATGGGCACTATGCTTGGGTTACGAAGTCGGAAATTGCTCATGCCGTTGCGGAGCACCCGCTGGGTCCTTATCATCAACGGGATGTCGTAATGCCAGCGCGCGGAGCCACTTACTGGGACGGACTCTGCACCCACAACCCGAATATCGTACGCATCGGCAGGCAGTATTGTTTGTTCTATATGGGGAATACGGGCGATGGCCGAATTATTCCGGATCTCAATTACTCCCACCGCAACAATCAGCGCATTGGTGTGGCTCTGGCAGACCATCCAAACGGGCCGTGGAAGCGCTTCGATCATCCCGTGCTGGACGCCAATCCGGAGCCGGGGTCATTTGATTCGCTGATGGTGAGCAACCCCGCGGCCGCGGCCATGCCCGGAGGTGGCGTGCTGCTGGTTTACAAGGGCGTGATCAATGATGGGACGCCGCATGGTCGACGCGTGCGCCATGGTGTTGCCACAGCCACATCGCCGGCCGGACCCTACAAGAGGCATCCCGGTTACATCTTCGAAGCCAACGATGGCAGCCGCGAATGGATGGTGGCCGAAGACCCCTATCTCTGGCACGGCGGTGACCGCTACTGGGCCATCACCCGCGATGTGGTGGGGAAATTCAGTGGGTCCCCCGGCGGGCTGGCGCTCTTTGAATCGGCGGATGGCTTCGATTGGAAGTGGGCCAAACACCCCAAGGTTCTGGATAACTGGTTCCAGTGGGCCGACGGGACTAGAACGAACACCCGTATCGAAAGACCCGCGTTATTGTTCGACGGGGGCAAGCCAGTGGCGCTGTTCGGCGCGGTGGATGTTTCTTCGAAAGACAAGCCACGGAACCATGCTTTCAATATTCATATTCCGCTTGCCGTTTGATCTAAAATTTCAGACTTTACATGGCGCTCAAAATGTGACAAATTAGACGCAATGTGATTCCCGCGCGCCGGACTGGCGCAAGGGTATGTCCGCAAAAGAAGTTTCAGGGAGCCTGCCATGTCAGCAAAGCAGTTCGTTGTTCTCTCCGCCGCCCTGGTGCTCAGCACGCTGAGCGCCTATGCACAACAAGGCCGGGGCACCATTCTGGGTACCGTGACCGATGCCAGTGGAGCCTTGGTTGCCGGAGCCGCCGTCACCGTCACCAATATCGACACCAACAATACGTTGCGTTCCACCACCAACGGCGAAGGTTTCTACACCACGCCCGCGGTGACGGTGGGCAATTACAGCGTGGTCGTGGAGAAGAGCGGTTTCAAGAAGGCCGTCCGCAGAGGGATTACGATCCAGGTGGACGATCACGCGGAAGTGAATATCCAACTGGAAGTCGGCGCAGCCACGGAGTCAGTGCAGGTCACGGGCGACGTGCCGCCGGTGAATACGGAGAATGCCTCCATCGGGCAGGTGATCGGAAGCAAGAGCGTGCAGGATCTTCCTCTGAACGGGCGCAATGCGTTCGCCCTCGTGCTGCTGGCTCCGGATGTTCACTCCAACGCCGGACCCGCGCAGAGCGGCTTCGCGGACCGCGGCACCAGCTTGAGTGACTGGAGTATCAATGGTGGTCCGAATGCCGCCAACAACCTGCTGGTGGATGGCATGGTGGCCTCCAATAGTTATTATCCTGATCTCAATGCGAACCTTGCCGTGGATGCGGTGCAGGAGTTCAAGGTGCAGTCGGGGTCGATGTCCGCTGAATTCGGGTTCACGCTCGGAGGCGTGATCAACGTGGCGACGAAGGGTGGCACCAACAGCTATCACGGCTCGCTGTATGAGTTTGTGAGAAATGATATCTTCGACGCGCGCAATGCTTTCGCTGCCGCGCTGCTGCCTTTCCGCTACAACCAGTACGGACTCGCGCTCGGCGGACCCGTCCAGCTTCCCAAGCTTTACAATGGGCGCAATAAGACCTTCTTCTTTGGCAACTGGGAACAGTTCAACTACATCAACAACAGCCAAACCATTACTTCCACACCAATTGCGGCCCAGAGGAACGGCGATTTCTCAACGCTCTTTGACGCCACGGGCAAGCTGATTCCCATCTATGACACGGCGACCACGCGGGTCAACCCCAGCGGCAGTGGCTATGTGAGAGATCCGTTTGCGGGCAACATCATTCCGCCCAGCCGTCTGGATGCAGTCGCGAAGAATATCAATCAGTTCTATCCGCTGCCAAATCTGACGCCAAGCAACGCCTTCACCAACGCCAATAACTATCTTTCCAGTTCTGCCCTGCGGACGAACATGCAGCAATACACCATTCGCGGTGACCACCGGTTCAGCGATAATGATTCGTTCTTCGCCCGCTACACTTACTTTGTCAACCATACAGACAACGGAGCTGGCACCTGGCCGGACCCGGCGGTACGCGCCCGTTACGATAACTTCGAAACGCGGAATTCCACGCTCTCTGAGACGCATACCTTCTCGCCCAGCATTGTGAATGAATTCAAGGTCGGAACGGCCCGGCAGTACTTCCCCTTCCAGGCCGCGAGCTTCAATCAGAACTGGCCCCAAAAGCTTGGATTCCCCGCCAATGTTCCCAACACGGTTATCCCCTCCATCAGCAACGGCTACGCAGGGTTCAATACCGGCACGGTTGGTATCCGGGGAGCGCTTACGTGGGATGTTACGGACACCGTGACCATCGTCCGCGGGGCGCACTCCATCAAGATCGGCGCCGAGTACCGCTTGATGTTCGGCAATAACTACCAGACTTCGAACCCCTCCGGCACGTTTAACTTTGCAGCTTCACTCACAGGCAATCCGCAGGCACAGAGCGGCACCGGCAGCACTTACGCTGACTTTATGCTCGGTGCAGTTTCCAGCGCCAGTGTCGGAACCTTCATTGGTGAATCCGAAAAGGGCTATTCGATGAGCACCTTCGTGCAGGATGACTGGCGTGTTTCCCGCCGCCTGACTGTGAACCTGGGTTTGCGCTATGACTATCAGCAGCCGCCCTACGAGAGGAATTGCGGGACTTCCAACTTTGATCCCTATAAGACCGATTCCGTCTCCGGTCTCCTGGGCCGCCTGGAGTTCGCCTGCAAGGATTACGACAAGAGCTTCCTCAATCCGGACAAGACCAACTTTGGACCCCGCGTTGGCTTTGCTTATGATCTCTCCGGGAATGGCAAGACCGCAATCCGCGGTGGTTATGCGATCTTCTATCCCTCGATCTTCAACATCAGTTACTTCGGAAACACGTCCGGATTCGCCTCCACCAGCACGTCTTATAACCCGGCGGGCGGTAACTCAAACCTGCCGGCTCTGCAATTGAGCCAGGGCTTCCCCACACCGCCCATTCAGCCGCTTGGTGCAGCGCTTGGTTCCAGTGCCTTCCTGGGCCAGAGTGCGAGCTATGACCAGTCGGCGCAGAAGACGCCTATGTCGCAGCAGTGGAATCTCTCCATCCAAAAGCAAGTGCTGGGAGGCTGGGTCGTGGATGTGGCATACACTGGCAATCACGGCACGCATCTGGTTGCCGGCAGCTATAACTTGAACCAGTTGGACCCCAAGTATCTCAGCCTCGGCACAGCACTGCAGAATCCGGTACCGAATCCCTACGCTGGAAAGGTAACCGGTTCCCTGGGCAGCGCCACTATTACCCAGCAACAGGCTTTGCTGCCGTATCCCTATTACTCGTCGATCACTGTGCGGAACCCCCATCTGGGCGATTCCATCTATCATGCGGGTTTGCTGACCGTGCAGAAGCGTTTCAGTTCGGGTCTGAGTGTTCTGGCTTCCTATACCAAGGCGAAACTGATCAGCGACAGCGTGGCCGCACCCATCAACTTCGGTTCCATTGAGCAGGTGACGAACAACGGCTATCAGAACGGCCTCTACGGGCGTAATCTGGAGCGTTCCGTGGATCCGACGGACGTGCCCCAGCGCTTCGCACTCAGCACTGTCTATGAACTTCCCATCGGCAAGGGCAAGGCGATCAACATTGAGAACAAAATCCTGAACGCCATCATCGGCGGCTGGCAGACGCAGTCCATCATGACACTGCAAAAGGGATTGCCGGTATTGATCAGCGGTGCCTCCAACAACCTCGCCAGCCGGCCGAATTCGACTGGTGTTTCTGCCAAGCTCGATAACCCGACCCAGTACGCATGGTTCAATACCGCAGTGTTCGTCAACCCGCCGCTTTACACTTATGGCAACGTGGGCAGGGCACTGCCTGACGTTAGAACCCCGGGCTTCTTCAACCTGGATTTCTCCATGATCAAGAACACCAGGATTCGGGAGCGCTTCAATCTGCAAACCCGCGCGGAGGCGTTCAACCTCGATAATCACGTCAATCTCGGCTATCCGAATACCGGCTTCTCCCCTGGCGCGAATGGTACGAATACAAGCAGCACGTTCGGCACGATTACCTCTGCCCGTGCGGCCCGCTCCATCCAAATCGCCATGAAGCTGATCTTTTAGGGAACACGCGCAAAACGGAGTGCGGCTTTGCACTTCTAAGAACCTCTACTCTCCGCGGCACGGAGCCCTTTGATTGCACTGCTCCGTGCCATGCATTTTGGACTCATCAGGGTATCGTCTTCTAAAGTGGTTCTATGGCTACCGAAGCGGGAAATGCGCTGGGAAAAATCGAGCGGCGGCGGGCGGTGGATGATGTCCACCAAGCGATCCGGGAGGCAATTCTGGATCGCCGTTTCGCACCCGGGTCACGTTTGAATGTGGAAGATCTGGCTGCACAACTGGGCGTGAGTCTAACTCCCGTGCGCGCGGCAATCCAGTTACTGGCTGCGGAAGGCCTGGTCGATGTGCACTCGCGCAGCGGGACGTTTGTCGCAACCCTGACCCGCCGCGATCTGGAGGAGACCTTCGATATCCGCTGTGCGCTGGAATGCCTGGCAGGCGAGAAGGCCGCGGAGTTGATTACGGATGCGCAACTGGAGCGCGTTTCGCGTCTTGTCGCCGCACTGGCCAAGCCCGTGAAAACTGACTCGCAGCGGAAGAGTCATGAGGTGGCCAACTCCGAGTTTCACGAAATTATCATGCAGGCCGCGGGCAACCAGCGTTTGATGGACATGTATCAAAGCCTGCAGGCCCACATCACTCTCTGCCGCATCCACCGCCTGGACGGTGCGTGGCAGACCCGGCTGGATCTCGAACAGAAAGAGCATGAGGAGATCGCCGCCGCACTGGCTGAACGCAATGCCAAAGCCGTGGTGAAGGCCTTGCGCAATCACATTTTGCGCGCCAAGGAAAATCTGCTGGCGACTATTGATGCCACGGCCGCACAGGGATGAAGATCGTCCGCATTGAGGCTCTCCCCTTCCGCGCGCCAAGGGAACACAGTCATGCGGGCACGGCCGGTGCGCCTGCGCCATTGCAACAAGCCGATTCACCCTATCTCTGGGCAGCCACTTACCCGGTGATTTACTCGAAGTACTTTGAGACGGCACTCGTCCGGGTGGAACTCGATAACGGCATGACCGGCTGGGGCGAGGCACAGGCCCCCGTTGCGCCAGAGGTTGCCTGTGCGGTCATCAACCATATCCTTTCCCCGGTCTTCACCGGGTCGCCCTTTGATGGAACAGTGGCCGAAATCGAAACGCTGTGGCAGCGCATGTATTCCACAATGCGGGTTCGCGGCCAGACTGGCGGTTTCATGCTGGATGGCATTGCCGGCGTGGACCTTGCACTCTGGGATCTTGCGGGACAAATCGCCGGGCTTCCCGTTGCCAGCCTGATTGGCGCGGCGGGCACGAGTGTCCCGGCCTATCTCAGCGGCCTGGAAGGCGGGAATCCTGCAGCGGCCAAGCCCTGGGTGGAACAAGGCTTTTCGGCAGTCAAGATCTTCCATGAGAGCAGTGTGGACCAGTTACTCAGGAACTTCGAAACCCTGCGCACGTTTGTTCCCTCAGTCGCGGTGGATGCCCTCTGGCGCTTCACCCCTGCCACGGCCCGCAAGATAGCACGCAGTCTTCCCGGAGCGCTTTGGCTGGAAGCTCCTCTGCAGCCGGAAAGTGCGCTGGATCATGGGCGTCTCGCGAAGGCGGCCGGCATACCGCTGGCGCTCGGGGAGAGTTACCGCACCACTTATGAGCTTGCCCCTTTCTTCGCTGCAAAGGCGATGCAGATCGTCCAGCCGGACCTCGGTCGGACCGGTATCACGGAAGGGCTGCGCATTGCTGCTGCCGCCGCAGAACGCGGACTCGCTGTGGTGCCACACGTGAGTATCGCGATGGGTCCACAACTTGCCGCTGCAATTCACTTTGCGGCTGCCGTTCCCAATTGCAATCTCCTGGAGTTCAATCCGAACGTATTGCGAGTGGCGAATCGCTATCTTGCGGAGGCCTTGACTGTAGATGGTCCGGCGTATCAGGTGCCGCAGAAGCCCGGCTTGGGAATTACTCTGCGGGCTCTTTGACCAGTAACTTCACCAGCACATAAGACAAGGGGTGCAGGAAGCCCATGATAAAGAAGACCAGGCTGTAAGAGTAATGCTGCACCAACTGTCCAGTGAGGTTCGTGAAAAGTGTTCCTCCCAGGCCGGTGCCGAACGCAATAATCCCTGAGATGGAACCCACCACCCCGGGCGGATAGATATCGTTGGTAATAGTGGCGAGATTGGTTTTCCACGCCATGTGGGCGAACGTCACCAGCGAAATGATCAGCATGGCAACCGTGGAGGAACTGCCCGGCACCAGCAGGCTGAGCGGCATCACCAAAGCGCACGGAATCATCATCATCTGCCGCGCCCGCACAGGTTTCCAGCCCCGCCGTATCAACGCACCGGAGGCGAGTCCGCCGCCAATGGACCCGATGTCTGCCGTCAGATAGGGCAGCCAGGCGAGCAAGCCCATCTCCATCAGCGTGAAATGGCGTTGCTCCACCAGATACTTCGGCAGCCAGAAGAGATAGAACCACCAGACCGGCTCAGAGAAGAAGCGGGAGAGTAACAGGCCCCAAGTCCGTTTCTGCCGCAGCAGTTCAAGGCGCGACACTTTGGCGGCTGCTGTTCCTACAAGGGCATTGGTTTGTACAAGCTGCAGTTCCTGCGGGGTAATCCATGGATGTTCGGCGGGCTTGCGGTAGAGCAGCAGCCAGAAGATCAGCCAGAGGAAACCGAGTGCGCCTGTAAGTACGAAGGCCATCCGCCAGTGAAAGAGCTGTGTCAGGTAGACAATAAGCGGCGCTGCGATGATGGCGCCAACCGCCGCGCCACCGTTGAGGAGTCCGTTGACCGTGCCTCTTTCTTTGGGCGGATACCATTCGGAGATCGCCTTGAAGCCGGCCATGAAGTTACCCGGCTCGCCGAGTCCCAGCAGCGCACGGAAGATGCCCAGTTGGAAGGTGGTCCGGGCAAAGGCATGCAGCATGTTGCTTACGGACCAGAAGGTCATGAAGACTGCCAGTGAGACACGCGCGCCCCAGCGGTCCACCAGGAAGCCGGAGCCAACGTACATCAGCGTGTAGGACACCAGAAATGCCTGTAGAACATTGGAGTATTCCACGGGCGTCATGTGCAGTTCTTTCGTCAGCGCGGGTGCGACGACGGAGAGGGTCTGCCGGTCAATGTAATTGATGACAGAAGAAAGGAACAGCAAAGCTGCGATATACCAGCGGATGCCGCGGAGCTTCATAACTCCGCGCTGGTGAGGGAGCGCAGGTGGGCAAGCTCCCGCACGGCCCCGGCATCAATCATTCCCGTGGGATGCCGCACCGCGCTGGATTGGATCACCCCCGCAGCCTTCAAGTTATGCTTCATCGCACTAACTCCCAGCCCGGGCTGCAACTCGAAACGGATCAGCGGCAAGATGCGTGTGAAGATCTTCCATGCCAGAGCAGTGTCGCCGGCTTCCAGGGCATTCCAGATCTTCACGAAGTCACCGATCATGTCACTGCCCGGCATGATGCCTTGCGAGCCGCGCTGGAACTCTTCAATCAGGAAGTTGCCATTGAGGCCGCCGAAAGGAATGATGCTGCCTGCTTTGGCCACGGCCTCCACTTTGGGGCTGGTGGGCGGCGCTTCCACCTTGGCGTAGGCAACGTGTTCGATCTCCCGCCCCATGCGCGCCAGCAGGGCTGCCGGCATCACCACGGTGGTCATCAGCGGCGCGTCCTGCACCATGACGGGAATGTTGACGGCCTTCGAGATTGCCTCAAAGTAAAACATCAGCCCGTCGGCATCTGTTTTCATGAAGGAAGGTGGCAGCACCATGAGTGCATTTGCGCCTTCCGCTTCCGCCCTGCGGCTCAATTCCACGGCAAGCGCCGTGCCGGAGTGACCCGTGCTCGCGATGAGAGGCACATCCGGCCCCGCCACGTCACGAACCAGGCGCAGCAATTGCATGCGCTCCTGGTCTGAAAGCGCGTAGCCTTCGCTGGCGTTGCCGAAAAGTCCCAGGCCATGCGCACCCTGGTCAAGCAGGTGCCGGACCAGCGAGGCCTGACTGTCGGGATCTAAAGAGCCATCGTCATGGAAGGTTGTGTTGAGGATGGGGAAGACGCCACGGAGCGGTTGGTGCATCGCTCCCATGTTACGAAATTTCAGATTTGAGAGGAGAAGAATCTTCAAATTTTGAGCCAGCGAAGGCGGGACGGTATGATGACAGAAGTGTTCCCCGGCGGAATGGCGGAACTGGCAGACGCACCAGACTCAAAATCTGGCGTAGTTCACTCTACGTGTGGGTTCGACCCCCACTTCCGCCACCAACATAATTCTTTCACCCAAGCGGCCTGGATCGCACGGTACGCGCTGCGGGATTTCCATTCTTCTCCAGCCACTGCACCAGCCGATCCCGCAATTCCCCGGCCCGCCCCTGGTTCTTCGCCCGCAACGCCGGCGCGCCGATCAAATTCGTCACTTCCCCGGGATCATTCTTCAGATCGAACAATGCATCCTGACTGCGATTTGCAGCGCCAGCACCCAGAATCAGCTTCCAGTCCTTCGTCCGCACCATGAAATTCGGCACTTGCGCACCAAACCACTCGGAGACCCGGAAATCCGCCAGACTTGCACCACTGCCTTCCAGCAGAGGCCGCAAACTGGCTGATTCCGTCCGTGGTGCCTTGACCTCCAGGTAATCGAGAATCGTCGCAAAGAGATCCATGGTGGAAACCGGCGCCGCAATCCGGGTGCCTGCTTTGATACGCCCCGGCAACCTCATCAACAGAGGCACATGCACGGACTCTTCATAGAACGTCATCTTGGAGCCCATGCCGTGGGACCCCATCATCTCGCCGTGATCTGAAGTGAAGATCACCAGCGTGTTGTCCCGCAAACCAAGAGCGTCCAACCGGGCAAGCAAACGCCCGATGTTATCATCTGCCTCACGCACCATGCCGTAGTAAATCGACAATCCTTCGCGGATGGCTTCCGGGGACTGGTATTTCTTCATCTGCGCCTGCCGGTTGCGGTAGGGCGACCACGTCATATCATGTTGAAAATTCTCTGGCAGGGGCATATCTTTTGCGGGATACATCCCCCAATAGGGAGCCACGTTCAAAAAGGGAGGGTGTGGGGGGCCAATGGAACAGGTGAGGCTGAACGGACCGGCGGCCATGCGGTCGAGGGCATCAATCGTCTCATCCACCGTAAAAGCAGCATGCGCATGTTCCTTCGGAATCTGCAGCCAGCCGTAAACCTCCCCTTGGCCGGGTTCTTCGCCCGGATCGGTGATGTGCCCGTCCAGCAGTGCCGGGATATAGGGTCGTTGAAAATCCTTACTTAACACCTCACCCGGTCTTAAAGGACGCTTGGGAACATGTTGGTCCAGATAGTCGAGATACTGCCGGTGTTCGGAAGGTGCGCCTTCCACCTTCGCGCCTGCATAAGGGACTTTATTCTTGTAAGTCGAAGCCAGTTTGTAGGGCGAATGATACTTGCCGTGGTATTCGGTGTTATACCCCGCCGCCGCGAGTACGTTATCGAAGGACGGCCCGCAGTCTAGAACCGTGTCTGTTGCTGCGGCATTGCCCGTGACGCCCGTGCCCTGCATACTCTTCCCGGTGAGAATGCTGGTTCGTGCAGGCACACAGACCGGACAGGGAGTAATTGCATTCTCGAATATTGCACCTTCGCTCGCCAGGCGGTCCAGGTTTGGTGTCTTCAAGATCGAATTGCCGGCGCAGGAAAGTGCAGAAAAGCGCTGCTGGTCCGTCATGATAACCAGCAGGTTGACGGGCTTTGTGGTGCCGCGTACCAGTGCGGGGGCTCCAAGGGCGGCGGAGAGAAGTGTTCGTCGGGTCATTAATGTCCAATCAAAAATCAAAGCGGAAAGCAAACTGCACTTCCCTCATATCTTTGCTGAGTGCCGTAATAACTCCGGCGGTTGCGTTCGTTACATTAGCATCCGGCAGATCGTAATTCGGATGGTTGAAGGCATTAAAGACCTCCAGGCGGAAGCTCAAGCGTTTCGTCTCCCGAAAACTGATAGTCTTCGCGAGACTGAGGTCCGCAATTTGGACACCTGGGCCTATTAGGATGTTGCGCCCCGCATTTCCAATACAGGGGGAAGTCCCTTGCGGCCCGCAAGTCATGGGCGGCTCCGTAAAGGCAGCAGGGTTAAACCAGAGTGAGGGTGAGCGCTGGCTTGCCGGTAAATTGGCCTGGACGCCATAAACAACATTGGGCCGTGTGGCTGCCAGACCCGTGTTGTTGATGATGGGGGTGAAGCGGCGCCCTGTGTATCCGGTCCAAATGCCGGAAAGCCGCCAGTCGCCCACAATAGAATTTACCCACCGCGGCCCGGACGCCAGCCAGAGTTGCCCCCGTCCAAATGGCAGCTGGTACGAGGCATTGGCGTGGACCGTATGCCGGCGGACATAGTCGCTGTCGGCGCGGTCACGGCCCAGATTCTGTACATCGAGTGCGCTGATGCTGAGCGCTGTTCCGACGTCATCCAGACCCTTGGCCCACGTCCAGTTCAACTCCATCTGCAACCCCCGTGCCAGCCTTCGTCTGACGATAGTTTGCATCGAATGATAAGTGGAGTCGGCATTGCTCGTCCGTTCTGAGATGGCAGCGGTCCCGTAAGTGCTTTGCAGCGGATAGTATGTCGCACCAGTCGTGCTGCTGACCTGCTGCTGATTCGCGTTATAAGCGCGGAACAGATGCGTGCCCTTGTTGCCCACATAACCCAGACTGACAACAAAGCCCAGCCCGACTTCCCGCTCCAGAGCAAGATTCCATTGCTGGTTATTTGCCAGGCGGAAATTCGATTGGATGCCGGAGGGCGAAAGACTGGCTCCCGCACTGCCCGCGAAGGGATTGGCCAGCGTAATTGCCGGTACACCATTCTTAATCGCGTTCGAGTAAGTGAGGGTGCCGCTGAAAGGTGGATTCGTTCCCAGTACCTGCAGCAGATTCTGTATCGGATAAGGGCTGTAAAACATGCCGTATCCGCCACGCAGCACAAAGGCATGCTGCCCCGGCAGCGTATAGGCGAAGCCGAAGCGCGGGCCCAGGTTGACATTCTGTGCCTGGAGCAGTGTTCCAGGTGCAAAGCCTGCCTGCTTGTCGCTAAGAATAGGGAACGGCAACTGGCCGGACGCGTTCGCCAGCTTGCTGATCAAGAGTGGCGAGTACTGCGACACAGGCAACACGCCGTTGTCGGAGGCAATGACCATGGCGGAAGTTACGGGATCAAAAAGCGCGATGCGATTCTTCAACTCCGCCGGGTAAGGGGACATTTCATTCCGCAGTCCGATGCTGACCGTCAGGTTGCGGCTCACTCGCCAGTCATCCTGTAAGTAACTGGCAAAGCTGCGGCGCTGCAGTACGAATGAGGGTGCCGAGATGTTTTGCACGGCACTCGCGGGCAGGCCCAGCAGAAAACTCGCAAAGCTGTAGCCTGTGGAAGTCGCTGTTGTGTTGCCCGTGAAAGTAATGCTGCCTGCCGATGCAGGCTGCAGAATCGCCGGCAGAATCTCGCGCCGGTAGTCAAAACCAAGCTTGATGCTATGACTTCCCCGCACCAAGGTGAGCGCATCGGAAAAGTCCATTAACTCGCTGCCCTGATTCACTGTGGAGTAGGCATTGCTGTTGTTGTAATTCAACCGTGTGAGCGCATCGTTTCCTGTGAAGATAATCGCGGGCAACGGCATGCGGATATCAACAGCAGGTTCCAGGCCCTGTATACCCGCCTGCTGGCCTGTGGGAAGTCCATTCGGCAGATAGGTGTTCACCACATGGTACCCGGTATAGCCGACCCGCAATTCATTCACGATGGAAGGGGAAAGCACCGCGGTATAGCCGAGGCTCGCGTTATCGCTGTAACTTAGCGTGTCGATCTGGCTGGGATTGGCCAGTAAGTTTGGTCCCACTGTGCCGCTGTTGGCCTGTGTGAAGCGCAGAGAAAGAATCTGTCCGCGTGGCAGAGTTTGGTCCATGCGGATGGTGAACTGATCCCCGTTCGTCAGCGTCGCCTGGTTGGAGACGAAGTTATTATTGAAGCCCGGGCTTGTGGGGGAGGCCCAGTAGGGCCGGAGCGCAATCGCCACAGGGCTGAAGCGCGACGGCGGAATCAAATTATTCGGGAAGGTGGCGGCGCTGAGCGGGTCCTTGATGGTGATTTTCCTCGCAAGCAGCGATGAAAAGTCGCCGTTCCAAAATGCATCGAGCGGCATGCTTGCGATAACGGGCGCCCCTTGGGTTTGGCGGTTACCCTCATAGTTTCCAAAGAAAAAGGTCTTGTTGTGTCTGACTGGTCCGCCGATGGACCCGCCAAACTGGTTCCGGTCGAACGGCAGGATGACGCCAGGATTGAACGGGTTGGTCGCCTGCAGCGCATTGCCGCGGTGATATTCAAAGGCGCTGCCGTGGAACGTATTTTCACCGCTGCGGGTAACAATAGTGACGTGCGTTCCCGCTTCTCCATACTCCGCAGGAGCCGCGCCAGAGGTGACCTTAAACTCACGGATCACATCGACGGAGACCGCTGAAGCGGAGGTGCCGGTGAAGGGGTTCTGGTTGGATACACCGTCCAACTGATAGCCATTCCCGTAGGCCCTGTTGCCATTCAATGCCGCCGCTCCGAAATCCAACCCGGTGCCTGCGTTGTCCACTGCCCCGGCAGACAGCAGCACCAGTTGGTTGAAGTCGCGCGAATTCAATGGCAGCGCCTCAATCTGCGACCGCGAGATAGTGGCTTCCACTGAGGGCGAATCCGACACAATTGCCGCGCTCGATGCGGAGACCACCACGATTTCTTTCTTCTGGCTGGCTACCTCCAGTTTGATATCCAGGGTCTGCATCGAAGCCACTTCAACGGAGATCTTTTCGATGCGTTCACTTCGGAACCCTGCCGCCTCCGCTGTCACGCTGTAAGTCCCAGGCGGAAGCGGATAAAGTACATATCCTCCCGATGAACCCGTTCGCCCCGTCATCACAGCACCGGTTTCCACATTCGTCGCAATGATGGAACCATCTGGTATCAACGCGCCACTGCTGTCAAGAAGAGACCCCGTAATGCGCCCCGCCGAGGTCTGCGATAGCGCTGGTGGCGGACCGAACACACTTAGTGTGGCAGCGGTGATGAGGATAAGGTGGAAGCGCATCGGGTTCCTATGCTATCCCATTAGCGATAGCGAAAACTAGCGGCACTCTCAGGGAACAACCTGGCGGACTTTTACCTCGGTCGCCGTCGGAAAATCCGGCGGGACCGGCAGCGTCACCTTGCCCGTTGCTGCCCACTCGGCACCGCGCTGCAGAGTCACGATGAATCCCACATCCTGCATGGCCGCGACATCATGTCCCAGGGTTGTATGGAACACTCTCCCCTTGCCATATTGGATCGACATCAGCATGGGTTCCTGCTCTCCAGTGCCGCGGTTTTCCGGGTCTGAGAAAGCCGTTCCGAGGATCGTCAGATTCTGCGCTGGACCACATAGATGGTTATATAGTTCATCCGCGGCATGCATCCATACCGGCGGCAGACCCTTGGCCACCGGATGTTCCGGATCACGCATGGTTACCGCGAAGGGCTTACGGGCACCGTGGCGTCCGCACGGACCCTCATCCGTATCCATCACCTGCCGGCCATCACGCCAGCGCGCCATCGGTGTTCCGGGACCAGACTGCCGGCCACCCCAGCCTCCCACGGCCAGCATCTCCTGATAACCAGTCCACTTACGAAATGCGTTGTCCGCAGCGTGGACGGCCACCAACCCGCCGCCCTGTTTCACCCACTTCTCAAACGCGGCGTTCACTTCCGCAGGCCACGCTTCGCCATTGTAATTCGAAACCACCAGCGAGTAAGTGGAAAAGTCCGGGTGGAAGGTGCTCATGTCACCGCCCTTCGCTGGACTGGTGGCAACGTCGACTTTAAACTTCCCGCTATCTTCCAGAATCTTCTTAAGCACCGGTGTGGTCTGCTGCCACGCATGATTGTTCTGGCCGTCGATGATCAATGCTTTGGTCTGCGCCCCGCACGTGGTCGCGACAGCGAGCAGGAGCAGAGCCGTTCCTCTTAGATATCCCATATTAGTGATTCTCCATTGAAGGTGGCCTTATGTTTGCGCGGCTTAAAGATCGGCGGGATCATGTTGGAGTTCCATTCGCTCCATGCCCCCCTTATTTCTTTCAGTACATCGGGCTGCTGTGCGGACAAGTCCTTCGTCTCCCCGGGGTCGGCGGAGAGATCGTATAACTTGACATGATCCGGACCGCATTCCACCAGCTTCCAGCGGCCCATTACTGCCGCGTGTCCCGTCCCCGCGCGCCAGAAGAGTACATCGTGGGGCAGGTGAGCATTCTTGCCATTCAGGAACGGTACTAAATCCACACCATCGAACTTGACTCCAGCCGGGAGTGGAATGCCAACTGCTGCCATGACGGTGGGCAGAATGTCCCGGGAAACGACGGGGTGCGTGTAGACCTTGCCCGCCGGTATCTTCCCCGGCCATCTAACCGCAAAAGGCACTCGGACTCCACCTTCATAGTAAGTGAACTTGGAGCCGTTCAAGACGCCATTACTCCCCGCACCTTGCGAAAGCGGCGAGCCATTGTCACTGAGGAAGAAGACCAGAGTATCCTCCTCCAGTTTGTAAGTACGAAGGCGCTCAAGCACAGCTCCCACTGCGTCATCCATTGCAGATGCCATTGCCGCGAGCATCCGCCGCCGTGGATTCTTCACATTCGGGAACCGTTCCCAGTAGCGTTCCACCGTCTGCAGCGGACCGTGTACGGAATTCACCGCCATATACAGAAAGAACGGTTGATTCCGGTTCTTGTCAATGAACGCACACGCTTCCTCGCGGAAGGCATCGGTAAGGTGACGCGTCTCCTGTATCTCCTCTTTCCCGCGATACATCGGATGATGGCGTTCCGGCACACCATCCCCATCCAGGACGCGGGCATCCTTCGTGCCGGGGAGCACGTACTCGTCAGCGCCTTCCAGAAAGCCGAAGTACTCATCAAAGCCATGGTCCTGCGGCATATATCCATCCACTGAACCCAGGTGCCACTTACCCACCATACCGGTGCGATACCCCGCCGGCCTAAGATATTCCGCCAGTGTTGTTTCAGTCTTCGGCAGCCCGAATACAGCTCCTGTTACCCCGCCCTGGGAGGAGTTGAACTCATGCCCGAAGCGTTGTTGATAGCGGCCAGTGAGGAGCGCTGCCCGCGAAGGGCTGCAAACCGCGCACGAAACATAGCCCTCCGTGCACTTGGTCCCGCCCGCTACGAAGGAATCGATGTGCGGCGTTGCCACATCTTTACCCCCGAAACAACCCAGATCGCCAATCCCCAGATCATCCGCCAGAATCACGATGATGTTAGGTTTTCGCGCCGCCGGCCGCCGCTGCTGGCCCGCGAGCGAACCAGCGGCCAGCACTTGGAGAGCACTGCGCCTTGTGATCCTCACAGCTTCAGTTCCCAACCCTTCCTGATATTCGGACGCAGATACTTATTGGCCTCCGTATTGTTGGTGAACTGCATCTTCTTAGCGTCCCACAGGAGTTTAGTATTAGGCACACGCAACGCCACCGCACCCAGAATGAGCCACTCAATGTAGGGAACCGAAATGTCGAAATTCGAACAACCCGGCGCACCGCCCTTGACCGCCCGCACCCAATCCTGCTGGTGATTCACGCTGCGCGGCAGTATCTGCGGTGGCAGAACATACTCAGCCCAGCGCGCCGCCGGCAGCAGCCAAACGCCTTCGCCTCTTGTTACCGTTGCCATCGCACCCTTGTTACCGACAAAGAGGCTGCCGTTTCCGGGACGCTTGGTCCGGTCCACCGGCTGCCCCACCTTGTCGGGACGTTTCGGTGCCGCAGGTGCTGCAAGACGTTCGCCGCGAACACCAGGGTCCGGTGGAGCGTAGCGGCCGCGCTCCGCAAGATTATTGGGGACAGGGAACAGCGGTTCTTCTGGAGCCATGCCAGCCGGATAAGGTACATCGCCGCGCAGATTCATGTAGACATTGATGGTGACCGGCGGCATGCCCCCGCGCTCTGGAAACTCATACTTCAACTGCGCGCTTTCAGGCCATACGTAGTCGTTCTTGCCGGTAAGTTGTATACATTCCACGCTGGTCGGCGGAGCGAGGTGTAGTTGCAGCGCCAGATTGGCGGGTCCAAGGCAATGCACAATCCAGTCGCCCAGTGAACCGCCGCCGCTGAAATCCTGCCAAGCTCTCCACTTGCTGAACATATTCTCGTTGTATTGCCGCGAGGCCGCCGTCGTCAGCCAAAGATCCCAGTCGAGCGCGCCAGGAATCGGATCAACAGGCGGCGCGCCTTCCACCAGAAAGTGGCCACCATAGATACCGCCAGTCCACGCATGGACTTCCCTAACTTCACCGATCGCGCCGGACCACAGGATCTCCGCGCAGGTCCGCGTTCCTTCATGTGAGTAACCCTGGTTACCCATCTGGGTGGCCACGTTGTACTTATGTGCCGCATCGCGCAGCAGCCGCGCTTCCCATACCGTACGCGTTAGCGGCTTCTCGCAATAAACATGCTTGCCTGCCTGCATGGCGGCCAGCGCGATGGGCGTGTGCGAATGGTCGGGCGTGCCGATCACGACGCCATCGATATTCTTTTCCTTCTCCAGCAAGACGCGGAAATCCTTGTATTTCGTTGCCTTCGGATACTTCGCAAAGGTCTTCGCCGCGTAGTCCTGGTGCACATCACACAGGGCCACAATGTTCTCGCTCACCGCCATCGGCGTAAGATCCGCGGCACCGCGGTTCCCGACGCCAATTCCGGCAATGTTCAATTTGTTCAAGACACTTTTGTAACCAAGCGCCTTCAGGGACTGTGCGCTCCCGAAGCCTCCTGTGGGAACCACTCCGGCAAGAATACTTCCGAAGAAAAAATACCGTCTGGAAATGCCGTTGTTCATCTCGTTGCCTCCTGCTTATTTCTTTGTCGAGTAGCCCTGAGCCCGCTGTGTGCTCAGCAGATCCTGCATTTTAGCCGCGATGTCCCGGTGCTCGTCGATTACGTTCTTCTGTTCCTTGGGATCGTCTTTCACGTTATAGAGCTGCTGCGTCATTTCGCCAGCCCGCGCCTTCGGTACTTTGTCAACTGGCTTGGCGGGTTTTCCCTCCACATACTTCCAGTCCCCCTGCCGCATGGCGAAGATACCATCCGCGCTGTGGCTGACCATTGAATCCCGCACCGGTTGTGGAAGCTTCTTGCCGAGGAAAGTGTGCAGAACGTTCAGACTATCTTCGCCGGACCCTTCCTTCGATACGAATGGCTTCTCCACAACCGCTGAAATAGTTGCGAGCATGTCCGCCAGGTTGATGGTTTCGTCGCAGGTCGTCCCCGCCGGAGCCTTGCCCGGCCACCGAACCATGAACGGCACGCGGAAGCCGCCTTGATAGACGCCATGCTTGCCGCCACGCCAATCACCGTTCACATGCAGTCCTGCCCGATAGGCCACGGCTTCCGCCCGGTCTCCCGCGGTCATGAACACACCGCCGTTGTCGCTGGTGACGATCAACAGGGTATCCTGCGCCAGTTTCTTGTCATCCAGCGCTTTCAGTACACGGCCCACCGAGTAATCCAAATCATGAATCCAGTCGCCATAAGGTCCGGCGGCGCTGCTGCCCTTCGTCCGCTTCGAAGGAGTTACCGGCTCATGCACGGCAACCGGCGTGAAGTACAGGAAGAAAGGAGTCTGTGGCGATTGTTTCCCGAGCCATTCCACGGCATGGTCCGTAAGAACGTCCATTACTTCATCATCCACACGCTGTGGCGCATCAATTCCCAGGAAGGGGCGTCCGTAGGGGTTATTACCAACCGGCTTGATCTCCTTCGACCGCAAGCCCGCGACTTGATGGTTCTCCACATAGACGCCGGATGCGTCGCCGTGATTTTGCGGCACGCCAAAGTGATAGTCAAAGCCTAACTCCAGGGGACCGGGCTTCAATTCCTGCGTGAAGTCCGTCTTGCCGCCCCCGTAACCCAGATGCCACTTCCCGATCGCTGCTGTGTTATATCCTTCGCCTTTGAGTACCGAGGAAATCGTGGTTCTCGTCATCTCAATATGAAGCGGCGCATTCGTCGGGAGGACTTCGAATTTCAGAGAAGTCCGCCAGCAGTAACGGCCGGTCATCAAGGCGTAACGCGAGGGGCTGCATACAGACGATGGCGTATTGGCATCTGTAAAGCGAATCCCTTCCTTCGCGATCCTGTCCAGATTGGGTGTTCGGATGAGCTTCGGATCCGCCCCATTGCAGTTCAAGCTTCCGTAACCGAAATCATCGGCCAGGATGATGACGATATTCGGCTTCTTTGTGGCTGCCTGTAGGTTGAGCGCGGGTATCGCGGCTGAAGCGGCAGTCGTGCGGAGAAATTCTCGTCTATTCATAATCTTAAAAGGAAAGCCTTGCTCCCAGTTGAATGATGCGCCCGGGGGACGCTGTGGTAAGTGTAGTCACCTGTCCGAAATTGACTGACGTCAAACTCCCGTTCGGCGGGCCGTAAGGTGGAGAATTCAAGGTGTTGAAGAAATCGCCCCGTATTTGGATGCGCAGCCGTTCCCGGAGGGGAAAGATCCGTGAGAGACTCGCATTCAAATTACTCAGCCCGGGTGCGGTCAGATTCGGCTCACTGCGCGAACCATTCCCCAGCGTGTAGAGCGCCGCGGGCGCGAAGGCTGCGGTATTGAACCAGTGATCGAGCGTTTGCTGGCCCGCGGGAAGATTTGGATTTTGCAGCCGCTGCACTGAGCCTGTTACCCCGGGCAGTCTGGTGTTGGAGGGTCCTGTAATTACCACCGGAATGCCTGTGCCCAGCGTCAATACCCCGCTCAACTGCCAGCCTCCTGTGATCTTGCCGGCGATTCCACGACTGAGGAATCGCTGTCCGCCACCAAAAGGAAGTGCCCAAACCCAGCTGGACGAAAGGGTCTGCGTGCGGTTCCAATCCGTCAGGGAACGTGATGCCTTCAAGTTATATGGATTGACAAGGCCGCTCTGCGGGGCGAAGTTCTGCGGACCATCATCAATCCCCTTGCTGAACGTATACGCGAAGTTCACCGTGACGCCCTGGTAAGAACGCTGCAGCCGCAAAGAGCCTGCATGGTAAATCGAATCTCCTATCGAAGCGCCGGAGTTGGTGATATCCAGATACTGCGGGAACGGCCGCAACAATTGCGCCGCCGTCACCGTCTTCGCACTCAGCGTGCCTGTGGACACCTGGCCATAGTAGGGATTTGTCACTAATGCATCGAGCCCCGTTCCTAAAGATAAGTTCGAAGGGTTTACCGCGTTCGCATTAATCGCCATCCAAAAGTGTTCCGCGCGGTTGCCGGCATAAGCCAGTTCCAGCAGCAGATTCACTGGCAGCCGCCGCTGTATGCTGAAGTTCCATTGGATGTTCAGCGGGGCGACCGTATTGTGGAACCTCGTGGTGAGCGCGCTGCCTACTTCATAAGCAGGAGGTGTCACCAGTCCGGTGACGAATGGCGTGGACAGGGAAGCCCCCGCAGGGGGAGTGTTCGGCGCTGCCGGCGCTGTCCCTAAATACACCGGATCGCTCACATAATAGCCATCTCCGAGTGCTGTTGGCGCCGCGCTGATCGCCCCATTGCCGGGGAAGTAAAAGATCCCGCCGCCTCCACGGATCACCGTCGTCGCATTCGGGCTCCATGCGAAGCCCAGCCGTGGCGCGAAGTGCCCCCCAACGCTCGCCTGCTGCGATGAATACGGCGCACCCGCATTCAGGAACTGTAACTTACCCGGCAGATGGGTGACGGGGTCCGTCGCTGCGGGGTCAAAATATGCCAGGCGCGAATACCGCTCTTTCCATGGCGTCGAATCATCCCAGCGCAAGCCTACATTCAACGTTAGATTGCGCCGGATCTTCCAATCATCCTGCACATACCAGGCGACCGATTTCTGGATGATGGACAAAGTCGGGTCAAACGTGAAGCTCCCGCCCGTTGGTGCACCTAACAGGAAAGTCGCGAAGCCATCACCGCCAGTCACACTTGCCGTGGCCGGGTTGGGACCCTGCGTGTAGGCCCGGCTGAAGTTATAACTACCGGACGGATATTGGTATTTGAAGTAATTCAGATATCCGATCGACAGATCGAAGCCAGTCTTCACAATGTGGCTGCCGCGAATCCAGGTGACGTGCGCCAGCGCGCCCTCGTTTTGCTGTGTATTATTCGCGTAGGTTGTATTGGCCACACCCAGCGTGCTCTCATCCGTGATGTTGAAATACGGAAACAGGAAAGCGCCTGCCTGTGCCTGCAGAGACTGCGGAAACCCCAGCGAACTCATCTCAAACCCCTTGCTGGCCGGAGTTCCCGGAATTAACACACGAACGAACGTGGCCCGGAATTCGCCGACGAGAGCCGGACTGAAAATGACCGTATCGCTAAGGCTGGTCGAATGGTCATTCTGCCCCTGGTTCGCTGCCGCATTGCCTTTCTCAGAAGGAAAGGCGATGTTCACTCCGGGCGAAAGCGTTTTGGAGTTCTCCCTCCCGTGAGTAACAAACAAGCGGTTCTTGCTGTTCAACTGGTGGTCGATCCGATAGAGCATCCGCACCGTGCCGAGCTGCACCGTTTCGCTCTGGGCAAAATCGCTGCCCACAGCGGTGCGGTTGGGCAGCGGGTAATAGGTCATCACATTCTGCGCGATCGAATTGATCCGCGACATAGGAATGACGTTGCCCGCAAACAAGCTGCGGATATACGTCCCCGCCAACTGCGGATTCGCCACCGTCGTTGCCGGATCATAGATCTGCAGTAACTGCCCACCCGCATTACGCGTTTGCGAGAAATCTCCACCGCGTTCGAGCGTGGTCGGCACCTCACCACTGATGCTGTTGGGCGTGCGCTGCTGCACCCCTTCCACAGTGGCGAAGAAGAACGTCTTGTCACGGCCATGGTAGACCTTGGGCAGATACACAGGACCTCCCGCCGAGCCGCCGAATTCGTTATGCCGGAACTCAGTCTTGCCCAGGCCGTTCCGGTTCGCCAGCCAGCCGTTTGCGTTCAACTTGTCATTCTCAAAGTATTCGTAAAGGCTGCCGTGATACACATTGGTGCCGGCCCGCGTGGTCGAAGTCAGAACGCCGCCTCCAGTTCGCCCATACTCAGCGGAGAAGTTATTGGTGATCACCTTGACTTCCCCCACTGCTTCCAGCGGCGGCGTGAAAGCGGCACCACTGCCAATCGCATTCCGGACCTCCGCCCCATCCATCAACAGTTCCATCGAAGACGTCCGTCCGCCATTCACGGTAGCGGTAATCGGATTGGCCGCATTGTTTCCCTGCACAACGCCCGGAGCCAGCAGCACCAGAGTAAATGGATTGCGCCCAAGCACAGGCAACTCCACCATCTGTTTGCCGGAAATCACAGATCCAAGGGTTGAACTCTGCTGCTCCAGTTCCACGGAACTGGCGGTCACGGTCACCTGCTGTGTCTGTGCGCCGGGAGACAACGTCGAGTTGAAAGTCGCTGTGATGCCAACCATGACTTCGATTCCATTCACCACCTCCGTGGCGAAGCCGGGTTTCGCCACCGTGAGCCGGTACTGGCCCGGCGACAGATAAGAGAAGTTGTAAGATCCGGTGTTCGTCGTGGTGGTGTTGCGATGCAAGTCGGTGGAGAGCTCTATTAACGTCACCTGGGCACCCGGAACTACTGCGCCAGTGGAATCCAATATGGTTCCGGTTATTCCCCCCTGGTCGACCTGACCCAATAGCGGCAATGCCGCCCAGAACAACCCTTGCAGAACGGCAGCGAACATGGCTTTGGATGGACAATGCTTCATACGTGGCACCGGGTTCCAAGCTATCGGCATTCCTTCCCGCCGGACAAGGGAATTCACAGTGAACTCCCGGTAAGTGCGGCTGTTACAGCGTCCTGACTTCCACGAATTTCGGTCCAACAGCGGACTTTCCGGCGGTGATTGTCCCCCGCAATTGCCCGGGGCCAACGCGCAGTTCGACAGCTTCAAACCGGCACTCCTGCGCACCCTGGGGAACCGCCTTGCTCTTGTCTGCCTCCCCGAGTTGGAAACGAACTTCAGAGTCGGCGGGAAGGGGATCAAACTGCAAGGTGATTTCATATTTCCCGGCCTTCTTGACATCCACTTCCCACCAGCCATTGGTGTTCCGCCCCTGCGCCGCCACCCGCCAGTTCTGCCGCGTCAGAACCACCGGATTTTCATGCTCCGTTCCAAGGTAGATCCGGGGTGGAATGAAGTGTCTGTCCGCAGAAACCGACGCGAACCAATCCAAATAGGCCTTCCGCAGATCCGCAACGACCTCCGGATGCGAGTCGGCGATGTCGTGACTCTCCGCCGGGTCTTTTTCCATGTCGTAGAGCTCTTTGCCGTTGATCAACTTGTAGCGCTGTGTCCGCACGGCGGAATCCCGGAACGCCTCTGGTTGATCGCCTCGATGCCATTGCGTGAAGATCGTCCGGTCCGGCCAATTCTTCGCGGTCCCATCCGCCAGACTCCACAGACTCTTGCCGTCAATCTTGAGCCCTTCCGGTTTCTTGACTCCGCAGACGTCCAGAATGGTCGGCATGATGTCGATCTGCGCGGCGATCCGGTCCGTCGTCCGCGGCTTGAGGCGTCCGGGCCATCGCACGAAGAAGGGAACACGAATCCCTCCCTGGTAGGGTGTTCCTTTGATCGCCCGCATCCCGGCGTTGTACCGCACCGTCGGACCCACCGGGCCGTTGTCCGTCATAAAGATGAACATCGTGTCCCGCTCCACGCCCAGATCCCGCAGCTTCGTGGTCAACTTGCCCAGGTTCCAGTCAATGTTCGCGATCATGCCGTAAACCTTGGCGACGTCATCAGCCAGCCCCATTTCGGCGAAAGGCCGGGACCACTTTTCGTCCACCATCAAGGGAGAATGTGGCGCGTTGGTCGCGATGTAGGCAAAGAACGGCTTGCTGCCGCCCCGTTCGATCCACTCCATCGCCGCCCCGAAGAAAACATCGGTGCAATATCCCGTGTACTTCTTCTGGACCCCGTTGTGTTGCAGAATCGGATCGAAGTAGCTGCTGCCGGGAGGGTCGGAAGGCTGCCCGAGACCTCCACCCTTGATCACCAGCGATTCCTGGAAGCCCTGGTCGCACGACCGCATCGGGTAGTTGTCGCCCAGGTGCCACTTGCCGAAAATGCTAGTCCGGTAGCCGTTGCTCCCCAGAATCTCCGCTACCGTTACCTCATCCGGATACATCATTGAGCGGCCCAGGAACGTATCCACAATTCCCGTGCGGTAGTTGTACCGGCCTGTCAGCAAGCTGGACCGAGTCGGTGAGCAGACTGGACAGACCTGGAACTGCGTGAATTGGACGCCTTCTTTCCCCACCGAATCCATATTGGGCGTCTTCAGGTGAGGGTTGCCGTGCAGGGACAAATCGCCGTAGCCCTGGTCGTCAGTCAAAACGAGAACGACGTTCGGGCGCTTGCCCCCCTGCCCACCCTGAGGGCGTTGGGCGTAAGAAAACCCTGCGGTTGCTCCGGCAAGAATTGCGGTAAATTGGCGGCGGTTCATATGGAACCTACAAGCTATCGATTCAGGCGCTCCAGAACAAGGGAGTTCACCGTAAGTTTCCGGTAAGTTGCTGCCCGCGGAGTGCTTTGCCGCCCACTCCGCAGGAGTGATAGAGTTGCGATTGGCGCAATATGCAGGGCGCAAAGGAGTCCGATAGTGCAGGCGGGAGTTGTCTCTGGAGCAAGCATTTCGCTGGAAGAGAAGCGTGAAGCTGTCGCGCACGTCCTCCGCAGCCGCGCGTTGCAACGCGCACCGAAGCTGCGCGAATTCCTGCGGCTGATCTGCGAACGCGCCCTGTCCGACGGAGATGCCGAACCGCTCCGCGAGCAGGAGATCGGCACGCTGGTCTACCAAAGGTCCGCCGGTTACAACCCTTCGGAAGACAACATCGTCCGCGTGGAAGCCCGCAACCTGCGCAAGAAACTCGCCGATTTCTTTGCGGATGAGGGCAAGGAACTTCCCCTTGTCATCACAATTCCCAGAGGTGGTTACGTTCCCCTGTTCGAATACCGTGTGGAGCTTGAACCGGATCTGGAGCCAGCAGCCCCGGCGGTCGAACTCGAGCCCGTGCCCGTTGCCCGGCCCCGGTTCCGCTTCGCCACCCCCACCGTCATTGCGTTGCTGACCCTGCTTTGCCTCTGGCTCTGGTGGCAGAATTCCCGCCTGCGGGCTGGCACTCCTTCTGTTGCTTCGGCCCCTGCCATCTGGTCCGCACTGTTTGACGAACACCACAACACGTATCTCGTGCTGGCGGACTCCGGTTTCGTGGTGGCGCAGGATGTTTTACAGAAGCGGTTCACGCTGGATAACTACCTGAAGCGCAATCATGGTGCGATTTTTCAGGCTACTGATCCGGCGAATGAGCGGGAACGTGCCGCAGAGATTGTTGGCCTGCCGCAGTTTACGAGCGTGACCGGTGCGCGCTTCGCCGGGAATATCTTCGCGCTGCCCGGTGTTCCGAAAAGCCGTCTGAGCATCCGTTACGCGCGCGAGATCGAACCCCGTGACCTGAAGAGTAACCACGTCATTCTGCTGGGCAATGCCAGATCGAACCCCTGGGTGGAATTGTTCTTTCAGAAGCTGAATTTCCGGCACGAATTTGATTTCAAGGAATCCCGCGCACGGATCCGGAATCAATCTCCGCTTCCCGGTGAATCTGCTGTCTACCTTGCTGGCGCACCGGGTGACGATTCCAATGATCTCTACTCCACCATCGCGTTTCTGCCCAACCTGGATGGCACCGGCAACGTTCTGATTGTTTCGGGCACTGGCTCCGTGGGTACGGAGGCCGCCGGTGATCTCCTATTCAATCCGAACCTTGCCAGCCAGATGGTCCGCCAACTCCATCTGCAGAAGGACGGCCACTTGCGGTACTTCGAAGTGCTGGTTCGCTCGTCACGCTTGGGCTCCACCTCACAGGGCTTGCAGGTCGTAGCGCACCGCATGATCGGGGAGTGATCGCGTCCCGTACGGCTCAGTTGGGCTTGTTCGCACGAAGATCGGCCGCCCGGGTTCGGGTCAGAAGACGCAGGAACGATCAAGTACTGTCGTCCACCAGCTTCATACATGGCGGGGCTTCCTTCGGAACCGGCCGGCAGCGCAGTCTCCCAGAGAACCTGTCCAGTTTCTTCATCAAGCGCGCGCAGAATACCGTCGCTCGCGGCAACAAAGATCAAGCCTGTCGCAGTCACAACCATCCCGTGATGTTCGGCCATGAACGCACCCGTATCACGCGCACCCTCAGCGGCAGCGGGCTTTCCCGCTGGCTCCAGCCCGGCTTGTTCGCACGCCATTCTGGCGTGCGTGTTCTTGTACCCGGAAAACGCACGCCATTCTGGCGCACGCAGATCGGCTTAATTCCGCGGCAACGCGTAGACCACATACCCTTTCGGCAGGTCGGGCCGGATTGGTTCCCGCGGCTTGGTGCGCAGCGGGTGGCCGCCACCCGGGTTCGGGTCAGAAGACGCAGGAACGATCAAGTACTGTCGTCCACCAGCTTCATACATGGCGGGGCTTCCTTCGGAACCGGCCGGCAGCACGGTCTCCCAGAGAACCTGTCCGGTTTCTTCATCAAGCGCGCGCAGAATACCGTCACTCGCGGCAACAAAGATCAAGCCTGTCGCAGTCACAACCATCCCGTGATGTTCGGCCATGAACGCACCCGTATCACGCGCACCCTCAGCGGCAGCGGCGGCATCCTGACCCAGCGGTACCTTCCACTTGATCGTCCCGCTGTTCAGGTCAAAGGCCACCACCTGAGACCATGGCGGACCAATCACATAGGGCTGATCCGGATACAAACCCCAATTGGTGTAATAACGGTCGCGTGGCGCTTTCACTCCCGCCGGATACGGAGGTCCGCCGAGCGGCGTGTATTGGTTGCCACTGCCAGAGGGAATATTGCGTCCGCCGGGCGCTCCGCCGGTGGCCACCACGGGTCCGCCCTTCGCAGTTAGCACCACGGGTTTCCCCGCTGGCTCCAGCCCGCTGAGATAGTCATACATGCTCTTCACCGCCGCATCATCCAGGCTGGGGAAGGCGGGCATCTCACTCTTCCCGCTGCGTACGGTGGCGCGAAACGAATCGAGTGTCACCATTCGTCCCACGCCAGCGAGCGGCGGCGGTCCGGCGCCGAACCGCATCCCGTTTTCGCCATGACATACCGCGCAACGTGCCGCGTAAACCGAAGCTCCCGAAGTACCTTCGGCGGCAGGCCGCCCCAGCGGATCTTCCAGGCTCAACTTATAAACCGTAGGCCAATCCTGCGTGGTCAGATAGACCAGACCGCGACCTGGATTCGCCGCACCTGTTCCCCAATTCGACCCTCCCCGCGCACCGGGTAAGGCAATGGTTTCCTTGACATCCGGAGGCGTGAAGATGCCTTCATTCCGCATCGCCGAGATACGTGCCTTCCAAGCCGACCGCTCCTCCGGTGTAAGTATCCAGGGGTTTACATCCTCCGCCGTGATCTTCTGGCGCGCAAACGGCGGTGGTGCCGTGGGAAATGGTTGTGTTGGCCAGGCCTGCTCGCCGGGCATCAGACTTGCCGGCACCGGACGTTCCTCAATCGGCCAGAGTGGCTTGCCGGTAACACGGTCGAACACATACAGAAAGCCCTGCTTCGAAGATTGAGATACAGCGTCCACCAACTTGCCTTCATGGCGCACCGTAACCAACTGCGGTGCAGCAGCCGCATCATAGTCCCACAGATCGTGATGCACCATCTGGAAATGCCACAAGCGCTTCCCTGTCCGTGCGTCCAGGGCCAGCAGGCAATTCGCGAAGAGATTCGAACCAATCCGGTCGGCGCCGTAGTAATCATAAGTGGGCGAACCTGTCGGAAAATAAGCGATTCCCCGCTTCTCATCCACAGTGATCTCGCCCCAGGTGTTTGTGCCACCGGAATATTTCCAGGCATCCTTCGGCCAAGTTTCATAGCCGGGTTCGCCGGGGTGTGGAATCGTGTGGAAACTCCAAACCAGCTTGCCCGTAATCACATCGAAAGCACGTATGTCTCCCGGCGCGGAAAGATATGCTTCCCCCGGCGTGGACCCCAGCAGGATCAAATTCTCAAAGATACGCCCGGGCGTGTCGGTTTGGATGCGGATCATCGTCTTCGGGTCACGCCCCAGACCCTCCCGCAGATTCACTGCGCCACGCTTGCCGAACGTAAGAATCGACTTCCCTGTGCGCGCGTCAATCTCTTCCAGATAACTGTTGATGGTAAAGATCAACCGGCGGTCTTTGCGGTCTTTACTCTCCCAATAGGCGATGCCGCGCGTGCTAATCCCGGAGAGATTTTCATGAATCCAGATCTCCTTGCCCGTCTCCGCTTGCAGCGCCACCAGGGAACTGTTTCTCGCCAGTAAGTAGACCACCCGATCCACAATGATGGGATTGAACAAGTAAGTGTGACCATCACCCGCGGGATAGTTCCACGCCACCTGCAACTGCTTCACATTGGACTTGTTGATCTGATTCAGCGCGACAAAGTGCGACGAATCCGCACCGCCACCGTAGTTCGACCAAGCCTTGTGGTCCTGCTGCGCCGCGGCCAGTGACGCCACCAGAAAGAGACACGCAGCCCGCATCATCTCGTCGAAAAGCTCCAGCTATCTCCAGTAATGACTGTTCCGTCCGGCATCAAGGCATCCACACGCCAATAATACTCCCGTCCCGCGGCCAGTTGGGGAAGAGCGAACACGTTGTCTTCTCCCCGGAATGTCTTGGCGTTTGCAGGCTTGGCCAGGCCCGGCTTCGATGCCGAAAAATAAACGGTATGCCCCACCGCGCCATAAGCGGGCTTCCACATCAGCGCATCCCGCTGTACGGGCACATTGCGGGCGTGGTCCGGCACAATCGGTGCGCTGGCTTTCGATTTCCTCTGCCCGGGAATCCAATACACTGAATCACCGCGCTCATAAGCACCAGCATCCGGCGCTTTTCCCGCCACGCGATCCGTAATACCCTCCACTGCCACGCCCGCCCCCAGAATCCTGCTGGCTCCCGCCGCCGGACGGAGATCCAGCCACTCTGGATTGGTAAGATCCCGCGCCGCATCAAACTGCTGCACGTTATTACTGAACTGCTTCAACTTACCCATCGGCGCGGCAAACCACCAGCCGAAAATCGTGTCGGAAAGGTTATTGACCACCGTGCTGTGGATATTCTGTTTGGCCGCGGTGGATTGAATCAGAATCCCTCCCTTCACGTCGTTGTAAACGCTGTGATGGAACACCGTATTGTTGACGCAAAGGTTCGCCTGCTCAGGTGTCGGTTCATCCACGCTCTTGATCATGATGCCGGGCGCACCCAGATCCCAGACTACGTTGTGGTCCACCGTGAGTCCAGCGGTCTTGTCGTCACCCCGAATCCCCATACCGCCGCCCCAGGGCAGTGGAGGCGTCCCGGAATAGGCACCATGTACCCAGTTATGATGCAGCCGCGTGCCAGCACAGAAAGTGTTCTGCGTGTAAAGTGCGGAAGTATCTTTGTTCCCCCCGTAGCACGCCTGGAAGGAATCCACCAGGTCATTCATGTAGACCTGGTTGTCCTGCTGCGCCACCTGCATTTGTATCCCGCCGGAACGTTGCAGGGTGTTATATCGCACGATCGCACGCCCTGCCTTCCCCACCATCGCGAGAGTCGCGCGGCTGACCTGCAAAGGCGGATAGGTCAAGGAAGAACTGTAATCGAAGTCATGGAACAGATTATTCTCAATCAAGTTATCGAAGCCATTGATATAGAGGCCGCTGAAGGATCCAAAAGCAAAGATAGTATTCACGACCTGTGAGTGATCCGCCTCGATTGTCGGAAAGCTGAGCTCCACCTTGGAATCAGCCGGAAGTCCCACCGCGTCTGACCAGGAGCTGTAAATTACCTCGCTGTTCTTCAGAACGATATACGAACTCTTATGGTTCGGATCTTTCCCAAAGCGGAAGGCCGTGGCAAAGAAAGTAAGTCCGTCCAAGGTAAGATGCGTTGATGCCGCGTCCGCAGAAAATCCCCAATTGCGCGTTTTGGTCTCTACAACGCCAGCCGCTGGATTGCCGCCGCCGGGCGCATAGAAGAACAACTTCCTGGCTTCCTTGTCATAGAAATACTCTCCCGGTGCATCCAGGAACTGCCGCATC
Source organism: uncultured Acidobacteriia bacterium (assembly GCA_903923395.1). Taxonomy (GTDB): domain Bacteria; phylum Acidobacteriota; class Terriglobia; order Bryobacterales; family Bryobacteraceae; genus BOG-234. The sequence continues at coordinate 62,296 of CAIXXM010000052.1, forward strand.
CCGAAAAGATAGTAGCGATCATCATTGAACAGAGGATTGCTGCCCCCTTCATCATGTTTGGCGAGGCTCGGCCCCAGGTCCTTCTCATAGTGAAAGACCGCCGACCCCTTCGCATGCTCCTTCACCGGACGCGTGAACGTAAAGAACTGCGGACCCACATTCAACACTGCCTGCGCGCCGCTCACATCCCAGCCCGTTGCGGCGAGATGCTTGTCTGAAATAGTGCCATAACTATTCCCCGCGGAATCTACCGTGGACCATACATCTGGCGAGAAGAAATTCCAATCCCCGTTCGCGTCTTTGGGCAGATTGGGCCAGCGTGCCTCCACCATGGGCTTGCCGTTAAAGAACAGCTGCGAAACCCTGGACACATTGAGCACCGCCACGTAAACATTCTTCTGCGGGGAAGCGCGCCATTCCAACTGCAGAACGTCCAGGCCGGACAGCACAGGCTTTTCTCCGCGGTACGCACTCAACGTCACACCTGACTTGTTCTTCAACTCCACCGCTTCCCGGTATGTCCCCGCACGGAGGATGATGTGATCACCCTCGTGCGCTAGTTCTCTGACCGCCTGAAAAGATTCCAATAAAACAATTCCACTCTAAGATGTTTTAGCGCATACTGAGGGTATGAGCCGCCCCGCGCTGCGCATTCCGGTTTCAAAGAGGGATCAGAAGGCACTGGAAGAGTTCCTGAGCGGCGGAGTTCAGCCGGTTCGCGCTGTGCTCCGTGCTCTGGCTCTCTTACAACTGGCCAAAGGTATCAGCGCCCCTCGCCTCGCCGAGTTCGTCTCTCTGACTCCACAGGCAATCCGCAAGGTGGGGCATCGGTATGTCGAAGGTGGGCTGGAGCGCGCCCTGTATGAGAAAGAACGGCCGGGAGCCGCCGCGTTGTTGGAGGACAGCCAGAAGCAGCGGATCATAGCAATGGTCTGCGCCGGCGCGCCCGAAGGGCACGCTCGATGGACAGTGCGCCTGGTGGCGGAACAGGCCGTAAAAAGGCGGCTGGTACCTAGAGTCGGACGTGAGACTATTCGGGTTCTGCTTCTCAGCCACGACCTCAAACCGTGGCGGGAAAAAAATGTGGTGCATCCCGGAACTCACTGAAGAGTACATCTCGAAGATGGAGGATGTCCTCGAAGTGTATGAAAAACCTTACGATCCCAACGAACCGGTAGTCTGCCTCGACGAGAAGCCGGTTACCCTGCATGCCGAAGTTCGGCCTCCGTCTCCCGCCGTACCGGGCCGGGAAGCGCGGCGCGACAGCGAATACCAGCGGCGCGGAACCGCCAATGTTTTCTGCGCGGTAGAGCCGAAAGCCGGTCGCCACTTCACCTTCGCGACGCCGGATCGTTCGGCGGTTGAGTTTGCAAGAGTCATTTTCAAGCTGGCGATCGAGTATCCGGAAGCAACCACCATCCATCTCGTGCTCGACAATCTGAACATCCACAGACGCAAATCGCTCACGGATCTACTCGGTGAAGACGTCGGCGGCGAAGTCTGGGACCGGTTCACCGTACACCATACGCCGACTCACGGAAGCTGGCTGAATCAGGCGGAAATCGAAATCGGATTGCTCTCGCGGCAGTGCTTCGGAAGCCGCCGCATCCCGGACCTGAAGACTCTGCGCCGAGAGGTCCGCGCCTGGAACCGGGGCACGAACCGCCGCCAAATCAAAATCAACTGGAAGTTTGACCGCAAGGAGGCTCGACGCCAGTTCGGATACAAAAGGAACTATACCAGGCGGTCAGATAGCCTTCGGCCAAAAACGTTAAACATCAACGAGTTTACTGCTTATCGTAAACCCAAACCTCTCCTTCCAGAGGGCGTCCGGTAGCGGTGGCGGTGCCCTTGCGGATGATCGTGAGGGTCTTCCCGTCCTCTGAAACCAAGAAGTCCTGCATCGAGGTCCCTTTCGCCCCTTTTACTGTAGACTTCAGATGCCTCTCATCGATTCGCTGCGGGACCGCTCCGTCATGATCTTTCCCATCGAAGATGCGGACCTCCGATGCAATTTTTCCATTGGCCCGAACCGCTATCTTTCCATCGGTCGTCAAGAACGAGACGCGGTAGGTGTCTTTTCCAACCAATTCCCAAGACGACAGCTCCGACTTTCTAGGCGACGGACCATCAGGGGAATCCTTCCATTTTTCGAGGTTCGGTTTCCATGTCCCAACAAACGGATCGGCGGCGAGGGACAATCCGGCGGCAAGAAGAGCGGTAGCAACTGTTCGGGCAATCATCACGACAGTGTATCTAAAGAGCGGCCTTAAATCAGAATCAACAGGAAGATTGACCGCAACGACGGCAGTTCGGATATGAAAGGAACTATATCAGGCGGTCAGAGTACTAGGTCGCAGGCGCGCTGCATTGTCCGCAACGGACTGGCAAGCGTACCGGCGGCCTGGTCACTTCCACCGGGTGCCACGAAGATGCCGGCCCCTTGCGCCGTAAGGGTCATCCCAAGAAATGCTGCGACAGAGAACAATCTTGCCAACATGTAGGCCTCAGAACTCCAGCCGCAATGCAACCTGTAACTGCCGGTTCGGCACTGCTGTGCTGGTGATGGTGTCGTATCCGGCATTGCCCATCACTGCGGCAGGCCGGGAAAATTGCGGGTGGTTGAAGAGGTTGAATGCTTCTCCGCGGAACTCCAGCGCCATCCCTTCGCGCCAGTGCAGCGGGAAACGGCGGTGCAGACCCAGAGTCACATTGTTACGGCCAGGCGCGCGCAACACATTCCGGCCTTCATTTCCGAATACATAAGTTGCAGGAGAAACAAAGCAACTGGTGTTAAACCATTGCGTCACAGTCGGGTTCGCTGCTGCGCCATCACAAATGCGGTTCGGATAAGACGTAGTACCCGCGTTCGCGTTGTCGAAATTCAGAGTTGCGGTGAACGGTGTACCCGTCTGCACAGCGTAGATCGTGCTGATGCGCCAATTGGACGCAACCTTCGAGAGTTCGCCATGCTGTAACAATGCGTGGCCCGGGCCGAAGGGCAGTTGGAAAAGGCCGCCGTACGAGAACCGGTAAGCCACATCGATATCCGAAGGACCCTTCTGGGCAGCCCGGTTGTAGTTATTCTGCACTGCATTACTGGCACAACTGTCACATGCATCCAGCGCACCGTTTTGCAGGTCGATCGCACGGCCGTGGGTGAAGCTCGCCACGAACGATACGCCATTCGAAAAGCGCTTCTCCAGGCGCGAAGACATGCCCTCATACGTGCTGATATTCCACGGTCCAAACGCTTTGATCGAGGCCACCGTATACTGCGCGAGCGGCCTCCGCGCAGCCACGGCTCCGGGTCCGTTGGTCAGCGGCTGGTTCGCCTCGGTCTGGCCCCAGAGATGAATCCCAATGCTGCCGACGTACGCGGTCTCCCAGATCAGATTCCAAGGCAGTTGCTTCTGTAACGTGAAATTCCATTGTTCGGTGTAAGGCAGCGGATGCCGCCGGTCCCACGCCACGAGGGCGGTGGTCGCGGAAGGCTGCAAGATAAACTGCGAGCCTGGCACGGGTGCTGGCCGCGAGAGCGATACGCCGGAACTGAGCACGTAGCCTGTCGACGGGTTCAACTGATCACTCGTAATCGATACGCTGCCATAGCCATAAAATGGCGGATTACTGGTCATGCGGTTTGTCACGCCATTGCCCTGATCTTGCGCGTAGAAGATTCCATAAGAAGCGCGGATCACTAAGTCCTTCGCATGGGGTACGCGCCACACAAAGCCAACCCGCGGTGCCCAGTCTTTCTTGTCCATGTCATAAAGCGTTCTGGATTGCCCATTCAACCCTGCAATCAAGTAATGTCCGAAGAGTGGGTCGCTGCGGTTATAGATAAAGTCGGCAATACGGTCCTGCGTCTCCACATAAGGACTCACCAGTTCATAGCGCAACCCCAGATTCACCGTGAATGACGATGATACAGTCCACTGGTCCTGCACATAGCCCCCGGCATACCAGCCGCGTTCCACGGCCTGCGCCACTGTGCCGGTTGCGACGCTGTTGGCATCTCCAAGCAGTAAGTCGGCAAAGCCACTGCCCGTGCTGGAGCGGCTCTGGGGATTTTGCGAAAATACCCCCGTGAAGCCCAGCGTACCCCGCCCGTTTAGAGCCGCAAACGTCGAAGGCCGGATGATCTGTACATCGGCTCCAAACTTGATGAGATGTCTTCCCGCGGATTTCGACACGTTGTCTGAGATATCCCAAACCCCGGAGCTCTTATTCAACGGTGAGTTTCCCACCACGCTCGATTGCGCCCCGATGCTGGCAAAGCCGCCACTGACGTTGACGTTCGCCGTGCCATGCAGCAGCGCAGGGTCAAGCAGCCCAGGCACGATTGGATTCAAAGGATCGGTTTCATCCTGATCAATGGTGATCGTGGTCCAGGAGAAGCGCAGTTCATTCACCAGCGTCGCTCCAAACGTGCGCGTATACCCATAACCCGCACCCTCAGAACGGATCGCACGGATCGTGGCAGCTCCCGCGGGCTGCGGTAATGTGGCGGAGGCGTTGGTGTTGGATCTGGTCAGCGAGAAGCGCGCGAACATACTATCTTTGGAACTTAGCTGCGTATCTCCGCGAAGCACCAGGTTCTTGTTATCCGTCAACTGCGGCACGTTGCGGATATAGTTATTCGCCAGCCCCGGCAAGTCGGGCGAAGGATAGAAAGCCGCAAGCTTGGCACCAACCGGATCAAAGCGCGACGCGGGAATAACATTGTTCGGGAACGGACTGCGAAGATAGCCGCTGCCACTTGTGTTCTGCGTCAGAGTCGCAGGGTCGAAGATAGCTGTGGTTCCAAAGTTCCCCTGCAAAATGGCCGCTGTGGGCAGCGTGGTAATTCCCACCGTTTCACTGCGGTTGTGCAACCCTTCGTAAGCACCGAAAACCCACGCACGGTTGCGCAGGATCGGCCCGCCCGCGGAGCCGCCCCATTGATTCTGCACAAACAGCGGCTTGGCAGGCGTACGGAAGTAGTTGAAGGCATCCATGCGGTCATTCCGCAGAAAGTCATAGGCCGACCCGTGGAGGTTATTCGTGCCGCTCTTGGTAATCGCGTTGATCACCGCACCCGCCGACGATCCAAATTCAGCCGAGTAATTACTTGTCTGCACCTGGAACTGGCTCAGCGCATCCAGCGGAGGGCGCACCATGTCCCGTGCCCGGTTATCCAGACCGCGAAGGTAGTTCACATTCCGGCCGCCATCCAGCAGGAACGCGTTCTGCAACCCGCCGTTGCCATAAGCAGAGAAGGATTGATCCCGCGACCCCTCCGATGGCACCGCGCCCGGCAGCAGGTTGCCAAGGTCCAGGTAATTGCGGCCATTCAGCGGCAGTCCCACGATCTCGCGCTCTTCGGTCACATGCGCCAGCGTGATCGATTTCTCTTCCAGCAGCGCCGCCTGTCCGGACACTGTGATTTCTGTGTTCACATTCCCCGGCGTCAGTGTCAGGCGCAGGCTGACGATATCCCCCACTCGCACATCCACACCGCGTTGATTGAGCTTCTCAAACCCGGCCGCTGTTACGGTGACGTCGTAGTTCTCCGGTTGCAGCAGTGGCACCGAAGCCAGCCCGGATTCATTTGTCGTCACGGTTCTGGCCAGATTTCCTGTGGCCGCGCCCATAACGGTGACCGTGGCATTTGGCACAGCACCTCCCGCAGGGTCATTCACCTGTACGGCGATCTGGCCGGTGGAGGTTTGTGCAAGAGCGGCGCTGCCTGCAAGGGCAGCAATCAGGATGAGTCGGAACATGGACACTTTCAACCTCTTTCGATGGAAGTCAGGGCTTTGGAACAGGCCGGCCGTAAGCACCAGTCGGCGTATTGGGATCAGACTTGCGCGATTCCTGTTCGGCAAACGCTTTGCGGACGGGTTCGGGGAATCCAGGCAGCATGGCGGCGATCTTCTCCTGGATCTTCGCCACGATTTCCGGATGTTCCGCGGCCACATCGTAGCTCTCGTCAGGGTCTGCGGCGAGATTGTATAACTCCGGCTTCGCCAAAAGGAAACTATGCCGGCCGCCCGCCGGTGCCGGACTGTAAGCAGCATTATTATGCCGTGCGATATGAAGTTTCCAATTCATCCAACGGGCGCATTGCAGATTCCAGTTGTCGAAATACAGCAGTGGGTCGCGCTCAATAACTTGCTTGTCCCCACGCAAAAGAGGCCAGATATGGATGCCGTCGACCGGTTTCGCCGGGAGTTTCGCGCCACACAACTTCGCGACCGTCGGGAAGATATCCAGCATCGAAGCCAGTCCATCGCACACGCGGCCCGCCGGCAGATGCCCCTTCCACCGGGCGATGAACGGTTCGCGCACGCCGCCTTCATAAGTCGTGTTCTTGCGGCCCCGGAGTTTGCCCGGGCTCCCTTGGTACCACGGGCCATTGTCGCTCGAAATCATCACGAGAGTATCCTGCTCAAGCCCATGCTTCTTGAGCGCTGCCATCACCTCGCCGAGACTCCAATCCAACTCCTCCACCACATCGCCGTAAAGCCCTGCCGCGGATTTCCCCCGGAACCGCGCCGAAGCCGCCAGCGGAATATGCGGGAACGTCTGCGGCAGATAGAGAAAGAACGGGGACCCCTTGGAGCGCTCAATGAATTTGCAGGCCTCTTCGGTGTATCTCGCGGTCAAAGTGGATAGTTCCGCCGTTTGCTCCACCACCTCGGTGCCCCGCATCAGCACGCGCGGGCTCATGTCATTGCTGTACGGAATTCCAAAGTAATCGTCGAAGCCGCGCTTGGTCGGCAGATAGGGCTCCGGACGCCCCAGGTGCCACTTCCCGATGCAGGTCGTCTTGTACCCTTCCGCCTTGAGCACATCGGCAAGGGTGGTCTCGTCCAGATTCATGCCCCCCTCATCCTTGGGCATGAAGACCGTCGGTACGCCAACGCGCGTCGGATAGCGGCCCGTCAGCAGTGCCGCGCGGGAAGGGGAACACACGGGGTCGGCGGAACTGAAGTTCGTGAAGCGTACACCCTCCGCGGCAAGGCGGTCAAAGTTCGGTGTGCGAATCTTCGAGCCATAGACACCCAGATCTCCAAAGCCCAAGTCATCGCAAAGAATGAAAACGATGTTCGGTTTACGGCTGGCGGCGGCGTGCAGTGGAAGTGCGGTTGCGGTGGCAACTGCGAGGAAGTCACGTCTTGTCATGGCGGTACGCGAGGTGCGGCTGGATCTTTATTCTTTCAGCAGGACGCTGGTTTTGGGTAGGCGAATTCGCGGCTAATTCCCATGGGAAGAAAGTCCGTTTCCCCCGTGAAATCAAATGATAAGAAAGTACTTAGTTTCCCTGTGGCAGCGGACTACGAAAGGCCACAACACGCAATCCATGGGGCGTCACGTCCACTGATTTCGCCTCCAGAACCAGTTCGAAAAATGGAATCTCGTCGTTTGGCCGCAGATGCAGTAGTTGTCTGAGCGCGGCAAGATGCTCATTCTTGAGCAGGAACTCGCTGGCTGCCTCCATCGCCCCGCTTGTCGTGGCACCCAGCAGCAGAACCTTGCCGCTGCCCCCTAGATTCGGGACCACGGCGATCCGCACGTAACTGGTTTCCACCGAACCCTCCCTCGATGACAGGTAGCTCTCCCGCTCCCCGGCCCTGGGCTGGCGGTTTTTAATGATGGAGCCATTCGCGGAAGGACCCGTTTCAATCTGAAAGTTGAGCTTCCCTTCGAACGGCTGTGCCCACGGGTTGCTCCACGGTCCACCGAGCAGAATTGCGTGGTTCCGCCGGAAATCCCTGGAGTTCACCTGGGTCGGATGGCGGATTTCCACCAAACCCGGCGGCATCGCCTGCACAATCTGCGCGGCGATGAAAGCACTCGAAAACGTGGTATCTCTGCTGCCCCGGAAGAATCGCACCAGTTCCCCGGGGAGCGGCTGCGGGTTGAGCGGTGTACCCGGTTGCAGGTAACTCCCTTCCAGATAGGCATCCAGAGGAACGGTGCGCCCCGCCACTGACCGGTAGAGTTGGAGCCCCGCATCGACCATCACAACCGTGACTCGTTCGGAAGCGTTCGGAAACAGCACGGGGATCAGCCCGCCGGCATCGCGCTTGGGGCGGGGCAACGCAAGAAATATCCCGGCCAATAGCCCAGTGGCAAGCACGCCGCACAGGCACCACGCAATCAGTTCGCGCCTGTGAAAACGCACCGGTTGCCGCGCCGGTTCATGAAGCGGCAGCGCCAACTCGGTCTCCATGACCGGCACCCTGGGACGGAAAGCCGGCAGGTACCCACCCTTGGGGATCTCGATAATCCACTCTTCGCCTGCGCCCTCTGTCTGGTAGTACTCCTCAAGCTTGGCCCGCAGATTCCGCGCGGTGACCCGGACAATGTTGTCTTCGGTGTGGTTGTAGCCTTCGGGCCGTCCGAAAATCCGGCAGCCGATCTGCTGTTCCGTTACCTCGTCCTGCTTCCCGGCCAGCATGCACTCGGAGACATACGCCAGGAACTCCCGCAACCGTGGCGCGCGCAGAAGCATTCCACTCGTCAAGAGCCGCTCCAGTGCAGCGCGCTGCTCTGGCAGAAGAACTGGTACCGGGCTGTGCAATGAATTCGCCATCGGCGGGAATGCCCATATTATTCCAATTGGACACTTGCCGCGACGACAATCCGCGCCGGTTGGAAGAGTGCGTATATCTCAGAAATGGATGAAAGGAGGTAATTCACCACCGGGGCATTCGCAGTAATGCGCCGACAGGACGGAAAAGAAAAAACGGCGACCTAGGGACATTCGGAGGAGGTATGTCCTTTCAAGCGGTCGCCGACTAGGCTGGTATTTCAAGAATAGAATAGTGCGCGGTCCAAACCAATAGATCAGGAGTTGGAAATCATATTTATTCTTGCCACTAGTACCAGTACGGCATGACGCTTTTCCGCTTTCCCGAAAACTGACGGAAGACTGTTGTAAAAAGGTGATGTGACGTCTAACCCTGAATTGTCCCTCCGCGAATCGCTCGTCTATGAGCCCCAGGTGCTCCGTTTTGGCACGAGTGGCCGCCGCGGGGAACTCATCCACCTCACGCAGTTGGAGATCTATATTAATGCCCTGGCGGAATTGCGTTACCTGCAAACACTGCCCGCCGCAGAAGGCGGAATTCAGCCCGGCGACTCCTTTTACTACGCGTACGATTTGCGTCCCAGTTCCACTGCCCTCTCCGGTGACCCGGCGCGCGGCGGCCTCTGCCAGGCAATCGTCCAGGCGATTCGCGACGCCGGTATGCAGCCCGTCAATCTGGGCGCCATCCCCACACCCGCGCTGACATACTTCGCACTCCAGCAGGGCAAGGGCAGCATCATGGTGACCGGAAGTCACATTCCCTTTGACCGCAACGGCTATAAGTTGAATACCTCCCGCGGCGAACTACTCAAGGTCCATGAAGGCCCCATCGGCAAAGCCGTCGAAGCGGTCCGCGCCAGTCTCTACTCCAGCCCCGCGGCAGGTTCCATCTTTAACTCCACCGGCATGCTCGTGGATGCGGCTGCACCACTCCCCGCGGAAACGGCCGACGGCATCGAAGCCTACCACGACCGCTACGTATCATTTTTTGCCGGGACCCCGCTGGCCGGGCTGCGCCTGCTCGTCTACCAGCACTCCGCGGTAGGCCGCGATTTTCTTGTAAAGCTCTTGTCGGATTTGGGAGCTGAAGTAGTCACGGCAGGCCGCAGTGAAACCTTCGTTCCTATCGACACCGAAAACATTGAGGCTCCCCTGCTGGCATCTCTGCAGGAGATGACCAACGACGCAACCGCAAAGCACGGGCACTTTGATGCCGTCGTTTCCACCGATGGCGATAGTGACCGGCCTTTGGTGCTCGGCGTCGATCCCGCTTCGGGCAAACTTCGCTTCTTCGGTGGCGACCTCCTCGGCATGGTTGTCGCCGCATATCTGGGCGCGGATGCCGTCGTGGTCCCCATTAGCTGCAACGACGCGATTGACCGGGGCTCCCTGCGGAGTGCGCTGCGACCCAAAACGAAGATCGGCTCTCCGTTCGTCATCGATGGCATGGAGCTTGCCGCCGCCGGTGGTGCGAATTGTGTCTGTGGCTGGGAAGCGAATGGCGGCTTCCTTCTGGGTTCGGATCTGGTCAGGGACGGGCGAACCCTGCGGAAACTCGCAACGCGCGACGCCATCCTGCCCATCGTGAGTGTTCTCTGCGCCGCCCGTGCCGCAGGCAGTAGCTTGTTGGAATTGTTCGACCAATTGCCCAAGCGTTTCAGCCGTGCCGCACTCTTGAAGCAGTTCCCCCGGCCTGTCAGCATCAAAATCATGGAGCGGTTTGGACCATCCAATCCGGGCGCGCCGCAAGAATTGCAGGGCTGCTTTCCGCAGGAGCTGAGCCTTCCTCCTGTCGTGTCAATGGATTACACGGACGGCGTCAGAGCGACACTGGAAAACGGCGAGGTTGTTCATATTCGCCCCTCCGGCAATGCCGACGAACTTCGGATCTATGCCGTCGCGGACTCCCAGACCCGGGCCGACGCCATTTGCAATGCCGGAGTGGCTGAACCGAACGGACTTCTCAGGCGCTTGGAGGCGTTTGTCACACAATAACGTACGGTTGGAAACGTTGGAACGTTGACACGCGCCAAGTGCGTACGGTAACCTGTTCATTAGAGGACAGTTAGGATATTTCCATAGAACTGTCTGTAGATAGTCGTTTCTATTACGCCTCTACTTCGCGGGCGGGGTATCCCCAATTTCCCGACTGGGCGGCAGTCCAAGTGAAACAAACTGCCTGCCCGCTGCCACGACGTTGTTTCTGGTATGCCGCGGGAGTAACCATCTCTTATTCCCGGGCTGTCCGGTGTTTGTCCTGCCGGCGCCCAGCGTGTTTGCTTGTCTGACAGAAAGTGATTCCCAAATATGCGCGTACGCAAGGTCGCTGGCTTGACTTTATTCCTCCCGGTCGTGTCCTCACTATGCTGGGCACAGCAGCAGTCCAATGTCGGGCAGACGGAATTACAGGTCCAAGAGCAGCCCATCGTTCCCAACCTTCCGAGTCAGCCACTCGGCGCGAACGATCTCCTCAATATCTCTGTTTACAAGTGCCCTGAGCTGACCCGGACTTTCCGCGTGTCCTCAGACGGCATGATTCGTCTGGCAATGATTAAGAATCCGCTCCCCGTGGTGGGTAAGATGCCGGTGGAAGTGGAGACCCAGATCGCCAAGGCGTTGGTTGCCGAGCAGATTATGGTGGAGCCTCTCGTAACGGTGACGGTCGTGGAGTATCGCAGCCGGCCTGTCGCAGTAACCGGTGCGGTCAAGAAACCGGTAACGTTCCAGATGTTCGGTAATGTCCGGTTGCTGGACGCGATCAATCGTGCCGAAGGGCTCAGTTCTGAGGCCGGAACGGAAGTGGTGGTCAGTCTGCCGCCCGCCGACGCCAAGGGTAGTCCGGTCGTCCGGCATATTAATGTGCGGGAGTTGATCGACAAAGCTGATCCCGAACTCAACATCGCGTTGCACGGTGGCGAAGAAATCCGTGTCCCTCTCTACAACCGGATCTATGTGGCTGGCAATGTGAAGAGACCCGGTGAAGTACGCATCCAGGATTCCAGCGACACCACAGTCATGAAGGCGCTGGCGATGTCAGAAGGCTTGTTGACTTACTCCCAGAAGCTCGCGTACATCTACCGCCGGGTCAATGATATGGGCGAGAAGCAGGAAATCCCCATAGAATTGAGGAAGATCATCGACAGGAAAGCTCCTGACGTGAAGCTGGAAGCCAATGACATCTTGTACATTCCGGAAGACCGGAAGCGCAAGACCACCATGGCAGCTGTGGACCGCGGACTCAATACCGTCCTGGGAACCGTTTCTGGTGTACTGATTTACCGCAAGAATTAATATTCATGGATCATCAAAGCCTAGTGCCGGCATCACCGGAATCAAACCAGACGGCCTTTCCACTGCGGATGCGTCCCGTGGACGATGAACAGGAATCCGCCGGGATCCCCTTGGCTCACTACCTCTGGCTCATCAAGAGGTACCGTCTCCGCATCGTCGGAATCGTGGTCGGCTGTACCCTCGCCGCTCTGATTGTTTCCCTGCGCATGACCCCGATTTACGAGGCCACCGCGACCATTGACGTGGACCGCGAAGCCCCCAGTTCACTGGTCGGCCAGGACTCGCAGCGCTCGTTCGCTTCCAACGACTCCGATCAGTTCATTTCCACCCAGCTCAAGCTGGCACAGTCCGATACCGTCATCCGCCCGATTGTCCAGAAATATGCACTGGAGGAAAAGGAAGGTCTGGTCAATGAGATAACAAACCAGAAGTTCCCGCAGTTGGCCCCCCAGGCTCCCGTAAAGATAAAGCGGCTGAAGGTGCTGCGTCCGCCCAATACCTACCTGATCCAGGTTTCCTACCGGGCCTCTGACCCGAAACTCGCCGCTGATGTCGCGAACGGTATCGCCAAGTCCTATGTGGACCATGCTTACCGTCTGCGTTTGGATTCCTCCGTCGCCATGGGTAGTTACATGGAGACGCAGTTGGAGGACCTCAAGGCCAAGATGGAACGGTCCAACATGACCCTCTCGCAGTATGAGAAGGATTTTGGCATCATCAGCCCGGAAGAGAAGACGAACATCCTCACCGCCCGCTTGAACCAGTTGAATCTGGACTACGCCAATGCCCAGGCGCAGCGCGTTCGCCGGGAAGCTGCTTACAACTCCATGTCCTCCGGCTCGCTGGAAGCAGCCCTCGTCTCCAGCCAGGGTGAGGCCTTCAAGAAATTGCTCGAAAACCAGAGCGAGAAGCAGGCCCGGTTTGCGGAGATCAAAGTCGATCTAGGACCCAACAATCCCCGCTATAAAGAAGCTCAAGCCCAAGTCCTCGAAGCAGAACGCCAGATCGACAACCTCCGCCAAAGCATCGTGAAGCGCGTGGGAATCGAATTCCGTGAGTCCCTGGCGAATGAAAAGATGTTGCAGGAGGAGTTGCTCCGCACCAAGGCAGAGTTCGACAAGCTCAACGAGCATTCGTTCGAATACAAGCGCCTTCGCGACGCCGCACTCGCCGATACCAAACTCTACGAAGAACTGGTTCGCAAGATCAAGGAAGCTGGCATCAACTCCAACTTCCAGAACAGCGCCGTGCGCGTTGCGGACGAAGCCCGTCCGTCACTGGATCCTGTTTCTCCGAACGTTCCGCTTTATACCGCGGGTGCGTTCTTCGTTTCGCTGTTGCTGGCGATCGGCCTCGTTCTCGCCGCCGATGCCATCGACAACACCATTCGCGATCCGGAAATGGTGAGCCGTGTCCTGAAGACGGAGATCGTCGGCACCGTTCCCAGCACGTCTCCCCCGCCGCTGGCCCATACTCTCTTCGGTGAGCGCGCACTCGCTGCCGCCCGTGAATCAGGAGCAGTGGTCAAGGCCCGCAACCGCGAAGACAGGAGCCGGGAGTTCCAGGAAGCCTTCCGTACCCTCCGGAACCAGATCCTTCTCTCAAATATTGACCGGGATCTGCATACGATCCTCGTTACCAGCTCAGTTCCTGGCGAAGGCAAATCCACCACGGCGGCATTCCTCGCTGCGGCCGGTGCCGAGCAGGGGAAACGTACGCTGCTGATTGATGGTGACCTTCGCCGTCCCAGCGTGCACCGCAAATTGGGTCTCTCCGTCGGCCCGGGCTTGACTCACGTACTCCGTGGTCAAATGACTTGGCGCGAAGCCATCCGCCAGGTTCCCGGCCTTCCAGACCTGTACGTGCTGACCGCCGGTGCCGCAACTTCGGAAGCTGCCAGCCTCATCAGTCGCAACCTGGAAAAGCTTCTCGCCGAAGCCTCCGGGGAATTCGAAACCATCATCCTGGACTCTCCGCCCACCCTGGCGTTCGCAGAACCCTTGCAGATGGCGTCCCTCGCCGATGGTGTTCTGCTGGTCGCAGTCGCCGGCCAAACCAACCGCAAGGCAGTCCGCTCCGCGATTGGTATATTATCGAAGCTTCAGACAAATCTGATTGGTATCGTCCTGAACAAGGTTTCCCGCGAAGTTAGCGATAGCTACTACTACTATGGCTCCTACGGGAAATATCAGAATTACTACCAAGTGGAGTCGGGAGAAGCTTAGAAGTACTGCCCGCACCTCCCAGTCCGTAAATTCGACCAACGGGTTTTTTGCATGCTGCGTAAATTCGGTAGTTCCTGTTTTCTCCTTGCGGTGGTCGTAGCCCAGGCCACCACAATTCCACATCTTCCGCCAGATCAGCTCACGGCTCAGGCGGATGTAGCCATCCAAGGTACGGTGCTTCGCACCTGGAGTGAATGGGACACCGCCCATAAATACATCTGGACCCGTTCGGAGATCCAGGTGAAACGTGTCTATAAGGGTGTGCCCGGGAAAGTCGTTGTCGTCAACGAGCCCGGTGGCGTCGCCGAAGGGCGGGGCATGCAGGTTGCCGGTAGTGTGCAATACACTGCGGGAGAATCCGTGGTCGTCTTTCTCAAAGACTATCCAGGTACCGGCTATCGGACTCTTGGCTGGGGCCAGGGCAAGTACTCCATCGACAACGCTGGCAAACTCCACTCGGACCACTCCATCGCCGCCGTCGACGTAATCGATCTCAAGTCCGGGAGCAGAATCACGACTCCAGTGAATTTCAATGGACTGGACCTCGACGTTGCCGAACGACGCATCTCCTCATACACCCGCCAGGGGGCAGCCAAATGAAGATGTTTCTCGCCGCCATTCTCGCGGCCTCCGCAATGTATGGATATATCCGCAGGATTGATCCAGGCTCCGGCATGCCCATCATCCGGACCGACAACACCGCCATCCAGTTCTACGTGAACAGCGAAGTTGCCCCGGGCCTGGCGAACCGTTCGGGTAGTCTGATTATCTCCAAGGACAGCTCCCCGGTCACCGCCGCACAGCAGGCGATGGCTAGCTGGAATGCTTCCGGTGCCAACATCAAGTTCCTCCCCATCAAAACAACGACCAGTGGAGCTGATAGCAGCGATAGCAAGAACGTCATTGTTTTTTCGGACACTGATGCGAATCGTGCTCTGGTCAATGGAGCTGTCGCGGTTACCCCCTTCGTGTACACTCTCGATGATTTCCACATCGTCGATTCCGATATCGTTTTCAATCCCGAAATTGTTTTTTCCACTTCCGGTGTCGCAAAGTCGCAGGATATTCAATCCGTGATGGCGCACGAATTGGGACATGCGCTCGGCTCCAATCACTCCAACTTGCTCGGTGCCACAATGTTCCAGTCTGGTACTGGAATCAAGGCTGGCGCTCCCGATGGCTATACCCGCCGTATTCTCTCGTCTGAAGATCTTGCCTTCGCTAACGCCGCGTACCCCGGACCAAATTCCTCTGTGGGAACCATCTCGGGCACGGTGACGCTCTCCGGGGCACCAGCCAAATCCGCGCTGCTCACCATGATGGATTTGAATTCCGGTGTGATGGTGGGGGGAATGACCGGGCCGGATGGGAAGTACAGTTTGACCATCCCCGCGGGCAGCTACCTCATCTATGCGGAGCCCTTCAACGCCATTGTCGCGCCCGGCAATCTCTACATCACCGATGCCAGCACCGTGACACAAGGCTTCCTGCCGACCTTCTTCGGGAGCAATGCTTCCCCGACTCCCGTCAGCGTCGCGAAAGGTGGGACTGCTGCTGCGGATATTCAGGTGACAGCCGGCGCCACCAAACTCACCGTTCCTTTTATGTTCACGGCCACCGCGGGCCAACTCGGTGGTTTGACTGCTCTGTATGGTCTGAACGGAGCACTGTCCCTGACCAGCGGCCAGTCCGCTGATCTCGTATTCTCGACCGGTGTTGCCGGCGACACCATACTGGCAAACAGCGGGACTGATGTTCGCGTTTACGGCAAGGGCATCAAGGTCCGTCCTGGCACGGTTCGCGTGGATAATACTTACCAATCTTCCGGGTTGACGTTGCTGCGGGTCGCGGTAGACGTGGATACCATCACGACGCCCACCCTCGCTTCCGTGCTGCTCGTACGCAGTGATGACGCTCTCGCTCTCTCCGGCACCCTGATTCTGTTGCCCGCTCCTCCAGTCTTTACTTCCGGCTCCGTCACAAATTCGGCGAGTTTCGCCACTGGTGCCGTTTCTCCTGGAGCCATCATATCGATTTTCGGCACCAGCCTCGGACCCACGGCAGGCTGGAACAGCGCTGACTTTGGCTTCGATTCGTCAACCAATGCCTTGCCCACCACGCTCGGCGGCGTCAAAGTTACCTTCGACGGCGTCTTGGCCCCCGTTTTCTATGCCAGCTCCGGCTTGGTCAATGTCCAGGTACCGTTTGAGGTTGCCGGGAAGTCGGCCACCAATGTCGTGGTTTCCTATAACGGCCTCGACAGTGCCACCGTCACCTTACCTGTGACCACGGCCACTCCAGGTATTTATACCTACAACGGCAGCGGCAAGGGTCTTGGCATTGTGGTGAATCAGGATTACACCTTGAACACGGCTTCCAATCCGGCCGCGCAGGGCTCCGTAGTGACGATTTACCTCACGGGCAGGGGCGCTGTGAATTACCCGGTCCAAACTGGAAAAGCCGTTTCAGCTCCCCCCACTTTGGATTCCGGTGGCTTCACCTGTACGATCGGTGGCACGCAAGCGACTGTTGCCTTTGGTGGTTGGACCCCGACCGCTGTCGGCCTCGCGCAGGCAAACGTCTACGTTCCTTCCAGTTCGACCACTGGAGAACTCCCGCTGACCCTCAATATCGGCTCAGCTTCGAGTCAAGCCGGTGTCACGCTCTTCGTCAAGTAGCAATCTACCGTCCCGGCAGCAATGCACGGGATGCAATCCGCAGTAGTTGCAGGCCGCCTGGCTCTTGGGCCAGGCGCTGCACTTCTTCCTCCGGCATAAGCGCCATGCGCCCCAGCAGGATTCTAAAGCTCAACGCGTGCGCCTGTTCTTTCCACGCCGCCATCTCAAACAGGGAAGCGAGAGCGCGTTCCCGGAGCAACGCCACTATTTTCGGGTCCCGGCCGGAAGTAAGGAAGACTAGAATACTTCCCGCTCTGTTCCGGTCGCTCCAATCCGAAGATTGCAGGAGCGCCACGAAGATCCCGGCGTCTACCTGCCGTGCCAGCGGTTCCCCGGCACGCAGTCCCAACAGAATAGCTCCCCCCGCAGCATTCCGGACACTCGCCGCAGGGTCAGAACATGCACGAATCAGCGCCGCGAACTGTTCCTGCGTTGGATTGGCGTACCCCAGAGCCGTCGCAGCCATTGTCCGCTCGCTCACGCTGCCAGCCCGCCGCAGGACCTCCAGAATTTCCCCGCCGTTCTGTAAGGCCAATTCACGCAGTTTCCCCGGCAAGGCTCCTGACGAAGCGTCCTCAGGAGACGCTTCCACTTCGGTTACCAATTCCCTAACCGCCGGTGGCAGGAGCACCTGCTCCACCGGGGCCGCATAACTCGCCACGGGCGTAATGTTTATGCCCGGCAATCCAACGTACAGCGTCGCCTGGCCCTTCGAATCACAACAAATGAGCGACACTCCCGCAGGCTCCTTGCCCAGGGCCTTCAAGATCCCACTGTCCACAAGATCCAGAGTTTTATCGCTGACTACCTGGCCCGGTTTCACCCGCAAGGCCCTGGCTGCCTTCGCCAGATCAACTCCTTCGGCGCCGTAGAATTCGATCCGGCCGATCCGCTCCTGCGCAGACGCAGCGCATGCAGCCGCGAGCAGGAGGGACCAGGCCCGAATCAGATGCCGTCTCCTTCGATCAACCGCGGACGCGACCCCGTCAGCACGCCGCGTATCTCCAGCAGTTCCAGCACTTCAGCCACCGCAAGCCCGCGCGCATCAATCGCATTCGGCATGACCGGCCCCACCGCGATGGCCAACATGCCGGCAGAATACAGGACCGTCGCCGCATTGCTGGGCAACCTCCCCGCCACCGCCACATTACAGCCAAGATTGAACAGCTCGCGTTCCAGGAACACCGCAGCGTCCATGTCTTCCACGCAAACCACAGCCCCCCGGTGCCCAAACCGGCTCACCCGTTCCGCCGCAGTGACTGGACCACGGGTTTCTTCCCGGCCCTCCGCCGCAATGATCATTCCCGCGCCAGCCGTCTCATTCGTCAGTGGATCGATCAGAATGAACCCGCCCGTCCAGCGGTTCTTCGAATACTCGTCGAAGAAGAGGGGACGGTGCGCATCGAGCGTGATTTCACCGATTTCATTCAAATCCAACCGGCCTGTCTGCTGCTTATCCAACTGAACAATATCCAGCCGGTGCTCAATCTTCCGGACCAAAGCCCGTACCTGATGCGAGGTGTGCTTCACCAGCATGGTCTGCCCCGCCTCAAGCGGCTTCGAACTCATCCAAACCACGTGTGCCCGGAAGCGCCTGGTCACATGCGGCAGTTGACGTTCGGGGACGATCATATCTCCCCGGCTGATATCGATTTCATCGCTCAGGCACAGCGTCACCGATTGCGGCGCACGTACTTCGGCAAGATCCCCATCGAACGTAACGATCCGCGAGATGGTGGAACGGCGGCGCGAGGGCAGTGCGATGACGCTCTCTCCCTGACGCAGCACACCCGACGCCATCTGCCCCGCATAGCCACGGAAATCCAGATCCGGGCGCAGGACATACTGCACGGGAAACCGCGCCGGCAAATATTCCGATTCAGCCCCGGCGGGAACGGTTTCCAGGTAGTCCAGCAGGCTCGGCCCGGTATACCAGGACGACTTGCTGCTCAGACTGACAACATTGTCACCATCGCGGGCGCTGATCGGAATGAAGAGCGCCTCGGGGGCACCGGCCTTCTTGAGAAAAGCTGAAAACTCACTTCGAATTGTCTCAAACACGGACTGGTCAAAATCCACCAAGTCCATCTTGTTGACCGCCACCACCAGATGTCTGGTGCCCAGTAGATTCGCAATAAAGGCGTGGCGCCTGCTCTGCGGCAAGATCCCGTTGCGCGCATCGATCAGGATGATCGCCAGGTCAGCCGTGGAAGCACCGGTCGCCATATTGCGCGTGTACTGCTCATGGCCCGGCGTATCCGCAATGATGAACTTGCGCCGTGGCGTGGAGAAGTAGCGGTAGGCCACGTCAATCGTGATGCCTTGTTCGCGTTCCGCGCGCAGTCCATCGGTGAGCAGCGCGAGGTCAATGACACCTCCGCTCGAGTTCGCCGAGGCCTTGGCGACGCTCGCCAATTGATCCTCATAGACACCTTTGGAGTCATAGAGCAGGCGCCCGATGAGCGTGCTCTTGCCATCGTCCACACTGCCCGCCGTCGAAAAACGCAGAAGACTGGTTTCGGTTCCCGGCACTAGAAATAGCCCTCGCGTTTCTTCAATTCCATGGAACCTTCCTGGTCATGGTCGATCACGCGGTTCTCTCTTTCACTGCGGCGCACCAGTTTCATTTCTTCGATGATCTTCCCAATCGTGTCTGCTTCAGAACGGATCGCCCCCGTGCAATGGCTGCAGCCAAGGGACCGCATCCGGCACATCACCATTTCCGGCTTCTCACCAGGCAACAGAGGCGCATTGTGGTCGAGCGACACCAGCGCATTTCCCCGCACCACCATCGGCCTCGGTTTCGCGTAGTAAAGCGGCACAATCGGGATGTTTTCCCGCTCGATGTACTGCCAGATATCCAGTTCGGTCCAGTTGGACAGCGGAAACACGCGGATGTGTTGGCCCTTGTCCACCCGGGCGTTATAAACGTTCCAGAGTTCGGGGCGCTGATTCTTCGGGTCCCATTGGCCGAGTTCGTCGCGGAACGAATAGACCCGTTCCTTCGCGCGGCTCTTCTCTTCGTCGCGCCGCGCTCCGCCGAATGCTGCATCGTAGCCGCCGGCAGCCAGTGCGTCCAACAGAGCCCTGGTTTTGAGCAGAGCGCAGCACTTTTGCGTGCCAAGCCGGAATGGATTCGCCCCCTCTGCAATTGCCGTCGTATTTGTGTGCACAATCAGCTTCGCGCCGATCGACGCAGCGAACTCATCCCGGAACTGAATCATTTCCGGGAACTTGTACGTGGTGTCAATGTGCAGCAAAGGGAAGGGAAGCGTGCCGGGATAGAACGCCTTTTGCGCCAGCCGCACCATGACAGAGGAGTCTTTGCCAATGGAGTAGAGCATGACGGGGTTGGCGAACTCCGCCGCAACTTCCCGCAGGATATGGATACTTTCTGCTTCCAGAATGTCGAGATGAGTCATTACTTCGTATGGAATGAGCCGGCGAACAACAAAGCTGCGGCGGTTTGATAAATCGGGGCGAAAACGGGTTCAAAGATACGCCAGCCCAACAGGAGCCCAATGTAGGTGAAGCCGCGCATGCGCAGCCGCCACTCTTGCATCCGGAGCGCCATATTGTCTGACATCAGCAAGCCCACAGCGGTAAAGCCATCCAGCGGGGGGATGGGCAGAAGGTTAAATGTGCCCAGCAGCAAGTTCAGCTCAAAGAAAAGCGACAGGACCAACGCGATGCCATCCATCAGGTCGTTCCCGCCCGTTGCGTGGACCAGCATTCCTCCCGGTTCGAAAACTCCCGCGAAGAAGCCCACCTTGATCACAATCCCTGCCAGCAGTGCCAGAGAATAGTTCGCCGCGGGACCAGCCAGTGACATCCAGGCCGCGCGTTTCGGATAGCGCTGCTGCCAGAAGGGATCGTAAGGGGCACTTGCCCAGCCAATCAAGCCGCCGCCCATGAAAATGCCCAGCAGTGGAACCACGACCATCCCGAAAGGTTCGCGGCGGATGTGCGGCACCGGATTCAGCGAGACTTGCCCCCCTTCGAAGGCCGTTAGATCCCCGCCGAGTTTCGCCGCCAGCGCATGGGCTGCTTCATGGCATGTAGTGGATAGCAGAAATACTACATAGCTGATGACGCCGTAAACAAGTTCAGTGGGGCTCATAGCTCGAACCCCTATTGTAGCGGGAGCTTACCGGGCTGTGCGTCTTTTGGCACGGGCCAGCGAGAAGAGTGCCGCAAATCCAGCCACTGCCATCAATAATGAGGCGGGTTCCGGTGCCGTGCTGGAAGTGTCCGGCGTCAAACCCAGAGCCGCAGTCGCGGTGCTCGCCAGAGTGACCGCATTTCCCGGGTCGTCACCACTCACCTGGAGCGCGGTCCATTGGGCGGTATCGAAAGAGTCAAATGCTTCCTTCGCTGAAGTGGCCCAGTTACTTAATCCGGCACCGTCCAGACCAGTCTGAATCGCATAGTTTTCCGTGCCGCTGGCCAGGGCGACATTGTCGAGCCCATCGTAGGAGACTTCATTTCCGAGGCCCTGAAAATTCCACGCGATGTTGGATTGCGGTGCCAGAAACACCGCACCCATGCCGTTCCCGCCTGCCGCCCAGTCCACCGCATTTAAGAGGAACCCCTGCGGACCATCAAAACCCGCGGAACCCGGCGTGTTCATGTAGTGCCAATCCGCATCGATGCCAGTGATCAGTACTCTGTCCCCAAAGCTTGGAATCGCCGCGTTGAGCGCTGTATAGTCCCCGCCGTCTATGAATTGCGGCGAGGCGACAACAAGGACGTTGAAGTTCCCGGTGGGCATCACCCCGGAGTCCCAGAAAGTAACATTCCACGTGTTGCCGGCCGTCCCATTGGGCGCGTTTGAGGCAAGATCCTGCACGCCCGTTTCGTAGGAAGCAAAATTCCCGCCGTCCGTGGTCAGTGCCGTGTACCAGAGGACACTTACATCGCCAGCTGAAGCGATGGAAACTGTTGTGATCATCACGAACACGAACAGTATTGCGATACGTAATGGTCCACTCATACATCTTCGAAGTGTGCCCCGGCAGGGGAAATTCTCTGAAATATTTTTGTGCCGGAGAGTGTTCTGATTCGAAACATCCCTAAAGTTCCGCAAACGCTCTGCCGATAGAACATCAGGAGAGAAGATGCTTCACCAACTTACGGCTTTATATGTTGATCCCGGTTCCGGGTCTATCCTTTGGCAGGCGTTTTGTGCAATTGTTGCGGGCGCGGTCTTTTCCTTCCGTGGAAGCCTGCGCCGCGGCGCTAAGAAAGCTGACCCGGGAGAGTAAGTTGTTTCATTTTGGAACAGGGCAGATAGTAACCTGTGGAATGATTGACCCATCCTGTCTTACTACTGCACGGGCTTGATGATTCCAACCGGATCTTCCGCCGCATGAAAGAGTTTCTGGAGTCGGCGGGACAGGAAATTCATGCCCTGGATTTAGTGCCGAGTAACGGGGAACTGGGGATCGGAGAACTCGCGGGCCAAGTAGCCCGATTCGCCGAAACTTCCCTGCCTGCTTCCTTTGACCTGGTGGGCTTCAGCATGGGCGGCATCGTAGGGCGCTATTACTTACAGCGTCTCGGCGGTTTGTCCCGGGTGCGTAGATTCATTACTCTCGGGTCGCCTCACCATGGCACTTATATGGGATGGCTTCGTGGAAACCCGGGAGCCAAACAGATGCGCCGCGGCAGCGCGTTTCTACAGGACTTGAATTCGGATGCGGATGTTCTTCGCCAAGTCGACTTCACTTCGATCTGGACACCGTTCGATCTGATGATTCTTCCCGCCAGCAGTTCCGTAATTACTGCTGCAAAATCGATCCGGGTCAGCGTGCCGGCGCATCCACTGCTGGTCAAGGATAAGCGCGTTCTCCAGTTGGTGCGGGACCTGCTCTCCTAACCGGGAGCCAAAGCAGCCAGAACAGTACGAGTCCCACAGCGGCTCCGCCAGCCAGGTACCACGGCCATGGTCCCATCAGATCGAGCGGTGAACCCGCTTCCGGGGTATGGCGCATGAACATGTAGTTTTCTTTCGTGGCCCAGTCGAACAGTCCAATCGCGGAAGCGTACAGAAGCAGCAGTCCAAAGGAGCGCCAAACCTGCCAGGCCACGAGTCGCAGACGGGTGCCGAAAACTAGAGAAGACATTACGATGACAATTCCTCCATGAGAGAGAAAGAATGCCACCGCCGGGTACTGCGGCCACGGTGCGATCAGGTTGGGCGTGAACAGCGCCATCCCCGCACCAGCCAGGCCTGTGAAGTAGGCAAACTCAACCACAACTTCAACGCCAGTCAGGCAGGCCAGGACCGAAAGCCATACCCCGGCATCACAGAGGTGCAGGGGAAGATTGCCGATGTGCACGCCCTCCCGCGAGTAACGGTAGAACCACCAGACCAGTTCGTTCGCCGCAAGAGCCATCCCCAGGATGACCCTGAGCCTCCCGTGTGGAACAGCGTTGCTGCGGAACAACCAAACCAGAAGCGCGCTGACCAGGGCAATCATCGCCAGAATCGTAAGGTGTGTCGGACCAAAGAGAATCATGTCTTCACCATTCGTTGGGGAGTTTTGGCCGCAGCCGTTTCCCAAAGGTACAAACAATATGTCGCGAGTCCCGCGGTCAAATGCTTCAGCATGTGCCCGCTGACCCCAAGATGTTGGTAGATCGGAATATCCCAAACCTCCAATAACTGCGCCACGCCAAACAGCCCGACAACCAGCCATGGCAGTCTGTCCCAAACCAACCTCGCATCATCCGGCGAAAAGTGGTAATCACTTGATCCCAGCGCCGTCAATAACACGCCCGCAAACATCACCCTTTGAGGAATTCCCTCGGCCCGGATGCAACCTGCCAACCACACAAGCAGGAACGGCAAGTTGGAAAATACATTCCAGAAGTTCGGCAGACCCGCGAGGGTCCTGTCATCCGCGAAATGATGAAAGCTCTGGTCCTGTGGAATGGCCAGTACGAAAACAAAGAACGCCACCACAGCCAGACCGAATGACAACGCACAGCGCCCGGTCATGCCGCCTGCCCCAGCGCGCGAATCGCCTTCAGGTCCAGTTTCCCCGTGCCCAACACCGGGATGCTTTCCACTTTGCGGAAATGATCCCGTTTCGGGATCCAGAGCGCCGGCAGCCCGGCGTTTTCCAAGTGGCTGATCATCTCCGCCGGAGTGACGGATTCACTGGTATGCAGCACCGCCAAACGTTCTCCCCGCTGCGCATCGGGAATTCCTGTCACCGCGCACTGCGCCTCACCGAGCACACCGCGGAGTGCCTCCTCAATCTTCAAGTGCGGCACCATTTCGCCCGCAATCTTACTGAAGCGAGCCAGCCGGTCCACCACAAAGAGGTAACCGTCCGCATCCATATACGCGAGGTCTCCGGTGTTGTACCAGCCTGCGTGCAACACGCCCGCGGTCCGAGCCTCATCAGCCAGATACCCCATCATCCGGCTGGGTCCATTGACCAACAGCAGGCCGGTTTCTCCGCGTTCCAGCGGCTCCAATGTCTCTGGATCCACAATCCGCAGCGCGATCCGCGGCATCGGGCGCCCCACACTCCCGGGTTTGTGCGCATTGCGCTCCGGATCACTGTCGGCCACATTCACGGAAACCGCCGGACCCATCTCCGTGCAGCCATAACCCTCCGCCATCTTGATGCCGAAGCGTTCCTCGAAGGCCGCGGCAATCGCCGGTTGCAATTTCTCGGCACCCACCAGCAGATGCCGGATGCTGCGGAACTGTTCACGCGTGCATTTGCGCAGGTAGGCCTGGCAGAAAGTCGGCGTAGAAAGCAAGAGCGTGGGCTGGAACTTTGCGGCCAGTTCGCCAATCGTCTTCGCGTCCATGGGATTGGCATGGAACGTCGTGCGGAAGCCGTGCAGCAGCGGGAACCAGAGCGTGTAGGTATAGCCGAAAGAATGGAAGAAGGGCAGTGCGCCCAGGATGCCATCGTCCGGTCCAACCGAGTAGACCTCCGCCGCCGCTTTCGCATTGGAGAGCAAATTCCAGTGCGACAGCATTACACCCTTCGGCGTTCCCGTACTGCCGCTCGAGAAGATCACAGCCGCCAGATCATCCGCTTTGGCCGCGCCAGCCAGGTACTTCGCAGGCAGCAGGCGCGCCCGCAGCATCGCCGTCCATTTCAAGGTTGCCGGGAAACTGCTCATCAGCTCTTCTATGAAAACCATTCCGGGCATTTCCGCCAGTTTCGCTTTTCCAAGTAACGCTCTCGATGTCAGAATTGTTCCCGCTCCGGAATGGCGCAGTGCGTAATCCAAATGCTCCTGTCCCGCAGTGAAGTTCAGGTTGAAGGCGACCTTCCCCGCCAGCGTCACTCCCAAATTGGCAATCGCCCCTCCCGCCGAAGCCGGCAGCAACAAAGCCACGCTGTTTTCCGGGGCTTTGTGCCGCAACCAGTCCGCCAGGCAAAGCGCCGCGGTCAAGGTTTCGCCGAAGGTGAGTTCCAGGCCTGTCGAATCCGCCACCGCCGCGCGGGACCAATTGCTTTTTGCCGTCTCCACGAAGCGGCGTCCAAGCGTCCCGCCAGCCTCCCGCCCCGTTGCTGCGGCCTGACTGCCAAGTTCCATCACCTGCTGGTGCATCTGTTCCGCCGTCGCCGACCCCTGGAACGGCTTGTCGACTGTGATCGTCACCTGGTGGCGCAGCGTCCATTTCGACGCGAAGACCTTACCGCCCTTCAAGCTGAGCGCGTGGCCCCAGAGCCCGTCGAGATACACAGGGATGACTGGCGTTTCTTCCGCGCCCCGCAAGATCACTTCCACCCCGCGCTGAAACGGCAGCAGGTGAGAGGTTGGGGTGAGTTTGCCTTCCGGGAAGATTCCAACCAATCCGCCTTTCCCGATCACTTGCCGAGCCTGGCGCAGCGGCCGAAGAGCTTCCTTCGCTGATCCCTGGCTCAACGGGATCGTATCGAACAGCTTGCAGACCGGCTTCAGCCAGGGGTTTTCATAGAGCGGTTGCCACATTAGAAAACTGATTCCGCGCTGCGTGGCGCAACTCAACAGAATGGCGTCGGCATAGCTGACGTGATTGGAAATGATCAGCGCGCCACCATCCGCCGGGATGTTCTCCGCCCCCACCACCTCCAGGCGAAAGAAGATCTTGCTGATGCTCCACACCACAAACCGTACGAACGCCGCGGGAATCACGCAAGCGATATAAACAGTGGCGGCCAGCGTCAGTAAGCCAATCACGACCAGGATCATAGAGGGCGTCAGGTGCAGCACCTCATGCAGCAGGTAGAGAACCCCGGAGGCGATCAGGATGCCAATGGAGTTGAGAAAGCCGTTCGTGGCCAGAAGGCGCCCTTTTTCTTTCGCTTCTGCGGCTTCCTGCAGGAAGGCGTTTAAGGGAACGATGAAAAGCCCTGCCGCAAAACCCGAAGCGGTCAGCCAAAATGCCGTTTGCGCATAACCCTGTGCGAACCCTGCGCCAAGGGAAGCCAGACCCAGAAGAGCCGCGCCGCAGGGAATCAGGCCGGTCTCGATGTGATCGCCCGAAAGAAAGCCTGCCGCGATGCTGCCGATCCCAATCCCCACCGCCAGGGCCGTCACCAGCAAGCCGGTATGCGTGGGGGAAAGGTGCAGTGTTTCTGAACCCATCAGGATGACGGTGAGTTGGAACAGGGCACCCATGAACCAGAAGTAGGAGATCCCGGCCACCGTAAGCCAGATGGGGCGCTGCCGCAGCATCTTCTTCGTGCCCGTCCAAACCTCCGCGAAGGGGTTCAAGTGGAAAGCTTCGGTTGCACCGGAAGCCTTGACCTTCGGGATGAACACGCTGGTCAGTGAGCCCAGAATGGCAATTCCCAGCAGCATGCCGCCCATCAACAAGGGCTCATTCTTCCAGTGGGCATAAAGCATGGTGCCAACCGTTGTGCCCAGAATGATGGCCGCGAAAGTGGAAAACTCCAGCAGTCCATTCGCCCGCGAAATCTGCCCTTCCTCCAGCATCTCCGGCAGGATGCCGTACTTCGCCGGGCTGAACATGTTCGATTGCGCGGCCAGCAGGAACAAGACGAACAGCAGCATGTCGATGCTCTTCATGTAGAGCGCGGCCATTCCCGCCACCATGATCAAGATCTCGAAAGCCTTTGTATATTGCAGTACCCGCGTTTTGCTGAAGCGGTCCGCAATTTGTCCCGCGTAGCCGGCGAAGAGGATGTAGGGGATCACAAAAACCGCGCCCGCCAGAGCAAGATAGCGGCCGGCGAGCAGTTCATTCGCCGCCAGTTCCACCGCACCAACGGAGACGATCATCTTGTAAACGTTGTCGTTGAAGGCCCCCAGAAACTGGGTCCAGAGAAAGGCCTGCAAGCCACCATTGCTGAGAAGGGCGCGGTAGCTGTTTTGGGTTGAGGTCACTTTGCGTTCCATGCCCTTTGGGAATGCACTCTTCCGGCCAAAGTAGATCGCTAATCCTTTCAATCACTTACAGGGCAATTCTTTGTTCTTGTGTACATTTCTTGGATCTCAATGTACGTTCTATGTATGCCCGCCTTCTCCCCCTCTGATGCGCATTTCCTCTCCTCCGTGGCGAGCCTTGCCTACGCCAACCCCTTTCTCCCGGAGCGGATCACCTTTGAGAAAGCGGCACTCGGGCAGGAGTTTCGCGCCTCTGGTCCGGTATGGAGCACCTCGGTCCGTGATCCCAATGCCACCCCGCCCAACGTTGCCGCAATCTACCGGCTCCTCGATCAGAGGATCGGGGCCTACCGGAATGCTTTGGCCGAATCAGATGATTTCCATCCCTCAGAACTGGCCGTTTATGAGGAATGTGTTCACTATCTGCTCTACCAGCGTTACTACTCGGGCTTTGCGGTCCGGGGCGAATCCGCTTTTACCGCGAATTCCTCAATGATTGGAACTGCCTGCTGGACCTGCCGGGGAAGAACTTCGTCAGCGCCCATCAACCCGAACACGTCTTTGCCTGTTTCCGCCAAATCGCCAGAGCCTTCCATCACATTTACGACAACATCATCGGCAACTCGATGCCCGCCGCCAGGCTGCGCGCCACCATCTGGCAATCCATCTTTACGCACGATATGCGACGCTATCGCCGGACCATGTACGGGAGGCTCGGCGAATTTCCCACGCTGATCACCGGGCCCTCGGGCACAGGCAAAGAACTGATTGCGAGGGCGATCGCCGGGTCTCGCTACATCCCTTTCGACGCGGGCCGCATGGAGTTTGCAGATCCCGCAGCGGAAGCTTTTCTGCCGATCAATATCGCGGCACTCTCGCCCGCGCTCGTCGAATCAGAGCTCTTCGGCCACAAGCGGGGTTCTTTTACCGGTGCGATGGCGGACCGCAAGGGCTGGCTCGAAATCTGTCCTCCCAGCGGCTGCGTGTTTCTAGACGAACTCGCGGAGATGGATCTCGCCATTGAAGTCAAGCTCCTGCGCGTGATTGAAACGCGGCACTTTGCTCCCGTTGGCGATACCGCGTTGAAACGGTTTCACGGCAAACTGATCGCGGCGACCAACCGCAACCTGCCGGTTGAGATCCAGGCGGGGCGCTTCCGCGAAGATCTCTACTACCGGCTGTGTGCGGATCAGATCCAGACGCCCTCGCTCGCCAGTCAGATTGAAGACTCCCCAGCCACTCTGCATGAGTTGCTCTACTACATGCTGCGGCGCACCGTTGGTGAGG
The DNA here is from genome assembly GCA_903923395.1 of uncultured Acidobacteriia bacterium. Lineage (GTDB taxonomy): Bacteria > Acidobacteriota > Terriglobia > Bryobacterales > Bryobacteraceae > BOG-234. The sequence goes on from CAIXXM010000052.1 coordinate 90,726, forward strand.
AGGCGGAACGGTGTTTGCCGGAGCTGGAGGCCTGGGTCGCGAAGAACCTTCCGCGCGGTTACCAATGGCCGGGGAATTACCGCGAACTGGAGCAGTGCGTGCGTAACTTCGTGATCCGCGGCACCTATCGGCCCGTCGATGCAGAGGCAGAGAGCGGCCAGCTGGATTGGGTACGCAAATTCCAAACCGGAGAATTCACGGCAGAAGAGTTATTGGCCCGCTATTCGGCGCAGGTGTATAAACTCACGGGAAGTTATGAAGAAGCAGCGCGAAAAATGGCGATGGACCGCAGAACGGTGAAGGCGAAAGTAGAGTCCTATCTCAAGACAGTCACACAGCAATGAATTTATCCGGCGTGCGCAACTGTACTTTTCCACGCCCGGATTTGTCCCCCCGCTTGCAGCAGTCAAATGGTTTTGTTATAACTCTCCGATACAATGCGCGTGTCGCGACGCATGGGTGTGGCGCGCACGGGGACGGGACGGTAGGCGGAGAAGATGACGACGAAAAAGAAGGCTGCGCCAGCGAAGCTTGAGGAAGCGAAGGTGGTGGCAGTTGCGGAGCCACTGTCGCCCGCGAAGCTGCAACTGCAGGTATTCGATCAAGCGATCCGGAACTTCGGGCAGGGGAAGTTTGCGGATGCCAAGGCAGGCTTCGAGGAAGCCATGCGAGGCCCGGCCGTGCATGTGAAGGACAAAGCGCTCAGCTATCTGCAGGTTTGTCTGCGCAAGCTGGAAGCTCCTGGCCTGCAGTTGCGAACTTCCGAAGAGTACTTCACCTACGGCGTGGAGCGGCTCAACTCGCGGGATGCCGGTACAGCCCGCCAGTATCTGGGGAAGGCTCTGCAACTGGCGCCGGACAGTGAACATGTTCTCTATACGCTTGCTCTTGCCTGCGGGCAGGCTGGCGATGTGGATGCCGCGTATGAGAATCTGAAGCGTGCGATCGAATTGGAACCGCGCAACCGGGTGCTGGCCCGGCAGGATCAGGAATTCGCTGCGTTTGCGCAGAGTGTGCCTGCGATCCGTGCGCTGCTGCAGGGGAATCAGGGGAATCCGTTCTAAGGGACGGACGCAATGAAAGCCCCTTTGCGGGTGGTCTCCATCGGTGGCGGAACAGGTCTTTCCTCACTGCTCAATGGCTTGAAGCGCTTCACCGGCACTGTCGGAGTCGGTCCGGAAGTGGATATTACCGCCATCGTTACCGTGACGGACGACGGCGGCAGTTCCGGCCGCTTGCGCCGCGATTTCGACGTTCTGCCGCCCGGCGATATCCGCAACTGCATGGCCGCTCTTGCCGAAGACGGCACGCTGCTCTCCAAGCTCTTTCAATACCGCTTTCAATCGGGCCACGGACTGAAAGGCCACAGCTTCGGCAATCTTTTTCTAACGGCCCTGACGGAAATTACCGGCGACTTTCCCGAAGCCGTGCAACGCTCCAGTGAAGTCTTGAACATCGCGGGCAAGATCTATCCCTCCACCAATGCAAACGTGGCACTCGAAGCAGTGCTTGAGAATGGCAAGGTCGTGAGCGGCGAAACCAGAATTAGCCGGAGCCGGAAGCGAATCCGGGAAATCCGGCTCAACCCGCGCCGCGTGAAGCCGCTCAAGGCCGCGTTGGAAGCTATTGCCCAGGCGGATTTGATCACGCTCGGACCAGGCTCTCTCTTCACCAGCGTGGTGCCGAATCTGCTGGTCGAGGGCATCCCCAAAGCAATCCGGGGATCGAAGGCCATCAAGGCATATTTCGTCAATCTGATGTGGCAGCCCGGCGAAACAACAGATTTCCGGGCCTCTGACCATCTCCAGGCGATTGAGGACCACGCCGGGGGCAAATTGCTGGATTATGCAGTTGTGAACGTTTCCCCGATTTCGCGCGCGGTGCGAAAGCGGTACGCCGCTGAAAATGCGCTTCCCGTGGAGAATGATCTCGATGCAATCCTCGCCCGCGGGATACAGATCCGGGAAGCAAACCTTCTGCAAAAAGGGCCAAATGTGCGGCACAATCCCGAAGCCATCGCGAAGGTGGCCGTTGAGTTGGCCGTCGAAGGCAGAATCCGCCGGATGGGTTATGCGCTCTTCTGCGAAACTGTGGATTGACGATGCGCAATGAAACCACAGTAGTGATCCTGGCTGCCGGACAGGGCACCCGCATGAAGAGCAAGATGGCTAAAGTGCTGCACCGGGCGGGCGGCAAGCCGCTGGTCCGGCATGCAATCGATGCGGCTTTGCGCATCACTTCGGCTTCGCGTATCTTTGTGGTGGTCGGTCACCAGGCAGAGCAGGTGCAACTGGCAACGCAGGACGCCGGGGTCAACTACATTGTGCAAACCGAACAGCTTGGCACCGGTCACGCTGTGATGTGCGGCGAAGACAGGCTCGCGGGCTTGAGCGGCAAACTCATGATCTTCTACGGGGATTGTCCGCTGATTCGCCCGGAGACACTGGAGCGGCTCGCCGCCTGGCAGGATCTCGAATGCGCCGGCGGTGCACTGGTCACCACGGATCTCGAAGACCCCACCGGCTATGGACGCATCATTCGTGATGGCTCGGGCGGCGTCAGCGCCATAGTGGAGCAAAAGGCCGGTACGCCCCAGCAACTGGCGGTCAAAGAAATCAATGCCGGAGTGTACTGTTTCGATGCGCCAGCCTTCTGGCGGCACGTGCACGAAATCCGGCCGGATAACCCGGCACGCGAGTACTATCTGACGGATATGATCGCGATCCTGCTTCGTGCGGGCCATAAGATCGCCGCCATGAAGATTGCCGATCCCAATGAGTTGCTCGGCATCAACAACCGCCTCGAACTTTCCATCGCGGACGGTGTGCTCCGGGAGCGGAAAGTCCGGGAGTTGATGCTCGCGGGTGTCACGATTGAGCGCCCGGAGACGGTTTGCATCGATGCCGCGGTTCAGATCGGGCAGGACACCGTAATCGGTCCTTTCGTTCAGATCACCGGGAATACCGTCATTGGCGAGGATTGCCGGATCGGGGCCTCTTCGGTTCTCCAGAATGCGAAACTCGGCAACGGCGTGCAAGTGTTTCCCTTTACTTCCATTGAGGATTCGAGCCTGGCCGATGGCGCCCATGCCGGTCCGTACGCGCGTCTTCGGATGGGCGCACAACTGGATGCCAACGCGCATGTGGGCAATTTCGTGGAGTTGAAGAAGACGAAATTGGGTGCGGGCTCGAAGTCAATGCACCTCGCGTATTTGGGTGATTCCACCATCGGAAGCAAGGTGAACGTTGGTGCCGGTACTATAACCTGCAATTACGATGGCAAACGGAAGAGTCCCACCGTGATTGGAGATGGTGCGTTTGTGGGGAGCAATTCCACACTGGTGGCACCACTCAATGTTGGTGGCGGCTCGTATGTTGCTGCAGGCAGTGTAATTACAGACGATGTGCCGGAGCACGTTCTCGCTCTCGGCCGTGCCAGGCAGGTCGTAAAGCCAGGTTGGAAACCGAAAGAGTAATCTTTCGTCTACCCCAGGGTACTAGCCGAAGGCGGATTGTACAGTTGGCTGTTCCTCGGTACCGTTGAGTAAGTGGTGAATACAAGCATGCGCCGGGCGGTCTTGGTGATCGCGATGTTCTGTGGCTCCCTGCAGGCGAGCCAGATTGCCGTCTATCTGTCTGCTCCCTCCAGTGAGTCGAGCACGGTAACGTTCTCCGGGGGCGTGACCTCCACTACGGAAACCTTCAATTCCGGCAGTGGACGTTACAGTTCCTATACCTCTGCCATCGGGACCTACACCGGACCGATTCTGATCCAGGCAGCGGACCAATACGGTGGTGCCAACGGCAGTAATTACATGGTGTTCGGTGCCCAGAACAGTTCCTCCGCACCTGTCACACTGACGCTGAATGCCCCGGCCGATTACTTCGGTTTCTGGTGGTCCGCGGGCGATGCAAACAATGGCATCACGCTCTATTCCTCCGGCACAAAACTGGCGCATCTTTCCACGGCGGATATCTCGAACCTTCTTTCCGGCCAGAAGGTGACTGCGCTGAATGGCCAGCAGTATAACTCCAGCCAGTATTACTGCAATCCCAACAACACCAGTCAGGACTGCAGCGAGCCCTTTGCTTACGTCAATCTGGTCGCCACCGGGCTCACTTTCGACACCATTGTCTTCGATAACAGCAATACCACTGGCACTGGTTTTGAAAGCGACAATCATACGGTCGCCAATGGAACGGCCATCGTTCCGACGACTTCAGTCACGGTGGAGAACCTCGTCCTGGCCACACCGGAACCCGGCACCACCGTTCTTCTGCTCAGCGCGCTTGGCCTGCTGGGTTGCGGACGCGTGCGCCGCAAGTTGGGTGCCTAGATCACAGACGCGGTCTTCCGCTGCGATGCTATTCTAGGGTTGCCGAACGGGAGCAACAAGTGGATCTTAATCTGGAAACCCTGAAAGACGAAATTCTGCGGTACCTGGACGGTTCCGAATTTGCTGTTTTCCGCAATCATGCGGGCAGCCTGGAAGGGCTTCCCATGGTGACGTGGGATTCTGACCGCTTTCCTGACTACCGCATGTTTCTTGAAGCCGCACGAAAAGCGGGCGTGAAGATGGTGTGTCTGGGAACCCGTGAGATCGGTGAAGACGAAGTCGATGAGGCGATGGATGAACTGGATGCTCTCGGCCTTCCGCGCGACGAGTATCGCGAATTCGAGAAGCGTTTGAAGAATGCGCGCCGCTACGTCGGTGTGACCTGTTCTTTGGAACTCGCCTTTGACTTCAACAATCATTTCTACGTCTACGAACTCCAGCCTGACTGGTACGAAGACTTCCTCGATGCCATCGAAGAACTGAGCGCGCTGATTCCTGTGGGTGACGATTCCGGCGAATCCGACAGCCTCGGCGGATTTTACTCGAACAATTGAGCCTGGCTCCCAAGTGGGTCTTCCCGGAGGAGGTTGACTCCGCCGGCATTGCTGCGTTCGCGCAGGAAGCCAGTCTGCCCCGGGCTGCCGCGGCGATCCTCTGGCGTCGCGGCTACCGCGATGCTGCCACCGCCAGGCACTTCCTTTTTCCCGTTACCGCCGATCTAATCGACCCCTTCCTGATGCAGGATATGGCTCCTGCGGTGGAGCGCATTCTTCGCGCGGTTGCTGCCCGCGAACCTATTGAAATCCACGGTGATTATGATGTGGACGGCGTCACTTCCACCGTCATCCTGAAGAAGGCGCTGGAACTGGCTGGCACTGATGCCGCGTGGAAGATTCCAGACCGGCGTCAGGGCTACGGCATGCAGGCCGCTTCTATGGAAGAGGCTGCGGCACGGGGCGTCAAGCTCATCATCAGCGTGGATAACGGCATCCGGGCCGCAGGTGCGGTGGAACGTGCCACCGCTTTGGGCATGGACGTCATTGTCACGGACCACCACCTGCCCGAAGAAGAACTGCCGCCCGCGCTGGCCATTCTCAATCCGCAACGCCTCGACTGCGATTACCCCAACAAAGATCTCTGTGGTGCCGGTGTGGCGCTAAAGCTCTCTCACGCGCTCCTTTCGCGCATGGGCTGGAGCGAAACGAAGCTCAACCGCGTGGTGGAGTCTTTCCTGAAGCTCGCTGCCATCGGCACCGTGGCCGACATTGTGCCACTCACCGGCGAAAACCGGATCATCGTGAAACACGGCCTGGCCGGTTTGGGGGACCTTCGCAACCCCGGCCTTCGCGCGATGTTGAAAGCCGCGGGCTTTGAGAACGGCAAGATCCCCAACGCTACTGAAGTTGCCTTCCGTATCGCCCCGGCCATCAATGCTTCAGGGAGAATGGCGCTCGCCAGCCGCGCTGTTGAGATGTTTCTTACGGGCGACCAGGCGCTGGCCGACGACATTGCCCGCGAACTCTTCGCCATGAATCAGGAACGGCAAACGGCGGAGCGGGCCATCGTCAAAGAGATCTTTGAAAAGTGCGCTCAGGTGCCTGTCACGGATGACGAACGCGTGCTCGTCTTCGCGGGCGAAGGTTGGCACCGCGGCGTGGTTGGCATTGTGGCAAGCCGTGTGGTGGAGCGCTTTCACCGTCCGGCGCTGGTGCTTGGAATCGAGAACGGCACGGCGCAGGGTTCCGGCCGCAGCATTGAAGCCTTTCACTTGCTGGATGCGCTTGAAAGCATGCGGGAGATCTTCACCAAGTTCGGTGGCCATGCGCACGCCGCTGGTGTGACCCTGCCAGCAGATCGGGTTGATGAACTGCGCGACAGGCTCTTCCAATACGGGCTGGAAGTCCTGCAACCCGAAGATCTGCGGGCTACCGTCAACATCGATGCGATGTTGAACTTCGATGAGGTGGATGACCGGCTTTGGCTGGCCTTGCAGGATATCGCGCCGTTCGGAATGCAGAATCCGAGACCAATGTTTGGGGCTCGTGCTGTGGAATTAGCCGGTCCGCCGCAGGTGTGGAAGGAAAAGCACCTGAAATTGATGGTGAAACAGGGTAGCAGGACCTTCCTGATGAAGGCCTGGGGCATGGCGGAACAGGCGGAGGAGTTAGCCTCTGCCACGCATATCGATGTCGGTTTCGAAATCGAGCGCGGCTGGAAAGAGGGCTGGGATCTGATCGCGCGGCGGGTACGGGTCGCGGAGTAGAGAGCTTGGCGCACCCCGGTGGTCTGCTGCGCCACCGGGATGCGCTTTGCACTTGGGTTAGCTGCGTCGGCGAAGTTTCAGGCCTGCGGCAGCGGCAAGGCCACCCAGCATCGAGAACCATGTGCCGGGTTCCGGGGCTGTTGACGCTGCTGCGAGACCGCTGAAGGAATTAAAGTAGTCGCCACCATTGCTGTAATAGGTGAGCCCTGTTCCATCCCATGCGGTCGAGATAAACCACGAGTTCGCGGTGATGTTCGAGATCACCGTCGCCATGTAGCTGGCATCCAGCACAGAGTTGCTGTTGAAGGCCGTGGACGAGTAGAAGTGACCGGCCTGCAGGATGCCCGAGCCCACGACGTACCAATCCACATAGGAGCCGCTGCCATTCTTCGATACGTAGATTTGGCTCCCGTTCGCCGGTGAATGGGCGTTTTGTGTGCTGGAGGCGTCAGTGTTGGTGGTGAACGATTCGAAGCTCGAGTTTGCAGTACCTGAGAAAAACGCCGACATTGCCGTGGGGTTGGGTGATTTCACCTTGCAGGTGGAAGAGGAGGCATCGTTTGTGCAGTTGTAGAGCGCAGTGTCTGTCGCCCACGACAATGCGAGGTTGATATTGGTTACGGTGACACCGCCGCCGGTAGACCAATACTGCGCATTATCACTGGTGCTTGCCGGAATCAGCAGTTAACGAAAGGTTGATGGTTGCTGCTGAGGCGAGTTGAACTCCACCCAGCAGGGTGAGGAAAAGTGCGGTCGCGGCCGCGAGGCGATTGGTCAAAATCAGATCCTTTGGGGTCAAAAGTAGTGGTGCCGTCGTACTTAGGCAGACGTTTGTAAATTACCACAAGATCTTATTTTTGTAGTAGATTTGCGGGTGTCGAAGTACTACTCCGGTAGGGGGGGATTTATACCAATACAGTGAAATGTGTCTCTGTCCGCTGCACGGGGCGGTAGAGGGTGTCCCGTTCCACGGGCGTTCTGCCTGCGAGGCGAATCAGGCGCAGCAAGTCCTGACGGCGCATGCCCTGGCTGGTTTCCGCGCCGGCGTTGTGGTAAATCTTCTCTTCCACAACGGTGCCATCGATGTCATTCGACCCGAAGCGCTGTGCGATTTGGGCGATCTTCTCAGACATCATGATCCAGTAGGCCTTGATGTGCGGAATGTTGTCGAGCATCAGGCGCGAGACCGCGATGTTCTTCAGATCATCGAAGCCGGTGGTTTTGGGGATGTGCGAAAGGGCCGTGTTGTCCGGGTGGAAGGCCAGCGGAATGAAGGTCACGAAGCCGTTCGTATCATCCTGCAGTGCGCGCAGGCGGACGAGGTGATCGACGCGGTCCTCTTCGTTTTCGATCTGGCCATAGAGCATGGTGCAGTTGGAGTGCAGGCCGAGTTCGTGAGCGGTTCGCGCGGTTTCGAGCCACTCATCGCCGGTGAGTTTGTGATCGCAAATAATGCGGCGGACTCGTTCTGAGAATACTTCGGCACCGCCGCCGGGCAGGGAATCCATACCGGCATCGCGGAGGCGTGTGAGCACCTCGCGGATGGAGATCTTTTCGCGCCGCGCGAAGTAACCGATTTCCACCATGGTGAAGGCCTTCAGATGGATGGAGGGGTAGCGTTCTTTCAGGCCGCGCAGCATCTGGCAGAACCAGTCCAGGGTGAGTTCGGGATGCAGGCCACCGACGATATGGAACTCCGTGATCTGTTCCTGCCAGCCGCGTCCAGCTGTTTCCCAGACCTGTTCGAGGGACATAGTGTAGCCGTTGGGGTCTTTGGCTTTCTTGCCGAAGGCGCAGAGGCGGCAACTGGCGACGCAGACATCGGTGGGGTTGATGTGGCGGTTGACGTTGAAGTAAGTGGTATCGCCATGCATGCGTTCCCGCACCAGGTTGGCGAGGTAGCCGATGCCGAGCAGATCAGCGCTGCGGTAGAGCGTGACGCCGTCTTCGAAGGACAGGCGCTGCTGTGCTTCCACTTTGTCGCGGATGGGGAGGAGTCGGCGGTCTTCGAATTGAACAGTCATGGCGTTTAAGTATGTTGGCGCAACAGGAAAATATCGGCGGCCCAGAAAGCAAAGAACAGGATGCTGACCCAGCCGTTCATGGTGAAGAAGGCCGCGTTGACCTTCGAGAAATCATTGGGGCGCACGAGGCTGTGTTCGTAGATCAGCAGTGCGGCGATGGCGGCTACGCCCACCAGGCTGAAAGCGCCGAGGGAGAGCTGCCTGACCAGGAGGACGAGACACAGGATCATGGCGATGTGGAGGAATTTGGCGATCCACAGTGCGTTGGAAAGTCCGAAGCGGGCGGGGATGCTGTGCAGGTTGACATCGCGGTCGAACTCAAAATCCTGGCAGGAATAGATGATGTCGAAGCCTGCGGTCCAGAAGGTGACTGCGGCGGTGAGCCAGAGAATTCTGGGGTCGAGTGAGCCCCGCACGGCAATCCAGGCGGCGGCGGGGGCGATACCCAGGGCGAAACCGAGCACCAGGTGGGAGAAGGAGGTAAAGCGCTTGGTGAAGGAGTAGCAGAGCACTACAGCGAGAGCGATGGGTGCGAGCCGGAAACAGAGGTCATTCAGTTCGTAACTGGCGGCGAGGAAGAGGACGGCGGAGGCTGCCGTGAAGCCCCAGCCGAAGGTGCGCGAGAGCAGACCGGCGGGGATATGGCGCATCGCGGTGCGGGGGTTGCGGCGGTCGATTTCGGCATCGACCAGGCGGTTGAAGGCCATTGCGGCGGAGCGCGCACCCACCATGGCGACGATGATCCACAGCACAATCCATGCCGCGCGGGAAGTGGGGAAGCCACTTTCGCGAAATGCCAGCAGGGCACCGGTGAGCGCAAACGGCAGCGCGAACACGGAGTGCTCAAACTTAATCATTTCGAGCGTGAGGCGCAGACGTTTCAGGAACATGGCTGACAGAAGGACCGCTTTCAGTTTATCGGATGCCGCATAAAGGGGATCAGACGCGTTTCGTGCGGGCAATCCAGTGGCGAACCATTGCGGTGCAGTCCTTCGCTTCCCGCAAGGTGGTCAAGTCTTCGAGTGACCACTTCATCTTGCGGCTCCAGTTGGGGTATTCCGAAGTGGTGCCCGGCAGATTCTGCTGGTTGGGCTCCTTCGTCATATCCTCCTGATTGACGAGCCAGAGATCTGAACCGGTACCCGCGAGGAAGCCTGTGACGGCGTAGTGGATCTCCGGCGTCATATGCGGAATTTTGGAGGCATCGCGTTCATGGGTTTCCGGCATCAGTCCCACCTGGAACAGGGCATCGAGCAGGCGCTGCTTCTCGCGGATGCGGTCTTCGAGTTGTGCCTGGTGGCTTTGGGGATCCAGGCGACCGGCGGCGAGGCGTGCGGCGATGTCGGCACCGGTCCAGAAGCCGGTGATGGTGGGAAGGTCATGGGTGGTGGAAGCGCAGAGTGACTGTGCCGGGTACTCATCCGGCAGTTTGAACTGTCCATCACGGCGCTCAAAATACAGCAGGCGGTAGCTGAGGATGCCAGCACTGGCCAGGGCTTCGCGAACGTGCGGTTCCACGGTGCCCAGGTCTTCACCCACGATCAAGGCGTTGTTGCGAACGCTTTCGAGGGCGAGAATGCGCACCAGATCCTGCCCGAAGTCGCGGACATAGGCCCCTTGGGTAGCGTCACAGCCTTCAGGAATCCAGTAGAGGCGGAAGAGCCGCATGACGTGATCCATGCGCAAGGCTCCACCGTGGCGCAGGGACTTGCGGATGGATTCCACGAAGAGACGGTAGCCATCCTGCCGGTGCTTCTTCGTGTTCGGCGGGGGGAAGGACCAGTCCTGGCCCGTGGGGGAAAAGTCGTCTGGCGGGGAGCCGACACGGCAACCGGCCATGTAGAAGGGGCGGTGGGCCCAGAGATCGGAACCGCAGCGGTCTGTGGCGAGTGCGAGATCGTGGTAGAGGCCGATCGACATGCCGATGGCCTTGCAGTGGGCTTGGACGGCGGCAAGTTGTTGATCGACGAGCCATTGCAGCCAGCCGTGAAACTGTACGCGATCAGCATACTGTTCGGCGAAGGCCTTCACCGAAGGGCTGGCAGGGTCTTGATACGGGGCGGGCCAATCCGGCCAGATCCAAAGATCGGGGTTTTCGGCGTGCAGGTGCTCGTCGAGGGCCGCGTAAATGCAGTATTGGCGGAGCAGGTCTCCTTCGGCGGCGATCCAGGTCTTGCATTCTTCGCTGGGCGGATGCGATGCGTAGATCCGTGCCAGGACATTGAGCTTCAGTTGGGCGACTCGTTCGTACTCCACGACTTCGGAGGCCCGAAGCGCCGCTGCTTCGGCGAGAATTTCCGGCGTTTCGATGTAGCCGGGAACGGTGGTGACATCTATATAGAGGAAGTTCCGGCAGAAGGTGCTGTTCGGAAGATAGGGGCTGCTGTTGTAAGGCCGCCGGTTTTGGATGGCATGCAGCGGGTTGAGGGCGATGAATGCCGCGTGCAGTTCCTGGCGCGCCCAGGTGGCGAGGCGGGTGAGGTCAGTAAAGTCGCCGGTGCCCCAGTTCTGTTCCGTGCGTATGCTCCAAAGTGTGACACCGAACCCGGCGCAGCGTTTGGGGACAATGGCCTTTTCCGGCGCGACGATCAACCGGCAGACCGCACTATTGCAGTGCAGTTCGTGGTAGCCGAGGGGGAGTTTTTCGGCGAGGCGGATCAAGCGCTCGACGCGGTTGGCGGCCTTCTGGGCTGCGGGAAATTCCTGTAAGTGGACTTCGAAGGTTTTCGCGGGTCCGGCTTCTGGAACAAAAGTGATCGTGGCCGTTTCGGCGTCCGCTTCCACGCGCAAGGGAAAGGCGAACCCTTCGGCCTGTTGCAAGACAAGAACGCCGGGCAGGGAGGAGTTCCACTCCGCAGCGTCTTGCTCTGCGACGGAGGCAATCAGCGCTGCTTCGCTGGCGCAGTCCAGCCCCAGGGCGGTGAGGATTGCTTGATTGATTTCGGGCTTCGTCTCATGACGGCGGCCGAAGATGTCCCAGAATTCCTGTTGAACACCGGACTGCTCCGCAGTTTGGCGGAGTAGATTGTCGAAAGGCACTAAAGAGAGTGTAGCGAATGGCACTGAAGGGGCTTCGGGGGAGCTGTGGGTCGCTTGGCGCAGTTTGGGCTTGGGCGGCGGGAAATTGAGTATTCAGTTGTCGAAGAACATGGGCGCGGCCCTGTCTGCCTGCCCGGTTAAGACTCTCGGTGGTGGTTACGCAGCGGGTTCGAGGGTGTCTGGCGGATTGGTTTCCATAAGGGAAGTATTAATGGGCTTCTCTTGCGGTGTATTTTTTGCGATTTGGGCTGCGATTTGTTCGAGTTCGATTTCTTCGAGGATCTGCTGGAGTGCTTCTTCGCCGACGGGGGCGGGCTGGGGGAGATTGAGATTGGCGGCGGATTCGGCCTGGAGTTTGCGGGAGAGGCGGAGGTCGGCGTAGAGGCGGCTGCGGAGGCGGTGAGCGCGGACGAGGAGGCGTTCGAGGGCGGTGAATTTGGGGTCGATGGAGGCGTCCTGCATGCAGCGCAACTCGGGGGCGGGGTGGGCGGCGCGGAGGGATTCGGCCTGGAAGTTGGCGAGGATGTCGTCCTGGGCCATTTGGTAGCGCCAGATGTTGAACTGGTTGCGGATCATGTGTTCGACGATGTGGAGTTCTTCCTCATTGGCGGGTTTGTGCTGGAGCATGGCTTCGTCATGCATGATCTGGAGGGCGGCGATTTC